>JAJEGM010000057.1 GCA_022819825.1 Acidimicrobiia bacterium | reverse complement strand
TCAAACGCTCAGCCCGAGGCTACCGAAACCTACACAACTACCGGCTCAGAATCCTGCTTGCCGCCGGACGAAAACCAGGCCAAACTCAACCCGTCACAAAAATCAGAACCCGACGTCCCCGCTTCATCGCGTAGAGCCCGTATTGGCGTGTGGCCCAGCGATCGAGGCCTTGGGATTACTGCCTGATGGGTGTGTGCAGACGGTGATCACGTCACCGCCGTATTGGTCGCTTCGGGATTACTCGGCCGAGGGTCAGATTGGCCGCGATGACGCTCTGGGCGAATACGTCAAGAGCGTTGTCATGGCGTTCGACCAGGTGAGGCGGGTGCTTGCCGATGACGGAACGGTGTGGCTGAATGTGGGCGACTCGTACACTTCTGGAAATCGTCGGTACCGGGCACCCGACCGCAAGAACCGGGCTCGGGCCATGTCCGTGCGGCCCCCCACTCCGGAGGGGTTGAAGCCGAAAGACCTGATCGGAGTTCCGTGGCGTCTGGCATTCGCACTACAGGATGCTGGCTGGTGGTTGCGCTCTGAAGTCATCTGGTACAAGCCCAACGCCCACCCCGAGTCAGTCTGTGATCGCCCGACCAAGTCCCACGAGACGGTGTTCCTACTGTCCAAGAACCAGGACTACTACTACGACACAGCCGCGGTGAAGGGCCCCAACGGCCGCCGGCTGCGAACCATGTGGGACATCAACACAGAGCCCCGGAGAAAGGACGCCGGCGGCATCGAAGACCACCCAGCCGTCATGCCCATGACCCTGGCCCGCCGCTGCATCCAAATCACCAGCCGACCAGGCGACACCGTCCTCGATCCCTACGCCGGATCAGGGACCACTTTGATTGCAGCCCAAGATCTCGGTCGAAACTGGGCAGGCATCGAGCTCAACCCCGCCTACGTCGATCTCATTGAGCGCCGGATCACCGAGTGAACCAGCCGTACGACCATTCCACAAATAAGGCTGACCTGAGGGCAAGTATTGAAGACCTCTCTCCCATGGGAGAGAGGTTCCTCGCCAAGATCATCGAATCGCTCTCGTCCCCGCTCCAAGCTGAGATCTCAGATACCTGGCTCGGCCTAACACCTGGATGGACCGAGTACTTCGGCCTCACGATCTCAGTACACCACGGCACCACTACCGAACCTCTTGGCCTTGTCGGCTTCGAAGTCGCATTCCGCAACGCGTGCGAAGCAGTTGGCTGGACAGTCGACGAACCAGGTTCCGCCACCCAGCGCTTCGTGGACATGACAGTCCAAACCAACGAGGAAACCGAGCGGAAGCTCTCTTTGAAGTCCACCGCCGCCCTCAGGTTGTCCGCAACCACCGCCCACATCTCCAAACTCACCGAGGCTGCCTGGATTCAGGACGTTCGATCCGCCAGGACACGGCGAGACCAAACCCTCGAATTATTCCGCCAGTACCGAGAAGCCGTGGACTCCATCATCATGCTCCGAGCCTTCCGCCCCGACCGCACCTCCCTCCCCACCAAGTACCAGCTCCTAGAAATCCCCACCGACATCTTCACGTCCCTCGAAGACGCCCCCTTAGAAACCTTCGCCGCCGACGGTCCCACCATCGACTGCACCCACCAAGGGGACCTCGCGGCCGCAAGGGTCGCCCTCGACCGCTCCGACGCCAAAATCACCGTCAAACAAATCAAACTCTCCGCCTGCACCCTCCACGCAGAATGGCGAACAGCCTCCGTTGGGGGCCTTTCTGATACCTAACTACGGCTCTAGGACTACTTTGATGGCGCCGGAGGCGCGGTTGGCGGCGGTGGCGAAGGCTTCGGCGGGGGCGTCTAGGGGGAAGCGGTGGGTGATGATGGCGTCGGGGAGCTCGGGGAGTTGGGCTAGGGCGGCGGCGGCGACATCCATATCCCGGGTGGGGCCGTGGCGGCCGTACATGGAGGAGGGCACCAGGGTGACCTCCTTCATGCTGATCTCTATGCCGGGCAGCTCCACGGGTTCCCAGTAGCTGCCCAGGATGACGACCTTTCCGCCGGGGCGGCACTTCTTGACGGCATCGGCCAAGGCTGAGCCGGTGCCGGCGGCCTCTACCACGATGTCGTAGGGCTCATCAGTCAGCGGAACGGCGCCCAGGCGCTCGGCGGCTTCCCTCTGGGCGTCGTGGCGGGCCGAGATGGCGACCTCGCATCCGGCCAGGCCAGCGACGGCCAGCGCGGTCTGGCCCACGGCGCCGCCGCCGACAACTGCCACCCGCATGTCGCCCCGCAGTCCGGCCAGGCGGAAGCCGTGCACCGCGATACCCAGGGGCTCCACCAGACAGGCGTCCCGGGGGTCGGCCCCAGAGGGCAGGGGCACGATGGCCTCAGGCCACATGAGCACCTCGTCGGCCATTCCCCCGTCGCGGGAGATGCCGGCAATGTCACCCAGGGTGGCCGGACAGCGGTTGTAGTCGCCGGCCAGGCACAGCTCGCAGGTGCCGCAACCGTGGATGGGCTCGATGGCCACCGGGCGGCCGTCGTCCAGCCAGCCGGCGAATTCGTGGCCGATGGTGAACGTGTTGAGCATTCCCAGCTCGAGCATGTGCAGATCGGAGCCGCACACACCCGCCGATGCCATCTTGACGC
The DNA here is from genome assembly GCA_022819825.1 of Acidimicrobiia bacterium. GTDB lineage: Bacteria > Actinomycetota > Acidimicrobiia > Acidimicrobiales > Bin134 > Poriferisocius. The sequence continues at coordinate 58,736 of JAJEGM010000057.1, read as the reverse complement.
GCACTCCCTCGCCTTCAGGGGGTGCTATCTCCACCGTGGCCGGCTGGCCGCCGACGCATCGCACTGCTCTCATGGCTTCATCCTCTCACCGGGCGGACTCGCGACGGGCCTCACAGGCCCTTGGGGCGGGTGCCGATTACGCCGTCGGCTTCCAGTTGGGCAATCTCGTCGGCCGACAGGCCCAGCTCGGCCAGGATCTCGTGGTTGTGCTGGCCCAGGGCGGGCGACGGGGAGGTGATCCAGCGGTCGACCGAGGCGAACCGGTAGGGCATTCCCGGCATGGGGTGGGTCCCCACCGCCGGGTGCTCGACCATCTCGAACAGCCCCCGATGGGCAAGCTGGGGGTTCTCGTGCTGAATCCGGGGATCCCAGGCCGGGGCGGCGGGCACGCCAGCGTCCACTAGCCGGGCCACCGCGTCGTCGAGACCCTGTTCAACAGCCCATGCATACAGCCCCTCGTCGATGGCGTCGTGGCCGGCCCGACGACCGGCGTCGGTGGCATATTCGGGCCGGTCGGCCCACTTCGGCGACCCCAGCACCTCCACTAGCGCCTGCCACTGCGCATCATCGGCAACGGCCAGCGCCAACCATTGCTCGTGACCCCGGCAGGGGTACAGGCCCTGGGGTGCGGCGTAGGGACTCCGGTTGCCGGCCCGCTCCATCACGTTGCCGTAGGCGGTGTACTCCACGAACTGCTCCGCCGAGCAGTTGAGCGCGGCCTCCACCATGGTGGACTCTACGAACACCCCCCGCCCGGTGCGCTCCCTTACGGCCAGTCCCAAGATCGCGGCATAGGCACCGTGCATCCCGGCGATGGGGTCGCACGGGCCTCGCATGATGCGGGGCTGATCGTAGGGATGGCCCGTCACCCAGGCCATGCCGGTGAGCTGCTCCATGGTCTGGGCGAACCCCACCCGCTCCCGCCACGGCCCGCTCAAACCGAACGCGGGCATCCGGGTGAACACCGCCTGGGGGTTGCGGGCCGAGACGGCCTCCCAGCTCAGGCCCCACTTTTCCACCACCCGGGGGGAGAAGTTCTCAATCACCACGTCGGCGCTCTCGATGAGCTGCCAAAGCAGATCCATGCCCGCTTCGGTGTCCAAGTCGAGCGTCAGCCCCCGCTTGTTGTGGTTGATGGCCACGAACATCGAGCTCCACTCCCACCAGTCCTCGGTGCCGAACATGAACCCGGTCATCCGCATGCCGTCGGGATGGCCAGTGGACTCGATGTGGAGCACATCGGCCCCCAGCATGGCCAGCGTGCCAGTGGCCGACGGCCCGGCCCACCAGCTGGTGAGATCCACCACCCTTATCCCGGCCAGTGGCAGGTCGGGATCGGCCCCCGCGGCCGGCGGCACCGGCCGAGGGCGGGCTTCGATCGTCCCGGTGTGCTCGCCCAGCTGCGGAGCGGGCGTGGCCGGGCGTCGCTCGCCGCCGTCGTCCATCAGATAGGGCGGTCGGGGCTGGAGGAAACCCCCGGGGTTGCGCACGAACACCCCCCGGGCGGCGAACTGCTCGTTGTCGAGCACGCTGCGCCCATCGTTCACCTCGGCCACCGGTACCCGCAGATCAGAGGCCGCCTTGATGATCTCCGCCACAGTGTGGCGAGAGGTCCACGGGTGGACCATGGCATTCCACTCGTCCAGACGGCCGGCCCGCTCCCCGATCTGGCTCCACTCGGTGTCAATCAGGTCGGGGCGCTCGATCATCAGCACGAAGCCCTGGTACTGGAGGGCGGTGTTGGTGTTGAACCCAACCCAGCCGTCGAGGGCGGGCTCGATGGAGGGCGCCTCCACCGACCGGGCCACCCGGTCGAAGTCGTGGCCACCGCCCCGCATGGAGTGGGCCAGATCGCTGAACGTGGTGGCGGCAATGCCCATCACGTCGGCCACCGCCAGGTCGATGTGCTCGCCCCGCCCAGTGCGCCGGGCCCGCAACAGCGCCGAGAGCACCGCAGGTCCGGCGTAGGCCCCGGCGGTCCACTCCGCGATGCCCCCTCCGGCGTGGATCGGGGGCTGGTCGGGTCGCCCCCGGCAGGCGATGGCCCCGCACTGGGCCTGCACGGTGTACTCGGTGGATGGATGGGACACCAGCGGACCGTCCTGTCCGTAGGGCGTCACCGACAGCACCACCAAATGTGGGTGCTGATCCGCCCAGGCCCGTCCGATACCCGACCCGGCGGGGAACGACTCCACCACTGCGTCGGCGGTGGCCACCAGTTCCTCGACATCAGGGTCGCCCGGCAGGCCGGCAACGCCCCGCTTGGAGGCGTTGAGCAACTGGAACAGCGCGCTGTCGCCCTCGAACTCGGCCCGAGTGGCCGACCAGCAGCGCATCGGGTCGCCGTCGGGCCCCTCTACCTTGATCACATCGGCCCCGGCGTCGGCCAAAAGCTTGGTGACATACGGGCCGGGCACCCCGGTTGAGAAGTCCACCACCCGGATGCCGTCCAGTATTGAGGCCTGCATGTGGACGCCTTCGCCCACGCCTGCACCTCCGGCTCGATCAGTGCCCTGGTTGGCCCCTTCCGTCATCGCGGTCTCACTGTTTTCCAGTCGGTTCGCACCCCGGTATCTTGTCGCATAACAGGTTCCCGTACACTGGCCGACACTCGGCAAACGATCGCAGCAAAGGAAAGCACTGTGAAGCTCACCGAAGTCAACCTGCTCGACCCCGACCGATTCGTACGCCAGGAGCACCACGAGATGTTCAAGGTGCTGCGGGAGCAATCCCCCGTCTTCTTGCACCAAGATCCCAGAGGGCCGGCGTTCTGGAACGTGGTCAAGCATGCCGATCTGGTGGAGGTGAACCGCGACACCGAGCGCTTCTCCTCAGAACTGGGCGGCACCTCCATCCCCGACCCGGGCACCTGGGATAACGAGGCACCCGACTCCCGGGGGGTGATGATGCTCACCACCGATCCGCCCAAGCACACCCGCTACCGGCTGCTGGTGAACAAGGGCTTCACCCCCCGGATGATCGGCCTGATCGAGCAGTACCTTCGCCACCGGGCCATCCTCATCGTCGACAACGTGATCGAGAAGGGCGAGGCCGACTTCGTGGTCGACCTGGCGTCCGAGCTTCCGCTCCAGGCCATCGCCGAGATCATGGGCGTGCCCCAGGAAGACCGCATGAAGCTGTTCGACTGGTCCAACCGCTTGATCGGCGTCGACGACCCCGAGTACGTGGAGAGCCGCGAAAGCAGCCTCTCGGCCGGTGCGGAGCTGTATGCCTACACCAACCAGCTGGCCAAGGACCGGGCGGAAAACCCCCGCGATGACATCGTCACCAAGCTCATCAACGCGGAGATCGACGGCGACCGGCTCACCGATCTGGAATTCGACATGTTCATGCTGCTGCTCACCGTGGCCGGCAATGAGACCACCCGCAACGCCACCGCCCACGGCATGCTGGCGCTGATGGACCACCCCGAGCAGTTCGACATCGTCAAGAACTCCCCCGACGGGGTGACCGACACCCACATTGACGAGATCCTCCGGTGGGCCACCCCGGTGCTGCACTTCCGCCGCACCGCCACCGAAGACACCGAGATCAGAGGCCAGCGCATCGACAAGGGCGACAAGATGGTCATGTGGCACGTCTCGGCCAACCGGGACGAAGAGGTGTTCGACGACCCCTTCACCTTCGATGTGAGCCGCACCCCGAATGAGCAGATCTCCTTCGGTGGCGGCGGGGCCCACTACTGCCTGGGCGCCAACTTGGCCAAAATGGAGCTCCGCCTCATCTTCCAGGAGATCATCGAGCGCATGCCCGACATCCACCGGGTAGGAGAACCCGAATGGCTCCGCTCCAACTTCATCGGCGGCGTCAAGCACATCCCCGTCGCCTGGACCCCCGGCAAGAAAGTCAACCCCGGCCCCGCCCCCGACCAAAACCTCTCAACCCTGGTCTGATCAAACAGCGTGCACGGCCTCTTGGATGAGGGGGCGTAGTAGTTGGGCCGCTTGAAGGTGGCTGGTTAGGACGCCGAGGATGCCTTCGCGTTCCATGCGGACGAATGTTGGGATTCCGGCGGCGGCTTTGCGGGCAACGCTGCGGTGACAGCCGGCGATGACCTCGACGACCATCTCGGGGAGTTGCTGCGCCACTGAGGGGGTTGGACGGTAGCCGCGCACGAGGGCGGTGATGCGGGCTGCTCGGTTGGGCTGGTCCGGCCACTGCTGGAGCCAGGGGTCGTTGTCCTCGCACACGGGGGCGAACTGCCAAAGGGCATGGCCGAGATACCACAAGGCCGGAGCAATCCAGATGCCGTCCCAATCGATGAACGCCACCGCCTGCCCGTTTCTGAAGACGGTGTTGCGGGGGGCGATATCGCCGTGGCAGACGATGTCACCTTCAGCTACAGCCTGGGGCCCTCTTCAAAGCCAGCATCAGGAGCAAAGCCCCTCACGCTGTCGTGATACCCGAGCAGCAGGCTGCCCACCGACTCCAGCGCTCCAGCATCGAGCTTCCACCCCTCGGCCTCGTCTGGCACCCAACCCTCGATCCACGTCAGCCTTACTGCGCCATCAGGCTGTGAACCCACCACCAGAGGAGCACCCTCGAAGCCGCACCTCTCCAGATGCACGAGCAGTTGCATCATTGACTCCGAGTTGGGAGTGGCCGGGCGCAGCAACTCGTCGCCGACCCGGACAAACTCGGTCACCCTCCCGGCGACTACTTCTCCCTCACCGGGCTCGCTCCCCACACCACAAGGCTAATGGGGCAGCCTCCAGAGCCATTTGACGCTGGTCAATCCCCCGGCAGTCGACTCCACATCACGACATCGGGTTGGTCGTCTTTAATCGGCTCCCAAGCCCGCAGCACTCCCTCACGCTGAAAGCCGCAACGTTCGGGTACCCGTTGGGACGCGGGATTGTCGACATGGGTCACCAGGTGAGCCCGGGCCAGGCCGTGCTCGGAGAATGCCCAGTCGGTGATCAGACTGAGGGCTTCGGAGACGATTCCTAACGCCCTAGCACGTCGACGCCGTGCTGTGCGGCGGATGCTGCGAGGCGGTGGTCGAAGGTGGCGATGGCGCGGGCGTTTAGTTCGAGGGCGGTGTCGAGGACGATTGCGTCGGGGAGCCTCAGTCCGGTCTCTGCCCGCAGCATTGCCCATCGCTGAGGTGCGCCGTCGTCTACATCAGTCACCACGAACGCAGCCCGGAGTCCCTCAGATGCGCTCTCGACAACCCCGAGGTGAGCCGGCGCCACCAGGCACTCGGCCATGGTCACCGGGTGCAAAAGCGCCTCTTCTTCGGCGACCTCGCCATTGATCGCAACCGCCCTGGAATGATGCTCATCGCTTGGATCGCGCAAGGCCACTACCCAGCTGGCATCGGCCACAATCATGCGGGCCAGTCTTGGGACCGGTCATAGAGCACCGAAGAGCCGGGCAAAGATCCCTCCAGCACCGCCCTGGCCTGAGACCTGGATGTGGGCGACCGGCCGCTGGCCACCCAGTCCAACATGATGAGCCGTATGAGCTTCGCCCGCGGGACATCGGACCACTTCCGAGACGCCTCATCGAGGATCTCGGAAATCTCATCGGTTTCGGTCACCGAGTGGCGAGGGCGGGTTGTCGGCATCCCCATAAGTGTAGCACTAAGTGTAGCACTACGGATCTTCCTGCGACTACAAGGACGCGTCGATGCAATTCGCCGGGCCATCCCACGACAGCATGTGTTGGTCCAAGGTGAGCAGGGGGCACTCCTGGACTAGCGCAGTGGCCAAAATGAATCGGTCTGCGGTGTCCCCCGTGGCTAGGCCCATCTCCCCCAATCGGGCGGCCTGTTCTGCTTCCATCGATCCGATGGGCAGATCCCTGACCCCGGCGGCAACCATTCGCATCCGAAGAAGGGCCACGTTGAGCTCCACCACCAAACGTCGCTTGGCCTGCAAGAGGGCCAGCTCCCAATAGGTGATCGCGCTGACCGCCGCCTCACCTCGCCGGGTGGCTTGGTCTACCCGCCCAATGGCTTCGTTCCCCAGCTTGCCGTCAGCCACTCCCCAGCAGAACCGGAGCACGACATTGGTGTCCAGCAGCAGCATCAGCCGTCTTGGTCGGAAGATCCGATGACGAGATCGGGCTCTTGCCTGTTCCAGCTGGAGAGAAGTTCCTGGACGATCTCCTCATTGCCTAACCCCATGCTCTCTGTGTCGAAATCGAACCCCTCGGGCAGGTCGATAATGTCTCGGCAAAAGCCGAAGAGCGACCCGGCGAACTCCTCGCGAGGAGAACGAGGAGGCCGGACCTCGGCTACTGGCCGGCCATTCTTGGTTATGACGATCTCCTGCCCGTCGCACACCGCATCCAAAAGCGGCCCGCAATTGGCTCGGAACTCGCTCACTGAGACGGTGGCAGAAGACAGGAGGTCACCGGGAAGTGCCATTCTACCAGGCTAGCGGCAGAAACAGATTTTGTACATCTAAGTACAAAATCTGTTGGTCCCACAAATCCCTCAGTCTCCTGAAACATTGGGCTATACCATCCTCTTGGCCGAAGGAGAGCCTGTATGACCGCCAAGCCTGACCCCCTCACTGTCCCGTTCGGGACCGTTTTCTGCGACTGGATGACGACGGCGCGGGCTGATGGCGAGCCGCTTGTCTATGGCGGGACTCCAGAGCCGTTCGGGGACTTGAGCTTGAGTCCGGCGGCTCACGTGCTGCATTACGGAAGCTCGGTATTTGAGGGATTGAAGGCGCATCGCCAGGTTGACGGTTCGGTGGCCATCTTCCGGCTGGACAGCCATGTGGCTCGCATGGTCACCAGCGCGGCTTGCCTGCGGTTGCCCGAGATCGATCCCAGAATGCTGCGGCAGATGACCATCGACACGGTTGCGGCCAACGCCGACGAGGTCCCCGAACCGCCGGGGTCGCTCTACATCCGCCCGACGCTGGTGGGTACCGGGGCCGACATCGGCGCGGCAGCTCATCCCGCCCCCTCCGCTCTGTTGTTCGTGGTCAATTCCCCTGTGGGCGACTACTTCAAGGGAGGCATCCGGCCCCTCACACTGCAAGTCGAGTCGTCCACACCCCGTACCGTGCCCCAGTTCGGAATGGTGAAGTGCGCGGCCAACTATGCAATGGCCCTGGGTTCCACGCTGGACGCGATGGCCGCCAACGAGGCGGTCGACCAAGTGCTGTTCGCCAGCGACGGCGACATCACCGAAACCGGCGCCTCCAACTTCTTCCTGGCCGACGACGAGCGCATCGTCACCCGGCACCTCGACGAGTCGTTCCTGCACGGCGTGACCCGGGACTCGGTGATCCAGCTCGCCCGCCACCTCGGCTACGACGTGGAGGAACGCGCCATCGACCCCGAGGAGCTCGTCGACTGGGCCGAGCGGGGCGAGGCCTTCCTGTCGGGCACAGCCGCCGGTGTCGCCCCCGTCGGCACCATCCTCTACTCGGGCAAGACCCTCACCATCGGCGACGGCCAGCCCGGACCCAACACCCTGCGCCTGCGCCAAGCACTCACCGAAATCCAAACCGGTGCCGCCCCCGACCCCTTTGCCTGGCGCACCCCGGTGGCAGGCACCTAGAAGGCAACCGCCATCGCGAATGCCGCACTCGGCTAGCCACTACAGTCATTGTCGCATCACGCTATAGAGAGATGGCCGACCAGGGATTGCTGCTATGACCGCCGTGCCAACCGAATCGGAAGCCGCAACCGGTGCCTTTGCCAAGCCGCCGCCTGCCACTGAGTCGGACCCCACCAATCCGCTCCACAACGCCTTCTGGCGACAGGATCGCCGGGTGGTGGACGAGGAGGTGAAGCGGCTGTGCTCTCGGCCGCTCACGTTCTATCCCGGGTTTGAGTTCACCGGTGACCTGGAGAGCGTGGATACGCCGGGGGCATGGTGCATCACCCGGCATTCGTCCATCTTGGAGGTGTCGCGCAACCCGCAGATCTACTCCTCGTCGTCGGGTGTCACCATCAACGACTTCCCGCCGGAGTTCAACGAGTACTTCAACTCAATCATCGCCATGGACGACCCCCGCCACGCCCGGCTGAGAAAGATCGTCTCAGCGGGCTTCACCCCTCGGATGCTGGCCCGGCTGGAAGACTCGGTGCAGGACCAGGCCCGGCTGATCGTGGACGAGGTGTGCGAGCGGGGCGAGTGCGATTTCGTCACCGACGTGGCCGCCCGGCTGCCGCTGCGCATCGTGTGCGACCTGATGGGGATTCCCGCCTCCGAGCACGACTTTGTGTTCGACCAGACCAACGTGATCCTGGGGGCGGCCGACGACGAGTACGTCCCCGAGTTCGGCGACTTCGTCACCGCCATCCTCATGGCCGGCGAGGCCCTGTCGAAGCTGATGGACGAGGTGGCCGAGTCGAAGGTTGGCGTGGATACCGGTGATCTGACCAGCGTGTTGGTCAACGCCGAGGTGGACGGCGAGCGACTCACCCGCGCTGAGCTGGCCAGCTTTTTCATCCTGCTCGTGGTGGCCGGCAACGAGACTACCCGCAACTCCATCAGCTGGGGCCTGGTGCATCTCACCGACAACCCCGACCAGCGCCGCATCTGGACCGAAGACTTCGAGGGCCTGGCCAACACCGCAGTTGAGGAAATCGTCCGCATCGCCAGCCCGGTCACCTACATGCGCCGCACCGTGCTGTGCGACACCGAGCTGGAGGGCCAGAAGATCGACGAGGGCGACATGGTGGTCATGAACTACCTGTGCGCCAATCGGGACGAATCGGTGTTCGACGACCCGTTCGCCTTCAACGTGATACGGGATCCAAACCCCCACATCGGCTTCGGCGGTCCCGGACCGCACTTCTGCCTCGGCGCGCACTTGGCCCGCCGGCAGATCAAGGTGATGTTCCGCGAGTTGTTCGACCGCATCGGCGACATCCGGGCAACCGGCGAGCCCGACCCACTGTCATCGGCCTTCATCCACGGCATCAAGCACCTGCCCGCGGAGTTCACCCCGTCTAAGCCGGTGGGAGCATCGGCTTAGAACAGCATTGGGCCAAGGCGGCTAGGCCCTTTTTATCTGCTGCCTTGTTCAGAGAGTCTGCGGATGGCGTCGAGGTCGAGGTGGCGGAAGATGCCTTCGGCCCGGGCAGTGACTTGGCCACCTTGCAGGGCTTGGCCTTTGACCTCGGTGATCTCGCCGTCTAACTTCTCCACCCAGCCCTCGAATACAGTCTCCACTCCCAACAACGTGGGCTTGCGGTATTGCACCGACAGCATCATGGTGGGGCCGCTGGCGTTGCTCGCTGAGCAGGCACTGGTGAACACCATGTCGAAGGCCGACGCGATGGCTGCCCCGTGCACGCAGCCGGGCGGACCCTCATAGATAGTGGAGAACACTGCCCGGCCCCGAGACACCGGAGGGTCGACCTCGGTGTCCACCACCATCTCCACCGGCAGCGCGGCGGGATTGCAGATGCCGGTCACCAGATCGAACGGCGCCCGCTTGTGGGTGATGGGCGGACCGTCGAAACGGGGAGAGTTGGAGCCGTAGCGGGGCGGGGGCTCGGCGGGCACATGGGCCTCGATTCGGTCGGCTAGGGCGTTGGCCTCGTCGGCCAGCACGGCGGTGTCGGCAGGCGAGGCGGAGTTGGTCACGGTGGCGGCCACTATCCGGCGCACCGCGTCGGCCAGCGCCCGCAGCTCCCGCTCCCGGCCGGCCACCGCCGGGTGATCGATGGCCTGGAACGGGCCGCCTGGCTGATTGATATGGGCCACGACGGCAACGGTATGTTTTGGGCAGCATCTGAGCGCAACCAGGCGCCGAAGAACCCCTATCCCACGAGGAGCCCCCATGCCCATCGACCCAACCGCTGTCGGCGCCGAGAGCGACCCGAGCACCTCGAGCTGGAAGTCGAAAGACGCCCTGTTGTATGCCCTGGGCGTGGGCGCGGGAATGAGCAATCCCACCGGGTTCGAGCTGGAGTTCACCACCGAGAACACCAAGGACGTGGAGCAGAAGGCCCTGCCCACCATGTGCGTGGTGCTGGGCGGCGGGTTCGGCGGCGCCAACAGCCCGTTGGCCAAGATCGGCACCTACAACCCGGCGCTGCTGGTCCACGGCGAGCAGGGGTTCACCCTCCACAAGCCGCTGCCAGTGGAGGCCACAGTCAGCTCGGTGAGCCGCGTGGCCGGAATCTATGACAAGGGCAAGGCCGCCCTGGTGGTGCTGGAGAGCGACGTCACTGATACCGCCGACGGCCAGCCCCTGTTCACCAACGTCACCTCGCTGTTCATCCGGGGCGAAGGGGGCTGGGACGGCGACCGGGGCCCAGCCAGCCCGCCCAAGGTGCCCGAGCGCGATGCCGACCACGTGGTGACCTACCAGACCCGCACCGACCAGGCGCTGCTGTATCGGCTCAATGGCGACCGCAACCCGCTGCACTCCGACCCGTCTTTCGCTGCTGCGGGCGGATTCGACACCCCGATCCTGCACGGCCTGTGTACCTACGGCTTCACCGGGCGGGCGCTGCTCCATTCCTTGTGCGACAGCGATCCGGCCCGATTCAAGAGCATGCACGGGCGGTTCTCCTCGCCGGTTCTGCCGGGAGAGACCCTCGACGTCCACATCTGGGACGAGGGCGGCGGATCGGCCCGCTTCCAGACCCGGGTGGGCGACCGAGTGGTGCTCGACGCCGGGACCGTCACCTTCGCCTAGGCGCCGAGCTAACGGTCCGGAGACCAGCCTGAGGCTCTTCGGCTACTCGCCGAAGGCCGCTTCGATGTGCTGATCGACCAGCGCGGTGATGGGCAGTTCGACGCCCAGCTCCTCGGCCAGGGCCAGCGCGCCCCTCAGGTCTTTGTGGGCGATCTGGGTGAAGCTGCCCCCGAAAGCCGGGGGCGGATAGGTGGGCGGTCCGGTGAACACGCCCACGTGAGGGCCGATGTTGCGGTCGGAGTGGCTCACGATCTCAGCAAACGCCCCTAGGTCCACATCGGCTGCCGCCGCCAGAGCGATAGCCTCGTAGGCCACGGCCAATTCGGCATAAGTGATGAGGTTGCGGGCCACTTTGGCTTTCAGCGCAGAGCCCAGAGGGCCCACGTTGACCACCATTCCGCCGTAGCGCTCGAAATGAGGTCGGCCTCGCTCGGTGTGGGCCTCATCGCCGCCGCACAGCACTACCAAGTCACGACTCCGCGCCGACGGGGTGCCCCCAGTCACCGGGGCATCGATCAACGCCACCCCCACCTCGGCGGCCTCGGCGGCCAGATCGATCACAGTGGCGGGCAGCACGGTGGAGTGGACGGCCACCAGCGCCCCCGACTCGGCGGCTCCGGCGATGGCCCCGTCGTCGCCCCGGCACACTTGGCGCACCTGGGCGTCGTCGATCACCACCACTGCCACTAGGTCCACTAGTCGAGCCAGCTCCCCCACCGAGCCGGCCGGAATCCCGCCCAGCTCGGTGAACCGGTCCATGGGCTCCTCGGAGACGTCGTAGCCCACCACGGTGACCTCGTCGTCCCACTGGCCGGTGAGCACGCCCTCGGCGATGGCGCCGCCCATGTCGCCCAGTCCGATGATTCCTAGTCGAGTCATGGATTCAGTCTCTTTCAATTCGGGGTTCTCAGCGAAGCGGTCGGAAGAAGGCCCGCACCTCTTCCACCAGCTTGTTTGGGTTCTCCAGGGCAGGAAAGTGGCCGCCGTCGTCCACCTCAGTCCACCGGGTGATGTTGTAGTAGGGCTCGGCCAGCTCGCGGGGCGGGCGGTTCTTCTCGTTGAACACCGCCACCCCGGTGGGCACGGTAATTCTCGGCGGCTGGTTGAAGGCCGAGCCGGCTCCGAAGCTCTCGTAGTACATGCGCATAGACGGGCCGATGGTGGCGGTGGCCCAGTAGATGGTGAGCAGGGTGCATAGCTCGTCAAGCGTGTAGCGCCGGGCCAGGTCCCGCCCGCCGGGACCGTCGATGTCGCTCCATCGCCACCACTTCTCGATTATCCAGGCGGCCAGGCCGGCGGGCGAGTCGGTGAGCCCCACCGCCGCAGTCTGCGGCTTGGTGCGCTGAAGGTGTACGTATCCCCACTCCTGGTCGCGGTACTGCTTCACACCCTCCCACCACTGGCGCTGCTCTTCAGTGAGCGCGGCCTCGTCGATGGGCGGGGCCACCATATTGAGGTGGATGCCCACCATGCGGTCGGGATGCATGGCACCTAGCGCCGCGCTCACCGCCGAGCCCCAGTCGCCGCCCTGAGCGCCGAACCGCTCATAGCCCAGTGCGGCCATCAGCTCGGCCCACATATCGGATACTCGGGCCGACGACACCCCCGGCTGCGACGGTGGCGAGGAGAACCCGTAGCCGGGCAGCGATGGGGCCACCACATGGAAGGCGTCGGCCGGGTCCCCGCCGTGGGCCGCCGGATCGCTGAGCGGTCCGACCACCTTGTGCATCTCCCAGAAGCAACTGGGCCAGCCGTGGGTGATCACCAGCGGCAGCGGTTCGGGGCCCCGACCCTCGGCATGGACGAAGTGGATGTCGAGGCCGTCAATGCGCTCGGTGAACTGGGGCAGCTCGTTGAGCGCGGCCTCATGGGCCCGCCAGTCGTAGTCGTGGCGCCAGTAGCGGCACAGCTCGGCGATGTAGGCGGTGTCGGATCCGTAGTCCCACCCCACCCCCTCCAGAGCCTGGGGCCAGCGGGTGGCATCCAGGCGCCGATGGAGGTCGTCGACCACCTCATCGGGCACCACAATCCGAAACGGTTCAGCCACGGCGACAGGGTAGCGAGATAGCTCGCCCGGCTAGCGGTCGCCGATGGCGTAGAAGCCGCCGACGCGGTCGGCCACGTAGATGACTCCGTCCCACACCGCGGGGGTGGCCTCAATACAACCCCCCAGCGATATGCGCCATATCTCGGGGGGCTCGACCGCGGGGTCGGAAACGTCGAAGGCGTAGATGTTGCCAGCGCAGTCGCTTTGCATGAGCACGTCGTCGATCACCACCGGCGACGACCACACTGGGCCGCCCATCCGCTTCGACCACACGATCTCGCCGGTCTCGCGGCTCAGCCCGTACAAGAAACCCGCGTTGGTGGGCACATACACCATCTTGTCGGTCAGCGCCGGGGTGGCCCACACCCCGTCGATGTCGGCGTTGCGAAGGTCAGTGCCCCACACCAGGGGATCATCGGCCGAGGGATCGAGCTTGAGCATCTGGCCCAGCTCCTGGCTGCGGGTATTGCCCCGCTCGTACTCCACCCCCACATAGAGGAATCCCTCTGCGTCGGCCACCACGGTGGCGTCCACGTCGTCGCCCGCCCAGTAGCGGAACACCCGCTCGGGATCCTGTCCTTCGGCCACCCCGGATATGTCCCAGCCCTGCACCAGCCCTCCGGAGTTGGCGAAATAGAGGGTGTTGCCCACCACGGTCATGCCGGTCTCGATGGAGATGTTGCCGTCGGTTACCACGCTGAGCAGCTCGTCGTCCCAGCCGGCGTTGGAGAACACCACTTCGGGATCGATCGTCACCATGCCGTCGGCGCCGAAGCTGCGGTTCAGCTTGGCGATGAAGAAGTGGCTGTTCTCCCCGCCCTGGAACAGGTGGTCGTTCAGCACCAGGCCCGCGCCGTCCCAATCGTCGTTCCACAGCACGGGCGGGAAATCCTCGGCGTGTACCGACCAGAGCTCGACGGGCTCTTCCCGGTCGAAAGCGATGATCCGCAGATAGTTGTCCCGCGATCCGAAGTACACCAGGGGGTAGCCGTCGGGATCGACGGTCACCGACCCCTTGACCAGGTCGCCCACCACGAACTCGGGCATGATCTGCTCACCGGTGGCGGCGTCGAGGAAGTGGACACCCGGGGTGTATGTGCCCGCAATCACCCAGGTGCGCTCGTCCCACTCGATCACCGCAGGCTGGCCGGTCCAACCAGCCCCGCACCACAAGGTGGTACCCGCCTCCCAAGTGGTGAGAGAGCACAGATCCCGCTCGGGACTGCCGGTGAACCGCCAAAGCACCTCGGGCGACTGCGGGGCCGGACCAGTGCCGTAGAAGGTGCGGGTGGGGTTGCCCCGGAAGGTGAGCAGTCCGGGCATTCCGCTTACAGGCTGCCCGGCAGTGGCCGGGTCTACCCAGCCCGGATACGGCGTGGGAGTGGGCTCGGGGGTGGGAGTCGGGTCCGGGGCCTGAGTGGGAGCTGGGGTGGAGATGGGCGTCGGGGCCGCCGTCGGCACCGATGTCGGCGTATCGGCTGGTGCCACAGGTATCGGGGCTGGAGACGTGGTCAGCTCAGGGTCGTCGACGTTGAAGTACTGCACATCGGCCACCACCGCCACGATCCCCACGGTGGCGGCAATCGCCGCGACCACGGCCCACGATCTCCACATGCGCACTTGCACTACCGTAGAGCCATGGCGATCGAATATTTGGACCCAAAGGCAGAACCGGCCGAGCCGGTGACTCCCTATGACCTGTCAGCGGGCAGTGGAACACTCACCGTGGGGCTGTTGGCCAACGGATTCCCCGACTCGGTCCCATTCCTGGATGCCGTGGGCGAGAGCCTGCGCCGGGTTCGCCCCGACGTGGAGGTTCGGGCCTGGAACAAGGGCAACGCCTCCATGGTGGCCGACGACCAGCTCATGGGCGAGATCACCGACGACTGCGACGCAGTGGTGGCCGCCTACGGCCATTGAGGAAGCTGCACTAGCGGCACCGTGCGTGACGCCATCAAAGCCGCCCGTCGGAGTACTCCGGCGGTGGCGCTGGTGACCACCAAGTTCTCACCGCAGGGCGACTTCGTGGCCCGTTCCGCGGGCATGCCCGATATTCCCCGGGTGATCCTCCCCCACCCGGTGGCCGGCACCGGGGAAAAGGCCATGAAGATGGTGGCCGACGACATCGCCGACGAGGTACTTCAGGCGCTAGGCGCCGGATGAGCCGACAGCTCACCGCTGCCACCGAAGAGGCCGCGCTCGAACAGCTCCACAACTCAGGCTGCACCGACGGACTGCCGGTGGTGATTCCCACCCCGGCCCGAGTGGAGCGGATGGTGCTGGCCTCGGGTCTCGACTCCGACGTATCGCTGGGCCAACTCGGCCCCAATCTGGGCGAGGCAACCGTGGAGAAGGCGGCCATCGCCGCAGTGATGGCCGGCTGCCTGCCCGACTACTTCCCGGTGGTGGTGGCCGCGGTGCGGGCGGTGAGCGATCCCCGCTTGGACATGACCGAGGTACAGGCCACCACCCACAACCTGGGGCCGCTATTGATCGTGAACGGCCCCGCGGTGAGCGCCTGCGGCATCGCTTCGGGGTTCGGCGCGCTGGGCCCGGGCCACCGGGCCAACGCCAGCATCGGGCGGGCAGTGCGCCTGGCCATGATCAACATCGGCGGCGGCCGGCCCGGCACCTCCGACATGGCACTGCTCGGCCACCCCGGCAAGTTCACCTTTTGCCTGGGTGAAGACGAGGAGGCCAGTCCCTGGCCCCCGCTGCACACCGCCCTGGGCTACGACATCGATCAAAGCACAGTGACGGTGGCCTGCACCGAGGGGCCGCATTCAGTGCTGTGCTTTCCCGACGACGATCCCGAGGTATATGCCGACCACCTGATTAACGTGCTGGCCGCTTCGCTGTCGGGGTTGGGGGCCAACAACACCCACTTCGGCCGGGGCTCCCAGGTGCTGGTGCTCAACCCCGACCACGCCGTCGCCCTGGCCGACGTGGGCTACGACCGGGCCACCATCGCCGAGGCGCTCCACGAGCGGGCCAAGCGATCTTGGTCGGAGCTGTCCACCGTGCGCTCTCGAGGCTCGGGCATCAATCGCCACCAGCGCAGCCAAGGCGATAACCCCGACCTGGTGGTCCAAGCCCTGAGCAGCCCCGAAGCCCTGCTCATCCTGGTGGCTGGCGGCACCGGCCTGTACTCCACGGTCATGCCCTCCTGGGGCGCCGGCCCCCACGGCAACAGCCACCTCACCGTAGAAATCGACCTCGACCAAACCTGTGAAGTGCCGTTGGTTATGCCGGCCCGCTAGGCCCCAATTTCGTAGGCGCAAAACTGCCCCAATTCACTGGTAGCGTTTCGGCTATGGGTCGATTTCGACGGACTATGGACACCGCCAAGGCCTCATGGGCGGTGCTGCAACACGATCGGGAGCTGGCCGTCCTGCCGATTCTGGGGGCGCTGGCCTCGTTGGCGGTGGTCTTGGGCATTGGCCTGCCCATCTGGCTCTCCACCGATGGGATAGACGACGGCGGCAGCAGCGGCAGCGAGCCAATGCTGTGGATCGGCGGCATCATCATCTTGTTGGCCATCACCGTCATCACAGTGTTCTTCAACGCCGCAGTAGTGTCGGGGGCCCGGGAACGGTTCAGCGGGGGCGACCCCACCATCTCCAGTGCCATCAAAGGGGCTTTTTCCCGGCTGCACGTGATCGTGCCCTGGGCAATTCTGGCCCTGACTGTCGGGATGATCATTCGATTGATTCAGAGCTCGGACAACATCGTCGCCCGCATACTCGGCAGCCTGCTCAACATGGCCTGGGGGGTGCTCACCTTTTTGGTAGTACCCATTCTGGTGGTGGAGCAGACCGGGCCGTTCCAGTCGTTAAGCCGCTCGGGTGAGCTGTTGCGTCACACCTGGGGCGAGAATCTGATCGCCCAGGTTGGTTTCGGCATCATCGGATTTGTGGCCGCCATTCCGGGAATCATCATCATCGCCATTGGGGCCTCGGCCGGATCTGTCGGCGCAATTGTCGGGGTCACAATCGGGTTCGCGTGGATCGCCTTGGTGTCGGTGGTGATCAGCACACTTACCGCAATCTTCCAGATGGCGCTCTACATCTACGCCACTACCGGACAGGTGCCCATGGGGTTCGAGCAATCCGGCCTCAATGACACTTTCAACGAGAGGTCCCAAGGCCCCCTGATGCGAGGCTTCGGCGGCGGTGGGGGCTCCGGCGGCGGCCGGTTCTAACCGCTAGTCGCCGACTGGTTCTAGAGCGGCCTTGGCTGCCTCCGGGTTGAGGTACTCCCGGGTGAAGCACACCTTGCCGTCCCGGAAGCGCCATAGGCCGATATAGCGATTGGAGTAGCGGCGGCCGCTGGGGATCACCTCGCCCTCACTGGTGTACTCGGCGATGAGCAGATCAGGATCAACGCATGGGTAGGCCTCGGTGATGTGCAGGGTGAAGCGGAACACCTTGAAGGCGCCCACCAGGCGTTGGCGCACTGCCTCTTTGCCCTCGGTCCGGTCGGGCTTATCGGGGTGGGCATAGGGCAACTCCATCACGTAGTCGTCGGTGTAATGGGCCACCACCGCATCGGCATCACCCATCGAGTCGAACACCGACTGGAGTATCTCGAGGTTCGTCCGCTCGCTCATCTCACCAGTTGACCACGTTCTTCGAATCAGTGGGAAAGCTGGCAGTAGTGTCGCGGATCGTGTCTTCGAATGAACTGCCGCTGAGCGGCCTCCGGGTCATCGACATGGCCGACGTCAAGGGCGAGCTGACCGGTCGGATCCTGGCCGATTTCGGCGCCGACGTGATCCTGGTTGAGCCGCCCGGCGGAGCCGAGTCCCGGCACATGCCTCCATTTGCTCCCGACGGCGAGACCAGCCTGTACTTCGCCTTCCGCAACTTCAACAAGCGGGGCATCACCGTGGACATGACCACCGCCGAGGGCCAGGCCCAGCTGCGACAGTTGCTGGCCAGCGCGGATGTGTGGATCGAATCCACCAAGCCGGGGATGCTGGCCCCCTACGGTCTCGACCCCCGGGAGGTGTCCGCCGAGTTCGAGCACCTGCTGGTGCTGTCGATCACCGACTTCGGTCAAGAGGGGCCGTACGCCCAGTTCGAGGCCACCGACGAGGTGATCCAGGCCATGAGCGGGCATCTGGCCGCCTCGGGCATCCCCGAGAAGCCGCCGCTGCTCATTCCCGGGGCGTTTGGGTACGACGCTGCCGGCGTGGTCGGTGCTCTGGCCGTGGCCATCGGACTGGTGGCCAAGGAGCGCACCGGGCGGGGCCAGCACCTGGACTTCTCGGTGCTGGAGGCGGCCATCCACCTCAATACCTGGCAGCTGGCCAACATGCAGCCCACCCTGGATGCGGGAATGGACCCTCCCATCGTCCGATCGGGCACCACCGTGGTGTATCCGCTGTTCGAGACGGCCGACGGCTTCATCACAATGGTCATCCTCAGCCCCCGCCAGTGGTTCGCCATGTGGGAGTGGATGGGCCGCCCGGAGGCCTTTGCCGACGAGATGTGGGGCCAGACCATCACCCGGATGATGAACGGCGATGTGTTGAACCCGGTCATCGCCGAGCACTTCGCCCCCATGCTGATGGAGGAGGCCGCGGCGGAGGCCCAGCGCCGGGGTGTGGTGGTCACGCCGATGCTCAAGCCGTCCGACATCCTGGTGAACGAGCACTACGTGTCCCGGTCCACGTTCGTGCCGATGGAACTGGCCCCTGGCGTAGAGGCGGCAACCGCCTCGGGATTCATGGAGATCAACCGGCAGCGCCAGGGATTTCGATTTGGGGCACCAGCAGTGGGCGAGCACAACGCCGAAGTGTCCGACGAGGCTGCCGCTGCAGACCCCCGAGGGCCGGTCCCGGCCCCCAGCGAGGTGGCCCAACCGCTGGCTGGGCTGCGGGTGCTGGACTTCGGCCACGGCGGCGTGGGCGTGGAGGGCGGTCGGATGCTGGCCGAGTACGGGGCCGACGTCATCAAGATCGAAACCCGCACCTATCCCGACTTCATGCGGCTGGTTATCGGCACCGAGATGACGGCGTCGTTCGCCTCGTCGAGCCGCACCAAGCGCAGCTTCGGGGTCAATTCCAAGATCCCCGAAGGCTTGGCGGTGCTGAAGGAGCTGGTGAAGACGGCCGACATAGTGATTGAGAACAACTCCACCGGCACCATGGACGCCATGGGGGTGGGCTATGAAACGCTCAAGGAGCTCAACCCCGGCGTGTGCATGGCCAGCAGCCAGCTCATGGGCTCCACCGGGGCCTATGCCGACTGGATCGGCTACGGGCCCACCATCCAGACAGTGGGGGGCATCAAGTACCTGTGGAACTTCACCGACGGCGACCCGCCGCCGGGGTCCAACGCCATCCACCCCGACCACTTGGCCGGGCGGCTGTGCGCCCTGGGCGCGCTGGTCAGCCTGTTGAGCCGAGACCGCCGGAGCGGCGATGGGGCGCAGGCCGAGATCAGCCAGGCCGAGGCATTGGTCAACACGCTGGGCGATCTGTTCATGGCCGAGTCGCTCAGCCCGGGGTCGGTGCAACCCGTGGGCAACGACTCCGACCAAGGCGCCCCCTGGGGGGTGTTCCAGTGCGCCGGCGACCAGCAGTGGAGCGTGGTGTGTGTGCGCCACGACGCCGACTGGGCCGCGCTCAAGCAAGCCATGGGCAACCCGGCCTGGGCCGATCACCCGGCCTACGGAACCGCTGAGGGCCGTTTGGCCGCCCGGGAAGCGGTAAACGCCGGGGTAGCAGAGTGGACCGCCAACCTCTCACCGCTGGAGGTCCAAGAGGCGTGCCAGGCCGTCGGCGTCCCCGGCTCGGCCATGCTCACCGCCCTCGACCACATGACCGATCCCCAACTCACCCAGCGAGGCTTCCCGCTAGAGGTCTTCCAACCCGGCGCCGGCAACCTGGTGCTGGAAGGCCCCTGCTTCTACGGCAGCGAGATGCCCACACCCCCAGTCCACGCCGCCCCCCTACTCGGCGAGCACACCCGCCAAATCTGTATAGAAGAACTCAGCATGGACCCCGCCGAAGTCGAACGCCTCGTCGAAATGGGCGCCCTAGAAGTCCCCCTACCCGAGGACTGATCCGCCCCTGCCAATTGGATCAGCCGATGACCAGGCCTCCGTTGGGGGTGATGGTTTCGCCGGTGACGAAGTCGCTCTCGTCGGAGGCCAGATACAAGGCGGCGTAGGCGATGTCTTCGGGCTGGCCGATGCGGCCGGCGGGGGTGATCATTTTGAGGCCCTCGATCATTGCGGCGTCCACTCCGGCCACCATGGGGGTGTCGATCACGCCGGGGCACACCGCGTTGGCCCGGATGCCGTGGGGGGCGCAGAACCGGGCCATGGCCCGCATGAAGCCCAGGAGGCCGGCCTTGGCGGTGGCGTAGTGGATCGGCCCCCAACCGGCTAGCCCGGCGATGGACGACATGCAGACAACCGAGCCCTTGAGGTCGGTATCGATGATTCGAGACAACATGGCCCGGGTGCAGTAGAAGGCGCCGTTGAGATGGATGTCGAGCATCCGCTGCCAGCCGTCATCGCTCATGTCCACGATCTGACGGTCGCCGCCGGTGTTGCCCTCCCCGGAACCGTCGCCGGGGGTGCTGTCGACGCCGGCGTTGTTCACCAGCACGGTGACCGGGCCGAAGCGGTCGTCGATGTCGGCGAACATGGCCTCGATGGCCTTGCTGTCGGACACGTCGCAGGCTGCGCTCATGGCCTCGCCACCGTTGGCGATCACCTGATCGGCGGTGGCTGCGGCGGTCGCCTCATTCAGGTCTTGAACCACAACCTTGGCACCCTCGCTGGCAAATAAAACGCTGATAGCCGTGCCTATCCCGCCTCCACCACCGGTTACCAGAGCAACTTTGCCGTCCAGTCTTCCCATGAGCGAACTCCTCCTCATCATGGTCGTCGGCGAATCACCACCGACTGTCGGCCAAGCGGTGTGATTGCCGCCGCTTGCCGGTAAATTTCCAGTAAGGCACCATGACACCCCGATACCGAAACCCACAAGCCGAGGCCGATGCCATGGTGGGTGACGGTCTGATTGCCAGAGTGCTGGAGCCTTCTCCGCCTGCCGTGGTCACCGGTCCCTGGTTCGCCGACGACCCCGCCTCGGTGGGCGAGGTCAACCAAGCGACTGCCAGGGTGGTGACTCCCACCAGTGCGGGCGATCTCCGCTGGGCCGATCTGGCCGCAGCTGACGAGACAGTGGCCGAATTCTGTGGACCCCGATGGCTGGCCAACTACCAGCCGCTTGTGGCAGTGCCCGATCACTATCCGGTGCGACGCGACGACCTTCACCGTCTGGCCTACGGCGTGGTGTCCAACACCCGCAAGGCGGCCAATGGGAAGTTCGGGCTGCGCTGGACTCTGGGCGGGTTCGGCACCCCGTTCTTCGGCGACGACACCCAGGTGCGGGTGGAAGGTCGCATGTTGGTGAGACAGCACAGGGACAAGGTGGAGGCTGAGACGATTACCACTCTGGCCGCAGCCGCTGATTTCCTAGGCGTCGAAGCAACCAGCGACCAGGCCGAGCACGACACCGTGGCGCTGGGCGACTTGGATCGCCCGCTGACGGTAGACGAGGAGCTGGTGGCGTTCACCAGCCAGTGGTTCGGGATGGCCACCGCGGCGCTGGAGGAGCTGCGCTGCACTCCCGGAGCTCCCGATCCCAGCCGAGTGCAGCTGTGGCCTGGCCACTTCGACGTGGCAGTGGAGATCGGCAATGCCGAGGCTGAGCCGGCGACCCGGGCCACCTACGGGGCATCACCCGGCGACGCCGCTCATCCTGAGCCCTACTTGTACGTGGGACCGTGGGGGCCGATTGACCACGGCGACCCGTTCTGGAATGACACTGCGTTTACCGGGGCGTCGCTGCCCTACGCGGCAATAGAGGGCGACCCCAATCCCTGCGGCGTGGCCCTGGGCTTCTACCGCCAGGCCTACAGCCGACTGATCGGCAGCTAGCTAATCACCCGAGAGCGCAGCCACCACCGGGGCAAAGCTGTTGATTGTCTCGGCCAAGCCCTCGGCGGCGGTGGACCGGGCGGTGGCCGCCAAATTCAAGCTGGCGCTGGTGAACCCCATGTCCAGAACGCCGGCGAGTTGATCGGCGCACTCGTCCGGAGTGCCGACGATGGTGAAGGCCTGCACCAGGCGGTTGTCGATCAGATCGTGCAGCGCAGGGTCGTCGGACCGGTTGTGGTCGAAGTACCAGCCCCGACTGCGGGCCAAGGCAGCCTCGATGGCGGCCATGCGATCTGGAGATACATCCAGCTCAGGCGGGCGGATGATGGTCAGATAGTGGGCGGCGTAGCGCTTGACGCTGCGCCGGGCGAGACCGCCGTCCTCGGAACAACAGAGCGTGAGCCGGGGAGCAGTCTCGAAGTCGTCCATCGGGCGCCCGGCCCGGGCTGCGCCCTCGGCCAACCACATCCGGTAGGTGTCAGCCAGATCGGCTGACAAGAAGCGGCCGCCGACCAGGGCGATATCGGCCACCTCCCCGGCTAATCGCATGACTTGGGGGCTGCGGGTGCCAATGGAGATGGGCACTGGGTGAGCGGCGGGGCGGATTAGGTGCTCGCCGCCGACCTCTCCCCCATCTAGCAGTGTGCGGATGTCGTCTACCGCTTGGCGAAGGGCGGCCACCGGCTTGGGATAGTCGATGCCCAGCGGCTCCAAGCCGGCCCCCACGCCCAGTCCACAGAATGCCCGGCCAGGGGCGATATCGTCGAGGGTGGCCAGCGCTCCGGCCAGCACCACTGGATGGCGGGTGTAGGGGTTGGTGACCATGGCCCCCACTGCGATGCGGCGGGTGGCCTGAGCGCACAAGCCTTGGAGCATGAAGCAGTCGGGCCAGAACGCCACATCGGAGATGCCCAGTCGGGCGAAGCCGGCCTCTTCTGCCAATTGAGCCAGCCCCACCGCCTCTGCGGTGCTCATACCGGGGCTGATCTCGGCTTCGAGGGTGATACTCACGGCGAGCGGGAATCGCGCACTCTCACCAGGTCTGAGGAGTGGTCGGGGTCGGTGGACACCTCAATGAGCACGGGGCCGTCGGCGGCAAGCGACGAAGCCAGGGCGTCGGCAAGTGCGTCGTCGTCGTCCACCCGGTGGCCCTCCAAGCCGAATGCCCGGGCCACCGCGGCGAAGTCGTGGTCGCCGATATCGACTGCGGTGCGGCGGTCTGGGCCTTGGAAGTCGTAGACGTTGCCCAGCATTCGGTTGTTGAGCACCAAGAACGTGACCGGCAGGCCGTACTCCACCGCGGTGGCCAGGTTGTGCAACGACATCAGGAACCCGCCGTCGCCGCTGATCGACAGCACCCGCTCACCGGGATGGACCATGGCGGCGGCCAGCGCGGCGGGCGGCCCCCAGCCCATGCCCAAGTGTCCGCCGGGCAGGTGCAGCCGTCCGGGAGTGCGGGCCTCCAGGTAGTGATAGGCGAAGATCCGGTTGTTGCCCGCGTCCAGAGTGATCCGGCCGTCGGCCGGCCAAACCTCGTTGAGCACCTGCATCACCCGCTGAGGCGGCACCGGGCTGGCCGACTCATGCAGTAACGGGGGATCCTCAGTCCTCGACTTGATCTCGGCGAGATCAGCCCACCGGCCGGCGGCCAGGTCTTCATGAACGCCCACCTCGGGCACCAATTCGGACAACAGCGCGCCCAACTCGGCGTGCACCCCCAGCTCCACCGGGAAGCTCACCCCCAGGTTGGCGGCCTCGATGTCCACCTGCACAATGCGCTGGCGGTCGGCGTCCAGCCAGGTGGGCGACTCCACCAGGGTGTCGTGGGGGTTGAGGCGCGACCCCAGCACCACCACCGCGTCGGCCCGAGCCAGCAGCTCGAACGCCCCCTGCCAGCCGAACGGGCTGAGCGGCCCTCCCGCCCACGGGTGGTCGTCGGCGATCACCCCTCGGGCTTTGGCGGTGGTTACCACCGGGGCCGCGGCCCGGCGGGCCAGGGCGTCCAATTGGTCGTAAGCCTGCGCTTGGTGGATGCCGTTACCGGCCACGATCACCGGGCGCTGGGCCTCCGCTAGCAGCTCGGCCAATGCGGCCACCGCCGAGGCGTCGGGCCGAGGAGGGGCGGCCGATGCCACCCGGCTCCGCCTATAGAGGCGGGGGTGGCGGGCCTCGTCGGTGCGCCGGAAGATGGCGTCGAGGCGGAATACCACCGCGGTCGGACCGGGGCGTCCCGAGGTGGCGTGGTGGATGGCCAGCTCCACCGCGTGCACCGCCTCGTTGGGGGTGGTGGCCACGCTCATGAACTTGGTCATCCCCGACAGGATGCGAGGCAGGTCTACTGATCCGTGGTCGCCGGTGGTGCCCTGGGTGGGGGCGTGCTGGGGGATGCCGTGGTCGGTCATCTCGGTGAGGACCAACATAGGGGTGCCCGACAGGAAGCCCTCCATGAGCCCGAACCCGCCCGATGAGACCGCGAACGGCCCTTGGCCGGTGAACACGCCGGGACGGCCGGTGAGCCGCCCGTACATGTCGGCCATGACCGACGCTTGGTGCTCGTGGGCGGCTCGCACGCTCTCGATGCGGTCGGCCACCGTGCGCAGCCCGTCGAACACTTTGATGGAGTAGCCCCCCGGCACCCCGAACACATGGGTGATCCCCGCGTCGGCCAGCACCTCGGCGATGGCAATGCCCGCGGGGGTCCCGTCGCTCATCAGACCAGGAGGAGCCGCTCGCCGCTCATGCGCCGCCGATCCAGTGCCCGGCATTCACATCCAATGAGGCCCCGGTAATGGGCAGCGACAGGTCTGAGGCAAAGAACAGGGCCGCCCCTGCGATCTCGGCAGCATCGGGGAGGTACTTGAGCGCGGTCTCCCCCGCGGTCTCGTCGTAAACCACCTGGTAGTCCACTCCCCTGTCATCGGCCTGGCCCTGGAGGAAGTTGCGCACCGCGTCGGCGAATATGTAGCCGGGCAAAACGCTGTTCACCCGGATGCCGTCGGGCCCCAGCTCTTTGGCCATGATCTTGGTGATGTTCTCCAGGGCGGCCTTGGAGCTGCTGTAGGCCCCCCAACCCGCCTGCCGAATCCGGATGGACATGGTGTTGATGAAGATGACCCGCCCGGCCCCTGAGTCCCGCAGGGCGGGGATACAGGCCCGGGTCATGTTCAGCGAACCGAAGAAGTTCACGTCGAACACGTTCCGCCAGCGATCTAAGTCGGCGTCCTCCACGTTGATAACGGGGAAGCCGTCGTTGAAAGCATTGTTCACGCAGACGTCCAGCCGCCCCAGCTTCTCCACTGCGGCGTCGGCCAGCGCCTGGCACTGGGCGGGGTCGGTGATGTCTGTGGACTGCCATACCGTGCGTCGGCCCATGGCCTCGATCTCAGCGGCCAGAGGCTCCATCACCTCGGTGCGGCGGGCGCCCATCACGATGTCGGCCCCCTCTTGGGCGTAGAGCCGGGCAATCTCGATGCCCAGGCCCGGACCGATCCCCGACACCAGTGCCACCCGGCCAGCCAGCATGTCGCCCATCGCTCTCCTCCGTTCCCAGCAGTGCGGCGCCGGGCTTGACCCAGCCTCGCGGTGTGCGCCCTAGCTTCGCGCACCCCGCGCTCGACTCCCCTGCTGAGGAGGGCCGCTGGTACTTTCGTCGGGCGAGGACAGGATGAGCACGGCATTTGGAATCGACATCGGCGGCAGCGGGATGAAGGCCGCGCCGGTGGATCTCAGCACCGGCCAACTGGCCGACAAGCGATTCCGCCTACCCACCCCGAAGCCGGGCACACCCGACCAAGTGTGCGATGTGGTGCAGGAGCTGGTTGCTTCGTTCGGCTGGAACGGCCCGGTGGGATGCGCTTTTCCCGCGCCCATCACCAACGGCACCGTGAAGTGGGTGGCCCATTTGGACGACTCCTGGGCCGGGGTCGACATCGCGGGGACGATGAGCAATCGGATTGGCGCTCCGGTGACGATCATCAACGATGCCGACGCCGCTGGGATTGCCGAGATGAGCCATGGCGCCGGTGTAGGCCGGCTGGGCACGGTGTGCTTCACCGCCTTCGGCACCGGTATCGGCAGCTCGGTGTTCGTAAACGGAAATCTGGTGCCCAACACCGAGTTCGGCCATCTCTACTTGGCCGGACACGACAACGATGTGGAGGTGTGGACCGCGGCCAAGGTTCGCAAACGAGAGAATCTGGACTGGCCCACCTGGGTGGGGCGGGTACGGGAGTACTTGGAGCACCTCGAGAGGATCATCTCGCCTGGCCTTTTCATCCTGGGCGGAGGCATCAGCAAGGACTTCGACCAGTGGGGCCCGCTGTTGGGCATTGACACCGAAGTGGTCGTCGCCCAGATGCGGAACAACGCCGGGATCGTCGGCGCAGCCATGGCGACGGTGGGCTGGAACGCGGCGAAATCGGAAACGAGCTGATCTTGAAGGCCAAATAGAAGGCCTCCCCCACCTCCATGCTGAACTGGTACGCCCACCTGGTCACTCGCTCGCCATGGCGCACCATCGCGGTGGTGGCGCTCATCACCGCCGCCATGTTGCCGGGGGTGGCATTGACCACCGAAGAACCCGATGCGATGGGGTCGTTCGTGCCCGCGGGCAGCGACCTTGCTCGGGCAGTAGCCGAGTTGGAAGACCGATTCCCCGAATCGGGCGCATTCACCAGCGCCCAGATCGTGGCCCGGGGCGACGTCACCTCTCCGGACGCCATTCGGGAACTCATTGCCCGCTCGGAAATGGCCCTGGCTCACCCCGAGGTCGCGCCTTTCGTTCCCCAAGACGGACAACCAGCAGTCCGCAGCTATGCCCACTTGATCGTGGCTCTGTCTGGCGTGCCTCCAGCCCAGCTCACCGCTGAGGACGTAGACCGGGCGCTGGCGATCGATCCAGCCGATGATCCCCGCGCAGCCCAGTTCGAACAGCTGCTTGGCGAGAACGCCGGATTGGGCCAGGTCAGGCTTCAGCAGATCGACCTTCCCGATTTGGGCTGGTTCGACGCCCTCTTGGCAGTCAACGACGTGATCCAGGCTGGCGACTATGGGCCCAACTCATCGGCCCGAACCCTGTCCAACGCCCGATTCCAAGAGGGAGCCCAGCAAGCCCTGGCCGACAGCGGGTTCCTGTTCCCCCTGGCGCTGGTGGTGATGGTGGTCGTGCTGGCCGCGCTGTTCCGCTCCCCGGCCGACACCGCAGTCACCATCATCGGCGTGATCCTGACCGCTCTGTGGCAGATCGGCCTCTCGGGCTACCTCGGCCCCGACGGTTTGGACAAGATCAACGGCATCACACCGATCAGCATCATCGTGCCAGTGCTGTTGGTGGGTCTGACGGTGGACTATTCGCTCCAGATCGTGTCTCGCCGCCGCGAGGAGCGGGATGCCGACCCGCGCCGGGCCACCAGCCGGGCGGTTTCGATTACCAGCGCGGCCATCGGCTTGGGGGCGCTGACCACCGCCCTCAGCTTCTTGACCAACCTGGCCAGCCCCCTGTCTCCCATCCGGGACTTCGGGATCCTGGCGGCGTGCGGCATCATCGCCGGGTTCTTCATCATGACCTCTCTGGTGCCCGCGGTGAGGATGCTGGGCGACCGCCGGCGGTTGGTCCGAGGGCAGCCGCTGAGAACCCGGCTGGTAATCGACTCCATACCCGGCGTGCGCCGCTTGCTGGTGCCTACCGTGGTCCGTTGCGCCCGTCATCCCAAGCTCACGCTCTTGGCCGTGGCCGCGCTGGCCGGTGCGGCGGTGGCGGGAGGGATAAACGTGAACACCGAGTTCAAGGAGGACGAGTTCTTGCCCGAGGACTCAGAGGTGGTGCAAGACATCCGGTTGGCCCGCGATGAGGTGGGCGGGCTGAGCACCACGATCACCGGAGTGGTCATCACCGAACTCGATGACCCGGCCGCAGCCCGAGCCCTGGTGGCGTTGGACGACCGGCTGCGGGGCCCAGGGCCCGGGTCGGGCGAGTCGGCGCCTTCGGGATTGGAGCAGCCCATACATGTGGTCGGCGTGGGCGGCAGCACGCTGGTATCTCTGGCCGCCGAAACGGTGCCCAACGCCCGAGCAGTGCTCACCCAGGGATCATCCGATGACCTGGCCCAGTTGTACCGCCAAGTGTCGGAGGCCGCCCCCGACGACTTTGCCAAAGTCGCCTCGCTTGCCGACTCGTCGGGAAATGACGTGACCATCATCCCGATTCAGGCGTATTTCGGAAGCGACAGCGACGCCCGAGATCTCTACAACGCGTCTGGCGACCTTTGGGCTGATGGGGCTCCTGGAAATTTCACGGTGACAGGGGCTCAGATCAACCCGGGAGTGACCACCAACGCGGTGGCTCGCAGCCAGACCACCGCCACGTTCATCACCGTGCTCACCGCACTCGCCCTGCTCACGGTGTACTTCTGGCGGGCGCACCGCCGTCCGCTGCTGGGGGTGATAACCGTGGCCCCCATCGTTGTGGTGCTTATGTTGCTGCTAGGGCTTATGTGGGTGCTGGGCATCAACTACAACGCGCTCACCGCGCTGTTGACGTCGCTCACCATCGGTATTGGCGTGGACTACACCATCCATTTTGCCCACCGGTATCTGCATGAGCGCGAGCAGGGGTCACCGATCACCGAAGCTCTGACAACCACGGCCAACAGCGTGGGCGGGGCGCTGTTCGGGTCGGCCACCACCACGGCACTGGGTTTCATCGTGCTGGCCTTCGCCCCGCTGCTGGTGGTGAGCCAACTGGGGATTCTGATTGCCATCACCGGGATCTTGTCGATGATGGCCGCGGCGATCATCCTGCCCTGCCTGCTGGTGCTGGCCGACCGCCGCACCCAGCCCGGATAGGGTCCGGGCGTGTCTTTTGCTGTTGACGGCTCAGTGGCCGTGGTCACTGGCGCCACGCGGGGCATCGGCCGCCAGGTTGCCTTTTTACTGGGACGGGCCGGCGCCAGGCTGGTGGTGGTGGGCCGCACCGGGTCCGACGACCCCGACGCTGTGCTGCCGGGATCGCTGCCCGAGGTAGTGGCCGCGCTGGGCGAAGAGGGAATCGAGGCCCGCAGCGTGCAGGCCAACCTGACCTCGCCCGACGACACCGCCCGCATCGTGGACCGCACCCTGGAGTGGTACGGAGGCTGCGACATCCTGGTGAATAACGCGGGCTACACCTCCAACGGCCCGATCATCGACGTGCCATCGTCTCGCTGGGAGCGGGCCTTCCGGGTGCAGGTGGTGGGACCGATGCAGCTCTGCCAGGGGCTGGTGCCGGGGATGCTGGAGCGGGGCTCGGGCCGGGTGCTCAGCGTGAGCTCGGGGTCGGCTACTGCCATCAGCCCCAATCTGGCCCTCTACTCCACCTCCAAGCAGGCCATGGAGCGGTGGAATGCGTCCATGCACCTGGAGCTGGGCGGCCGAGGGGTGACGTTCAACGTGCTGCGGGTGGACCACATCGTGTCCACCGAGGGGTGGTGGCACGTCTACAACACCCAGGGCGCCGAGATCGCCACCGGCGGCGCCGGACTCGAGACCCTGAAGACCCCCGAATACACCGCAGAGTGCGCCGACTGGATGATCCGCCAGCCCGACGACTGGAGCGGCCACGTCGTCGGCTTCGACGACATCACCGCCCTCGGCGGCCCTGAGTCCGGCCCTCCCGCGGTTCAGTAGTTGCTGCGGGTCTCGACGAAGAGCGAAGCCGCGCTGAGGGCGCACAGGCCGGTCTCGTCGTACAGCCGGGCTCTGGATTGGCCGATGCCGTCGGCGTCGACCCAGGTCTCAGCGTCGATGCCGATGTGCTCGCTGGTGGGGTAGCGCAACACATGGATGGTTAGGTCGGGGTTGATGGAGACGTACTGGTCGTAGGGCAGAAATGAGGCCATGCCGCTGGTGAAGTCGGACATGGCCAGGAGATTGACCAGCGGCGACGTCTCCTCCCCCCGAAGGAAGGGCACCGACAGCCGAACCCAGGTCTTGCTAGGCGTGCCCCCGCTGACGCCTCCTGCCACCCGGTCGAACTCCACCACGTGGGGAAAGCCATCGGGTATCTGCGCTCGGGGCGCAAGGCCTATCGGGCGATCGCTGCTGTCCGGCGGGGGCGGCAGCGGTGCTTCGGGCTGGCGGTAGGGGGCGAGGTCGAAACCGGCCCCGGTTCGCACCGACACCGCGACCGCCGATGCCACCAGCACCTCGTCGTCATGTAGGTCGGCTCGAACCGTCTGGATCCGCTTGCCGGCGCGGAGCACCTCAGTGGAGATGGTCAGCGGCTTTACCGGCACCCGGCGCAGCATGTCGAGAGTGAAGCGGGCCACCCGCATAGGAACCGGAGTGGGCACCTGCTCTACAGCTCGAGCCAGCAACCCGGCTACCGCGCCGCCGTGCTGGACGCCGGAATCCCAGGGTCCTTGCGCATTGAGCGTGGGGACGACGGTGTCACCGTCCAAGTAGAAAATGGCATCGTCGCCCACGAAGACTGCAAGGTAGTACCGCCCTGCCCGAGGGCACGAGACGAGACGGGAGATGCCGATGAGGCTTTGGAACGACACGATCGACGGATACCGCCCCGAAGCCCAGGCTTTGTTGGAGTACCTGCCCTCCACCGGCGACGCCGAGGCCGACTTACCTGACGACCCGGTGGCCCGGGCCCAGATCCTGCGGGAGAACATGCTGGCCTTTGAGCCCGAACCGTCGCCCATGGCTGTCGAGTCGACCATCCCGGGGCCAGCCGGTGAGATCCCGGTGAGGATGTTTGTGCCCGACGAGCCCAAGGCCATGTTCCTACACATCCACGGCGGCGGCTGGATCCTGGGCCGGCCTCACATGTCCGACCTCGGCAACGAGGACATGGCCAAGCGCCACGGGCTGGCCGTTTTGTCGGTGGACTACCGGTTGGCTCCCGAGCACCCCTACCCCGCCGGACCGGACGATTGCGAGGCGGCCGCGGCCTGGCTGCTGGAACACGGCCCCGAGCGCTGGGGCACCGACAAGATGTTCATCGGGGGCGAGTCGGCCGGCGGGCATCTGGCCGCAGCCACGCTGCTGCGGGTGCGGGACCGCCTTGGCGCCATCGATCGGGTGCTGGGGGCCAACCTGGTGTTCGGCTGGTACGACCTGCGGGGCACCCCGTCAATCTTCGGCAATGGCGGACACCCCGACATGCTCAACCCGCCGGGATTGCAATTCATGATCGAGTCGTTCACCCCCGGAATGTCCGACGCCGAGCGGCGAGATCCCGACGTGTCCCCCCTGTTCGCCGACCTTTCGGGCCTGCCCTCCTGCCTGGTGTCGGTGGGCACCTTCGACCACCTGCTGGATGACTCGCTGTTCTTTGCCACCCGTTTGGCCGCCGCCGAGTCGCCGGTGGAACTGGCCGTCTACCCCGACTCCCCCCACGGCTTCATGGCGCTCCCCTCCGAGATGGCCAAAACCCACGCCACCCGCCTCAACTCCTGGATCTCATCGCTGCTTCCCTAGCGGGGCGGCTCCGATCAATCGTCAAAGTCCTCGGCATCCAGCACCAAGTCCCAGCGGTCGCTGCAATCCGAGCAGCGGTAGGCCACGGTGTCACCGGGCACAGGCGGATCGTCCTCTGGCCAGTGCGTGATTCGGTGGCACCACCCCCCGCAGTCCACGCACACGATCCGATCGGCGATCACCAGCCCAGTGTGCCACCCCGGCATCGAAACCTCACCCCTCGCGCAGGCTCTCCCATTCGTCGAGGAGGCTGGAGTCGGTGGAGCGGAGCAGGGTGCGGAGTTCGGCGGTAACACTGCCGAGGGCGTCGGTGACTGCGGCTGCGGGGATGGTTTGGACCAGGGCCTTGTAGCAGTCGGACAGGTAGCGCAGCAGCGTGCCCTCAGAGCGCTTGATGCCGTAGCGGGAGACGTACTGGTTGAAGGTGTCGCCGACCTCCATGAGATCGCGGGCTACCGACTTTGGGCTGGGGCGGTCGTGGCCCACCCAGGGGTGGTAGCGGGCGAACACCGCGAAGGCCGGCTCGATGAACTCGACCTCGGGGCGGGGCCAGGTGACCTCCGACAGCCGCTCCAGGCGCTCCTCGTAGGGCACCCGCTCGGCTTTGAGCTGGGCCATGAGGTCGTCGCGGGCCTTGTCCCGCTGGGCCAACAGCACCACCGTGGGGTCTTCCAGCACCGACTCCACCACGCTGAGCGCCTGCCAGTGATAATCGGGCGCCTCGATATCCAGCGCTTCCAGCGCCTCAACCGCGAACAGCCCGAGCGGCTGATTCAACCGAAACTCGTCTTGGAGGTCGAGGTTCACCCGCACCGGGCGGCCCAAGTCGTCGGGCTCGTCGAGCACCTCGACGATTTCAGCGTCGATGAGCGACCGGAACACCCCCACTGCCCGGCGGATGTGGGTTCGCTGGCGGGATCGGGGCTCGTGGTTGTCAACCAGTAAGCGCTTCATGGCCGCGCAGCCGTCGCCGGGCCGATCTAGCACGTTGAGCATCATGGAGTGGGTCACCGCGAAGCTCGATTCCAGGGTCTCGGGTTGGCCGTGCCAAAGCCGGTTCAGGGTGTCGCCGTCGTAGTGGGCGTAATTGTGCTCGGGCGGCTTTTTCTTCACCAGCTTGCGGCGCTTCACCGGATCGGACGCCGCTTTGGCCTCAGCCCGGCGGTTCTCGATGACGTGCTCGGGAGCCTGCACCCACACGCTGCCCTCCTCGTCAAACCCCCGGCGGCCCGCCCGGCCCGCGATCTGCTGGAAGTCCCGCACCGACAGCACCCGGGTGCGGCGGCCGTCGTACTTGTACAGCCGGGTGAACAGCACGGTGCGGATGGGCACGTTCACCCCCACGCCCAGCGTGTCGGTGCCGCAGATCAGCTTCAGGTGCCCTTGCTGGGCCAGCTTCTCCACCAGCAACCGGTACTTGGGCAGCAGTCCGGCGTGATGCACCCCCACTCCGGCCAGCACGAAGCGGCGCAGGTCTTTGCCGAACGGGGTGTCGAAGCGGAAGCCGCCGATTGCCTCCTTCA
This sequence comes from Acidimicrobiia bacterium, assembly GCA_022819825.1. Classification (GTDB taxonomy): domain Bacteria; phylum Actinomycetota; class Acidimicrobiia; order Acidimicrobiales; family Bin134; genus Poriferisocius. Next base: position 26,094 of record JAJEGM010000057.1, on the reverse strand, counting down.
CGTCTGCTTTGGCGTGGGGGCCGAGCACATCGAGGCTGGTGAGGCTCTGGGCCTGGGCCGTGGCCTCCCGCTGGGTGAAGTGGACGATGTAGACCGGCGCTTTGTCGGTGGCCAGCAATTCGGCGATGGACACGTGCAGCGGGGTCTCCCGGTACTCCACATCGAGAGGCACCGGCCGTTGGGCCGAGGCCACTAGCGCGGTGGGCCGGCCGTTGCGCTGGCTGAGGTCCCGTCGCAGGGCAGTGGTGTCGCCCAGGGTGGCCGACATCAGCAGGAACTGGGGGCGCCCCAGTTCCAGCAGCGGCACTTGCCAGGCCCAGCCCCGGTCCCGGTCGCCGTAGTAGTGGAACTCGTCCATCACCACCAGGTCGGCATCGGTGTTGCTGCCCGCGTGCAAGGCCCGCAGGGCCAGGATCTCGGCAGTGCAGGCGATCACCGGCGCTCCCCCATTCACGCTGGCGTCCCCGGTGACCATCCCCACCTGCTCGGCCCCTAACGCCGCTACCAGCTCGAAGAACTTCTCGCTCACCAGCGCCTTGATCGGCGCGGTGTAGACGGCCCGCCGACCCTGGGCCAGCGCGGCAAACGCTCCAGCCATCGCCACCAGCGACTTGCCCGACCCGGTGGGAGTGGCCAGCACTACGTTGTCACCCCCCAGCAGCCGCAGCACCGCCTCCTCCTGGTGAGGGTAAAGCTCCAACCCCGCCGCTTCGGCCCAATCGCAGAACGCCCCCAACAACTCATCGGGATCGACCACCGCAGGCATGAAATCGACAAGAGCAGGAGGCACAGCCATGGCGAGATTGAGGCTAGAGGCAGATAAGGCGTGGAAGGCTACGGGAATGAAATTCGGGCTCTATCTCATCGGCAGCGCAACCGGAGTGACGGGACCACCGGCGGCACCTATCGCCGACCCTGAGTTTCTGGCCGGGTTTGCCCGCCACGCCGAGGAGGTGGGATGCGATTCGCTGTTCTTCGCCGACCACATCGTGTTCCCCGAGGCCAAAAGGGCGCTGTACCCCTACGCCGGATCGGGGGCCTATCCGTGGGACAACGAGCACACCCAACTGCCCGAGCCGCTGGCACTGATGGCCTTTCTGGCTGGGGTCACCCGCTCACTGCGCTTTGGCACTGCGGTCTTGGTTCTGCCCCAGCGCCACCCGATGCTGCTGGCCAAGCAGCTTGCCACCATCGATGTGCTGTCGGGAGGCCGGGCTGAACTCGGAATCGGCGCGGGATGGCTAGCCGACGAGTTCGACGCTCTGGGCTACTCCTTCGCCAACCGGGGCGCCCGTACCGACGAGTACATCGACGTCATGCGGGAGCTGTGGTCCAACCCGGTGGCCAGCTTCTCAGGACCGACCATTGCCTTCGAAGGCGTCCAACTCACGACTCATCCCCGCCAGCCCGGCGGCATCCCCATCATCGTGGGGGGCCACTCCCCTCCGGCGCTGCGCCGAGCCGGCCAGCGGGGCGATGCATTCCTGCCCGCGTTCTCAGCCTCGCAGAACAGGGATCGCTGGCCTGAGATGTGGGCCGAGGTGCAGCGGTGGGCTGCGGATGCGGGACGAGCTGAAGCCTGTGAGCTTCAGGGCTTCGGCTCCACTCTCGACGACGCCCGATTCCTGGCCGATCTGGGGGCGACCCGCATGATCTACAGCACCCATGACCCCGATCTGGACTCTGCCAAAGCCACCCTGGACCGCTTCGCGACCGAGGTGGTCTCCCGAACCTAACCCTGGGCCACAACATTATCTGTGCTAAAGCTGCTGATTTCGCGTTGATTTCGTGACTTTTTAAGAAATTTCTTTTACACAGGTTACCCCTTGGTACCCACTCCTCAAGTGCGAACCAAAAACCCAGGTCAAATGATTGTGTTGCGTCGTCCACAGGAAGATTTCCACAGATCGACGTAACGCATGCCCAACTATCCGCTCCCCAAGACCGCTCAGTTGGGAATTATTTGAGAATTTGGATCGCGAGAATGCCCGCTCCATTCCCGTCGCGGCCGTGATCTAAGGCTGAGGCGGAGGAGAGAGAGGAGCAAGTTCATGACCCAAACTGTGGAAGACCTCATCGGCCCGGCCGCTGCGTGCCAGATGCTCAGCATTGATCAAAGCAGCCTGCTTCGAGGTATCAACGACGGCATCGTGCCCGCCTATCGCATCGGCAGTGCCGTCCGATTCCGCCCATCGGAGTTACGCCATCCCTCTCTCAGCGGTCTGGACGAGTACTACCGCAAGATCGACGAGGAATTCGCCGCCTAACCCCACCCCCAAAGCCTCCGCCCCCGGCTGCGTCAACCCCCGCGCGGTCGGGGGCGGAGTGGGGTCTCAGGGCAATACGGTCTCGGTGTCGCGGCCGGAGCGCAATACGGTTCCCGGGGTGGCGCCGGTTACTTGGCCGTCAACCACGATGTCGGTTCCGCCCACAAGAACCCGGTGGACGCCCTGGGCGCCGGCGAACAGGCGCATGCAGTCGCCGGGCAGATCGGCGCGGGCCTCGATGGGATCGGAGGCCACGGTGGCCGGATCGAACAGCACCAGGTCGGCATGCCAGCCCTCGGCCACCCGGCCCCGGTCTTTGAGCCCGAACAAACGGGCCGGCACGTCGGTCATCAGACGCACCGCCTCCTCCAGCGGCAACAGCCCCCGGGTGCGCACGATGTCGCCCAGGATGATGGTGAAGTAACGGGTGCCGCACATGCGGTCGAGATGGGCCCCGGCGTCGGAGCCGCCCACGATCACTCGGGGGTCCCGCCAGTGCTCGGCTCGATGAGCCCAGCTCTCCGACGAGTCGTCGGCATTGATAGGCCACAGGTCGGTGCGCAGGTCGTCGGCCAGCACGATGTCGCACAGCGTGTCGAACGGTTCCTGTCCCCGCTCGGCAGCGATGTCGCCCACTCGCCGACCAGTGAGCCCGTCGTTTTCCGGGGAATAGGTGGTGCCGATCTCCATGTTCTGCCACTGGGCCATGTGGTAGAAGCCGCCGCTACCGGTCTGGGCCTGATCGTTCAACCACCGCCGGGTCTCCGGGTCGGCCAGCGCCGCCATCTTCTCCTCATGAGGAAGGTTCATGGTGTCCTTCCACCCCGGCATGTTGTACAGCGGGCAGTAGGTGGCGAAGCACAGCTTCAACCCCCCGATGGTGGGCATCGACAACGCCACAATGCGCCCGCCCACCTCAGCAGCCGCATCGGCGGCCCCAAGCTGGTGGTCGGTGCGGTCTTGGGTGTCGGCGCTGACGGTGAGCACGTTCCAGTTCAGCGGGCGCTGGGCTCGAGCCGACATCTGGCTCATCAGCTCGATCTCCTCGTCGCTGAACATGCTGAGACATCCCGAGGTGATGAACTCCAGCCAGGTCCCAGGATGGTCGGCCACCGCCCCGGCCAGGGCCAGCACCTCCTCGGTGGAGGAGAATCGGCTGGGGACGGGTTCATTGTCGCCGTCCCAGTGGGTGTGGGCCAGCGACGTGGAAAACCCCATACCGCCAGCAGCCAGCCCGTCGTGGAGGGCCTGCACCATCTGGTCGAGCTGGTCAGAACTCGCCGGCTGATTGGCGTCGGACCCCATCACGTAGCGGCGCAGGGCCGAGTGGCCCACCAGGAATCCGGCGTTGACCGCGGTGTTGCCGTCGAGGCTGTCCAAGAACTGCCCGAACGTCTCCCAGTCCCACGGCAGCCCCTGCTCAAGCGCGGGCAGGGGCATCCCCTCCACCATGGCCATCATCTCTTGCAAATAGCGGGCGTCATCGGGATTGACCGGCGCCAGGGAGAACCCGCAGTTGCCCCCCAACACGGTGGTCACTCCGTGCATCGGCGATGGAGTGGCCGCCGGATCCCAGAAGAGTTGGGCGTCGTAGTGGGTATGGGGATCAATGAACCCCGGCGCCACCGCCAGCCCGTCGGCATCCACCGTCCGAGCCGTCGCCCCATCCACCTGCCCAATCTCCGCAATCCGCCCCCCGGAAACCGCCACATCGGCCACCACCGGCTCAGCCCCGGTCCCGTCCACAACCGCGCCACCCCGAATCACCAGATCAAACATGCCCCCCACAGTAGGCGCGCCCATTCGATCCCCAACTGTTGGGGTTGCTCAACGACCGGCTGCGGTCTGCCCTAAGGCAATACGGTTTCGGTGTCGCGGCCGGAGCGGAGGAGGGTGCCGGGGGTGGCGCCGGTGGGGTGGCCGGCGGTGATGATCTCGGTGCCGTTGACCAGCACGTGCTCCACTCCGACGGCGCTGGCGTAGAGGCGCTCGCAGCTGCCGGGGAGGTCGGTGCGCTCCACGATGGGGCCGGAGGCCACCGTGTCGGGGTTGAATACCACCAGATCGGCGCAATAGCCCTCGGCCACCCGGCCTCGGCCCTTCAGGCCGAACAGGCGGGCAGGCTCGTCGGTCAAGAGCCGCACGCACTCCTCCATCGACAGCAGTCCCCGGTCGCGCACTGCCTGGGCCAGCATCTCGGTGGGGAAGCGGGCGCCGCACATGCGGTCGAGGTGGGCGCCGGCGTCGGAGCCGCCCACCAACACCCGCTGGTCCTGCCACAGATCGGCCCGTTGCTGCCAGGCCACGTCGATATCGTCGGACGACAGCGGCCACAGCGCGGTGCGCAGGTCGTCGGCAACCACGATGTCGAGCAGGGCGTCGAACGGTTCGACCCCCCGCTCTGCGGCAATGTCACCCACCTTGCGACCGGTGAGCCCGGCGTTCTCTGGGGCGTAGGTGTCGCCGATCTCCATGTTGGCCCAGGTGGAGATGAACTGGAATGGCCCTTCGGAGCTGCGAGCCTGCTCATCCAGCCACTGCCGCACGGCGGGATCAGCCAGCTTGGCCTTCTTCTCGTCGTGGTCCAGGTACAGCACATCGCCCCAGTTGGGCAGTAAATACAGGGCGCAATAGCTGCCGAAGCTCATCTTCAGCCCGCCGATCGACGGCATCGACAGCGCCACAATGCGCCCTCCGGCCTCGGCGGCCACATCCGAGGCCCGAAGCTGGTGCTGGGTGCGGTCCATCATCGTGGAAGCGTGAGAGAGGACGTTCCAGTTGAGCGACCGCTGGGCCCGCACCGACATCTGGGTCATCAGGTCGATTTCCTCGTCGGTGAAGAACGCGTTGCAGCCGGTGATGATGAACTCCAGCCAGGTGCCGGGATGATCGGATACCGCGCCACACAGGGCCAGCATCTCGTCTCGGTCGGCAAAATAAGACGGAACGGGATCATTGTTGCCGTCGGAGTGCGTGGTGGACTGCGACGACGAGAACCCCAGACCGCCGGCCTCCAGAGCCTCGTGCAGCAACCGCACCATCTCCGCCACCTGCTCAGCGGAGGCCGCGTTCCCGGTCCCTTCGGCTCCCATCACATAGCGGCGCAGCGCCGAGTGGCCCACCAGGAAACCGGCGTTGACGCCGATGCGCCCGTCCAGTGCATCCAGGTACTCGGCGAAGCTCGACCAGCTCCACGGCAGACCCTGCTCCAGCGCAGGCAGGGGCATCCCCTCCACCTTGGCCATCATCCGGCGGATGTAGTCGGCGTCGTCGGCCTTGAGCGGGGCCAGCGTGAAGCCGCAGTTGCCGCCCAGCACCGTGGTCACCCCGTGCTCGTTTGAGGGAGAGGCCAGAGGATCCCAGAAAAGCTGGGCGTCGTAGTGGGTATGGGCGTCGATGAACCCCGGCGCCACCACCAGCCCGTCAGCGTCGATGACCTGGGCCGCGGCTTCGCCAACTTCGCCGACGGCAGCGATCTTCCCCCCGCTGATGCCTACGTCGGCGGCGAACCCCGGCGATCCGGTGCCGTCCACCACCGAGCCGCCCTTGATGATCAGATCTAGCATGGCGACAGGCTAGTAGCGCATGACGGCATGATCCCCAGCAGGCTCTGGACGCAGCGCCAAGAGTACGCTCCATCCATGCCGGAAATCCCCAAAATCATCTCGGTGGACGACCACATTGTGGAGCCGCCCACCCTGTGGACCGACCGCCTGCCCCGCAAGTACAGCGACGTCGGGCCCCGGGTCGTGCGGGAAAAGCTCTTCAAAGACCGGGCGATCATCAATCACATGCCGGAGTGGGTGGACAGCGATGTGGAGCGAACGATCGACTCCTGGCTTTATGAGGACCTCAAGCATCCCCTTATCCGGCTCAGCGCAGCGTCGGGCTACCCCAAAGACGATCTCGGTCCTCAGCCGATCACCTACGACGACATCCTCCCCGGTTGCTGGCAGCAACAGGCCCGCCTCGACGACATGGACATCAACCACGTCGAGGCAGCGATGTGTTTTCCCATGTTCCCCCGGTTCTGCGGCCAGACCTTCTTGGAGGCCGCCGACAAGGAACTGGCCCTGTTGTGCGTGCAGGCCTACAACGACTGGATGATCGAGGAGTGGTGTGCCGGCACCGACGGCCGGCTGATTCCCCTGCCGCTGATCCCGCTATGGGATCCGAACCTGGCCGCCGCCGAAGTGCGCCGCAACGCTGAGCGGGGAGCGCACGCCGTCTCGTTCACAGAGCTGCCCACCAACCTCGAGCTGCCGTCAATCCACGACGCCGACGGCCACTGGGAACCGTTCTTCGCCGCCTGCGAGGAGACCGCCACCGTGGTGTGCATGCATATCGGGTCGGGGTCGCGCATGCCGTCCACCTCGGCCGATGCCCCGCCCGCGGTGATGTCCACGCTCACGTTCAACAACGCCATGGGATCGCTGGCCGACTGGCTGTTCTCCGGTGTGTTCATCCGCTACCCCGAGATCAAAATCGCCTACAGCGAGGGGCAGATTGGCTGGATCCCTTACATATTGGAGCGGGCCGACGTGGTGTGGGAGCAAAACCGGGGATGGAACGGCGTATGGGGGGTGATTCCCGAGCGGCCCAGCACGTATTTCGCCGATCACGTGTACGGGTGCTTCTTCGACGACCACCACGGACTGGCCAACATCGAGGCCATCGGCACCGACAATGTGACCTTCGAAACCGACTACCCCCACAACGACAGCTCTTGGCCCCACACCAAGGAGGTGGCCGAGAAGCTGTGCGAGGGGCTGTCCGACGAGGTGATTTACAAGATCATGCGGGGCAACGCCATCAAGATGCTCCACTTGCCTTTCGACCGGTAGTGGTCGAGCCCGGCGCATGATCTACGACTTCGTGATCGTCGGCGGTGGCTCCACTGGCGCGGTCCTGGCCGCCCGGCTGTCAGAGAACTCGGGCACCTCAGTGCTGCTGCTGGAAGCCGGGCCTGTCGAGCCCGATCCCGAGGCCGACCGGCTGGGCGCGGTGGACTTCTCCCACACCGGGCGCGACTGGGGCTTTCAGGCCCGCACCTCCGGAGACGCCACTGCCCCCTACCCCCAGGGCCGAACCCTGGGCGGAGGGTCGTCGGTGAACGGGGGCGTGGCACTGCGGGGAATGCCCAGCGACTACGACGCCTGGGCCAGCCCCAACTGGAGCTGGGAGGCCATGGCCCCCTGCTTCCGGCGATTGGAAGACGACCCCCTCGGGGGCGACCTCCACGGAATGGGCGGCCCCATCCCCATCCGGCGGGCAGCCAAAGATGATTTGGTCGCCCCCCAGCAGCAACTCCTGGCCGCCGCCGAAGACAACGGTCTGACCTGGGTGGACGACCACAACGACGGAGTGTCGGAAGGCATCGGACCTTCGCCCCAGAATGTGGTGGACGGCGTGAGGATGTCCACGGCAATGGGCTACCTCCGCCCGGCCGACGGGCGACCCAACCTCCACATCATCGGTGGGGCCTACGCCCACCACATCGTGATCGAGCGGGACCGGGCCACTGCGGTGGCCTATTCGCCTAGCGACGGCAGCCTGGAGCAGGCTCGGGGCCGCCACATCGTGGTGTGCGCGGGAGCGCTCAACACCCCCGCACTGCTCTTGCGCTCGGGCATCGGCCCAGTACGGGATCTGGAGGCGGTGGGCATTCGCTCCGTGGTCGACCTCCCCGGCGTGGGCGCCAACCTCATGGAGCACGTGGGAGCGTTCATCTTCGTGGTCCCGCCCGAGGGAGCAGTAACCACCGACATGGTGCAGCACCAGCTGCTCATCCGCTACAGCTCCCCGCAAAGCCCGGTAACCAACGACATGCAGATCGGCATGATGAACCACTGGGACCTGAGCCAGAACGAGCCTTTGGCCGAGGTCTGCGGCTCGGAGCTGATCTGGGGCATATGCGCTGGCATCCAGGTCCCCCGATCCCGGGGGCGGCTGCGGGTGCTGTCGCCCGACCCTGGGCACCCGCCGGTGATCGACCTCAACCTCTTGGACAGCCCGGACGACATCGCCCAGCTTGTCGACGGCCTGCGCCTCTGCCACCGGTTGGCCACCCATGAGGCACTGTCGGAAAGGTTCGAGCGGGTGGCCGTACTCGGCGAGGCCTCCTTCGCCAATGGCGACGACGATGCCCTGGCCGACTACGCCCGGCAGTTCAGCTTTCCGTGGTACCACGCCTCGGGCACCTGTCGGATGGGAACCGACCCCGACACTGGCGACGTGGTGGACGACTTCGGCCGGGTCCACGGTATCGACCGCCTGTCGGTGTTCGACGCCTCCATCCTCCCGATGATCCCCCGGGCCAACACCAACCTGACCTGTATCGCGGTGGGCGAGCGGGCCGCGGAGCTGCTGCGGTGACCTTGGACCTCGCCATTCGGGGCGGCACGGTGATCGACGGCACCGGCGGTCCGGCCCGACCGGCCGACGTCGGCATCACCGGTGGGCGCATCGCCGAGATCGGCCCTCGGCTGAGCGACACCGCTGTCTGCACCATCGACGCCCAGGGTCTGGTGGTAGCCCCGGGATTTGTGGACATCCACACCCACTTGGACGCCGCCGTGCTGTGGGACGACACCCTCAGCCCGTCGCCCCTCCATGGGGTGACCACGGTGATCGGAGGCAATTGCGGGTTCACCGTGGCCCCGATAACCCCCGAGGCCCGCGACTATCTGCTGGCCATGCTGGCCCGAGTGGAGGGCATGCCCGCCGAGTCATTGGCCACCGGCCTGAACTGGGACTGGGGCACCACCGCGGAGTACCTGGATCGGACCGATCGGCCTCTGGCCGCCAACGCCGGATTCCTGGTGGGCCACTCCGCAATCCGCCGCACGGTAATGGGAGAGCGGTCCTCGGAGGCGGCCACCGCCGCCGACGTCGAGGCCATGGCCGGGCTACTGCGAGCCGGACTGACCGCCGGCGGGCTGGGGTTCTCCACTTCAACATCCAACACCCACCACGACGGCGATGGTCGGCCGGTACCGTCCCGGGCCGCGAGCCGCGATGAGATCATTGCCCTCTGTCGGGCGGTACGAGACACTGCGGCCCCCGTGGTGGAGATATCACCGGGAGTTGAGGGGTTCGATCCCGAGCTAGCCGAGCTCATGGCCGACATGTCCCTGGCCGCAGACAGACCCCTCAACTGGAACCCAGTGATCGTGGATGCGGCCACCGAAGCCGGGGGCTGGGACCGATTGCGCATGTCGGACACCGCGGCAGCCCGGGGCGCCGAAGTGCTGGCCCTCACCATTCCACTGGCCATCACCGCCCGCCACTGCCTGGCTACTCCCGCGGTGCTGGCCGCCCTGCCCGGCTGGGAAGATCCGATGGCCCTCCCCCACCACGAACGGCGTGACCTGCTAGCCGACCCCGTGCGCCGCCAGGAACTCGACCGATCGGCCCGGTCGGTGAAGATGCGCCTGTCCCACCTCGCCGATTGGGGCGCCTATGTGATCGGCGAGGGGTTCAGCTCGCAGACCAAGCCGCTGGAGGGCCGCACCGTCGGCGAAGTGGCCGCCGAGCGGGATGTGAGCCCGTGGGATGCCCTGTGCGACATCGCGGTGGCCGACGACCTGCGAACCGTATTGGTGTCGTCGGCAAACGGGGCCGACCGAGCTGACTGGGAAGCCCGAGCCCGATTCTGGACCGACGACCGGGTGGTGATGGGTGCCTCCGATGCCGGTGCCCACCTCGACCAGCTGGACTTCTTCACCTATACCACCGGTTCGCTGGCCGCGAGCCGCGAGTTCGGGCTGCTGAGCCTGGAGGAGCATGTCCGGCAGCTCACCGACGTCCCGGCCCGGCTCTACGGCCTGGCCGGGCGGGGCCGAATCGCCGAAGGCTGGCACGCCGACCTGGTGGTTTTCGACCCCGACACCGTGGCACCGGGTCCGGTCCACACCCGATACGACCTGCCCGCCGACGCAGGCCGGCTGTACGGCGAAGCCGTCGGAGTGGCCTCGGTGATCGTGAACGGAGCTGAAGTGGTCGCAAATGGCCAATTCACCGATGCCCGGCCCGGGCATCTGCTGCGAACGGGGCGCGATACTGAACCGGTGACCCTGGCGACTCGCCGCTCAACCCACAACAGCCAATAAGGAGCGCTATGAGCCCCACCAGCATGATGATCTCGTCCGACTCCCACATCATCGAGCCGCCCGACCTTTGGACAGAGCGGGTGACCTCTGGGCCGATGGCCGAGCGGGTGCCGCAGGTGCGCCGCGAGCCCGGCGGCGACTGGTGGTACATCGACGGCCAGCGCTCAATGTCGTTTCTGGGCTTCCAGGCCGGCAACCGGTTCGACCAAGATCCCACCAAGCTCCGCATCGAGGCATCGTTCGACGAGGTCCGCCCCGGTGCCTACGACCCCGAGAAGTTCATCGCCGACAACCGCACCGACGGGGTGGCCGCATCGGTGATCTACCCCAGCGAGGCGCTGCTGGCCTACAGCATCCCCGACTCCGAGCTGTGCTCGGTGACCATGGCCGCCTACAACGACTTCATCGCCGATTTCTGTGCGTATGACCCGCAACGTCTGAAGGGCATAGCCCTCATCAATGTGGACGACGTTGACGAGGCCATCGCCGAGATGACCCGTTGCCGCAACATCGGCCTGTCCGGCGCCATGATCAGCGTGATGCCCCCGGCGGGCCAGGGCTACGACCACCCCCGCTATGAGCCCTTCTGGGCAGCCGCGGTGGATCTCGACGTGCCCCTATCTATGCACGTGGCCACCGGTCGACAACTCGCCAGCGCCAGCGGTCAGACCAAGAACGACGTCCGGGCGGTATCAGAGGCCGCGTTCTACCTGCAAGACCACTTCGTGCGGAAGTCCCTGGGCGAGATGATCTTCGCCGGGGTGTTCGAACACCATCCCAAGCTCAAGGTGGGATCGGTGGAGCACGAGGTGGGCTGGATCCCGTTCTGGCTGTTCCAGATGGACTACTGCTACACCGACCGGCCGCTGCGGGGCGACTGGCACCGCTTCGCCGATCCCGATGCCCGTCCCAGCCACTTCTTCAGCTCCAACTGCTTCGTGAGCTTCCAGGAGGACGCGGTGGGCGTGCGAGTACGGGACACCTTCGGCACCCACACCCTGATGTGGGGCTCCGACTACCCCCATACCGAGTCCACTTTCCCCCGCTCCCGAGAGGTGGTGGCCGATACCCTGGCCGACGTGCCCGCCGACGAGAAGCAGCTGATCCTGAGGGACAACTGCGCCACCCTCTACGGCTTCGACCTCGACCTGCTCGCAGCCGACCTATCGGGATAGCGGGATGCGCATTGCGTTCGGGACCGATGAGGCCACCGCCCTGACCGACGCCGTCAAGCAGCATCTGGCCGACGGTGGCCACAACGTGGTGGTGGCCGCAGCAGAAGGAGCACCGTGGCCCGATGTCGGCCGAGCGGTCGGTGAGGCCGTGGTGGACGGCAGTGCCGATATCGGGGTGGTGTGCTGCTGGACGGGAACCGGGGTGTCGATCGCAGCCAACAAGGTGCCTGGCGTGCGGGCCGCCTTGTGTACCGACGCGGAGACCGCCCGCGGCGCCCGCCGCTGGAACGATGCCAACGTGCTGGCCCTGAGCCTGCGCCTCGTGTCCTCGGAAGTGGCCACCGAGATGCTCGACGCCTTCCTGAGCACCGAGCCCGACCCCGGCGAGTCCGCCGAGATAGCCAAGCTCTCTTGATATGAGAGTCCGAATCGGTGTTGGGGTAGGAGGCGGGACGGCGTCGGGAGACCCAGAGGTGTTCGGCGCAGTGGTCGACGGACTGGAGCGGCTGGGGTTCGACTCGCTGTGGGTGGCCGAACGGGCCAGCGGTCCCGCACTAGACCCGGTGGTGGCCATGACCTTCGCGGCCGCTCGAACCACCCACCTCAAGTTCGGGCCCAGCGTGATGGTGCTGCCCGGCCGCAATCCGGTGCTTTTGGCCAAGACCATGGCCAGTCTCGATCGCATCTCCAACGGCCGGCTGCTGCCCGCATTCGGGCTTGGCGTGGCCGACACCGCCGAACACCAGGCCTTCGGTGTGGCCCGCATGGACCGGGCGTCCTGGTTCAACGAGGCGCTGCCGCTCATGCGTCGGCTGTGGACCGAGGACGTGGTGGAGCACCATGGCCCCCGCTTCCACCTCGACGCCGCCCGGGTGGACATCAAGCCGGTCCAGCAGCCCCTGGACGTGTGGATGGGGGGTATCGCCCCCTCTGAGCTCCGCCGGGTTGGCCGGCTGAGCGACGGCTGGCTGCCCTCCTTCGTCACCCCCGATGACGTGCGAGGCGGCATCGCCGCCATCAAACAGCACGCTGACGAGGCCGAACGGGAAATCGACCCCGAGCATTACGGAGCGCTCTTGACCTACGCCGATGGCCCGCTGCCCGACCGGTTCCTCGAGCTCATCAAGCTGCGCCAGCCCGACAAGAACCCGAGTGATCTAGTGGCGCCGAACCGCCAAGAGCTTCGCTCAAAGATCGAGGCGTTCATCGAGAACGGCGCCTCGAAGTTCGTGGTCATGCCCCTGGGGGAGCCCCCGGACTGGAAGGCCGAGATCGAAGCCTTGGCCGACGACCTGCTGCCGTTGCAGGACTGAGACGGCTACGAACCGAGGGCTTGCTCCAGATCGGCCAGCAAGTCTTCGATGCTCTCGATGCCGACCGACAAGCGCACCAAGCCGGGATCCACGGCCAGCGGAGAGTCGGCCACCGACAGATGGGTCATGGTGGAGGGCTGCTCGATGAGCGACTCCACCGCACCCAGAGACTCGGCCAGCCGGAAGACCTTGGTGGCGCTTACTGCGGCCACCGCGGCCGCCTCACCCCCGGCATGGATGAACGACACCATCCCACCGGGGCGGCGCATCTGCTGAGACGCTATGTCGAACCCTGGGTGATCAGACAGCCCGGGATACAGCACCCGGTCGATCGCGGGATGTCCAGCCAGGAACTTGGCCACCGCTTGGGCGTTGTCGCAGTGGCGGTCCATGCGCACCCCCAACGTCTTGACGCCCCGCAGCAGCAAGTAGCAGTCGAATGGGCTGGGCACTGCGCCCACCGCGTTCTGGACGAACGACAGCCGCTCGGCCAGATCATCCCGATTCACGGCGATAAACCCCCCGACCACATCGGAGTGGCCGCCCAGATACTTGGTGGTGGAGTGCACCACTAAATCGGCCCCCAGCTCCAGCGGGTTCTGGAGGTACGGGGTGGCGAAGGTGTTGTCCACCACCACGTCGACCCCCGACGCGTGGGCCACATCGGCCACCGCAGCGATGTCCACCACGGCCAGCATGGGATTGGTGGGGGTCTCCACCCATATCTGGCGAGTTTCGGGGCGGATCGCCCCGGCCAGCGCGTCCAGGTCGGCCATGTCCACTGCCGACCACTCGATGCCCCGCTCGCCGTACACCCGGGCAATGAGCCGGAACGTCCCCCCGTAGGCGTCGGTGCCCAGAACAACATGGTCGCCGGGGCGCATCATGCCCACTACCGCGTCTTCTGCGGCCATGCCGCTGGCGAACGCCATTCCGTGCTCGGCCCCCTCGAGCCCGGCCACGCACCGCTCCAGCGCCACCCGGGTGGGGTTGGAAGTGCGGGCGTACTCGAAGCCCTGGTGCTGGCCCGGTGCGGCCTGCACGAAGGTGGTGGCCAGGTGGATGGGAACGGTGATGGCGCCGGTGGCCTCGTCGGGCTCTTGGCCGACGTGGATGGCCCGAGTGTCGAAACCCCAGTCGCCGGCGCTCATGAATCAGGATCCGACGGGCCCGACGACAAGAAGCTCAGCACGTCGGTACTGGTCATCACCGCCCGGGGACGGCCGCCGTCTAGCACCAGCAGGGCCGGCGAGCGCTCCAGCTTGGTTACCGCCAGCGCCACCGATTCGCCGATACCGATCTGTTCCAGAGGACGGCTCATCACGCTCTCCACCGGCTGGCCCAGTAGATCGCCGTTGAAGGCCAACTCCATGAGCTGAAGCTCGTGGACCGCCCCCATAACCTCAGCGGCAGCCAAGGGCATCTCGCCTTTGGCCACCGGCAGCTGGCTGACTCCGTGGTCGCGCATCTGGGTCACCGCCACACTTACCGGATCTTCGGGCTTCACGTATACCAACGGGGGCAGCGCCCCTTCTTTGGCGTCGAGCACGTCCTTCACACAGGGGTGCTCACCGATCAGGAAGCCATACGACGCCATCCAATCGTCGTTGAACACCTTGGACAGATAGCCCCGGCCGGCATCGGGCAGCAATACCACCACCACATCATCGGGTCCGCAATCTTGGGCCACCTCCAGAGCGGCGCACACCGCGGTTCCCCCCGATCCGCCGATCAGCAACCCCTCACGCCGAGTCACCAGCCGAGCCATGTCGAAGGAGTCCTGGTCGGAAATCGGGATCACCCGATCAACCACCTCGGGGTCGTAGGTCTCGGGCCAGAAGTCCTCGCCGATCCCCTCCACCAAATAGGGCCGGCCCGACCCCCCACTGAACACCGAGCCTTCCGGGTCTCCGGCCACCATTTGGATATCGGGGTTCTGCCGTTTGAGATAGCGCCCCACCCCGTTGAGCGTGCCGCCGGTGCCCGCCCCGGCCACGAAGTGGGTGATGCGCCCGGCGGTCTGCTTCCACAACTCCGGTCCCGTGGTCAGCTCATGCGACAGGGGATTCACTTGATTGAAGTACTGGTTGGGCCGGTAGGCACCGGGCGTCTCGGCCACCAGCCGCTCTGCGGTGGAGTAGTACGAATCGGGGTCTTCGGGATCCACCGCCACTGGGCACACCACCACCTCGGCCCCGTAGGCCCGCAGCAGCTGCACCTTCTCCTGGCTCACCTTGTCGGTCATCACGAAGACGCAGCGGTAGTCCCGCTGGGCGGCCACCAAAGCCAGGCCCACGCCGGTGTTTCCCGAGGTGGGCTCGATGATGGTCCCGCCTGGCTTCAGCAGCCCCTCTCGCTCGGCCGCGTCGATCATCGCCACCGCAGGCCGGTCCTTCACGCTTCCGCCCGGGTTCAGCATCTCCAGCTTGGCCAGCACTTCACACGACACACCGTCGGCGATGCGCGGCATCCGCACCAACGGAGTGTCTCCAATGAGATCGAGGATCGAGTCTGCGACCTTCACGCCCATAAACTACCCGGCGGTATGGAACCGCCTTGTATCGCAGTGGAGCCCGACTGCTGGCGGCGACCTGCGCTGGCCGACGCAGTGATTGCCGGTGGCGGCCGGGTGACGGACCCCTCCGAGGCCGAGGCGCTGGTTTGGGCCGAGCCCGCGGCCCCCGAGCTCTTGCCCGGTGTGCTGGAGGATGGGGCGGGCATCGAGTGGGTGCAGCTCCCCTACGCCGGGATCGAGAACTTGACCCATTTGCTCGACCGCGACCACCGCTGGACCTGCGGCAAGGGGGTGTACGCCGAACCGGTGGCCGAGCATGTGCTGATGCTGGCCTTGGCCGGCCTGCGGGGGATGGGGAGTTTTGCCCGGGCTCAGAACTGGTCGCCGCCGGAGGGCCGGAACCTGCTGGGCGGCCGGGTAACCGTGCTGGGCGGCGGGGGCATCACCGAGTCGCTGGTGAGGCTGCTGGAACCATGGGACTGCCAGATCACCGTGCTGCGCCGCCATCCTCTGCCCATGGAGGGCGTCGAACGGGTGGTCGGCCCCGAAAGCCTGCACAATGCGCTGAGCGACGCCGATGTGGTGGTGGTAGCACTGGCGCTGACCCCAGAGACCACCGGCATCATCAACGCCGCCGCGCTCAACGCCATGGCTGCCCACGCCTGGCTGATCAACGTGGGGCGGGGCCGTCATGTGGTGACCGACGATCTGGTGGAGGCGCTGTCTGCCGGGTCTATCGGCGGCGCCGCATTGGACGTGACCGACCCCGAGCCCCTGCCCGAGGGTCATCCCCTCTGGAGCTTGGACAACTGCCTCATCACCCCCCATGTGGGCAACACCCCCGAAATGGGTTTGAAGCTGCTCGCCAATCGGGTCACCGAGAATGTCCGCCGCTACATCGCCGGCCAGGAGCTGCTCGGCCCCATCGACGTCGACCTCGGGTACTGACCTAGGCGTTCCGGACTAAGGACCGATGATCCGGTCGAACTGGGCGGAAGGCTCTTCGATGGTGATGACCCGCATGGGGCGATCGGTTGGCGCGTGGAGACCGGTGCCGAAGGTGACCGGACCGGCCGCCAGATCCTCGCCATCAAATCGCCGGAGTTGGACGGCCACCGCCCCCGGGTCGACAGTGCCGGCCCGCTCCACTGCCCGGACATAAGCCTCAACGGCGTCGGCGCCGGTGATAGCCCGCCCGTCTCTGGCAATGTGACCTTCAGCCGCGAAATAGTCGGCCAGTACCTGGCGAACCGCGGGGCTGGGATCGGGAGAATCGGTGTAGACCGAGGCGTACGAGAGCATGGTGAAGTCGCCAACGCCGGGAACGTGACCGATCCAGAAGTCGCCGTCCATGGTGGAGTTGGCGAAAATGGGCTGGAGGATGCCAGCAGCCCGAATCGGAGCCAAGATCTCTGGGGCCACGAGCCGAGTCCCGCAGAACGCGATGGCCTCGGGACTGTTGTTGACCAGCCCAAAAAGCACGGGCTCGAGCAGGCCAGGATCGGTGGGCTGATAGCGGTAGAGACCGGTCACCCGGCCTCCAACGGCCTCGAACCCCAGCTTGAAGGCTTCGCATACGGCAACCGCTTCTGAACTGGTCTCGTCGATGATTCCCGCCGCGGTGGTGAACCCTCGATCAGCCAACAACGCAACCAAGTACTGGGCTTCGGTGCCCACTGGTGTGCCCAAAGAGAAGACGCGATCCCCCAGCTCACCCGTTGTCCATGAGTGGTCGGTCCCGCATGGGCTGATCACCAGGATCCCCGAGCTCTCCAGCTCCTTGAGGGCCGGTTCCGCATAAGCGGCATCGCATGTCATCAAAACCATGTCGATGCCGTCCAGCAATAGCTGCTCGGCCCCCTTGTGCATCGCAGACAACTCAGTGTGGCTGTCGATGTGCCGCAGAACCACCGGCCGGCCCAGCAGGCCACCAGCCTCGTTCAGGGCGTCGATTCGAGTTTGGGCGGCCACTAGCGCGGGCTCGTCATAAGCCGCCAGGAACCCGGTGGTTGCCATCAGGGCGCCGATCACGATGGCGTCTTCTGAGAGCGGCACCCCATCGGGAGTGGCAGTGGGCAACGCAGGCGCATTTTCGACCTGCTCATCCTGTTCACCCGCGATGGGCGCGGGGCTCACCACCGTGCCCTCGCTGAACAGGCCACACCCGGTGCAGGCCAACAGCACCAGCACGGCCAGGAGCGCTGGCCGGGCGCCGAACGGCATCACACTCACACTTTAAGGTCGCGGAAGGGAATGCCCTTGTCGGCTCGAGGCTCGCGGGGAAGGCCCAGAATGCGCTCGCCGATCACGTTGCGCTGAATCTCCGGAGTGCCACCGCCGATCTTGTGGGCGAAATGGCTGACCATCCGCGTCACCCAGACGTCGTCGTTCAGCATCCCCTCCGGTCCCAGCAGCTCCATGGCCGTTTGGCTGGTGTCGCGTATGTGGTCGCCGGTCAGGATCTTCATGATCGAGGCTTCCGGCCCGATCTCTGTGCCCTGGCTCAGCGCGGTGTACACCCTCATGCCCAGGTAACGCAGCACCTCTGATCTGATCCACGCTTCAGCCAGTGCCTGGCGAACCGCCGGATCGCCTGCCTGGTTCTTCTGTTTGGCCAGATCAACCAATGTGGGGACATCCACGACCGAGGTCTGGGCGCCCACCGCGGCCCGCTCACTGTTGAGGGTGGTCTGGGCTACCGCCCAACCGTTGTTGACGCCGCCGATCACGTTCTCTACCGGGATTCGCACGTTGTCGAAGAAGGTCTCGTTGAACTCGGCCCCGCCAGTCATCTGGCGCAGCGGCCGCGGGTCCAAGCCCTCGCTGTCAATCTCCACAAAGAAATAGGTGAGACCCTGGTGCTTGGGCACATCCGAATCGGTGCGGGCCAAGAGAATGCCCCAATCAGCCAGATGGGCATAGGAATTCCACACCTTCTGGCCGTTGACCACGAACTCGTCGCCGTCGCGGACCGCCCTGGTCTGGAGCCCAGCCAAATCGGAGCCGGCATTGGGCTCGCTGAAGAGCTGGGCGAACACCATTTCTCCCTTGCGGATGGGGTTCAGGAATTTCTGCTTCTGCTCGTCGGTGCCCCACGACATGAGGGTGGGAGCAGCCATGTCCAGCGCGGCCATGAAGATCGACCGAGAAATGCCGAAGCGGCTCTGCTCTTCCTCAAAGATGATTGTTTCCACCGTGGAGGCACCCCGTCCCCCGTACTGTGGCGGCCAGTCCAAACAGGCCCAGCCGCCGTCGGCCAGCTTCGCCTGCCAGGCCCGAGCCCGATCAGCCAGCTCCCTTTCCAGTTCTGGGTTCCGTCCCGGAGTGCTCATGTGATCGAACGCCTCAGAAGAGCCCTTGGCCGGGGCATTGGCCTCCAGCCAAGCCCGGGCCTCAGCCCGAAACGCCGCTTCTGAGGGGGTGTCGCCGAAATCCACGGGGACAGGTTAGGGGCGAACCATCACTTTGCACTGGTCGGTGGGCGATTTGATGGCCTCGAAAGCACTAGGGAGGCCGTCGAGATCCACGGTGTGGGTGATGAACGGGGCCGGATTGATGCGGTCCTGCTCGATCATGGCCAAAGTGTGGGCATAATCCTGATGGCGGTAGTACACGGGGAAGGTCATGGTCAGCTCCTTCAGCGACGCGAACACCGGGATAATGGGGTCGGGTCCAGAGCAGATGCCCACCACCGCCACCCGCCCTCGGTGGCCGGCCGCCTCGATGCAGGTTTGGATGATGCCCGGTTTGCCCACCGCCTCTACCACCACGTCGGGCGGAGCGCCCGACAGTCGCTCGAAGGCCGGCCCCAGTTCCTCGTTTTCAGGGTTGATGATCCCAGTGGCCCCGAAGTCTGAAGCGGAGTCACGGCGCACGGCCACCGGATCGCTGACCACCACGTTGCGAGCCCCGACGTGTCGGCTCCACAGGGCGACGGCCAGGCCCACCGGTCCGGCTCCCACAATGAGCACGTTGTCGCCGGGGGCAATGCCCGCGGTGTCAACCGCGTGCAGTCCCACGGCCAGGGGCTCCACCAACGCGCCCACGTCGTAGCCGCAACTCTCCGGCAGGCGGAACGTCTGGGCGCTGGACACGGTCACATACTCGGCGTAGGCCCCGGGTCGGACACCCGTCCCGATCATCTCCGAGTGGGGGCAGTGGACCGGCAGTGTGTCCCAGCAGAACTGGCAGCTCCCACACCCCACCAGAGGCAAAGCGCAAACCGCATCGCCAGCCTTCCAGTCCCCCACCGGGTCGGCGCCCACCGCCACTACCTCTCCGGAGAACTCGTGGCCCATGGTGTAGCCGATGGGCAGGTGGTCGACAACCTTCAGGTCCGACCCGCAGATGCCGCATCCCTTCACGGCCAACACCAGTTCCCCCGGCCCCGGCGCAGGGTCGTCCACCCGGGCTACTTCCAGCGTCCTGTCCTCGGCGATGACCGCAGCCCTCATCAGGTTCTGTCTCCCCTCCGACGGGTGGTCACGACTGTGCCGCTTCCAATTCCTGCTCTACTCGGGCGATCTCAGACCGATACCACCCGACCTCCTGGAAATTGCGCAGGCCGAATTGCTCCGCCATCGCTTGAAGGGCAGCGAGCTTGACTGACAGCGCCTCAACGTGGGCAGTATCCACAGCCAGAACCATGTCGGCCAGGTGCATGGCTTCGAGCAGCTCACCGGCATCCAGTCGTTGTTGCGAGCGGGCCACCAGGGCATCGGCCCCGGCCAAGTCCACTACATCGGGGTAGACCGCCTCAGGCTGCGTGGCATAGAGCTCAGCGGTGGACTGATAGGTAAACCATCCGGCCAGTCCTTCCCAGATGGCCCGAACGCCCCAATCCACCCGACCGTAGGTCTCGTTCAAGGGAGAATCGTCGGGCAGGCGGATCTCCCTCATGAGCGTGAAGGGGTCTTTGCCCTCGTTCATCCCGTCGATCACCCGATCCCACACCCACTCCACCCCATCGTGCATCCGGGTGAGCACCTCTTTGACCTGCTCCTGGCCCACCACCGGCTCGAAATGCCCGGCCAGGGCGATCTCCGGCTCCAGATCGCGGACCTCGCGCAGCGACTCCATGTACTGCTGAGCATCGCGGTAGGGCTCGCCCCTCAAGGTGAACAGGTTGGGGAAGGCGTCGATGATCGGGCCCCAAAGGTCGCCTACGAAGGCTGCCCGCAGCTCAGGAACCCACACCGTGAGCCCGTCGGGACCCTCCGCGCCAGGGGTATGCATCACCTCGAAGGTGAGATCGCCCACCTCGAGGGTGTGGGAGCGGTCGACCACGATGTCGGCCTCTATCGGCGGAGTGGGCTCAACCCGGCCGGATTCGGTGCGGAGGTTCATGGCCGCTCCCCACAAAATCTTGGCCCGATCCACCCGGAACTGGGTCAGCTGGCGATACTGCTCATCGCGCTGAAGGCACAGCCGGTGAGCCACCACCTGTGCTCCTTCTCGCGACCAGAGCCGGTGGCCGCCGATGTGATCCTCGTGGGCGTGCGTGAGCACGATGTAGCGCACCGGGTTGCCGGGAGCGGCCGAAAGCTGGCGATGGAAGCGGCGGGCGTCGCCGGCCAGTCCGGCGTCGATCATCACGCTGCCCTCTGGGGTGGCCACCTTGTAGGCGTTGGCCGTGCCCTCCGCCATCCAAATCCGGTCGGCTACCTCGTTTGCTGTCTCGGGGCCGTCCCTACCAATCAGCTCCGAGACCCGCTCGTCAGCCATCAGTCCTCAACCCAAACCCAGCGGCCCGACGGCGCCGCCACTCCCTCGGGCCGCTCCATGCATTGCACATCCAAATGGATGGGCAGCAGATGGCGCACGTAGAAGGCGTGCACGGTCACGGTGGGCATTACCAGGTCGTTGTAGCGCTTGATCTCCACCCGGGGATCCTTCTCCTGCCAGGCCTCACACTTGGCCAGACACGTATCTACCTCTTCCCGGGTGTCGAACAGCAGGCCGAGATGATCGAACGGCGGCGGGGCCATGGGCTCCTTGTGCTCGGCCAGCAGGATGAACTGGCTGGTGGCCGGATCGGTGGACAGCAGCAGCGCGGTCTGCTTGAGGATTTGGGTGTCGGTGGCGGTCCAGCCGAAGACATCGCCATAGAACTCGCGCACCTCAGCCCGGTAGTCGTCGGTCAAGGTACCCAAGGGAAGCGTCAGTTCCATGTGGTTGAAGCGCATTTTGGCCATGCCGCAGCGTAGCCTGACACGATGATGCGATCTTCTGCCGCCAGGCTGTGCTGGGCGTTGTTGCTGGTTCTGGCGCTGCTGGCTGGCGCCTGCGGGAACGACGACGAAGGAACCACCGAACCAGCACCGGTGGCCACCACTACCGCCGAGGCCACGCCCGCCCCCACCCAGCCCCCTGCGCCTGAGGCCACACCCGAACCAGAGCCCACCCCCGAGGCCACGTCGGCACCGACCCCAGATCCCGCACCCGAGGCCACACCCGAACCAGAGCCCACTGCTGAGCCGACCCCCGAGGCCACGCCCGCTCCCGCACCCGAAACGCACCCGTCAGGGCTCGACATCGCCGCCATCGAGGCTGCGGCAGCCGGCTGGATGGAGAATGCCCGAATCCCCGGCCTGGTGCTGGCCGTAGCCCGGGGAGGCGAGGACCCGTGGACGTTCGGATGGGGCGTGAGTGATCTCGGTACCCAAGAGCCCATAACTCCGGGCGATTACGTCCGCATCGGCTCGGTGACCAAGCCGGTCACCACCGTCGCGGTGCTGTCGATGGTGGATGAAGGCCTCGTCGACTTGGACACTCCGGTTACCGCCTATCTGGGCGACGACTGGTACGGCAAATATGAGCACGGTCCCCAAATCACCCTCCGGCATCTCTTGGGACACACCACCGGTTTCGTGGAGTACGCCTTCGACCCGGGGTTCTTCGTGCTGGGCTCCGCCCGACTGGGCGTGCCCATCGCCCCCGAGGAGATCGTGCGGTTCACCACCAACTACGGGCCGGTGGCCGAGTTCGAAACCGAGTACAACTACAGCACCGCCGGACATGTCATCGCGGGGATGATCATCGAGGCGGTCACCGGCAATCCCGCCGACGTTGAGATCAGGTCCCGCGTGCTGGAGCCGCTGGGCTTGGAGAACACCTATCTGCCCCCCAATGAGCTTCCGCCCGTTCCGGTGATCGACAGCTACAACGGAGGGCTCCTGTACTCCGCGTTCACATCGCTGACAAGAGTTCCCGACGGCGCCCGGTACAGCTTCATGGGCAACGACTACCTCTCCACCGACGACTACCCCCAGGAGTTCTTGCAGACGGCCGGCTGGACAGGCGGTGGAATTGAAACCCTCATCGGCGACGTCCCGACGATGTTCCGGGGGCTGTTCACCGGAGGGCTGATAAGCGATGAGTCGCTGACTGAGATGACCTCTGCGGGGGTCAATCCCGGGTACGGCCTCGGTGTGGGGATAGACGACATCGGCGGCCTGCTGGCCTACAGCCACGGCGGCGGCACCCCGGCATTCCGCACCCGCGCGCTCTACATCCCCGAATTGGATCTGACGCTGGCCGCAACGGCCAACGTCTTGCCTCCCGACCCCGATATGGACGAGTTCATCGACGCCCTGCTCCCGATCCTGATGGAGAGCTGGGGACTAGCTGGCTAATGACCCTCACCGCCTGGAACGACGCCGCCGCCCAGCTCACCGCGCCAGGCGCGCTATTCGCTTGGTCGATCCAAGGAGTCAACGGCATCCCCATGCGGGTTTTTGACAACGCTCCCGGTTCGCTGCGGGACTTGTTCGCCGGCACCGCGGCCCACGGAGAGGCTGACTATTTGGTCTACCGAGACGAGCGCATGTCGTACGCCGTAGCGCATCGCCAAGTGCGAGCCCTGGCCGCGTGGTTGGCCGAGCACGGCGGGGTGGGTCCGGGCGACCGGGTGGCCATCTCCATGCGCAATTACCCCGAGTGGATCATCTCCTACTGGGCGGTGGTGTCGATGGGTGCGGTGGTAGTGGGCATGAACGCCTGGTGGACCGCCGCGGAAATGGCCTACGGCCTCGACGACAGCGCGCCCAAAGTGCTGGTGATCGACGGCGAGCGCTGGGAGCGCCTGGCTTCACTCGACGACCGGCCAGAGATGCCGGTGGTGATAACCCGGTGCGACGAGGAACTGCCACCCGAGGTAATCCGCTGGTCCGACACGGTGGCCGACCCCGACCCGCCCGGTCTGCCCGACGTGGCCATCGATCCCGACGACGACCTTTGCGTGTTCTACACCTCGGGAACCACCGGCTTCCCCAAGGGGGCGGTGATGACCCACCGGGCCGCGGTACACAACGTGATGAACATGGGCTTTTATTCGATGGCCCTGGGAATGATCAACCAAAAAGAGCCCATGGCCCGAGACCAGCGTGATCAGCCGGCCGGACTGGTATGTGTGCCGCTGTTCCACGTCACTGGCTGCAATTGCTACCTGCACCCCACCACCGCGGTGGGCGGGAAGCTGGTGCTCATGTACCGCTGGGACGCCACCGAGGCCCTCAAGCTCA
This sequence comes from Acidimicrobiia bacterium, assembly GCA_022819825.1. Lineage (GTDB taxonomy): Bacteria > Actinomycetota > Acidimicrobiia > Acidimicrobiales > Bin134 > Poriferisocius. The sequence continues at coordinate 2,191 of JAJEGM010000057.1, read as the reverse complement.
TCGACGCCGAGAGGCCCAGCACCCTGGCCGCAGTGCCGGCTATGTCCCGGGAGATCGTCTTGCACCCCGACTTCGACCGCTTCGACACCACCAGCCTGGGCTCGCTGGGGGGCGGGGGCTCTCCGCTGCATCCCGACCTGGTGGACAAGATCTCCCGGTCGATCCCCAGCGGCAACCCCGGCACCGGCTATGGCCTGACCGAGACCAGCGGCGTGGTCACCATGAACGTCGGCCCGATCTACAAAGGCAAGCCCACCACCGTGGGTCCGCCGCTGCCCACCGTCGAGGCCAAGGTGGTGGACGACCGCGGCACCGAGTTGCCCTCTGGGCAGCCGGGGGAGCTGCTGGTGCGCTCCCCCATCGTCATCCGGGGCTACCTCAACAAACCGGAGGCCACCGCCGAGGCCATCGTCGACGGCTGGCTGCACACCGGCGATGTGGCGGTGATCGACGAGGACGGGTTCATCGCCATTGTGGACCGGGCCAAAGACCTGGTGATCCGGGGCGGCGAGAACATCGCCTGCGCCGAGGTGGAGAACGCCATCTACCAGCACGACGCAGTAGCCGAGGCCATCGTGTTCGCGGTGCCCGACGAGCGCCTCGGCGAGGTACCTGGCACCGCCGTGGTGCTGCGCCCCGGCCGCGACCTAGACGCTGCCGGACTGCGAGCCCACCTTGACGGCCGCCTCGCCCCCTACAAGATCCCCGCCCACATCTGGTTCCAAGAAACCCCCCTCCCCCGCAACGCCTCCGGCAAATATCTGAAGCGCCAAGTCCGCGATGAACTGCTGTCGCCCTAGGCGACCGAACCCGCCAGCCCGATAGCCTTTCCTACGTGACCACCGCCACCGAAGACCGCTACACGATCATCTCCTCCGACTGCCACGCCGGAGCCAATCACAAGACGTATCGGGAGTACTTGGAGTCAAGCTGGCACGACGAGTTCGACGCCTGGCGGGGCAAGTACCGCAACCCGTTCCGCGACCTGCAAGACGACGGCCGGTCCCGCAACTGGGACAACGACCGCCGCATCTCCGAACAGCACACCGACGGGGTGGTGGCCGAGATCACCTTCCCCAACACCGTGCCCCCCTTCTTCCCCACCGGCACGCTTATCGCCCCCCAGCCCACCGACAAGGACCTCCCCCGACGCCTGGCCGGCATCCGGGCCCACAACCGCTGGCTGGCCGACTTCTGCGCCGAGTATCCCGAGCGCCGAGCGGGCATCGGCCAGATATTCCTGAACGACATCGACGAGGCCGTGGCCGACGTGAAGTGGATCGCCGAGCACAACCTGCGGGGCGGGGCGCTGATTCCCAGCATCGCCCCCAACTCCGACCTGCCCCCGCTGTTCCACCCCCGCTACGACCCGGTGTGGGCGGCGTGCGAGGAGCACGACGTGGTGATGACCCTGCACTCGGGCGGCACCGGGATGCCCGACTACGGCGACTCCCCCGCGGCCGGTCCGATGTTCGTGATCGAGACCCCGTTCTTCTCCAATCGCTCCATGTGGCACCTCATCATGGGCGGGGTGTTCGAGCGCTACCCCGGCCTCAAGGCGGTGTTCACCGAGCAGGGCTTCGGCTGGGTGCCCGAGATCCTGCGCCGCCTCGACGGCCTCCACGCCCAGATGTCGATGACCGGGCGCACCGGCGAGCTCGGCTTCTCCGCCGACTCGGTGCTGCCCGAGAAGCCCAGCTTCTACTTCGATCGCAACATCTGGATCGGCATCAGCTTCCCCGGCCCCAACGAGATGCGCCTGCTCGACAGGGTGGGCGACCACAAGGTGATGTGGGGTTCGGACTACCCCCACGTGGAGGGCACCTACCCCTACAGCCGCGAGGGCATCCGCTTCGCCCTTCACGACCGCGACGAGGAGTCGATGCGCCGCATCCTGGCCGGCAACGCCGCCGAGGTGTACAACTTCGATCTCGACGCCCTGGCCCCCCTCGCCGCCGAGCACGGCCCGACGGTGGCCGAGATCGCCGAGCCCCTGAGCGACATCCCCAAAGACGCCACCTCCCCCGCTTTCTGGGGCAAGTAGGGCTAAAGCGGCTCTTCGCGTCGAAGCTGGGACCAGGGTGATTTGGGGGTCCACCACTGAGGGTGGGGGCCTCGCCGATTCTTGTGACTGACACATAGTCCAAGAGACGGGAGGCCCCCGGTGGTTGAAGGTAGTGCAGCGGCGTGG
>JAJEGM010000006.1 GCA_022819825.1 Acidimicrobiia bacterium | reverse complement strand
TTCGCTATCGTGAACAGATATATAGTCGTTGCCTTCTTTATGATTATTGGCGCGGCCGCTGTTTCTTCTGGGCCAGTTTCAGCTCAGGCTGCGGTTTCCGTTGACGATATCCAGTTGCGCGACGAACTCATTGCCAACCAGGAAAACCTGCTGAACACTTACCGTTGCCTTTTCGGCGCCGATACCGATCTTGTCCCAGGGGGATGCGTCAACCCAGACACAATTGTTCCTGGAGTTCTCCCGCAGCTTCCCAACCAAAACGATATCGACATCAGAGATCAGTTGATCCATAATCAAGAAGCTCTGCTGAACTCATATCGCTGCCAATACAATATCGACACCCAACTTATTAGCTCAAATGGCTGTCCCGTGCCAACGGACTATCATCAGAGTACCCAGCAGGCATCGTCATCATTTCCTTTTGTCAACTCATTCACAGAGATCTCTACTTCTGGAAATCACACATGTGCCATCAGAACTGATCAGACTATTTCGTGCTGGGGCAAGAATGATGTTGGACAGTCCGACCCACCAGTAGGCTTCTACACGCATGTAACAACAGGTTATGACCATTCCTGTGCGTTCAGAATTGACGAAACAATAGCTTGTTGGGGCTCTGGCCTTCACGCGGCAGAGATGCCTAGTGGAAAATTCACTCACCTGGATACGCATTCGGAACATGCATGTGGAATCCGAGTGGACGGCACAATAGAATGCTGGTGGATGCAGGAGCCCGAAGGCTGGTGGGGCTCCACTGACTTTGGACAGATGCGTTCCCCTGCCGGCGAGTACACCGCTATCAGTGTCCAAGCCTTTTACTCCTGCGGCCTTCGAAGCGATAGGACAATCATATGTTGGGGAGCTAACGAATACGGGCAATCAGACGCCCCTCTAGGCACTTATACAGCAGTCGCAGTCGGTGATACACATTCATGCGCGCTGAAGGATGATGGTGCTATTGCATGTTGGGGCGACAATACGCACGGCCAGTTAGATGTTCCTTCAGGCTCCTATACCGCCATTGAAAGTGGTGGTGCTGCATCGTGCGCTCTAAGAGCTGACGGGAGTTTCATATGTTGGGGGGATGAGGAATTCGGCGGGTCTGACTTATATGCAGGCTCATTCACCGATATCGCCCTCGGACATGACCACCTGTGTGCCTTAAGCATAGACCAGACAATCACATGCTGGGGCTCGGGATTTTATGCTCAAGTAATGGCACCTGGCGGCAAGTACACTCTCCTCAGATCCAACATCGACGGTAAGAGTTGGTGCGGCATAAAGGTCGGCGGAAATATTTCATGTTGGGGGCAAAATTACCACGGCCCTGAATATACACCTAGAGGCAACTACGATGGCAACTATATTGACGTGGCGCCTTCAGCCGAACTCCATGCTTGTATGCTGAGAGCCGACCAGACCATCTATTGTGACAATAGCGATGAGGAACCCCCGCAAGGACCTTTCGCTGAGTTGCTCCCTGCAAACGACCACGAACATTGTGCATTGACAGTTGACGGATTCATCAAATGCTGGCAGGGTCAAATATCTAGTTCCAAGTTTCAAAATCCTCCAGCAGGACAATACACAAGTGTTGCACGCGTACCTCATTATTTATGTGGCATTCGAATTGATGAAACAGTGAAGTGTTGGGGACCCAACAAAAACATTGAACCCCCTCCTGGCGCTTACACCCAAGTAGCAGCAGGGGTTAACTTTTCGTGTGCGTTGCGACTAGATGGAACCATTACGTGCTGGGGCCACGGCAATATCAACTCTCACTTTTTTGACAGCTATGGTTTACCGCGACCCTCGATGCCTAAACCCCCTTCAGGTTCCTATGTCTCCATATCCGTTGGAACCGTTGGGACCATCAGAAACGATAATGCCAGTCATTCTTATTCTGAATGGTGCGCCCTCGGAATCGACCAGAGTATAGCTTGCTGGGGGACCGCAGAAGCTATAAAGTCTAACCCGCCAAGCGGAAAATTCACTGAACTTCTTGCTATGAGCGGAAAAATTATGGGCCGACAGGGATGGTGTGGCATCAGCGTCGAAAGTGAGATTGCATGTTGGGGAGAACTCACTGATTACAAACCACCTCCCAAAGGTAAGTATACTCATTTGTGGGAGCTTGACACGGGTGCTTGTGCCCTTACCACGGGAGGTTCCCTCGCCTGTTGGAATATGACAGATCCTACCTTCTCTTTTTATTGGGATGGCTTCTCCAGATTCCATCCTGCGGGGCGGTACAAAGATGTCGTTACGGGTTTTAGGGGGCACCAAGAAACAATGTGCGCTCTCGGAATAGACGATTCTCTGGAATGCTGGGGCCCTTCATGGCGCATTGCACCATGAAGGGTGTGCAGATAGGCATTTGCACTCGGATTTTTGCGCGGCTGTTGTCAGGATGTTGTGATTTGCCTCTTGGCGGAACAGAGCCCAAAGAAGCCGCATTGGGGACTGTCTGAGCTTGCGCAATGTCCGGGTAGGTTCACACGCCGAGCGAGGCAACCAACAGATATGGGGATTGCACCGCCTGGAAACCTGAATGACCTGATTAGGCGCGCCGGGATTTGTGGGCCTGGGCTGCCGCGGCGAAAATCGTGGGCAACGCCCGCCCCGCCACTCCCAGAGGTGCATCATGGCAGACCTGACGTTCAAGGTGTTCGACGCCGACAACCACTACTACGAGGCCACCGACGCCTTCACCCGCCACATCGACCCGGCAATGAAGAAGCGCTGCATGCAGTGGGCCGATATCGACGGCAAGCAGCGTTTATTGGTGGCGGGAAAGATCAACCGGTTCATCCCCAATCCCACGTTCGACCCGGTTTCCAAGCCGGGGGCGCTCCAGGACTTCTTCCGGGGCCGAAACAAAGAGGGCGTGGACGTGAAGACCATGTTCGGCGAGCTCGATCCCATCTCCGAGCACCCCGAGTACCGCGACCGGGACAAGCGCCTGGAGTTGATGGACACCCAGAACATCGAAGCCGCTCTGTTCTTTCCCACCCTGGGCGTGGGCATGGAGCAGTCGCTGCGCCACGATCCTCCCGCCGTGGTCGCCGCCTTCACCGCATTCAACCGGTGGCTGGCCGAAGACTGGGGCTTCGCCTACCAGGAGCGCATCTTCGCGGCTCCGGTGATCTCCATGATCGACGTGGATTGGGCCGTCTCCGAGGTGGAGTGGGCCTTGGACAACGACGCCCGCATGGTGGTGATGGTGCCCGGGCCGGTTCCTGCCCTCGACGGTGGAAGCCGCTCGCCAGCCATGCCCGAGTACGACCCGGTGTGGGCCCGCATCGCCGAGGCCGGCATCACCGTGGGCATGCACGGCGGCGACGGCGGCCTGCACGAATACAACGAGATGTGGGAGCCGACCGAGGATTTCCAGTCGTTCCGCACCTCCACGTTCAAGCAGATCACCGGCCACGACCGCCAGATCTTCGACACCATGGCCGCCCTGGTGTGCCACGGCCTGTACGACCGCCATCCCAACCTGCGGATCGCCTGCATCGAGAACGGCGGAATGTTCGCCCCCCGCCTGGTGGAGGAACTGAAAATCGCCTACGGCAAGATGCCCCAGGAGTTCCGCACCGACCCGGTGGACCAGTTCATCGACCATGTCTGGGTGTCGCCCTACTACGAGGACGACATCGACCTGATCAAGGAAACCATAGGCGCCGACCACATGCTGTTCGGCTCCGACTACCCCCACGCCGAAGGGCTGGAAGTGCCCACCGACTTCATCTACGACATCCCCAACTTCACCGACGCCGAGGCCAAGGCCATGATGCGGGACAACGCCTGGGACGTGATCACGCCCCGGTCGGCGTTGGCCGCCTGAGCGCCGTCAGAGCCGACCGAACTCCCTGAGGAGGGAACACAACATGGCCATGCCCACCGACATCCCGATCATCGACACCATGATCGGGTTTCCCAAGCCCGACTTCTCCACCTACGACTTCATACGGGCCCAGACCAAAGACGACCAGACGTCGGAGGAGTTCGATTTCCCGGTGGAGTACATGTTCAAGGGGGTGCCCAAGGAGCTGTACGGCACCGAGGACGACCCGGTTCAGGTGACGCTCAAGGAGATGGACCGTTTCAACATCGAGTTGGCCCTCATCTCCTGCGAGGACGAGACCGGCCAGCGGGCGTTGAAGGACTACCCCGAGCGGTTCATCCCCTCCATGAACGTCGACCCCAACGACGTGATGGGCGAGGTGCGCCGCATGAACCAGCTTCACCAGGAGTGGGGCGTGAAGGCAGTGGGCGCGTTCCCCGCGGGCTGCTTCCCCCAAGTCCCGATCGACGACGCCAAGTTCTATCCGATCTACGCCAAATGCGTGGAGCTCGACCTGCCCATGTTCGTGTGCGCCGGCGTTCCCGGGCCCCGCTTCCCGTTCTCGCCCCAGCACGTGGAGCGCATCGACCGGGTGATGTACGACTTCCCCGAGCTCACCTTCGTGACCCGCCACGGCTGCGAACCGTGGGAGGACCTGGCGGTGAAGCTCATGTTGAAGTGGCCCGGCCTGCACTATTCCACCTCGGCGTTCGCCCCCAAGCACTACCCCGAGGCCATCATCCGCTACGCCAACACCCGGGGCGCCGAGAAGGTGATCTACGCCGGCTACTTCCCAATGGGATTGTCGCTGGAGCGAATCATGACCGACATGAAAGACGTCCCGTTCCGGGACAAGGTATGGCCCGGCTTCCTAAGAGAAAACGCCCGGCGAGTGCTGAAGCTGGATTGACCGCCCCACCGAACCAAGAAATAGGAGACAGCCCGTGAGCGATCAGCGAGTCGAGCAGACCTGGGAGACACCCTCATTGGAGGAGATTCCGGTCATCACCAAGATGCACGTGGAGGCCATGGAGTCCAGCGACGACCCCATGGTGTGGAGCCAGGCAGGTATGCACCATGTGCTGATCCGCACCGTCGGACGCCGTTCGGGCAACGAGCACAAGGTGGCCCTGCCCTACTGGCGGGACCCCGACGGGCACCGCATCGTGGTGGCGTCGTACGCCGGGGCCAAGGCCCACCCCTCGTGGTACTTCAACCTGGCCGACAAAGAAGCCAACCCCGAGCTGTTGATCACCGAGGAAGGCCGGCACTTCTGGGCGGTGGCCGACATCTGCGAGGGTGACGACTATCAGGCAACCTGGGACGGCTTGGTGGCCGACCGGGCCTGGTACGCCGACTATCAGGCCAAGGCCCCCCACCGCCAGATCCCCCTGGTGCGGCTGGTCGAACAGCGCCCGGCTTAGGAGCAATCGCCATGGCAAACCAACCCGTCCGCACCCTGCCGCCCGCAGGGGCCATCCAAGACGAGCGCGAGATCGAAGCGGTGCTCGAGGTGCTGCGCTCCGGAGACCTGTTCATCGGAGAGAACGTGGCCCGATTCGAGGACGAGATCTCCACCTTGCTGGGCAAGGAACGAGGGGTGATGGTCAACTCCGGCTCCTCGGCGCTGTTCTTGGCGGTGAGCATTCTGGACTTGGAACCAGGCGACGAGATCATCACCTCGGTTCTCACCTTCTCCACCGATGTGTCGTCCATCGTCCATCAGGGGCTGGTGCCGGTATTCGTCGACGTGGAGCCCGACACCTACCAGATCGACGTCAACCGCATCACCGAGATGATCGGCCCCCGGACCAAGGCCATCTTGACCCCCAACCTGATGGGCAACTGCCCCGACTGGGATGTGATCCGGGCCATCGCCGACGAGCACGGGCTGAAGGTGATCGAGGACTCCTGCGACGTGCTGGACACCCGCCTGCGGGGCACCCGGATCGGCGCCCGCAGCGACATCAGCGTTACCAGTTTCGCCATCTCCCATTCGCTCACCTGTGCCGGCAACGGCGGCATGGTGGCCATGGACGATCCCGATATGCACGACAAGTGCCTCACCCGGCGGCGCTGGGGCAGGCGCTCGGAGTCGTACCTGTACGGCTCCCGCCAGGGCGAGGACACCCGCTGGGGTCCGCTGGACGACGGCACCATGTACGACCAGATCTTCATCTTCGACGATATGGGCTACAACTTCGAGCCCTCGGAGCTGGGCGCGGCCTACGGGCTGGTGCAGCTCTCCAAGCTCGAGGAGTTCAACGCCCGCCGGCGCCACGCCTTCGACCGCTACAACGACTTACTGGCCAACCACACCGACAAGGTGATCCTGCCCCGCACCACTCCTGAGCTGGAGACCACCTGGATGCGCTATGGCTTCATCCTCCGTCCCGAGTCGGGGCACGACCGCACCGAGGTGCAGAACTTCCTCGAAGACCGCAACGTGCAGTCCCGCATGGTGTGGACCGGCAACATTCTGCGCCAGCCCGGCTTCTCGGATATCGAGCACCGGGCCCCGGCCGACGGTTTCCCCAACGCGGATGTGGTGATGGACCACGCCTTGTGCATCCCCACCCACCACGGCCTGGGGTCAGACGACATCGGCTACGTGGTGGACACCCTTTCTGAGCTGTTCGGCGGCTAGAGGGGTTGCCGGACTGAGCGCCGGGCTCAGCCGCCGGTGAGCTTGGCCATGTCGAAGTAGTCCGACCAGCGGGCGATGCGCCCGTCGCGCACTTCGAACACCCCGCACACCGGCAAAGCCAATTGGCCGTCGCCGGTGTTGATGTAGTCGGTTCGCTCGTTCAACACCACATTGCCATTGGCCGCCTGATGGTGGGTCTCAAACACGATGCCGCCCGAGGTGGGAAAGAACCCCTCCAAGAACGCCCGAATGGCCTCGGCCCCCTCCAGAGGGTCCATCGGCACGTTGTGATAGACGGCGTCATCGGTGAAGTAGGCCATCAGCTCGTCGGCATCGCCGTTGGCCCACGCGGCGCAAAACTGGCTCACTAGTTCGCTGGGATCGGTCGGCAGATCGGCCATGGCGCTCTCCTGTTGTTGCGAGTGGCCAGCATGGCCCGCCCCGCACCCGCTCTGCCAAATGCGAAGAGGCTCTAGCGCACCGCTGAGCTATGTGCTATCTTACAAAACAGTCCAGTTGGCCTGTTTTTGGCAATCGACTCAAGGGGGGATCCCATGCGGACAGACACAACGAAATCGCTACGAGGCTGGAGGGCAATCGCCTTGCTGCTGGCTGTATTGGCGCTCGTTGCCGTCAGCTGCGGCAACGATGACGACTCCCGCGGCTCGCAGACGACGATCACGCTTGCCGTCAACCCCTGGAATGGCTCGGCAGCCAATGTCGCGGTAGCCGCCCAACTGCTGGAGAGCGAGCTGGGTTACACCGTCGAGACAGTAGACATCGACGAGAACGCCCAGTGGGCCGCCATCAACACCGGCGACATCGACGCCTCGTTAGAAGTATGGCCATCGGGCCACGCCGACAACGTGGCCGACTACATCGACAGCGCCGACGGCAATGTGGACGATGCCGGCCTGCTCGGCCCCGTCGGCGAGATCGGCTGGTTCATGCCCACTTACATGGTGGAGCGTGAGCCCGCCCTGGCCACTTGGGAGGGCTTTGCCGATCCTGCACTCGCTGGATTGTTCGCCACCGCCGAGACCGGCGACAAAGGGCAGTTCCTCAGCGGCGACCCCAGTTGGACGATCTACGACGAGCAGATCATCGCAAACCTGAATCTGCCGCTGGAGATCGTCTATGTCGGCTCCGAGGCGGGCATCCTGGCCTCTGTGGACGCGGCCTATAGCCGTGAAGATCCGGTGCTGTTCTACTTCTGGACACCGCACTCCGCATTCGGCTCCTACGACCTCACCAGGGTTGCCCTCCCCGCCTACAGCGATGACTGCTATGCCCGTGACGCCGAAGGCGGCATCGATTGCGACTACCCAGAGGACGCCCTGTTCAAGATCGTCAACGCCGACTTGATTGAGAACGCTCCTGATGCGGATATCTTCCTGCGGTCAATGAACTACTCCACGGCCGACCAAATTTCGATGCTGGCCGCCATCGAAAACGATGGAATGTCAGTGGAAGACGCTGCGGCCCAGTGGATCGAGGCCAACGAAGACGTCTGGAGCGCTTGGCTCCCCTCCTAGGCTCCAGCTGAGAACCGGTGTCGGCGGCTTGCGGGAGCTGCCGACGCCAGTTCTCCTTTCTTCTCTTCTTCTCTTTAGGAGCAGTCGTTGTACGACTTCATCATCGTCGGAGGCGGCTCTGCCGGATGCGCGTTGGCCAACCGACTGAGTGCGGATGCCGGCAACAGCGTTCTGGTGCTGGAAGCGGGGCGGCGGGATTACAAGTGGGATGTGTTCATTCACATGCCCGCGGCCCTGGCTTTTCCCATCGGCAGTCGCTTCTACGACTGGAAGTACGAGAGCGAGCCTGAGCCCCACATGGGTGGCCGAAGGGTCTACCACGCCCGGGGCAAAGTTCTGGGCGGCTCCAGCTCGATCAACGGCATGATCTTCCAGCGGGGAAACCCCGCTGACTACAACAAGTGGGCTGCCGAACCCGGCATGGAGAACTGGGACTACCGCCACTGCCTGCCGTACTTCAAGCGCATGGAAACTTGCCTGGCCGGTGGCGACCAATGGCGGGGTGAGGAAGGGCCGCTGGTGTTGGAGCGGGGGCCAGCCGACAGCCCCCTGTTCACCGCCTTCTTCAAGGCAGTGCAGGAGGCCGGGTACGAACTGACCGATGACGTCAACGGGTACCGCCAAGAGGGCTTTGCCGCGTTTGACCGCAACGTCCACCGGGGACGGCGGCTCTCGGCGTCGCGGGCCTACCTGCACCCGGTGATGCACCGCAAGAACCTCGAGGTGGAGACCGGCACTCTCATCAGCCGGGTGCTGTTCGAGGGCAACCGAGCGGTTGGCGTTGAGTACCGCCGACGGGGACGCAGGCACACCGCCCGGGGGGGCCAGATCCTGTTGTGTGCGGGGGCATTCGGCTCAGCCCAGCTGCTTCAGCTCTCCGGGGTAGGGCAGGCTGGCCTGCTGGAGTCCTTGGAAATCCCGGTGGTGGCCGAACGGCCCGGGGTGGGAGAGAACCTCCAAGACCACCTGGAGGTGTACGTCCAATACGCCTCCAGCGAGCCGGTTTCCATGCAGCCCCATCTCAAGCTGTGGCGCCGGCCCTGGATCGGCCTGCAATGGCTGGCCCGAAGAGGGCCAGGGGCCACCAACCACTTCGAGGGCGGCGGTTTTGTCCGCTCCAATCCCGACGAGTCCTACCCGAATCTCATGCTCCACTTCCTGCCTTTGGCCATCCGCTACGACGGCTCGTCGCCGAGCAGCGGACACGGCTACCAAGTTCACGTCGGACCCATGTACTCAGACGCCCGGGGCCATCTGCGAATCAAATCACTCGATCCCCGGGTAAAGCCGGCGATTCAGTTCAACTACCTCTCCACAGAGCAGGACCGGCGCGAGTGGGTGGAGACCATCAGAGTGACCCGCAGCATCATGAGCCAACCGGCGTTTGCCGCCTACAACGCGGGCGAGCTGTCCCCGGGCCCCGAAGTCGCCACCGATGGCCAGATCATGGACTGGGTGGCCCGCGACGCCGAGACCGCGCTGCATCCCGCGGGGACGGCTCGCATGGGGTGTGATGATCAGTCAGTCGTGGATCCCTCAACGATGCAGGTTCACGGAACCAGGGGGCTGATGGTGGTGGACGCCTCGGTGATGCCCACCGTGACCAACGGCAACATCTACGCGCCGGTGATGATGATCGCCGAGAAGGCGGCCGACATCATCTTGGGCAACGAGCCCCTGACCCCCCAGGACGCCCCGGTCTATTCCGCCGAGTCAGCCAAATCCCGGGCCGCCCCATGATCGGTGATGAGGTTCGAGACCAGGTCGAGCACTTTGCGGCGCTCATCGGCGGTGGGCGGGGCCAAACCGAACAGGTCGATGAGCCAGAGCCCGTCACCCACGACCCTGGCCAGCAGTGCCTCGGTTTCGTCGAGTCCGTCGTCGTGACGCAGCCGATCCTGCCAGCGCTGGAACGTCGCCCGAGTGCTGTCCAGCAGATCGTCGTCCACTGCGGCTGCGGCCAGAATCGACACCGCGGTGTCTGTGGCCGCCTTGGTCGGTTCCTGCACGTATTCGAGGTAAGCCAGCGCAAACGCTCCCTGGCGGGCATCGATGCCGTCGGCCAGCACATTCAACTCGGTGTCGAGCACTCCCATCACCTGATTGAGCAACCCGATGATCAGCGCGTCCTTGGAGCCGAAGTGGTAGAGGAAGCCGCCCTTGCTCACCCCGGCTCGGGCCGCCACCTTGTCAAGCGTCAGCGACGACACACCCTCTTGTTTGATCACCTCGGTGGCCGCTTGCAGAATCCGATCGCGGGTCAGCACAGCCCGCTCTTGTACCGGCAGATTCCTGGGCCGTTCGGCCGCTTCACCCATTGCCGGGTCAGGGTAGCCCAAACATCTCGACCCGACCGGTCCTGCCTCCCGTGCGACATCCCCCATTGCGATGTGAGGAAAGCCCAAACCAATACCCGTCTGTCCGGACGGTAAAGTCTGATCCGGGGGGCGGCGATGGACACAGCCAGCGAGACAGCCCAAGTCAGGGTCGAAGGCGTGTGGAAGGTCTTCGGCCGAAAGCCCGGTGAGGCTCGAGAGATGGCCGAAGCCGGGGCTACCCGGGAAGAAATCCAAACAGCCACCGGCAGCGTGGTGGCCGTCCGCGATGTCACCTTCCATGTAGATGCGGGAGAGACGTTCGTGGTCATGGGCCTTTCTGGCTCAGGCAAGTCCACCCTCATCCGGTGCGTCTCCCACTTGGTGGCGCCCACCGAGGGAAGAGTGGAGCTATGCGGCACCGAGCTCACCCGAGCCGACCACGCCACGCTGCGGAATCTGCGCCGCCAGAAGATGGCAATGGTTTTCCAGCACTTCGGGCTGTTCCCCCATCGCAAGGTGGTGGACAACGTGGCCTACGGGCTCGAGGTGCAGGGGGTGGACCGCCAAGACCGCCAAGACCGAGCCAGAGAGCTGCTGGACACGGTCGGTTTGGAGGGCTGGGGCGACCACTATCCCCAGCAGCTCAGCGGCGGCATGCAACAGCGGGTGGGATTGGCCCGAGCCTTGGCCGTGGACCCCGAAGTGCTGTTCTTCGACGAGCCGTTCTCCGCCCTCGACCCGCTCATCCGCCGCGACATGCAGGACGAGCTCATCGACCTCCAGATGAAACTCCAGCGGACGCTGGTGTTCATCACCCACGACTTTGCCGAAGCACTGAAGTTGGCCGACCGGATCGCCATCATGAACGACGGCGCCTTCGTGCAGGTCGGCACACCGGTGGAGATACTCACCAGCCCGGCGGATGACTATGTGCGGGCATTCACCCAGGATGCCCCGGTGGCCAAGGTCTTGCAGGCCTGTTCGCTGATGCGGCCCCTCGACGGGACCGACATCGACCCGGGATGGCCGCAAGTGTCGTCGACCACACCACTGGAGACCGCGCTCCCCCACTTGCTTGGGTCCACCTCTCCGGTAGTGGTGTGCGATGAGGACAGTACGCCGGTGGGCCTGCTCCACGGGGACGACGTCGCGGGTGTGATCTCTGAGAACCGCCCATGACGGTGGTGGAGGAGGCCCGCCGCACCGCCAACGGGCTTCGAACCGCGTCGGACAGCCGCCTGGCGCGCTTCATCCTGGCCATCGGCACCATCGTTGTATTGATATTGGTGTTTCGGCTGTCCACGAACTTCGGCGTCTTCCCCGAATCCTGGGACGTCGGGCTGGCCGATCCCATCGATCGGGCCCGGCGATGGCTGATCAGCAACCAAACCTCTCATTGGCTGTATACCGTCTTCTTGAATCCCATCACCGACGCCATCGACTGGGGTATCCGTCGGCTGGAATCCATTCTCAAGTGGTTCCCGTGGTACTCCTACCCGCCGATCACCGGAGTCGGCCTGTGGTGGACCCGCGGGCGGGTGGCCGGAGTGCTGGGCTTGGCCAGCGTGTCGCTGATCGGCATCATCGACCTCTGGGAGGAATCCTTCGCCACCCTGGCCCTGATGGGAGTGTCGGTGCTCATTTCCATGATCATCGGCATTCCGCTGGGCATTGCCGCCTGGCGCAGCGATGCCGTTGCCAAGGTGGTCCGTCCCACATTGGACGCCATGCAGACCATGCCGGGGTTCGTCTACCTCATCCCCTTCGTGCTGCTCTTCGGGGTCGGGCGGGTTCCGGCGCTGATCTCCACAGTGATCTTCGCCCTCGCTCCGGTGGTGAGGCTCACCGAGGTGGGGCTTCGGACTGTTCCCCAGGTCACCGTCGAAGCATCGGAGATGTTCGGGGCCACCGAGCGCCAGACTCTGCGGCTGGTGCGCCTGCCCCAAGCCCGCCCGGCCATCTTCGCAGGCATGAACCAGACCACCATGCTGGCCATGAGCATGGTGGTCATTGCCGCGTTCATCGGTGCGGGCGGTCTGGGCCAAGTGGTGCTAAGGGCGATGCAGAGCATCGAGGTGGGGAAAGCGTCGGAGGCGGGCATCGCCATCGTGATCATGGCCATCATTCTGGACCGCTTCTCCACCGGCATCGCCACTGCGGACCCGGGACACGACGCCCTTGCCCTTCGATGGCTCGCCGTCGCGGTCACCGTGGTGGCTGTTGTCGGGGGCTTGCTCGGCCACAACGAGTTCCCAGAATCGCTGAATTGGCAGTTTGCCCCCTACGTGGACGATGCCACCGACTGGGCCCGGTACAACCTGTACGACATCGGCGGCTCGGGGATCGGGACCGGCCCATTCAGCGACTTCGTCACGCTCCGATTCGTGACCCCGCTGCGCGAGCTGCTCTCGAGCGACATCCCATGGCCCGCCATGATCGGGATCGGGGTGGTCCTCGGACTGTGGGCTAGGGGCATCCGCCTAGCCGTCGGTATCGGAGCAGCGTTGTTCGCCATCGGCTTTTTGGGCATGTGGGCACTGTCGATGGACACCTTGGCCCAGACCATTGTGGCGGTGGCCATCACGCTGATCATCGGCGTGCCGGTGGGGATAATGACTTCGCACAACGACCTGCTCCGAACGGCCTTGAAGCCGGTGTTGGACTTCTTTCAGACAATCCCCAGCTTCGTGCTGCTAGTGCCGGTGATCACCCTTTTCCATGTGGGCCGCATCCCCGGCATCATCGCATCGGTGATCTACGCCCTTCCCGCCGCGGTCCACTACACCGATCTGGGACTGCGACGGGTTCCCGCCGAAGTCCACGAGGCGGCGGAGAGTTTCGGCGCCACCCGAGGGCAGCGCTTGCGCCGGGTGGAGATGCCGCTGGCCGCGCCAGAGCTGATGGTGGCGGTGAACCAGGTGATCATGCTGATCTTGGCCATGGTCGTGATTGCCGGACTGGTCGGCGGCGGCGGGCTGGGCCTGGAAGCTGTCCGGGGCTTGCGGCGCAGCGACGCAGTGGGCCGGGGCTTCGAGGCCGGTATCGCCATCGTGCTGCTCGCCAGCATCCTCGACCGCCTCACCCGAGCCATCGCCGACCGCCTGCGCCCTCCGGCTGCGGTCTAAGCGATCCCGCCCCGGCAGTCTTCAGCCACTGTCCTCGATCCACGCCGCGGTGGCCGCGGCCTGCTTGGTGCCGTCGAATGAGATGCGCTGGGTGGGCGCCACCTCGAGGATCACCCGCCGCGGGGAGTCCAGGAACCGGGCGAAATGGCGCTGCATCTCCTCATCACGATGCAGCGCGGCGGCCAGCTCCGGATAGAACCATGCCTTGGTCTCGTCGTCGTCGTGCAGGCGGCAGATGCCCTTGTAGGTCACTGTCTGCCTTTGGGGCACCCCCTTGGCGCCGGTGCTGGTCACCACCACGCACACTCGGGGGTCGCGGCGCACCGCGGGGATGCGGGCTCGCTGGGAACTGGCGGTGAGCCAAAACCGGCCCTGGCGCCAGATGAAGCTCATGATGACCCCCACCGGCCATCCCTCTTTGTTGGCCCAGATAAACGTACACTCGGTCTGAGCTCCCAGCATGGCCTCCTCGGCATCGTTGTCGAGCCACCACTCCGTCACGTCCTCGTAGTCAGCCGACTCGGCATCGGTAGCCAGCTCGTCGCTCATCAGTTCTCCTAGTTGTCAGTTCTCAGCCATCGCCTGCACCTGGGCTCGGGCGATCTTGCCCAAGGGGCTGCGGGGAAAGGCTTCCACAAAGCGGACATCATCGGGGATCTTGTAGGGGGCGAGGTTGGCACGACACAACGAGAGCAGGTCTTCGACGCCGACGTTCGCACCCGCGGCGGGCTGGACGAAGGCCACCACGGTCTCGCCGAGGCGGGGATCGGGTCGGCCCACCACGCAGCACTCGGCCACTCGGGGGTCGGCCCCCAGCATTCGCTCGACCTCGGCGGGGTAGATGTTGTTGCCGCCCCGGATGATCATCTGGCTGCGCCGCTCCACGATGTACAGCTCGCCGTCGGCATCGAACCGGCCCAGATCGCCGGAGTGGACCATGCCGCCTCGCAGCGTCTCGGCCGACAGTTCAGGGCGACCCCAATAGCCCAGCATGGTGCGATATACGCCGGCCCACGGGCCGTCGCGGCGAGGCCCGAAGCAGATCTCCCCCACCTCGCCCACTGGCACGGGCCGATCATCGTCGTCAAGCACCTGCACTTCGATGTGGGGCAGCGCCTGCCCGCAGCTTCCCTCGATAATCGGGCGGTCGGGATCTTGGCGGGTCACCAGCGTGGGCCCCTCGGTGATTCCCAGGCTGGTGGCCGGCTTGACGCCGAACCGCTCCTCGAACAGGAGTTTCACCGACTCGGGCATCGCCGCGCCCCCTACTCGGGGCTTGGTGAGGGTAGCCAGGTCGTCGGGGTGTACCTCGGGATGGGTCAGCAGGTCGTAGGCCACGGTGGGCACCACCGCGAAATGCGTGACCCCCTCCCGTTTGATCCACCGGGCCAGTGACACCGGATCGTGGCGGTCGGCGATGGCGCAGGTGGCCAGCGCCTGAATGGTGGTCAGGCCGTGGAGGACCTGGAGGTTCAGGATGGTCAAGGGGTGTACGCACAAGAAGACGTCGTCGGCGTCGTAGCTCCCCCGGGCCACGGCCACCGCCCCCTGAAGCAGGGCATTGTGCTGGCTGTGCATCACCCCTTTGGGGTTGCCGGTGGTGCCCGAGGTGTAGGCGATTGCCGCCAACCCCAGCGGATCGCACCCGGGCCACGGGTCCATGGGCTCCGCTCCGGCCACCTCCGCCCGCCACTGCTCCAAGCCGACCACCCGGGGGGCGCCCACCTCTTCTGCGGCATTGGAGGTGAGGTAGAGCAAAGGCTCGCAGTCGTCGACCAGATAGCGCTTCTCCGGTGGAGCCAGAACGGTGTGGACCCCCACGAACACCGCCCCCCGGGCCCAGATGCCCATAAGGGCGGTCACTATGTCGATGTCGTTGGCCAGCGATACCGCCACCCGGTCGCCGGCCCGGACCCCCAATTCGTCCAGCGCAGTGGCGGTTCGAGACACTTCGTTGGCCAACTCGGCGTAGCTCAGCCTCCCCCGGGCCCCTGCCAGGGCGGCTTTGTCGGGTACTGCGGCCACCGCCCGTTCCAGCAGCGGACCCAGAGACAGGGGCTCGCCGAAGTCGATCGGGGGGACATCCAGCACCGGCCCATGGTAGGCGGCGGGCCCGTTGAGCGGCCTCTATCCTCGGGCCATGAGCGCATCCATCGCATTCGGTACCGGGAAGGTTCCCGAAGACCTCACCACATACGGGGCCTGGGCCCGCCAAGTGGAGAGCTCCGGGTTCTCCATGGTGGTGGCCGGCGACTCCCAGTCGCTGTGGGCCGATCCCTTCCTCACTCTCACCGTGGCCGCCAACCACACCGACAACGCCCTGCTGGCCACCACGGTTACCAACCCCGTCACCCGCCATCCGGCCGCAGCCGCCTCCACCGCCATGGCCCTCCAGCAGATTTCTGGCGGGCGGTTTCGCTATGGGATCGCCTCGGGCGACAGCGCGCTGCTCAATATCGGGGAGAAGCCGGCGACCGTGGACTACCTCCGGGACTACACCGCGGCGGTCAAGGCGCTCAGCAACGGCGAGACGGCCCGCTGGCAGGACAAAGACCTCCACATGCGCTGGGGGCCCGCCCCGGTCCCGGTGTGGATTGCCGCCGAAGGGCCTCGCACCCAGTACATGGCCGGCCAGATTGCCGACGGGGTGATCCTGTCCAACAGCCTGCCCGCCGACGTGTGCGAGATTGTGCTGGGCAACATCGCCGAAGGGGCCCGCTCGGTGGGCAGGGACCCCGACGAGGTCGAGGTGTGGTGGTTCGCCAACCTGCTGTTCGCCGAATCGGAAGAAGCCGGCCTGGAGCAGATCAAGTTCCTGATCGCGGGCACGGCCAACCACGTGTACCGATTCCACATGGAAGGCAAGGGCCTTCCCGAGGACATCAAGCCCCGGGTGGCCGCCATGATGGCCGAGTACGACAGCCGCCATCACGCCTTCGCCGATGGGGCCAACGTCAACGCCGGGCTGGCCGACGAGCACGGCCTCACCGAGTTCCTGGCCAGCCGCGGCACCATTGCCGGCCCGCCTGAATACTGCATCGACCGCTTGACCGAGTTGGCCGAGCGGGGCGTCAACCGCATGGTGCTGGCCCAGTTCATGGACGACAAAGAAGGCTGGATGCGCACCTTCGCCGGCACCATCGCCCCGGTGTTCTGCCGCTAGGGGCTACACCAAGTCCAATAGGTGGCCGAGGCGTTGTTGTTTGGTGCGGAGGTAGTCCAGGTTCTCGATTCTGGGGGGCACTTCTAGGGGAACCCGGCGGGCAATCTCCAGGCCGAAAGAAGCCAAGCCGTCGTGCTTGGTGGGGTTGTTGGTCATCAGGGCCACTCGTGTGACCCCCAGCTCGGCCAGGATGGCCGCTCCGATGCCATAGGTGCGGTCGTCCACGGGTAGCCCTAACTCCAAGTTGGCGTCCACCGTGTCCCGGCCCTGATCCTGAAGGGCATAGGCCTGCATCTTGTGTCCGATGCCGATGCCACGGCCTTCATGGCCCCGCATGTACACCAGCACGCCGGTGCCGCAGGCCGCGATGGCGTCCATGGCCGCGTGCAACTGGGCCCCGCAGTCGCAGCGCCACGAACCGAACACGTCCCCAGTGAGGCACTCGCTGTGTACCCGCACCAAGACCTCGTCGGCGCCCGTTATGTCGCCGAGGGTGAACGCCACATGCTCCTCGCCGTCGTCCATCGACTCGAAGGCGTGACAGGCGAACCGACCCCATCTCATAGGCACCTCGGTGGTGGCTATCAGCCTGATCTTTGGTTGGCGTCCCATTAGCTGGCCCCGAGAGTACCCCTGCCAGCAGCGAAACTGGCAGCCCAAGCAACATACGCTCTGGGCATGCGGTTCGGGGTGATGATGCAGACCACCGACCGGTCGATGTCGCCGGTGCGCCTAGCCCAAGAATCAGAGGCCCGAGGGTATGCCTGCATCTACCTGCCCGAGCACACCCACATCCCCACCAGCCGCCGCACACCGCCCCCTACCGGCGAGGAAGTGCTGCCCGAGACCTACTTGCGCACGCTGGACCCCTATATCGCTTTGGCGGCTTGCGCCCAGGCCACCGAGTCCGTGGGACTGGGAGTGGGGGTAGCCCTGCCCGCCCAACACGACCCCATCACTTTTGCCAAGCAGTGCGCCACCCTCGATTGGATGAGCGGGGGTCGCCTGGTGCTGGGCGTGGGCTACGGCTGGAACCACGAGGAGATGGAAAACCACGGTGTGGACGTGCGCCGCCGCCGGGCCCGGGTGCGCGAGCACATGCTGTGTGCTCAGGCGTTGTGGGGGCAGGAAGTGGCCGAGTTCCATGGGGAATTCGTGGACATGGAACCCTCGTGGAGCTGGCCCAAGCCCGTCCAGCAGCCCCGAATCCGCACCATCATCGGCGCTGCCCCCGGCCCAACCACCTTCGCCCACATCGCCGAGTTCGGCGACGGCTGGATGCCCATTGGCGGTGCCGGGATGCGAGCTGCCCTGGCCGAATTGGCCGAGGCCATGGCCGCCGCGGGACGGAGCATCGATGAGCTGGAGCTGGTCACCTACGGCACCCACCCGGACCCCGGCAAGCTGGCCTACTACCGGGACATCGGCATCACCGAAGTAGTGCTGCGATTCCCCCACGGCGGCTCAGCCGACGAAGTGCTGCCGGTGTTGGACGACTACACCGGCTGGATCGAGGAGTTCGGGTAAGAGGCTGTGCCTGATTGCCCGGCGATAATCCGCCGGGCGCTGTGCCCATTGGCCCGGCGATAATCCGCCGGGCTATTCGTCGCTGATATCCAACACCGTGCGGACTACGCCGCCGGCGTCCAGTTCATCAAGAGCAGCGGTGACGTCATTGAGGGGGCGGTGCTGGGTGATCAGCTCATCCAGCAAGAGCTCGCCGGATCGGTAGAGGTCGAAGATCCACGGAAAGTCCCGAGCCGGCGAGGAGTTGCCGTACATGCTTCCGGTGAGCGCCTTGCCGAAATAGATCTCAGTGGCGTCGATGTGGAACGGGGTCCCCGCGGGCGGCCCGCCCACCATCACGGCCAAACCGCCCATGCCGATGGAGTTCCAAGCGTTCATGTAGGTGGCCCCGGAGCCAATCACCTCAAAGGCGTAGTCGGCCCCTCGGCCTTTGGTCATCTCCATAACCGCGGCCACGGGATCGTCGTCGGACGCATTCAAGGTATGGGTGGCGCCGAATCTCTCGGCCAGAGCCAGCTTGTCATCCAGCAAGTCCACCGCCACGATCTCGGCTGCGCCCATGAGGCGACAGCCCTGGATGACGTTTAGGCCGACACCGCCACAGCCGTAGACCACGCAGGTGCTGCCCCGGCGGACCTGGGCGGTGTTGACGGCCGAACCCACCCCCGTGGGCACGCCGCAGCCCACCAGGCAAGCCACGTCCAAGCCCACGTCGTCGGGCACTCTCACCGCCTTGGAGAAGTGAACCACGGCGTGCTCGGCAAACGAGCCCACCGTGCAGAACGAGTGGTGGATCTCGCCGTCTTTTTCGAAGCGATGGCCACCGTCGTAGTAGGTGCCGATGGGAAATGCGGGCAGCACCTCACAGCGGTTGGCGAAACCCGCAGCGCACGACCGACATCGACCACAACTGGCCACCAGCGACAGCACCACCCGGTCGCCGGGCTTGACTCCGGTGACGCCCTCCCCCACATCCTCCACTATCCCGGCCCCTTCGTGGCCCAAGATCATGGGGGTTTCCCAGTCCCGGCTGCCGTGGTACACGTGCAGGTCGCTGTGGCAGATCCCGCTGTGGGTGATCCGCACCAGCACGTCTTGGGGGGCCAGGTTGCAGATGTCCAATTCGACGATGTCCAGCGGGACATTCGGCTCCCGATACACCGCAGCCCGGGTCTTCATGCCTGTGTCTCCCCTTGAGTCGTCGCTGCCAGCCATTCCCGCAGCTCCCGGACGCCCCAGTGCCAGCGGTACTCCCCGATTCCCGGCTCGCCCTCGTAGCTCCAATCCACGAAGCCGTTGCACGAGAACGCGTTCGTGGACACCTTCTCAATGGTGCGGGCCACCCTGCCCTCGAAGCAGTGGCTGCGGCCCCGCTCGTCGACGATCTCATAGACCAGCGCAGTGGTGCGATAGCCGTCGAGCTCGAACCGGCCTGTCCCCTCGGCGATGCGGAGGATTTCCCCGCCATCCAACAGGTAACCGTGCGTGATCACGCAGGAATCAGGAGTGTCATTGCGGGTCTGGACCAGGAAGTGGAAATCGTCACCCCAATGGCCGTCATCGAAGTTGCCGCAGCCCAACCGAGCCACCGATTCCCGACGGGGGCCCCACGAGTGATCGCGGTTGACCGCGCAGTCCACCTCGAACCGCACGCCGTTCACCACTGCATCCCCCGAAACGTGCAGGGTCTGGTCGATATGGCCGTGGGCCAGGACCGCATCTGAGCGCTGGATCGACCCGAACCCCTCCCCTGCACCCGCCACTTTGGTCTCTCCCACCTCCACCGGCGGCATCAACGCGGTGTACTCCAAGTCGAACACCGTCCCGTCGATGCCGTCGTAGCGGACTTCCCAGCGCTGGAACGCCTCGGTCTGGCGCACGGCGATGCCGTTGTCCAGGCGGTAGTCGTCCAGGTTGTGGGGCGGCATGGGCATGGCAAAGCGATCCTCGTGCATATCGTTGGCCAAGGCCCCGGTGGCGCCCAGCCCCCGGTTGGAATACACGAACACATTGGCCCCCACCACTCCCAGCGTGGGCCGCCACATCGAGCGCAGGTGCCCGACCATCGCCTCCTCAGGCACGAAGAAGCAGAACCAGTTGGTCTCCACCCAATTCCAGTCCCGAAAGCGAGGTTCGTGAAGAAAGCGGTCTCTTCGACTCAGCCGAGTCCCCGGGGCCTGAATGCTCTCTCCCATCGACCTCCGACCGTACTCCGCGAGCACGGCCCAGCACGCAATGGATCAGCCGGGGCCGAGGTCGAGGCCGGCGAAACCGCGGGACCGGATGACCGTGGTCGCCCAAAAGACAGCCAGCAATCCCCCGTACACCAGCACCACGAACCGCATGGACACCAGGTCGCCCAAGAATCCCCCGATGAACGCGCCGATAGGCAGCCCGGAAAGCACCGACATCAGCCACACCGACATGACCCGGCCTCGAAACTGCTCATCCACCTGCACTTGCAGGGCGCTGTTCATGGTCACGCCATGGGCCATGTGCCCCGCTCCGAAGATCAAGTATCCCAACAGGCCGACAACCAACCAAGAAGTCGCGCCGGTAACCAATACCCCGACGGCGTACACCCCCACTGCTGTCATCTCGACCCGGGACCGGGCGTGGCGATCTCCGTATCTGGTGACGTACAGCGCGGCCAGCATCGACCCGAAACCGAACGTCGCCGTGAGCCAGCCCAAGCCGCCATCACTGAGAGCGAACACATCGTCAGCCACGCTCTCCACCAGGGCGAACGCGAAAACCGCTCCGACACTGGCTACGGCGAATGAGGTGAACATCACCAGGCGCATGGCGGGACGGCGCCTGACGTAATCCAAACCGTGGCGGAACTGCAACCAGAACGGCTCTCGCTCAACCGGTTCCGTGGCCCGAAGCCTCATCGGAGCCATCAAGGCCAAACCCAAGCCAAAGCCCACAATGGTCACCGCGAACGCCGGTCCCGGACCCCAATTGAGCAAAGTGAGCCCGGCCAGCGCCGGGCCTAGCGCACGCCCGGCGGTGAATGACAGCGACACGAAGCGCACCGCCGACAAGAGATCTTCAGGCGGCACCAA
Organism: Acidimicrobiia bacterium; assembly: GCA_022819825.1. Classification (GTDB taxonomy): domain Bacteria; phylum Actinomycetota; class Acidimicrobiia; order Acidimicrobiales; family Bin134; genus Poriferisocius. The sequence goes on along the minus strand of JAJEGM010000006.1, from coordinate 20,141 downwards.
CAGCACGGTCATTGCCTGGGTGGGGGCCCACTGGAACCCCGATGCCACCCCCACCACCACCTGGATGCCGATCATCAGCCACGGGGTGAGGAGGTCGGCGGTGAACAGTGCCAAGAATACCGCCGAGCAGGCTAGTTGGGTGAAGAATGATCCGAACAAGAGGGCCTTCCGGCTCATCCGGTCGCTCCATATACCGGCCACCGGGGTCATGAACAGCGACGGGATCAGCACCGCGAACGCCGAGCTGCCCACCCACCAATTCGAGTCGGTCAGCTGGTTCATGTAGAAGGGCACGGCCAGCGACTGCATGAACTGCCCGGTGGTGGCAATGGACACGCCGATGAAGAACAGCCGGAATCCCCGATGAGACAAGGCGCGAAGCGGAGAAGACGGGACAGACACGATCAGCCGACAGTACTTGCCCCAATGATGAATCTGGTCGTCTCCCTTTTGCTACTTGCCCCAATGATGAATCTGGTCGTCCGCGGTCGGTGTGCCAACATCGGCCAGTGCCCCAGGATGAACGACAGCCTGCGCTGGTCCGCAATCGCCATGGCAGCGGCGCCTTCCGCCGACGGCTGCGGATGATCGCCCCCGACCCCCAAACGGTGGTGGTCGGCCTTGAGGACGACATGCACCACTACGAGGCGGCGCTCACCCATGACGGCCGCCATATCACCAATGCGTCCGCCGCCGGGCCCAGGATGCCCTGGGAACCGTGCTCCGGCGCACTCGACCAGCTCCAGGCCCTGGTGGGCTGCCCGCTGACCACCACCGCGTCGGAGGTGTTCGCCTGGACCGACGTCCGCCAGCAATGCACTCACCTCTATGACGCTGCCGTTCTCGGGGTGCTCCACGCTGCCCGGGGGCGAGTCGGCACCCGCCAATACGACGCCACCGTGCCCGACTGGGACCAGCCGCCGTTCGAGGCCTGGATCGAGCGGGACGGGATCGAGGTCTGCCGCTGGCGGATGGCCGCGACCCTGGAGATCGAATCACCTGAGCCGTTCGGCGGTCGTCAGCTCAAGGGCGGGTTCGTCCGCTGGTGCGAGGAGGTGTTGGATCCCGAGGCCGCCGAGGCCGCCTGGGTGCTCCAGCGCACCGTATGGCTGTCGGGCGCCCGCCGGGTGGAACTGGAGGACTGTGACGACGCCATCGTCTCCGGGCTGATCCCAAACGTCTGCTGGACGTCACAGCCGGAGCGCTATCACGTGGCCTTTCGGCGCCGGGGAACGCTGCGCGATCACGGTCCCAGCGCCAATGAGATGCTTGTGGACATGCCGACCCGTTGGCCCCGACTCCACGGCACCTGAGAGACTCAGCGGTATGGCGATGAGAGAAACGGGGGAACCGCTGTTTGCCGAGCAGTTCCAATCCATCGTCTCCAATATCGGCAAGGCCATCATGGGCAAGCCCGATGTGCTGGACTTGGCCGTTACCTGCCTGCTGGCCGAGGGGCATCTGCTTATCGAAGACGCCCCCGGTGTGGGCAAGACGAGCCTGGCCAAGGCTCTGGCCATCACCGTGCAGGCTGAGTTCGGCCGCATCCAATTCACCCCCGACCTGCTCCCCTCCGATGTGGTGGGGGCCACGATCTGGAACCGAGCGGCCAATTCGCTGGACTTCCAGCCCGGACCGGTGTTCTCCGGGATCGTGGTGGCCGACGAGATCAACCGCGCCTCGCCCAAGACCCAGTCGGCCTTGTTGGAATCCATGGCCGAGCGACAGGTCACGGTGGACGGCGCCACCCACAGCCTCCCCCGGCCGTTCATGGTGATCGCCACCCAGAATCCGCTTGAGCACGAGGGCACCTATCCGCTGCCGGAAAGCCAGCTTGACCGGTTCTTGATGCGAATCGAGGTGGGCTACCCCTCGAAGCAGGACGAGCTTGAGATTCTCGACGCCCATGGCACTGACAACCCGCTGGACACCCTTCGCCCGGTGGTGGATTCGCAGACGGTGAGCATGCTGGCCGACCACGCCAGCAAGGTGTTCATGGCTCCGGGGATCAAGCGCTATCTGGTGCAGATCGCCAACGCCACTAGAGACCACCCCAGCCTCATCTTGGGGATGTCTACCCGGGCAACCCTCGCACTTCAGCGGGCGAGCCGGGTTCGGGCCGCTGCTCAGGGGCGGGACTACGTGCTTCCCGACGACGTGAAGCATCTGGCTGTACCCGTATTGGCCCATCGGCTGCTGTTGGACCCCCAGGCTCGGGCTCGAGGCACTCCAGCCACTCGCATCGTCGAAGACATCATGAGCTCGGTTCCGGCCCCCGTCGACTAGAACCAGTCCGACCATGCTCACCCCTTCCGGCTGGCTGCTGCTGATCGGGTCGGCGCTGCTGATAGCCGCAGGCTGGGTGTTCGGCTCCAGCGAGTTGCTGGCCGTAGGCGTCGCCGGCACCGCGGTGGCTGTCCTCGCGTTGGCCTACGTCAAGGTCTGCCCTCCTTTGCGGGCAATGTCCCGGTCGCTCAAACCGCAGCAAATACACGTGGGCAGCGAGTGCCATGTGCAGCTGGAGCTGGCCAACCCCAGCCGCTTCCGCACCCCGGTGCTGCGACTGGCCGATGAAATCTCGTTTTCCACCAAGAACTCGATAAGCGACTTCCGGTCACCAGACCTGCTGGTGGCACCGGTTTCATCGGGTGACAGTTTGACGGTGAGCTACCGACTGCCTACCGAAGAGAGAGGTCGGGCCATTACCGGGCCGCTCACCTTGACCGTGGCCGATCCTCTGAGCATGGCAGCCCGGCATTTCCTGGTCGGGGGCAAAGCCGAGGCGCTGGTCTACCCGGCAGTCGTCCCGATCAAGCCTCCCCCCCGCCTGCCCGGAAACACGTTCGACGCCGTTCGGCGCAGCCCCATGGCCCAAAGCGGCGACGAGCTGTACGGATTGCGCCCGTTTCAGAGGGGAGACGACCCGCGTCACATTCACTGGCGGTCGTCCGCCCATCACGACGAGCTGATCGTCCGCCAGTTCGAGGAGTTCTCCCACACTCACACCACTGTTTTGCTGGATACTCGGAGCGCGCAGTTAGACGCTGAGGCCGGCTTCGAGCGTTTCGAGGCCATGGTGTCGGCCGCGGCCAGCATCTGTCGGGCCAGCCTGCGCCGGGGAGATCAAACCCGGTTGACGACGACTGCGGACTACGACAGCGGATTTGGATGTGATTCGGCTCACCTTCACAAGATCTACGAGCACTTGGCCCTCGTCAGTCCCGACGTCGGCAGTTTGATCGGTGCGGTTGAGCGGCTGGGGCGAGAGCACGGCGGCGGGCTGGTGGTGGCCGTTGTCGCTGAAGCAGATGGCACCGAGGCTGGATCGCTGACGCCGCTGGGCTCGCAGTTCACCTCCAAGACGGTGGTGTTGTTCGCTGCTTTAGAGCTGGCGCAAGCGGGGCGCTTGACCCCGACTTTCGTCCCGGGGACGACCTTGCTGCCCGTGGATGAGCCCTCGGGATTTGCCGACACATGGACAATGCATACGGCCTCCCATGAGGAGTCCTCCACACCGCCCTTCCCGGCTGCATCCACTGCCTTCGATCAACGCCCATGATCACCTCTCGTATATCAGGCGCATGGGAAGCGGCCCTAGAGGCCACCGGGCCGGTCCTGACCGCGGCCACCGCCTTCAGCCTCATTCGGGTGTTTGAAGGAGATGGCTGGGTTCTGCCAGTGTACGTTGCCGCGGCGATAAGCCATCTGCTGGCCATTGCCATCCGCCGCATCGGTTGGGGAATGCTGGTTTCCACGCTGGCCAGTGGCGTCGGTTTGGTGCTGACGGTCACATGGTCCCACTACTGGAGCACTGCTTTCTGGGGCCTGCCCTTGGGAAGCACCTGGGCTGAGCTGGGCGACGATCTGGAGCAGGCCTGGACGGTATTCGGCGAAATCAGCCCCCCGGTGGCGCCGAGCGACGGCTTCATCGTGAGTGCTATGGCCGCGTTGTGGCTGCTGGCCTTTGTCTACGACTGGGCCGCCATGAGAACACGGGCCCTGTTCGAGCCAATGGTGCTGCCCATCGCCGCCACCGGCTTCGTGGGGTTGGTGGGCGGTGGCCAACACCGAGTCTTGACTATCGGTGTGTTCACCGGGGCCCTGCTGCTGTTCGCCTCGATTCACCGGGTCGCGGCCCGAACCGCCGATGCCCGGTGGCTGGGGGGCGAGGGACGGGCTTCGTCTGGGCGCCGGGCGCTATTGGTCGGAAGCTCGGCTATCGCAGCCGTCGCACTGATTGGGGCCCTTGCCGCCAGCCCGGTTCTGGGCACCCAAGATGATCCGATCGTCGACCTGACTAAAGCCGTCAACCGAGGCCAGAGGACTTCGGGAAGGGTAGTGATCAGCCCCCTGGTCGACATCAGGGGCCGACTGGTTAACCAAGGCGATGCGGTGATGTTCCAGGTGCGGGCTGAAGATCGGTCTTATTGGAGGCTTACCTCGTTGGATCAATTCGACGGTCGGGTATGGACTTCCCGAGCCGACTATGCCGCCGGACCCACGCAACTGCCCACGCTCTTCCAGTCGGGCACCAGCGTGCTCGAGTCCGTCCAGCATTTCAGCATCGAGCAGCTGGGCGCAGTGTGGGTCCCCGCAGCCTTCGAACCCCGGTCGTTGACATCCGGAGCATCCGCAACAATCGATATCAGCTACGAGCCCTCATCCTCCACCCTCATCGTGGGGCGATCGATGGTCAGCTCCAACGGACTCACCTATACCGTGTCGTCCGCGTTGCCGCGATTCGACCCCGAGGCGCTCAAAGCCATCCCGCTTGATACCGCCATGATTCCCGAAGTGGAGCCTTACACCGCGCTGCCATCCGACTTCAGTCCTCGGGTGCAGGACTTGGCTACCCAGCTGACTGCCGGAGCCGGTTCGGGCTATGAGCAGGCGCTGGCCCTCCAGGCATTCTTCCGCAGCGGGGACTTCATCTATGACACCAATGTGACCCCCGGCCATTCCGAGAACCGCATTGAAGAGTTCTTGAGCAACCGACGGGGATACTGCGAGCAGTTTGCCGGAACGTTTGCCGCCATGGCCCGGTCGGTGGGCCTGCCAGCTCGAGTGGCGGTGGGCTTCACGGTGGGCGAAGCCGACCCCGACGACCCGAACCTCTACGTAGTCAGCGGAAGGCACGCCCATGCTTGGCCCGAGGTGTATTTGGCCGGTGCGGGATGGGTGTCCTTCGAACCCACGCCAGGACGCGGCGCACCCGGTGCCCAGAACTACACCGGAATAGCCGAGGACCAGGCCATCGGCGCATCGGAAATCGCTCCGGTTGAGGATGACCCGAACCTCGATTCCCCGTTCACTCCCGACAACCCCACCGACTTCGAGAGCCTTTTCCCCCCTGAATCCCCGGACCTGGACAACCCCCTGGTCGATTTCGGGGGTAGCCGAGGCGGAGGGATGACCTGGACGACCTGGATTGCGATATTGGCCCCGGTGCTGGCCGTGCTGCTCATTTTGCTCATCCCCTGGTTCAAGCAGGTCCAAAGTCAGCGGCGATTCCTCAAGATCACTGGCAATCGGGGCAAGATCAGACTGTTGTGGACGGAAACGGTCGAATCACTAGCCCTCATCAACATGACTCCCCGATTGGACGAGACCTATGCCGAGTTTGCCCGTCGGGCCATTGAGCAAGTCCCGCTTCACAGCCCTGACCTGCGACAACTGGGCGAACTTGCCGCAGCCGCAACGTTCGCCCCCTCAGAGCCCAGCGATCGAAATCAGTGGCTGGCCCGGACATGGTCGCTGTCGGTGCGGGCCGAGGTGAACTTCCGGGTGAGCCGGGGGCAGAAGCTGGCCGCGGCCTTCAACCCCCAGCCGCTCTTCGGCTCGCGATGGCGAGGACGGCGCGGCCCCAGCTGGACCATTGGACCCTGATTTCTGGGCCCCTGATTGCCGGGGCCTGATTTCTGGGCCCCTGATTGCTGAGGCTTGTTTGCCGGCAGTCTGTCCGAGCTAGTCGCGCTCGGATTGCTCCGCGCCACCGCGACGCAGTCGATTGAGTATTCGACGGCCCGGTGAGCGCAAGTAGTTGCTCACGTCGCCACGGTTGATGCTGTCACTGATCTGTTGCAGCCCGAACCGCCCAAGCTGGCGCAGGTTGCTCCACCCCCACAGCGATGCCGCCAACATGACCAAGAAGCCAAGGAAAGACAGCCAGTACGAGGTGGAGAGGGTCAGGATCATGAACACCAGCCCCGCTATGCAGCCCAGCACCGCCAGTCGGAGATTGCGGGCCGGATGGGTGAACACCGTGGTCCGGCCGACTTCGCGGGCCAGCGCGGGGTCGGTTTCATAGAGCCGTTCCTCTATTTCACTGAGGATGCGTTGCTCGTCCTCGGAAAGTGGCACTTGCTAAGTGTCTCACAGGCCGACCCCTGAGACAATGCCAGCTATCGGCGCCAAAGGGGTTGTCGGACTCAACCCGGCCGGGTCCAGCCGGTTTGTCGAGGGCCGGCGTCGGCGATTCCTCCGGTGTGAATCGCCTCGGTTCCAAAGCGGTCTCTGATGCGGTCAACGGCCCGGTCCACGTCGTGCCATGAAGGAGCGCCGGCATCCTCCAGGGAAAGCTGGCGCTGACCGGGGTCTTCAAGCTCCGACACTCCTATTCCTATGAGGCGAACACCTGGGTCCACATCCACTTCCTCCAAGAGCCGCTTGGCCTCCCGGGCCAACACCACCCCCGAGTCAACCGGACTCGCCAGGGTGTGAGACCGGGTGATGGTGGTGAAATCCCCGAAGCGGACTTTGATGGTGACCGTCCGCCCCGCCACCCTTGCCGTCCGCAGCCGGGAGGCCACCGAATCGCTCAAGGCAACCAACTCCGCTCCAAGGGCGTCGTGGGTGTGCACGTCGCGGGGAAACGTCTTCTCATGGCTCATCGACTTGGGTGCTGTCTCGGGAATCACCGGACGGGGGTCCACCGCATTGGCCAAGCTGTGCAGATGCTGGCCGTGGGCCTTGCCGACGACCTCCTCGAGGCGCTCAAGGGGAAACCCGGCCAACTCCCCGATAGTGGCGATCCCAATCCGGCTGAGGCGGGCCAAAGTGGCCGGGCCCACCCCCCAGATGTCGCTCACCGGGCGAGGGGCCAAGAACGCCCGCTCCTCCCCCACTGGCACCTCGAACACGCCCACCCCCTCCGACGGTCCCGACCGGGTGGGCTCGGGCTTGGCCAGCTTGGAGCCCAGTTTGGCCAAGAACTTGATCGCAGCCACCCCCACCGCGCAGTTGATGCCCTCTTCCTCGCGGACCTGTCCTCGGATCAAATGGCCTATCTCGACCGGCCCGCGATGGGCACCGGCGACATCCAGGAAGGCCTCGTCCAGCGACAAGGGCTCCACCAGCGGAGTGAACGACCGGAGGATGACCATGATGCGCCCGCTCACCTCCTGGTAGAGCTGGTGGTCGCCGGGCAAGAAGACGATCTCGGGGCACAGTCGGCGGGCCTGCCCTGCGGGCATGGCCGATGAGACCCCATACGATCGGGCCTCGTAGGAGGCCGACGCCACCACTCCCCGACTACCCGAACCGCCCACTGCCACCGGCAAGCCCCGCAGCTCGGGACGCCGCAGCAGCTCTACCGACACAAAGAAGGCATCCATGTCCACGTGCAGGATGGTGCCCGATTGGGTATCGCCGCTTTGAGTGCTCTTCGCCATTGCCGGATGGGACTACGAGAGACGGGCCACGGTGAGGCCGTCGATCTCGGTGCCGGTCACCTGGTAGCGATAGCTCAGCATCTGGCTGGGACGCCGGCGACACCACTCCAACAGCGGCTCGCGTACCCAGCGAGGGCTCTGCACCAAGTGGGTCTCGCACTCTTCGTGATCGTAGAAATCAGCGTGTTCCACGATGCCGTCGGGATCCTCCAGCACAATCTCGCCGTTCCAGTACACCGCCCGGTGGGCTTCCACTCGGAGGCGCCATCCCAGATCGGTGAAATCCACGGTTATCTCATACAGCGGCCCCTCCCAAAGACTCACCTGGATGCCGGTCTCTTCCAGCACTTCCCGGCCCAGCGCCTCCAACAGAGTCTCTCCGGGATCGACCACCCCGCCGGGCGTGCTCCACTCCACTGAATCGTTCCGGCGCCGGTTACGCACCAGCAGCAGCTGCTCCCCCCGCAAGACCACTCCCCCGGCCACCTCCCAATCCCGAACTCGCCCCGGCACCCCACAAGTATGGCCCGACCCACCGACAACACACTCTGAGGCCAGTTGAGAGTTCAGCTATGAGTTCAGCTCGACAGCACATTCCGGCAGTACCAGCGATCCACCCCAGAGGACACCGACACACTGAGTTCAACCCCGGAGTCAGCTCAACAGCACAGACTCAACTCTTGCAGGACGCTGGTTGCTGACTCCTACATCAGGAAATGGGTCGGCCTCGTGGGGAGGTGATTTGGATTTTGATTTCCAGGGAGGGAGATCGGGACAGGGCTCGGGTGGCGGTCGCAACTCGTAGGTGCCGTTCTTGTTTCGATGCACAACCCAGCCGTCGTCGTGGATGCTGTGGTGGCAGCCGGTGCATACCAGCACCAGGTTGTCGATGTCGGTGAGCCCGCCTCGGAACCATTCGGTGATGTGATGCACCTCGCACCAGGCCGCCGAGCGGCCGCAGCCGATGCAGTGCTTGTCCCTGACGATGAGAGCGGCCCGCTGGGCGTCGGTAGCCGAGCGGTACTTGCGCCCCAGCCACAGTTCCTGACCCTGAGTATCGAATAGGGCAGGCAAGATGTCGGCATTGCAGCCCAGCCGCAGAGCCTCAGACAGAGGCAGAGGCGTACCGTCGAGCAGGCGGGCATCGGCGAGCTTCTGATTAAGCGAGTCCCAATCGGCAGTCACCACCAGGGTGGTGCCCTGCGGCTTGCGATCGCCAGACTCGGCGCAGACCAGATTCTCCAGGGCGTCGGCCAGGCGCTGGTTGAACGTAGCCTGATCGGCCGCCGCTTTGTCGCCATTGCTATTGCGCAGACGGCGTTCCTCATCGGCCAGCGCAGCCTCGATGCGATTCCCCGCTACGGGGTCGAACCGGCCGTTCAAGATGAACATGCCGTCGTCGGGCGACTTGAAGAAGCTCAAGTCGCGGCGCTCCCGCTGCTTGGCCATCAGCGACTTGCCGTCGTCGCCCGATTGCTCATGTTGGTGGTCGCGCAACGTCCGAGAGAAAGTGCCGAAGTCCTGGTGTCGGGCCGCCTCCACCAGCACGGCTTCATCAACCGGCCCCTGGGAAGCAGCTTTGGCGATCTGCTTGGCGTGGTCCGCGGGAATGTCCCCGGCACCCAGCGCGTCGAAGGTTTCGGGAACCTGGGAAAACTGGGAGGCGGTCTCCACCTCCCGCCGGGCCTGCTGCTTGGAGGCCTGAAGCTCTTCCAATGCCACCCGGCGGGCCAAACCCTTGCCTCCCCGGTTGGAATACGCAGCCAGCGTGGCCGTCTTCATCGCCGCCAGTCGAGCCTCAGCCTTCTTGATCAACCCCAGCCGCGCCCGCAACTCCGACAACGACAACCCATCGACGTCAACCACCTCCGGCCAAACCGCCCCAGATGGCTTGTCTTCAGCTCGTTTCCCCTGCTCAAGAGGCCCAAACTCCATACATGCAAGTATACCGACCCCTGTGACAACATCCCCCTGAATAAGTGTGAATAGACGAACTTATCTTGTTATTTATTGAATCCTATTTGAACATAAGCAACATAAATAACATTCCTCCACAGCCCAGACCCTGTCGCCAACCCTCCGAAACCCTCTATTCCGATGTGAATGGGGGGATCGGTCAGTGTGGCTCTGCATCCAGCAGGGAAAAACCCGATTGCCCCATCACTGGAACAGCAATCTGGAAGGCTGGTTCCGGTACTTGTCGCTGACTGCAATCCCGCCGCGTGTCATTCCTTCGTCATCTTGATATACGTACCGAAGCTCTTTCAGCCGGGCAGAAAACCTGGCTTGGAGTTCTTCAAACCTGTGGTGTGCGTGGGCACTGCCCGCCCAATCGGCGCAGTACACCCGAGCGGCGATGGGGAACAGCAACCCAGAGGCAACGATGTCCGCGATCTGAAGCCCTGCGTGGTTGCTGCTTCTGGCGAAGACGACTGACTCCAAGATTCGGGGCAATTCATCTCCAGTGGCCTTGAGCTTGCGGGTGAGCAGTGAGTGGGAGACCCGCACGTCATCGTCATGGGCTCTGTTGTCGCACATGATCAGGCCGTGAGAGTCGTTTGCCTCAAGGAATCGGTTGAAGTGTCGGGCGATAATCTGCACCGACAGCGGGTACTCTTTGTCCGGGTCAAGCCCCTCAGCAGGCCTTTTGACCAAGATCCGCCCGATCATTCGAGCGTCATGTTCTTCGAGGAGGCGGACAGTCTCATGGAGCACACCCAGTTTTCCGCGCCTCTCCCGTCGGCTTCTTGATCGCACGCCCTTGCGAAGGCCCGAGCCCTTGATCTCGTCAAGCAGATGGTTGAGGTGGTGCCTTTGGGGCTGGGACTTGAATCTCCGCTTCACGTCGAGAAGATCAAGAGTCAACGGCGCAACAGCAGAAGCCGGGAAGATGATCCCGACGATCACAACAAGCGGCGTCGCAGCCGGACTCAGATTCGGCGCTTCGAAACCGCCAGACTCATCGATGTAGCAGAAGTGCATGCCCCAAAACAGCTACGACCGCCCGAAGGCGGCCGTAGGAGTCGGCGTTCGGTTAGCAACCTAAGCGCCTTTGATAATTGCAACATCATCATAACCCCAGCAGCGCGAACGCGCGCACCAGAGAGCCAGAATCGTGCTCGACACCGCGTCGAACCTCAAGCCCTCTGAGTTCGCAGGTCTGCTCGGCATGGCTGACTAAGGCCGGTCGATATCCAGCCTGACCTCCACAGAGCCAGCTGCGATCGCAGTTTCTTACAGACACCCGGTCAGGTCGTGTCAACCTGCGCCGGAGGGGCGCCAGTCAGTTCTTCGAACTCCTCGGGAGTCGACAGTTTGTCCACGATCAGGTCGATCCACGCTTGGCTGTACAGGTAGCGCTTGAAGCTCGTGATGTATTCCGCGTACTTGATGTCCAGCGTGCCATCCGGTTCGCCGCGGTCAGGCCGCACCCCCAGAGTCCTCGACAACAGCGCGTGCTGGTTCGTGTTGAGCTTGTAACCAGTCCGCCTCTGCACCTCGTCGATGACCTGCGTAGCACGGAAATTGGGGCGAGCTGTCGGTTTGGTCAGAACGACATATCTGTCGAGGGTTTCTTCGAGTTCCGTGGGCACTTCGCCGGGTCGAACGAAATACGACACAACATCGGGACTTCTACCCGACGCCGGTACGGCGGGAATGAATGCGACACGCATCATGTAGGTGGGGTCGGCCAGGAGGTCAGCAGTCGCTTCGTAGGCTCGGGAGAGCACGGCTTGTACATCAAGCGGCAGCGATGCTTGGAGCTTCTTGCGTGACCCAAGCACGTCGGGGTCCCGGAATCCTGAGAGTTGCAATGGCACCGACAGCTTCTCTCCGAGCGCGTATTCGGCGCCGAAGACGTCCACGAGGACGGTCTCGGTCTTCAGCAGCCCTGCCTGTGCCAGTGGAATGACGACGTAGTCGAGTGCTGGAAGGTGCCGATGCGCGACAGCGTTCCGAATCTCGACCCACCGTGCAAGGTTCTCCCGGATGCCGCGGTACTCAGAATCGGCGAATGCTCTACCAATCAATTCAAGCGTGTCCAGCGACTGCTCGGTGCCATCAATGAGAGTCGGCTGACCAGACGAGTCAAGACGCCTCCATTCCTTGTCCTCTCGCTGAAGCAGCGCCAACGCAAGACTGTTCCATGCGGTGACGAACAGCAACGAGAATGCTCCAGTTCGAAACGCGCTCGTTGGGTCGTTCCAGATGCGCAGCGCTTCGAGGCAAGAGGCCCTGGCCTGTTGTAGCTGGACCTGCCACTCGACTTCCTCTGCACCGACGGGGTGCGCGCCCAGCGACACGATCTGTGTCTCGAGGTCGGCGATGCGGTCTGTCTGCCGCGAGCGCCGCGATGTCTCTACACCAAGCGTTCCCCGGATGAAGCGGTCGAACCTCCGGCCATGAGAAGACCCATCATCCCAAGTCTCTCGTTCCAACTGGCTCTTGGAGACTCCGTTGCCGTTGTCCCACAGCGCAAGGAGTTTTCTGGCAAGTTCAACGTCTGCGTCACTCGGGGGCTGGGACATTCGGTCACGGTACCTTGATCGCAATCACCGGCCCCCGATACACAAATGGATGCCACGGCGATGTACAGCCCCGTGATTTGTGCGAGGACACCACAGTTTGGGCGCTCATTGTGGGAGGAAGATCAGACATTTGCTCCAGCTCTGCGTGGTTCATTCAGACATTGGGGCCCCGTTGATGGGAGCATCCTCCATGTGCTCCAAAATGCGTTCCAGCTTTCTCTCCAAGAAGCTGACCTGACGGTCGATCACCCAGCCGCGAACAGGCGATACAAGGAGGATCAAGAGCGCCATGACGACAGCAATCCATTGTTTCGCTGGCCTCGGCAGCAAGCGCAAGAGGATTGACAACCCCATAGTTCAAGACTACGGACGGCGGTGACAATTGGTCAGGGGTTCCTCTACAGAGCATCCCCCTCTTGGCTGGTCACCACACTTGGGAGATCTCCGTGGAAGAGATGGCGTAGGACATGTCGTTTAAGAGATCTAGGCGGTGGCCCACCAAAGGGTTCGGGACTCGCTGTCGGTGTGTGCCTGCCCAAAACGGCGTACCGGGCAAGGGCCAATGCGGCTGACACAAGCGCCGGCATGCAACCGGCCCCTGCGGCTTCTTTTGGCCGGGCTTTCTCCATGACCCTGTCGGTGGCGTCCCATGCCTGACGCTCCAGCCAGACAACTTGCTTGAAGGCTGCATCCCGGTCCTTTTGGACTGCCTCGACCATCGTCTCCACGTTGGCGCTCAACCCGGTCATCGTGAGGTTGGCAGACCCCGCCAGCACTGCGATCGGCTTCCCCTCAGGCCCTTCTACGGCGAACACCTTGGAATGGGCGATGGCGGCCCCTTTTTTGTTCTTGCCGGTCCGGTACCAATTGAGAATCCGAACGTCTGGGCGCGAGATGAACTCTGCTGCTTCGGCGGCATCGCGGGCTTCGAAGTTGTCCATCCCGGTTCGCAGGTCACCGACAACCACCGTCACGGGCCTCTTCGCTGCCCTGCGCGCCAGCCATGCCAGCCCCGCCATCGACGTGTACCCGGTTACGACGTGGAGGTGCCCGGCCGGATAATCGTCCAAGAACCGCTCGATCCGCGCCATCGCATCAGAATCAAAGCCAGGTCCCATAGAGCCAAGTGCCGAGCATCGTAGGGGCGAGAGGCATCCACTCCACAACCCCGGAAGCAGCAAGCTCGCGACGAGAGCATTCGCCTGGTTGCGAAACCTCTCTGAATTTCCACCGTCACCCCACACCCCACCACTCAAAGAGCCGCTCTCTCTCGGAGCTCAACCGGCCCTGAGCTCAAAGCATCATCCCCGGTGTAGTAAGCGCTACCTGATCGGCGAACTCATGCAGAAAACCCCGGCGCTTCGACAATTGGAGGCCAGTAGAATGACAAAATTGTGATTTCAAACTTGCCTAGTCATGAGTAGACACCCAGCGAGCGACGAGGTTGCCGCTGCGCTCGGAGCGTTTGTGGGCGGCGGCGACGGCCCAAAACACAGAGAGCTAACTCGCGCCTTCACCCGGGGAGGCTACGGAAAGGTACGCCCCTATGACTCCTTGAGCAGAGACTTCGATGCCAAGCCGAGCAAGGAGACCAGGGTCAGGGATACCGTCGAGGCGGCAGTTCGTGATCCACATCGCGCCCGCGAACTGATCGACTCATTGCTCACCGAGTACCGAGCATTTGGCTTCTTCACAGCGGGTAGCGACCCGGCAAGAGAGGCCAATCGCCGCGCGAATGTGCGAACCCTCAAGAAGGCGTTCGCCCGGATTGACTGGGAGCTTGATGATGACGCCGATCTGCGGCCCGCTGGGGTCGGCGCAGTTGGCTCCGTCGAGGGTCGGCCCGCGATTGATGATCAGCTCGAAAGGCTTCGTAGGGCCGCTGATGACCCAGCCCTCCTACTGGGTACTGCTAAGGAGATGCTCGAGTCAACGGCGAAGTACGTCCTCGAGGTTTTCAAAGTTCCCTATGGCCCGCGAATGTCGTTCGACGAGCTGTGGCATCACGCCCGCGACCGGCTCAGACTTCTCCCCCAGCATGTCGACACCTCGCAGCCCGGAGGAACGCAAGTTCGGGCGATGCTCGGAGCCTCTTGGACTATCGCAAGAACGGCGAATGAACTCCGGAATCTCGAAGGCACTGGTCACGGACGGACTCTGCCGACCGGAGTGACGCCTGAAATGGCCTTACTGGTTGTGCGCGAGGCGTGCTCGGCCACCGAACTGCTTTTGTCCACCCTTGATCGCATGATGGGCCGATGATCACCTGCGAATCAACCGACGACCACCCCACTGAATGGCGATCTTGACGAGCAAGACACAGCCATCTTCTGGGCCGTCCGGTCGGTCTGTTGCCTCACCCTTGATAGCCAGAGCCGGGCAGATCCCAGTCCTCAACCTCAAGCGTGTCCAAGTCCAGCAGGGCGACCGCCTAGTCGGTGCCGTCGCAGTCGAGGCCCTTGATGGTGGTTCCGTAACGCTCGAGATCCTTGGCATGGTGCCAGTGACCGTGTACCACCGGCTTTGGGCGGATTGCCCCTGCCACTTGGGCCAGCAAGCGCTTTACCTGCGCGAAGGCTAGCTCGTCGGCCTCGGATATCGGCAAGCCCTTCGGTCAGCCTGTCCTTGTAGGGCTACCGCGTGCGTCGAACATATAGGCTGACTTGGATGCGTGTCTTGTCGCCCCGTACCCGCTGATCGCCGTGAGCAGTGGACATGCTGAGTGTCTGATCTGGGGTTTTGGAGTCGAAAGCGCTGAGGCGTGCGATGATGGGACGATCGCGATTCGCGGGTCGCTTCGTGCAGGTGGTGATTACAAGGTCTCCGCAGATGTGGTTAAGGACGTGCTGGAGCTTGGGGTAGATGCGAAGGCCCGACTGACTCATCGGCTTGTCAAAGCTCGACAGATGGGGATCGAGCTTCCGGTTGTTGACGCGTTACTAGTGGACGACGCCTGTGTCGCTGTAGCGGCTTCGGTCCATGAGCGAGCCGTAGGGCTTCTTCAATATGCCGCTGCCATCACCAATTTCATTGGAGAGCGCGTGAATATCAAACCGCTAGACATGGGTGCGCTCGCGTGGTCGGAGTCGGTCAGATCAAGCGAGGTCACCTTTCTGCTTGAGTACCTTGAGAACAAGAACTGGATCATTGGCCAGCAACCAGGGTGGAACCGCCCAGAGGATTACATGGTCACTGCGGAAGGGTTTTCGTACCTCGAGGAACAGCGAACCGCCCCTGCGGCCTCTCAGGCGTTTATTGCCATGTGGTTCGACGATTCCATGGATGACGTGTACGCACATGGAATCAAGCTGGCTGTGGAAAACTGCGGGTACAGCCCCCTTCGCATAGACCGCACTGAGCACATCAACAAGATCGATGACGAGATCATCAGGGAACTGCGCCGCTCACGGTTCGTAGTGGCCGACTTCACCTCGGGAGAAGGCGGCGCACGGGGCAGTGTCTATTACGAGGCAGGATTCGCCCGTGGGCTCGGCATTCCCGTCATCTCGACCTGTCGGCGCGACAAGCTCAGTGACGTCCACTTCGACACCCGCCAATACGCCCACATCACTTGGGACAGCCCGATCGAGTTGCGCGACGCTCTTGAGGCTCGCATCGGTGCGGTCATCGGCGAAGGCCCGCACGCCGTACCACCACAAAGTGCTCCTTCGGACGACAGGAAGGATGCCGAATCGGCTGCTGTGAACGAAGGGATTGTCTGAACCATTTCGGGTTGGCTTCGGGGAGCAGCTGCGTTCTGCCGCTTGCGACGTCAAATTCGCTAAGGACGATGGCCTCGCGGTGCGGTCCAAGCTGGGGCAAGCGGTTGTTGCCTCCGAAACTGGGGATCAAGGCAAGGAATGAGGAGTTCAATACCGCTTTGGTCGAGGTTCCTGCGCAGGTACGGGTGCGGTAGCAGGGGGCCGAGAGTCTCCCACCTCACGTGCTCTCTACTCAGCCCGCCGAACGCGGCTCAGGCAGCATCCTGAGGAGTCGAGACCGCTGATGGAACACATTCCGGATAGTTCTCTTGGAGGTACTCAATGGCATCTTCGCTTCCTGGGTCGTATTGAAGCTGGTCTCTCACGAACTTCATTCGGTGCTCAGCCTCACCAATGACCGTGCTCCATGTCTTGACCCAAACACGGGTTTTCCTATCTGGTGACTCGAATGCGAGACCCTTGGGCCTGTCGGGTTGATTCGAGCGGTCGTGGACGTATTCGTCCATTTCGTTAGAGACGAGGAGGAAGTCCCACTCTGTGGTGTCGGTGTCGAACCGACTATGCCGTGAAACAGATCTGGCGAATCTCTCGATCTGCCGAAGCTCGTCTTCGCCAAGTTCGACTGTTGGCCGCTTGATCTCGACCACCAAGTGCTCGCGGCGGTTTCGGTTGTGCTCGAGTGATCGAGCGAACATGAAATCGACACGTCGGATCCTTCCTTCGGGATCCCTCACAGGTTCGGCGACTACAGCGTCCCGGCCGAGTTCTTGCAAGTGAGCTTCTAGCAGCCTAGTGAGTCCCTTGTCAGAGACGTGCAAGGCATATTCCTCTCCAAACAGCCAGGGCTCAGCTCCGACGATCTCATGGATGTGGGCGCGCTCAAGAACATGCGGGGCTGTGTCGGGATCGAAGAGCAGTTCTTGGAGCCCTCGGATGTACCTGAGCCTGTCGGTGACCTTCTTCATCGCTCCGACTAGTGCCGCTAGAGATGTCCTAGTCAGAAGGCCACGGAGCTCATTTAGCTTGTCCTCGGGCAGTGCCAGCACCTCGCGGAATACGTCCTCGACGGCACCCGGGTCTTGGGCCAGCGCCAGTCTCATGGTCTGGAGACTTAGGGCCTTAGCTTGCTGGTCATCAATGCTGTTGACTGCTGTTGCCGCGGTGACTGCTACGTAGTTGAACAGCGCTTGTTCTGCGCGCTCGGCTTCGTCTGCCGGGGGCTCTGGGTATGGGTGTACGTTTTCTTCCCGCCATGTGTCCACCAGCCCCTGTGTGCGTTCCATGGAGCGCTGCCGGAAGTACTTGCGGAGGGCATTGCGGGTGGCCTCGATTGGCCCTGCTGTTTCCGGCAGCCCCGAGTCAGCCAGAGGCAAGTCGTTTTCGTGGGTTCGGAATCCATCCCATTTGGCGTACGCCGTGAAGTGGAATCCCGACGCGTGAATTCGGGGCGGAACATAGTCGAGAGTGATTCCGTTCGAATCGCATAGGTAGAGCGCCCTGTCCACTTGGTCGTGCCACTCAATCACCGAGACTGCCAGCGCACCATGCTCATCTGAATATTCGACGGGTAGCGTTTCCCTTCGGTCTATCAACGGCTCTGGGTCGAGGGCCTGTCCGTTGAAGGTGACTTCCACATCTGGGTACTGGGTCAGATAGAGCGCAAGCCTCTCAAGGAGCTTCCTCAGTGCATGGTCTTGCGCGAGGCTCCTGGGTTCTTTTGACCCAGCAGTCACGGTGACCGTCGTGCCTACTTCGCGCTCCGTGGACTCCCATGACCATTCAAAGCTCTTCAGGTCTGACCGCCGTATGGAGAGATTCGTGAGGCGTCGGTCTCCGTTTTCTTGCACCACTGATTCCCAGCGAGCGATGTCCCCAAACGAAAAGGCCTGAAAACGGCCTTCTCCTTTGCTGCCGTGCAAGATGCGCTGGCTGTGCTTCGTCCTGCGGTCCGCCTTTGTGTGCTTCCAAGACCCGCCGAGGGATGACATGAGCACTTCAACCTCGTCGGGGCTGAATCCGTGACCATTGTCTGTGACCACAACCTGGTCCACCGCCCCCATGTCTGTGAGCCGGATGCTGATCTCCACTTTTGTTGCCTCAGCATCCAAGCCGTTCCAAACGAGTTCCGCTAGGCCGGCAATGACGTTCTGCTTGACCAGTCGATCGAGATGATCTGGCTCAATGGTCAACTCGCCTGTTGGCATGGCCACATTCTGCACGAGCCCAGCGACACAAGCCCCGTCCTGCGACCACCTCCATTGTTCAATCGCTCGCGAGGGGCTCAACGAACAGCAGGAAGGGCCGGATCTTCGCAGTGCGCCAGTTTCTGGAAGCTGCCGAATATCCTGCGACCCAAACCTGAACCTGTGATTGATGCAGCGTTGCATGGGCCTTGGGCATTCCAGGGCGGTCAGAATTGGGGGACTGCCTAGGAGGACAAGTGTGGCGACGGACCTGAGTGAGCTTCAGAGCAAGTTGTGGGAGGCGGCGGATCAGCTTCGGGCTAACTCGGGGTTGAAGGCTTCGGAGTATGCGTCGCCGGTGTTGGGGCTGATCTTTTTGCGGTATGCGGATGAGCGGTTTGCTCAGGCTTCTGAGGTGGTGGGGTCGGGGTCTGAGCGGCGGCAGATTGGGGCGGAGGACTACCAGGCTGCCGGGGCGCTGTATCTGCCGGAGGAGTCGCGGTTTGAGGCGCTGCTGAATCTTCCTGAGGACGCTGATATTGGCAAGGCCGTCAACGAGGCTATGGCTGGCATCGAGGTCTACAACCCTGATCTCCAGGGAGTGCTGCCGAAGGACTACTCCCGGATTCCCGACGACATCTTGGGGGAGCTGCTGAGGTTGCTGCGGCCTTTGCCGGGGGCGATTGAGGGGGACGGGTTCGGGTTGATCTATGAGTACTTCTTGGGGGAGTTTGCCTTCTCGGAGGGGCAGAAGGGCGGGGAGTTCTTCACCCCTACCTCAATCGTGCGGCTCATCGTGGAGATCCTCGAGCCGTTCCACGGCAAGATTTACGATCCGGCCTGCGGGTCGGGCGGGATGTTCATCCAGTCGGCCCACTTCGTCGAACGCCACCGCAGCGACCCCAGCCGGGAGTTGTCGGTCTACGGTCAAGAGAAGACCGGGGACACCGTCAAGTTGGCCAAGATGAACCTCGCCGTTCATGGGCTCGCTGGCGACATACGAGAGGGCAACACCTACTACGAGGATCTCCATGACGCGGTGGGCGAGTTCGATTTCGTGATGGCCAATCCTCCGTTCAACGTCAACAAGATCGACAAGGCCAAGCTTGAAGACGACCCCCGGTTCCCGTTCGGGCTGCCCAAGCCCGACAACGGCAACTACCTGTGGATCCAGACCTTCTACTCCGCGCTCAACCGGAACGGCCGGGCCGGGTTCGTCATGGCCAACTCTGCATCAGACGCCCGAGGCAGCGAACTCGAAATCCGCCGCAAGCTGACCGAGGATCGCAGCGTCGACGTGATCATCGCCGTCGGCACGAACATGTTCTACACCGTCACCCTGCCCGTGACTCTGTGGTTCCTCGACCGCGGCAAGAAATACACTGACCAAGCCGACCAAGTGCTGTTCATCGACGCCCGAGACATCTACAACCAGATCGACCGGGCCCACCGCAACTGGACGCCACAGCAAATCGAGTTCCTCGCCAACATCGTTCGCCTCTGGCGAGGGGAGGAGCCAGAATTTGACGAAGGGAGCAAGGCGATGCTTAGTGCCAGGTTTCCCGAGGATTCTTACGCAGACGTTGCTGGCCTCTGCGCAACCGCGACGGTGGCGGAGATCGAAGAGCAGGGCTGGAGCCTCAACCCAGGTCGATACGTAAGTGTTAGGCCAGAGGAGGCTGCGCTTGAAGATACTGTCCAGAAGCTTGGCTCTTTGGCGCAGGAACTCAGATCGCTCCACCAGAGTGCTCAGCGACATTATTCCAACATCGAGCGGATAATAGGCACCTGGTGACTGTCTCGACTCGGTTATTTCAGATCTCGGAGATCGCTGCCGACGAACCATACGCTGTGGTCGGCGGGCCGTTCGGTAGCAAACTGGGTCGAAAGGACTATGTCGGCTCTACGCGATGAAGCGGGGACGTCGGGTTCTGATTTTTGTGACGGGTTGAGTTTGGCCTGGTTTTCGTCCGGCGGCAAGCAGGATTCTGAGCCGGTAGTTGTGTAGGTTTCGGTAGCCTCGGGCTGAGCGTTTGA
>JAJEGM010000028.1 GCA_022819825.1 Acidimicrobiia bacterium | reverse complement strand
GCCTGGGACAGGCCCTCCAGGACAACCGACAAGACGATCGCTTGAGCCTTCGACACCGCCAACCATCACCCACACCGACTTTCCCATGTCCTGACACACCCCATTCCCATGTCCTGAACCAACACACTGCCGGGGGCGCTGAATGACTACTTATTCCATTGCTGAGTTGTGGCGGTATCCCGTCAAGTCGATGGGCGGGGAGCGGGTTGAGAGCCTTGAGCTGCGCGTCAGTGCCATTGTTGGGGATCGGCGATGGGCGGTGCGCAACATCGAGACAGGCAAGATCGCCAGTGCCAAGCGGCCCCGTCCCTATGGCCAGCTCCTCGATTGGAGCGCGAACACCCATGCCGACGGCAGCGTGATCGTCACTGGCCCCGCCGGGCGGGAGTTAACCGCGGGCAGCAGCGAGTTGGATGCCGCATTGACTGAGGCACTGGGAGAACCAGTGCAGGTGATGGAAGTGGAAGAAGGCCGCGAGGAGACTTATGGCAGCGAGTGGCCGGAGATCCCGGGCACTGTCCTCTCGGACGTGGAGGTCGACCTGCCCGTCGCTGCGCTCACTGAGAAGACCTCGTTTGTCGATGCCTCGGCCGTCCACATCATCGTCAACCAGTCAATGGCGCACCTCGCCTCCCTGCTGGACGGCGTCATGCTGGGTTCCAAGCGATTTCGTCCCAACATCGTGCTCGACGCCCATGACGACAGCGGCTCAGGGGAGTTTGCCGATCTGGCCTGGAAAGATCTCGACATCAAGATCGGCAGCGTGAAGCTGCGGATCGGTGACGCCACTCCCCGCTGTGTGATGACCACCTTGGCCCAGCCGGGCTACGAGCAAGCCAAGAGAGTGTTGCAAGTGCTTGCCGCCACTGCCCGCAAGGAATTCGACTACGGGGCCTTCGCCTGCTTCGGCACCAACGCCGAGGTCACCTCCGCGGGCACCATCCAAGTCGGCGACACGCTCGTAGTCCCGGACTGACCAATCGTCCGGGGGCGTTTGCCTTCTGGCCAGGGTGCCTAGAGATCGCCGGAGGCGAGCATGTCGGCGGGGATTTTCATGTCGAGAGCCCCGAGGTAGCCGCCGCCGTCGTTGATGGCGTCATGAACGTCGTAGCCCAGCAGCTCCTGCGCCCGGCGGGGGAGGGTGCGGGCGATATCGGGCGGAGTGGCCAGGCAGTTGTTCTCCTCGGAGCGCAGCCAGCCCAGCATGTAGCTCAAATGGAAGGCGGGCCGGTGCTGGTCTTCGGTGCTGTTGGTGCCCGCGCCGTGGATGGTTGACCCCAGGTAGATCACCCGCGAGCCGGCGGGCATCTCGGCGTCGGCGAACTCGTGGGGCTCCGGTTGGCGGTCGGGCTCCCAGCGGTGGCTGCCGGGCACCACCCGGGTGGCGCCCAGCTCGCGGGTGAAGTCGCACAGCGCAGTCACCGACGACAACTCCATCTCGGGGCTGGGTTGGGGCATGTGAGGCCACACGTCCTCGTCGCGGTGGGGGAACTGGGCTTGGGCTCCTGGCCCCACTACCAGCATGTGGGCCACGTTCACCTGGAAGTCGGCGCAGTTGGGGCCCAGTACGGCATCAGCGATGTCGAGCATCAGCGGGTGCAGCAGTACCTCGGCCACGAAGGTGGGCGATTTGGAGGCCAGCCCGGTTACGTGGCGGATGTGCTCGCCGAAAAAGGCAGCGATCATGGGGTTGATGAAGGTCCGGTTGGAATCGGGCTTCTCCGCGTAGGGCATCAGCTCGGTGAGGATCTGGTCGATCACTTCGGCGCTGAAGCAGTCCTCCACGATCACCGCCCCGTCGGCGTTGAGCACTTCCAGCACGTGTTCGAGCGGTTCGTCGTTCTTGAGGTGGGCCAACTCGGCTTGCGATGCCATGTCCCACTGTATTCCGAGTTGTTCAGCTAGGCCTTTTGGAGCAGCCAGAGACCGACCACGCTGTAGAAGACCATCACGAGGAGCATGGGGCGCTGGGCCCAGGTGGCCTCGCTGGCATCGCTGGTCTCCACGGCCCGGTCGTGGGCCACCAGCACTGCGGCGATGTGGCCGAGGACGATGGCTGAGAACTGCACCCAGGCGATGGCATCGGTGGACACCAGGAAGAAGTTCACCGCCCAGTCGGCGGTACCGAACCAGTTGGAACCGCGGTCGAACGGGTTGGACAGCAGGCGCAGGAAGTTCTGCCCGCCATCGAGCACCAGCAGCGAGAAGTAGTGGGCCACCGTGTAGCCCAGCACGATGGGCACTAGGGAGTGGGCGAAGCGCCGGGCCACTTCGGCGGCGCTCTGCTCGGTGAACCAGCCCACGGCCAGCGATCCCAAGTAGTAGAGGAAGGCCATGATGGCGATGACGACGATCATCCCCGCGGTGTTGATGCCAGTGGCGGTCCAGCCCCGGTGGGTGCCCACCAGGTCGGGCCACAGGGTGCTTCCGGCCAGCGAGTCGAACGTGGTGCCGCCCAGCACCATCAGCAGCACGGCCAATATGTCGATGCGGGGGGTCACGGTGGTCAGTCCCGACAGCGGTGCCCGCAGCCGCACCGCGCCGGTGTCGTCTCGGTACAGCGGCGACATCTTGGCCAGCAGTGAAAACAGCACGCCGAAACCGTCGGCTTGGCGGACCCAGCGCCTCCCGTACACCGCCGATCCGCCCACCATGCCCAGCGTGTAGGCGATCATGGCCCCGCCCACCGCTTCGTTGGTTGTGCCCTCGTGGTAGCAGAGCTCGAACAGCAGGAACCAGAACAGCGCCACCACCGCAGGCCAGTAGCCGCCGGGAATCTCGCCGGTGTCGTCAATCGGGGGCAGCCCCAGCTTTTTTGCGGTCCACTCGATGGCTGCGGCGATGGTCTCGAACGGGTTGAGCACCCGCCACACATCGCCGAACACCGCGGCCACCATCGCCATCCCCACCCACAGCGCCACGTACACCGTGAGCGGTCCGAAGCGCTGGCTTCCCACCGCGGCGCCGCTCACGCTGCTGGCCAGGGCCAGCACGAACAACGCCAGCGATGCCAGCCGAGCCGGCACCGCCACCACATCCAGCACCCGGCCCGCCGCTGTTCCGAAGCTCCGACCCGAAGCGGCCGCCGGCAGCCAGGCCCGGTGCCAGAAGTAGCTCAAGCTGATGAAGGTGGCCATCAAGGCGACAGCCGCTCCGATCCCGAACAGATAGAACGGCAGGGGCAGATCGCCCCGCGACCCCACCCCGTGGGCCAAGACAGAGTTCAGCTCAGCGGTCATCCCACCTGGAGTTCCATCACCAGGTCGCCGTGATGGTGGGTCTCCACCTCGAAGATCCCGGGAATGTCAGCCTCGAAGGTGATGGTGCCCGGCCGGCCGGGGGCGAATCCAACCACCAGGTCGTACCCGTGGATGTGGAGCTCGTCGGTGGTGTCACCGCTCACGATGATGGTGACGGAGTCTCGGGCGTCGATCCGGTAGCGCTGCACCCCGTCCACAGGTTTGCCCCCCGCCACCTCCACCTCGATGGTTGTTCCAACATCAGGGGTCGGGGTGGGCTCAGGCGTCGGCTCAGAGGTGGTCGAGGGAGTGGCGGTGGGCACCACGGTTGGTGCCGGAGTTTGAGCCGGCGTGGACTCGGGCGTTGGTTCCTCGGTCGCCGGAGACGGGGGCGTATTTGTGGTCTTAATCGTGGGCGCCGCGGTGCTGGTGGCAGTGGCCCCCAGAGTTGCCTCGACGGTGGATTGGGCAGTGGCCGACGCGGTTGGCGGGGGCGGCGCAGAGGCGTCGTCATTGCCGCAGGCGGCAGCCACCATGGCGATTGCGGCTATCAGGCAAGTTGCTCCACTGCGGGCAATTTTCATGCCATCCTCACGAGATCGGCGCGGTGACTTCGGGGACGTCGTTTGAGGCGGAATTGACCAGGGCAGACACCTCGTAGGCCTCCAGGGCGTCGTCGGGATAGGGCTCAAGGAGCTGGGTCAGCATTTGGGAGTCGTCGAGGGCGGTGTCCAACCAGAGATCCTCCACTTCCTTCGACAAGATTACCGGCATTCGGTGGTGAATCGGTTTGAGCACCTCGTTGGCCGCGGTGGTGATGATGGCGCACGACGAGATAGAGCTTCCTTCCGAATCGGTCCACTTTGACCAGAGCCCGGCGAAGGCGAACGGCTCACCCGAGCGCATAGTGACCCTCATCGGGCGCTTCGCGTCGCCCGACCTCTGCCACTCATAGAAACCGTCGGCCAGCACCAGGCATCGCCGACGCTTCAGCGAGTCGCGAAACGAGGGCTTCTCGGCCACCGTCTCCGCTCTGGCATTGATGAGGGGGCGGCTGGAGGGGCCGTCCTTGGACCACTGGGGGATCAGACCCCAGCGTATGAAGCCGGCTCGACGGGCGATCCCGCCGACCACGGCCAGCACTTGCTGGGTGGGGGCGATGTTGTACCTCGGCTCGAAGTCATCCCGGTTGCTGTCGAAGTCGAACCGCCGGGCCAGCTCATCCAGGCTGGCGGTCAGGCTGTACCGGCCACACATCTCGACCCCATTATGAGCCTGAACAGGGCATCCCACCAACCCCCCGAGTGCTGTCTCAGTGCCAGTCGTGCGACGGCGGCATGGCGACCCCCGAGTCGACGGCGCGCAGGTCGGTGGCGATCACGTTCACGGTCCCGTCCCAGGTGGAAACCCGCCCGGTGACCGTGATCACCTGACTGCGCAGCTCCCGGTGCCGCCGGGCGAACACGTCGGCCCCGACGATCACCTGGGTGTCGCCGGTCTCGTCCTCGATGGTCACGAACACGGTGCCGTTGCGCCCCTGCGGGTGCTGTCGGGCCACCGGCCAGCCGGCCACTTTGACCGTTTCGTCGTCGCCGAGCTTCTCGACCTCGGCGGTGGGCATCACCCTGGGGCCGAGATCGGGTCTGATGAACTCCATGAGGTGGCCAGCGGGGTAGATGCCCATGGCCCGGTACTCGCCCATCATCTTCTCCCGCTCGGTGAAGTCGGGAAGCGGGGGCACGCGCTCGTCCGTGGGCAGCGACAGGGCGGTTTGGTTGTGGCCCGAGGGTCGGGTTTGCAGCCCCGACTCCCACAGCGCCTCCCTGCGGTTGGCGGTGATGGCGTCGAACGCCCCGCCCAGCACCAGCGAGAGCACAGCCTGGGGTTTCAATCCCGTCCGGCGCACCAGATCGCCGGCGGTGGTGTAGGGGCCTTGGCGCTGTCTTTCCTCTGTGATGAGCCTGGCCGACTCCGCCCCCACGTCGGTGATGAACTGAAGCCCCAGCCGCACCGAACCGCCTTCTGGCGAGCACACCGCTCGGCTCCGGTTGACGCACGGGTTCAGAAACCGTGCCCCGAAGCGCCGGGCATCCTGCTTCAGCGTCTCCATGGGGTAGAAGCCCATCGGCTGGTTGTTCATCAGCGCCACAAAGAACTCCACCGGGTGGTAGCGCTTGAGCCAGGCCGCCTGGTACGCGGTCACGGCAAAGGCATGGGAGTGCGACTCCGGGAACATGTAGTGGCCGTTGATCTTGGAGAAGATCTTCTCGGCGGCTTCTTCCGAGACGCCGTTCTGCCGGGCGCCCTCGGCGAATTTCATCCGCCACAGGTCGATCAGGTGCTCGCTGTTGGGCCGGGCAAAGGCGCGGCGCACCTCGTCGGCCTCGGCCGCCGTCATGCCCGCCACATCCTCGATGAGCTGCACCACCTGCTCCTGCCAGACGATGATGCCGTACCCCCGCTCCAGGGCGCGCTTCTCAAGCGGGTGGTCGTACTCCCACTCCGCACCGTGGCGGTAGCGCTCCACGAACTGGGAGACGGCGCTGCCCTGGGTGCCCACGCCGGGACGGATGAGGGCCACCTGATAGGCGAGGTCGAGCAGGTCGCGCGACTTCAGTCGCTGGGCCATCTTCAACTGCGCGGGGGACTGGAGCAAGAACACCCCCTTGCACAGGCCGGCGTTGATCATGTCGTAGACACCGGGATCCTCCAGGTTGATCCGGCCCAGGTCGGGCCGGTGCCCCTCCCGCTCTTCCACGAGGTCGAGAGCCTCCTCAACCTGGTCGAGCACCGGTAGCGAGAGGAGGTCGATCTTGGCGAAGTTGGCGTCGGCCACGCTGTCTTTGTCCCAGTCCATGATGTAGCGGCCCTCGGTGGCCCCGGCCCGTATGGGGACCATCTCCGAGATGGGCGAGCTGCTCAGCACCATGCCGCCCACGTGCTGGCTCAGCCCCCGGGGAGCGCCCATGAGCTGCGGGGCGAGATCGAGCAGGTCGCGCCATCGGGGAGCGTCCACCTTGTCTTTGAAGTCCGCCATCTGGGTCATCTCACTGCGGAGGTCGGCGGCGTGGCGGGAGTGCAGCCGCTTCGACAGCAGCCCGAGGCGCTCTTGGGGCAGTCCCAGGGCCTTGCCCAGGGCTTGGATGATGCCCTTGATCTTGTAGGTGGTGATGGCCCCGGCCAAAACAGCGTGCTCGGGTCCGAAGTGGCGGTGGACCCGCTCGATCAGCTCGTCTCTCAGCTCCCGGGGGAAGTCGAGGTCGATGTCGGGAAGCGTGGTCATGTCCTCAGAGATGAAGCGCTCCAGGGTGAGGTTCCACTTCAGGGGATCGACGTGGCTGATGCCGATGAGGTATCCGACGAGCAGGGAGACCGACGAGCCGCGCCCTCGCCCCGGCGGCCTCTCCTCCACCGGCGTCTCGGGGCTGACTGCACCCCGTTCCACGAGGATCTGCTGGGCCAACAGCGCGATCTGCCGGTACAGCAGCAAAAAGCCGGCGAGGTTGAGGCGCTCGATCAAGCAGAACTCCTCGTCGAGGCGCTGCTCCACCTCTGAGGTGATGCCGCCGTAGCGCCGGATGGCCGCCTCGTGGCAGAGCTGTTCCAGGTAGCTCTGAGGCGTGCAGCCGGAGGGCACCGCGGCATCGGGCAGGGCGTAGCCGAGGTCGGTGCTGAGGTCGAAGGAGCACTGCTCGGCGACGCGAAGAGTGTTGGACACGGCCTGCGGGCAATCGCTGAAGAGCTGCTCCATCTCCGCGGGGGGCTTCAAGTGCAGATGATGGTTGGGCCGCAAGTGCGGCAGAGCCTGATCGATGGTCGTGTTGAGCTTGGCGGCCACCAGCGCGTGTTGGAGCCGGGCACGGTCCGGGGTGTGGTAGTGGACGTCGTTGGTGGCGACGACCTGGGCGCTGGCTTCGGCGGCGATCCCGGCCAGCTTGCGGTTGCGGCCGGTGTCGCCGGGCAAGAAGTTCTGCTGAAGCTCGACATACACCGAGCCGGGCTCGTACCAGTCGAAGTATCGCTTCAGCAGGCCGTGGGCCTCGCTGGCGCGGTCGTCGGTCGCCAACCGCGAGAGCAGCCCGTCGCGCCCGCCGGTCAGCAGAACCACGCCTTCGCAGTGATCGGGCAGGTGGGAGGGGTCGAGCTTGGGATCCCGGCGGTCGCAGGCATTGGCCAGGGTGAACAGGCGCGAGATGTTGGAGTATCCCGCCCGTGTCTTCGCCAGCAGGGCAATCCTCGAGCCGTCGGTCAGCGTCAGCTCTGCGCCGGTGATGGGCTGGGTGCCCAGGCTCTTGGCCAGCCGGGCGAACTCCAGCGCGCCGCACAGGTTGGTGTCGGTCAGGGCCAGCGCCGGATAGCCGAACTGCTTGGCCTGCGCCAGCAGCTCGTGGACATGCGACGCCCCCTCCCCGAAGGAGTAGAAGCTCTTGGTGCGAAGCTCCACCCAGGCAGTCATCAGAAGCCTGTCGTCAGCAGTTCGCCACTAGTAGTTCCCATCAGAGTCCGCTATCAGGCGCTTTGTCGGTACCAGCGGTGGTCAACGCAGTCTCGGAACAGGGTGATCAGCCTGCCGTCGCCGGGATCGATCCGGTAGTAGGAGCGGGTGATGGGCTTGGGAAGCCACCACAGGTCGATTGTCCACCGGTCGTCGATGCGGACCACCTCCATCCAGTGCCTGTCCGCACAAACTGACCGCGGCTCGCCCGCCGCGTCCTCGCGCACGTCCACGGGGTTCGGGGCCAGCAATGGCCTGATGGTGTCTAGTCCCGACGGATCGATGGGCGTCTGGAGGAATCGCATCTCCGGGACGGGGTGCCAGGGTGCGACGCCGGCGATTCGGTACAGGGCATGCCTGCCTCCCATCAGCGGCCGCAGCCTGCGATCGGCATCGACGAGCCGCTGAAGCCGGTCGCGCCGAGCGTCCTTCAGCAGCGCCAGCTGAGCGATCGACTGGCCGGTGAAGTCCGCCAGGGTGAGCGTCACGTCCTCGACGGGATGGGACGGCGGGTCGGCCTCCAACCGGCTCCGGACGATTTCGGCGGCCCTCTCCCACGCGTCGACGGGCTGCTTGAACCGGACACTTCGCTCCCACGTCGGCCAGCCCGGCGCCGCGCCCAGCAGATGTGCCACCCCGGCGTGCCGGCCCTTCACCTCGGGCCGTGTGAATGCCCGTCGCAGAAGGGCGTCCACCGCCACCAGCAGGGCCTCGATGGAGGAGGAGTGCAGAGACAGCGAGATGCGCTCCACCACCGGTTCCTCGGAGGCCAGGGGCACCACGGGGGTGTCGTCGATGCCGTGGCACAGCGACCACGCCCGCTGGCCCTCGGGACCGAACCTGTCGGCCAGCACATGTCTGCTCATCGAGGCGACGGCACCCATGGTGTGCAGGCCGAAGCGGTGCATTTCGCTTCTCGCGCTGGCCGAGACCGGAAGCAGGTCGATGCTGTGCGGGGCGAGGAAGGCCCCCACATCGTCGTCGACCTGGGAGGCGCCCGGACCCGAGCGCGCCCGGGCGGCAACGAAGGCGGGGAACTTGGCGTCTGCCACCCCGACGCGGGGGCTCAGAAAAGCGGGGACCGCGTCCAATAGCGCGGAGACCGCGCCCTCTTCATCGCCGTAGAGCCCCTCCAGTCCATCCAATCGGACGTAGGCCATACCCAGATCAGCCCCCTCCACACGGTCGCTGACTTCCTGCAAGGCGGCCAGCACGCGGGCAAAAACCTGGCGATAGTAAGGCTCGTCGGCATCCAGCACGACAGCGTCCGCGTGGTGGGTTATCGCCTCCGCCAAGCTCATGCCCTCCCTCACCTCACAGGCCGCGGGGAAGCGATCGACGATGAGAGCCCTCGACTTCGACGCATTGCCATCGACAATCAACACAGGGCTGTCCTTCAGATGTCCATGCCGCCCCATCTCCACCTTCGCCCTCAAATGGGTCACCAGCACACACCCAACCCTCATCGGCCCCAGCCCCGCAGGCCGCTACAACTACACAGGACAACCTTATTGACGCCGGTGACACATTCGACCGGAGCCGGTCGAAGCTAGGTCAGTCTGGGTTTGCGAAGTTAACGACTAGGGGGCCTACTTCAGCTTTGTCGGCGTCAAACCACAAGGCGATGGCATCGCGGGCGGTTACCTCGATCTTGGCGCGGCGTCTGGCCTGTGAGTGGCAGCCGGGCAGGTTGTCGGCCTTGATTGCCCACCATCTGCCGCTGCGGAAGACGGTGAGGTGGTGGGTGTCGCCCACCAAGGGCTGGGCGTCAGTCCCGTGTGCTATCGACAAGGCGGTTCCTCCTTCGCGTCCTTTATCAGCCCTTCGGCAGTGAACCGAGAAATCTCCCTGTGTCGGGGGATCGTCAGTGTCGTGTTGCCCAAGCGCCAGACCTCGTGTTTGGCGCCCTTGCGCCGCAACTCAAGAATAAGCGCTTTGCTTTGCGCGATGCGCCTGAGTTCCTTCAAGAGGTCCACCCTCTTCACGTTGTTGATATTTACTGATATATCAGTAAATATCAATTCTTATTGTTGATTTCACGCCACCAGCTTGTACTGGTCTTGAGGGTAGCTCCATCTAGTGTGGCACCGGTGAGCGATTCGACTGCGGTCACTTGGGGGCAGTTTGAAGAGCAGGCCCCCGACCTGGCCGAGCGGATTCAGTTGCGGTTTGAGAGTCATATGCATGTGGAGAAGATGGACAGGAAGGCATCGTGACCGCCGCTGAAGCTAGCGTAGAGTGACAGTGGAATCTCTTGAGACGCTCCCGCCTGGTTCTGCCCGCAAGGTGGCCAAGAACCACACCAGCAAGTCGATGGCATGGCTTACCGCTATCTCTATGGGATTCGCAATACTGTGGTTCGCGCTCGCAGCCAACGCGTCGGACGACGAGCGCGCAGGGGCTCTCGCTGTACTGGGGTTGGGGAGCGTCCTCCTGGGAGCGGTGTTCTGCGTGATCTACAACAGACGCTTCACGCGCGAAATCATGGCCCAGGCTGAACCGCCCAGAGCATTGCGCCTCTGGGCAATGCCGATTTGCGGCGGGATTGTGATTGGGCTTTGTTTGACGGCGGTGGTCATCTGGACGCATGTGACCCCTGTAACGGTTCTGAGTCGGGTTGGCCCCGTATTCGCGGCAGGCCTTCTGGGGACTCTGCTGGGCCTTGGGAGGCTCAGGCTGCGACAACGCCGGGCAGTCCAACCTTGAACGCAGGCAGTCCGAGGTAGAGCCCCGATGAGAATCATGCCCGCCAACGGCACGAAGATCAGGGAGTTGATCAACCGAATTCTCGGAGGCATCCTCGGAGAGGACCATGCGGAAACCCAGGAGAGTCACATACCGAAGCCCGATGCGCCGTCAGGAGGTGCGCGCCGCCCCTATACCCGCCGCGGTACCGAGAACTTGGAAGACGAAGGCGAAAGAGGGACGCAATGACTGAAGAAGATACGCGGAGCGACGGCTTACGTCAGTCGCACCACTAGAGCCGTATCCGGTTCTCAGCCCCAGACCTTGCTGTTAGTTGAGCAGAGACTGTGGAAATAAATATCTAGAACGAGGCTGTCTACACACGAACGGGTTTGGCAGCGGAGATTCTAGGATTACTGTGAACTGGGCAAACCAGTGTCGGACGAGCCGTTCAGATGGTTTGGGTGCCGTCTACTCCTAGGGCTATGGCTAGGACTATGGCGATGCCGCCCAGGAGGCGGGCGATCACTGATAGCAGGGGGGTGGGGGTGGCTCGGAACCAGAGGAGGGCGGCGGTGAGGGCGGCGGCGAGGACTACGCCGGCCATGGTGCGTAGGGTGCCGTCGTGGGCGGCGGTGGCCAGGACCACGGCGACCAGTTGGGGGGTGAACAACACGGTGAGGGCGATGAGCGCCACTTGGGTACCGGCTCGCGGTTCGTCGTGGATGGGACGGGCGGGCCATAACATCCAGCGGAGTCCGGCCACTGCGAAGGGCACCGCGGTGGCCAAGCGCCAGGTTCCTGTCGTCACCGACAGGCCGTCGAGGATGGGGTCGGCCAGCGCGGCGATCACCCATAGCGCGCCCACCGCGGCGGCGACGGCCAGCGCCACTCGGGGGCGCCACTGATCCCTGTTCGATGGCCGCCAGGCCAGGCTCAGTGCGCCTGCGGCCGGGTTGGCCGCGGCCAGCACCATCAACATCACCGGTCCGAGCCCACTCATGGTCTCACTTCCTTCATGGCTTGTTTCCTCCGAGGTTGAAACTGACGTCGGCCAGCAACAGGCCCGAGACGGCGTGCTGCTGGTCGTCCACCCTGGTTAGGTCGTCGTAGTACCAAGCGCCGTCGGTGGCTTGGGCTTCGGCCAGGCGGGCCGCCCCGCACTCCAGACGATCCCGTAGCGGAGCTTCGGCGAGCCGGGGCTCGTTGAGCCACAGCCACTCCAGCGCGCCTAGGCCCTCCAGGATGGTCCCGTAGCCGCCGCCGCGGGGCATGGGCAGGTGGGAGAGCTCGGCCACACCCTCCCGCTGAGCGTCCCAGCGGATCATCTGGCCGAATCGCCCGGCCAAGCGCTGGGCGTATTCCAGGTGGTGGTCTTCCAAGCCCCACTCGGCCATCTCGCCCAGGGTGTAGGCCGCCCACTGATCGGGCCATGGCGGGGGCCACAGCTCTTCCAGCTCGTCGCGCTCGGTGGACAGGTAGTCCATGATGGCCCACACCGGGGCGTCCCAGCCCTCGCCGGGGAAAGCCTCGTGCATCAGGGCCAGACCCCAGGCGGCCTCCCCGGTGGCGAACCGAGACCGCTCCCCGGGCACCGGTGCGCCTGTCTTGGGATCCCAGAAGTTGAGCATCCCCCCGTCGGGCAGCTGCTGGCCCATCAGGAACCGGCCCAGCGCCCGCATCTCGCCGTCGTAGCGAGGGTCGCCGGTGAGGATGCGCCGATGGGCCAGCGACACCAGTGTCAGCGAAGCCGTCCCCGTCTTCACCGGCCCTCGGGGCGACAGCGCCGGCCCCATACCCCCATTGCCGGTGTCCACCGCCCGCTCCAGCAGGTAGTTCATGCCCCGGTCGGCGGCCTCCACTACCTGGTGGTTTTGGCCCTCCTGCGCGATTGCCAACTGGTAGAGCGACATGGTGCCCCCGGCGTGGCGGACCAGGTTGTAACCCGGCACTGCCGACTCGGTGCGCCGGTCGTACTCGTACAGGTACCGCCCGCTGGGCTCCTGGGTGCGGACGATCCAGTCGGCCCCGGCGTCGATGGCTGGTTGGCCGTCGCCGGGGGAATATTGCGGGCACACCTCGGGTGCGGCCAGCGTGGTCCGCAGCAGACCGGCTAGCAACACCCACACCACCGCCCAGGCGATGAGCCGACGCGAGGCTCGACAAGACCAAATCCGTCGAACAGACGTCAGAGCGCTCACCGGTACCGCCAGAACCGGGAGAACAGGAAGGCGGCCGGCAACCGGGTCCGCACGAACTGCCGGGCCTCTCGCCCTTCCAGCACCGTGCCGTCGCGATCCACCATGCACCACGATGCCCCTGGCGCCACGGTGATGTCGAACCGGGCCATCCAGTCCAGCCACCCCACCCAGCGGCTGGGAGTGACCAGGGTGCGGTCGCGGGTAGACGGAACCGCCCACAGGGCCAAAGCGCCGATGCCGATCACGCTGAACACCTGCACGTGGGAGGTCACCTCGATGCCCACGTGGAAGGCCACCGCCACCCATACCGCCACCAGCCGGGTGCGGCGGAACCAAAGACCGAAGGCGATGAACAGCTCGGTGGCCACCGCGGCGGGCGACAGCACCCAGTGGAACGCCCGAGCAGTCACCACCTCCAGCACCGGGTCGGCCAGCGTGTCGCCTATGGCGTCGCGCACCTCGTTCTGGTAGCGGACAGAGCGGTCGTGGAGCACCCGGCCGCCCACCCAGTCAGGGTCGATCAGCTTGGAGAACCCCGAGGCGAAATAGACGGCGGCAGCCTCGAACCGAAGCAGCCATATCGGCCACACCAAGGCCCGGTCATCGGGCGGAGGTCGGCGAAGGGCGTCCAGCGACAGCGCCCGGCCGTTGTCGCACAGGGCCACCCCGGCCAAAAGGATCACCAGGAACGCCCGGTTGTGGTGGAAGTGGGTCTGCGACAAGAAGAGGTTGTAGGCCACCACCGCGAAGGCGGACCCAGTGGCGATGCGCGACCACCAGCCCACGGTCATCAGCACGGCGGCGGCCACTCCGATCCACAGCAGCGCTACGTACAGCCCTTCGGGCGCATTGGGATACCACGCCCACCACGGCTGCTGGAAGCGGTCGTGGTAGGTGATGCCATCCAGCGCGTCGGCCAGAAACGGCCGCAGGTGCCAGATCACGCACGGACCCAGCACGATGCGCAGCACTGCTGCCCCCCGCACGCTGGCCGGTTCGTAGAACACCTCGTCCAGCCAGCGGCGGAACTGGTCCCGCCATTGGGTGTCCGAAGCCGAAGAAACCGTGGCCGTCATGGGTCGCCCACTTCCCGGTCGTGGCTGCGGATCACCGTGACATGGGGGCCGCGGGCGTTGCGGTAGTAGGTGACGGTGGCCTCCCAATAGCGGGTTTCGGTGTCACCGGGGGTGTTGTCGGCCATCCAGTCCAGGGCGTGGTCCAAGAAGTCCACCACCGCGTCTATCCCGGAGAAGGCGTGGCGCTGGTGCCAGGGGGACCGCAGCGGCCCCCAATCGATCAGCTCGTTCCAGTCGTAGCCCTCCCAGCGGCCGTTGGGCACCGGCACTCGCTGGCCGTCGTCCAACACCCGTACCAGCTCCATCGCGTAGGTGCTCGACTCATTGAACGGCTGGAAGGCGAAGTAGTTGTGCGCATCCCGGTAGCCGTTGGCCACCAGCGCGAGTTGGGCGACCACCACCGCGGCGGCAAACCACCGGGCGCCCCGCCGACGCCACAGGGGCCGATGCGCCCCGGATTGGGGGGCAGTCGATTCGGCGACAGCGTCAGCCGTCGTCGCCATACCTTCGCTTGTAGGCCTCCAGATCGGGCGGCAGGCGGTCGCGCTTGAGCTCGGCGAAGTTGTCGTAGGCAGTTAGCCAGCGCACATGGCGCCATAGCTCCACCGCCTCTTCGGTGGTCTCGGCCGGGTTGCTGATCACCGGGCCGAACAGGGCCGGGCCTTGGCCGCCGTCGAGGCGGATGGTGGGCACGCCGAAGCTGCGGGTCTCGTCGCACAAGATGGTGTGCTCGGACTTCAGCGTTTCCCAGGTGCTGTCGTCGGCCAGAGCGTCGTCCACCAGGCTGGCGTCGAAACCGGCGTCCACCGCGGCGGCCCGGATGGTGTCGAGCTCGTCCACCGACTCCACCAAGTCGAACACCCGGTGGCCGATGGCCTGGTAGTAGGCGCCGATGCCGTCGTTGCCGCCCACCTCGCGGGCCTTCACCGCGGTGCGCAGCGAGCGCACCCCCGCGCCCCGGTCGGGGTCGAACTCGTCCATGGGCTTGTCGAAGTTGACGATGGCCAACGAGAACAGACCCCAGGTGACGCTCACCTCACCGGTGTCTTCGATCTGACGAACCCAACGGGCTGTCTGCCAGCACCATGGTCAAAGCGGGTCGAAGTAAAAGGTGATTGGCTCAGTCATGGGGTCATTATTCCAGTCTTGGGCTAACCGAGGATGACCTCGGCGATTGTGCGCAGTTCCTCAGCGCTTCGGGCCCCCACGTTGATGCCGGTTACCGGGCTCTCTCTCCAGGCCGCCAGTCGGTCGCGGATCCGCTCCGGCGATCCCACCAGGGAGATCTCATCGGCGAATTGGTCGGGCACTGCGGCGATGGCCTCCTCCCGGCGACCTTCGAAGAACAGGTCTTGGATGTGATGGGCCTCCTCCTCGAAGCCCATCCGGGCCATGAGCTTGGTGTGGTAGTTCTGGCCCTTGGCCCCCATCCCCCCGATGTAGAAGCCCAGCGAGGCCTTGGTGGGGAACAGCGCCTCGGCCAACTCCTCGTCGGAGTCGCCGGTGACCTTGATGGTGGTGTGGACGGTGATCTCGAAGTCGTCGGAGCGCCCCGCGATCGACTCGGCGTACACCTCGGGGCGGAACGGGGAGTAGTACAGCGGCAGCCAGCCGTCGGCGATCTCCACCGTCTGGGCGACGTTCTTGGGGCCTTCGGCGCCGATGAAGATGGGGATGTCGGCCCGGGGGGGATGGGTCATGATCTTGAGCGGCTTGCCCAGCCCGGTGTCGCCCTCCCCCTTGTAGGGATGGTTGTAGTAGTCGCCCTCGAACGTGAGATAACCGTCTCGGGCGAACACCCGCCGCAGGATCTCCACGTATTCCCGGGTGCGGGCCAGTGGGCGGTTGCCGGGCTGGCCGTACCACCCCTCCACCACTTGGGGGCCGGACACGCCCAGTCCCAAGATGAGGCGCTGGTTGGACAGGTGGTCGGCGGTCACCGCATGCATTGCGGTGGCGGTGGGGGTGCGGGCGGCCAGTTGCACGATGCCGGTGCCCAGGCGGATGCGCTCGGTGTGGGCGGCCAGCCACACCAGCGGAGAGAAGGCATCGGAGCCCCACGATTCGGCCGTCCACACCGAGTCGTAGCCGAGCCGCTCTGCCTCCTGGGTGAGCGGCACGAAGCCCTCGGGCATCCCGCGGCTCCAATATCCCCAGACCAGTCCGAGTTTCATGGCGGCGACCCTATCCCGCCTGCTAACAGAGATTGTTGTCGAGATTGGGCGCGTCTGCGGCTATCCGCTTGCCGGTGCCGGTGGCGGGGCCGGTAACATGGTTCCCTATGTCCAAGGTCTGCCAGGTGACCGGTCGTCGCCCGTCGTTCGGCAATAACGTGTCCCACTCGCACCGCAAGACGCGGCGCCGGTGGAACCCGAACGTCCACAAGCACCGCTTCTGGGTGCCGTCGGAGAAGCGGTGGATCACCCTCAACGTGTCGGCCAAAGGCCTCAAGACCATCAACAAGCACGGCATCGACAAAGTGGTGGCCCAAATGCGCCAGCGCGGGGAGAAGTTCTGATTGCGATGGCTATCCAAAAGAGCGGCCAATTGCCACAGTCGAATCTGGAGAAGTTCTGAGCCATGGCTAGTGACAAGCGCCCCATCATCAAGCTGAAGTCCACTGCGGGCACCGGCTACACCTACGTGACCACCAAGAACCGCATCAACGACCGGGAGCGGATCGAGCTGAAGAAGTACGACCCGGTGGCTCGCAAGCACGTTGTGTTCAAGGAGGAGCGGTAGCCACCAACGTCGACGAGCGCAGGGAGCTCCTGACAGCCGCGCTGCTGGCTGAAGACCCTGCCCCGCCGCTGTGGCATCTGGTTGACTCCGGCCTCGCCGACGAGATCGTTCCCGAACTTCCCGCGCTCCGTTTGGAGCAAGACCCGATCCACCGCCACAAGGACGTGCTGGCCCACACCATCGCGGTTGTGGCCAAGACCCGGGCTGATCTGGTTCTGCGGCTGGCCACCCTGTTCCACGACGTGG
Organism: Acidimicrobiia bacterium; assembly: GCA_022819825.1. GTDB lineage: Bacteria > Actinomycetota > Acidimicrobiia > Acidimicrobiales > Bin134 > Poriferisocius. The sequence continues at coordinate 54,335 of JAJEGM010000028.1, read as the reverse complement.
GCAAGCCCCGCACCCGCTCTTATGAGCGGGGGACGGTCACCTTCTACCACCACGAGGCGGTGGGGGCCCGGATGACCCGCAAGCGGCTCACCCAGTTGGGCTATCCCGAGGATGTGGTGGACGACGTGAGCGAACTGGTGCGCCTGTCGGGCCGGTTCAAGGGCTACGCCGACGGTTGGAGCGACGCTGCCGTTCGCCGTTATGCCCGGGAGGCCGGATCCCTGCTGGGCTATCTCAACGAGTTGGTGAGGGCCGACTGCACCACCCGGAATCGCCAAAAGGCCGCCGATCTCCAGCACCACGTGGACGATTTGGAGGCCCGAATCGCCCGACTGGCCGAGGAGGAGCGCCGGGCCGCCGAGCGTCCGCTGATCGACGGCAACGAGGTGATGGAGCGCTACGGCATCGGTCCTGGCCCCGAAGTGGGCGCGGCGCTCAAGTTCCTTTTGGAGCTGAAGCGGGCCGAGCCCGAGTTGGACCGGGCCGACACCGAGGCAAGGCTCGATAAATGGTGGGCTGAACAGAGGTAATTTACCAGGTCAGAGGCTGACACCACAGAGAGTTGCGGTCGGGCTAGCCTCCGACTGGGAGTTCTCAATTGCCCGGTAGATTCGTTGTTTTCTTGGCCGTCTTGCTGCTGGCGTCGTCCTGCTCTGAAAGCTCGGCGGTGGTGTCAGATTCTCAGCCAAAAGGTGCTGTTGTGATGCCAACACCCTCCCAATCGAACCCCACCCCCGCTGCATCCGCCACGCCGTCTGCCGGGCCGATGCCGCCACCAGAGCCCACTGCGACCGCTGAGCCCGCCGCTACTCCCGAACCCACGCCGTCTCCTGAGCCCACCGCAACCGCGGTGCCTGCTGAGCCTGAGCGCGACTGCTCGCCAGTGATCCCCGACGATCTCCAGATATCCCCCGTGACGACGCCACTGCTTGATTCGTTTGACCCTCCTTCGGCTGCCGATGCCGGCCATCGTCTCTTATCCCCCAGAGCTCTTGCGGTGACCAGTATTGAGATATCGAAAGTCATATACGAATGCGCCCACGAGGTGGGTCTGGCGTTCGCTGACGATCCTGCGGCGATTTCCACGCTGATGTCGCGCGGGATTCGAGGCCCCCTGCTGCTGGTTGCTCCTTGGTTTGATCTCCAATTGATGGGTGAGCTTGGGCGTCTTGCTCCGGAGCTGGTCGTGACAGCCGGATTCGACGCCCCGGTCCTTCGATATGCCCTGTCTGACTTCGCTTTCGAACAGATTGCGGTTGATCAGCAGGCCACCTTTTCCTCAGAAGGGCTGTCCGATGGCCCCGTGTGGCTCGTTGAGAATGCCGAGGAGGGCGTGCCGTTGGCAGCCCTCGGCCACCAAGTCGGAGCTGAGGTGTTCATCGTGTCCGGCGACCTCCGAGCCATGTCCCCGGAGATTCGCAACGCGATCTCCAGCGCCCCCGATTGGGCATTATTCTTAGAGGAGTTCGGCGGGGATGCCCGCTGGCAGATGGAGGTAATCCGCCGGGGTGATGAACTGCCTGGTGGTGGGCTGCTCATGTTCGATGCGGGTTTCGACCGCCGCCTGGTGGCCATCTACGGCCATCCGTCGGGGTCGGCCCTCGGGGTGCTGGGGGAGCAAAGCGCTGAGGAAGGCGTGGAGCGCCTCCGATCCATTTCCGAGGGCTACGACGCCGATGGCTCGGTGGTGCTGCCCACCTTCGAGATAATCGCCACCGTCGCCTCGGCGGGTGCCGGCAGCGACGGCGACTATTCGGCTGAGACCGCTCGGGATGTGATCAGACCCTGGATCGAGACTGCGGCGGCCAACGACATGTATGTAGTGCTGGACCTCCAACCAGGGCGAACCGACTTCCTCGCCCAGGCCAGGTACTACGAGGAGTTCCTCCGCCTGCCCCATGTCGGCCTGGCTCTCGACCCCGAGTGGAGGCTCAAACCCCACCAGGTCCACCTAGAGCAGATAGGCACCGTCGATGCCGCAGAGATCAACCGGGTTGTGCAGTGGCTAGCCGGGATCGTTAGGGAAGAGGCGCTGCCTCAGAAGCTTCTGATCGTCCACCAGTTCCGGCTGGACATGATCTCCAACCGCCACCAGATCGAAACTCCTCCAGAGCTGGCGGTGTTGATCCAGATGGACGGCCAAGGTCCGCTGACTTCCAAGTACAACACCTGGAATGTCTTGACCAGGGAGTTCGATGCCGACCAATTCCATTGGGGCTGGAAGAACTTCTACGACGAGGACATCCCCACCCCGACCGCCGAGCAGGTGCTGGCGCTCTCCCCCTACCCGGCGTTCGTGTCGTACCAGTAGAACTGGGGAACCAGTCCTAGAGCTGGTCGACGTAGGTGTCGGTGCCCACCACCGTCTTGTAGAACGGGCCGGCCCAGCAGACGTTGGCCAATCCCGAGCCATTGATGGCGTCCACATAGCCCTGGAACGAGTCCCAGCAGCCGTCGGGCTGCTCATCGCAGAAGAAGATCTGGAGGGTGCGGGCCTCGGTTCCGGTGCCCGATCCCAGGTCCATGGGGGAGTTGGAGGTGATCTCATCGCGCTGGCGGGGCTTCCAGGTGGATCCGATGGCCACCGGGGAGCCGGCCATCATCTCGGGCATGGCCTTGTCTCGCAGAAACGTGTGGAGCTCGTCCTCGCTCACACCTTCGGCCCGGTCCATGGCCACGACACCGATGCCGGCGTAGCCGTGGTCGAGAGCCAGTTCCAGCGGCACGGGATCGTCGTCGCGGTAGGCGGCCCAGCCCACGTCGGCCAAGATGGTGTGGCGGTGGGTGCGCTCGGCGAACCCCCGATCGTTGGTGTACAACCAGTGCACCTGCTCGCCAGCCCACTCCCAGTGCTCCTCGTCGTGGCCGTCGAGCACCCAGTACACCGCCAGGAACGAGCCGTGGCCAGCCTGCGATACCTCGCCGCTGCCGTCGGTGATGCGCATGTCCTTCAGCGCCCGGGGTGCCACCCAGCGGGACCCGGCAAACATCCAGGGCCCGATCATGCACCCGGCGTAGAAGTGGTCTCGCTCGTACCAGCGGTTGTACTCCTTCTCATGGCCCGGGTTGGGGTCCACCAGGGTGAAGAGCATGCTGCCAACGTGGATGGGATAGTCGTTCACGCCGCTGAACCTAGCGGCTGCGCTCTAGTGTCGTCACAGTGAGCCAACACCCCTTCCGCGACAAAGCCGCCATCGCGGGCATCGGCATCACCGAGCTGTCGAAGAACTCGGGGGTGAGCACCCTCACGCTGGCGTTGCGGGCCATCATGGCCGCCATCGAGGACGCCGGGCTGCGCCGGGAGGACATCGACGGTGTGGCCTGCCACCAGGTGCAGGACTCCATCACCGCCTCCATAGTGGCCCAGTGCCTGGGGGTGGAAGACCTGTCTTGGTATTGCGACCAGTTCGGGGGCGGGTCCACCTCCCACTCGGTGGTGGGTCACGCCGCCAGTGCCGCCGCTTTGGGCCATGCCCGCCATATCGTGGTGTGGCGATCCATCAACGCCCGCTCCGAGCACCGCATGGGCGGCACGGGCCGCCCGCCGCCGGCCATCGTGGAAACCCAGTACCAGCACCCCATCGGCTGGGTGACCCCGCCGCAGTGGTATGCCATGTTCGCCCGCTCCCACATGAGCCAGTGGGGCACCACCTCTGAGGATCTAGGGCGCATCGCCGTGCAACAGCGGGCCAACGCTGTCCACAACGAACGGGCCATGATGCGGGCCCCCATGACCATGGACGACTACCTGGCCTCCCGCTGGATCGTGGAGCCGTTCCGGCTATTCGACTGCTGTTTGGAGACCGACGCGGCCGCCGCAGTGGTGATCACTACCGCGGAGCGAGCCCGGGATCTGCGCCAGCCCCCGGTGCTGGTCTCGGGGATGACCTGGGGCGGAGGCCACATGATGCACAGTAACCGGGTGCAGGCCGACTGGACCACCTCGATTGCCGCCAAGATGGCCCGTCGGCTGTACGAGATGGCCGGGGTCGGCCCCGACGACATCCAGTACGCCTCTCTGTACGACGCCTTCACCCACCTCGTGTTGGTCCAAGTTGAGGATTACGGGTTCGCCCCCAAAGGCGAGGCGGCCGCCTTCATTGCCGAGGGGGGAACCGCTCCCGGAGGACGGGTACCGGTGAACACCCACGGCGGGTTCTTGTCGGAGGGCTATGTGCATGGCCTCAACAACCTGCACGAGGCTGTCCGCCAAGTGAGGGGCACTGCCGGACGGTTCCAAGTCCCCGGCGCCGAGGTGGCCCTGTCCACCGGCCAGCCCGGCTATGTGGCCGGCAATTCCTCGGCCGTCATCCTGCGCCGCGATGGCTGACTGATTGCCGGCGAAGGGGTTGGTTACCCAGTGGGAACCGGTTCGGCTCGCTCCTGGCGAGCGGCGTACCAAGCGGCGGCTGCGGCAGCCACCAGTACCAACGCCGCCAGCCCAGCCCAGTGGCTCAGCGAGTGAAAGCCGAAGTGTTCCATGGCCACGCCGGAAGACAAACCGGCGATCGCACCGCCACCGGTCATCAATAGATCAGCGCCTCCCTGCATTTCCACCCGCTGGACCACCGGGAACGCCGAGGTGAGCAGCGCGCTCCCCGCGATCAGCCCGAAACTCCAGCCCAAACCCACCAGCAGGAGGCCGGCGAACATCCCAGCGCTGTCCTCGGCGCTGTTGTGGGCCGCAGTCTCCGCGCCAATGCACAGGATCACCCCGCCCAACGCCACCATGAGATAGGGGCCGATGCGGTCGACGAGCCAGCCCACGATGGGGGAGAAGGCGAACATCCCGATGACATGTACTGAGATCACCCAGCCGATCACCCGGAGATGGTGGTCGCCGTTGTCCATGTGCAGCGGGGTCATGGTCATCACCCCCACCATCACGGCTTGGCCGGTGAGCATGGCGATCACCGCCAGCCGGGCAGCCGGCACGGTGGCGATTCGCCGTCCCACCACCCGCAGCGGTGCCGGCCGGGCCGCGGCTTTGCCCACTGTGCCCAGCACTTCCAACGGGTCGGGGCGCAGCCACATATGGGTAACGGTGAGCCCGATGACGAAGAGGACCATGCCAAGCAGATAGGGGCCGGACAGCTCCGGCAGACCGAAGAACCCGGCCACCGCCGACGCGGGACCCAGCGCAATGGTGGGTCCTAGGGCCGCACCGAACGTCGTCGACCACACCAGCATTCCGATGGCTCGGGCCCGCCGGTCGTCGGGGGCCAGGTCGGCGGAGGCGAATCGGGCCGCCAAGTTGGTGGCGTTGCCCGCGCCGATTCCGACAATCCCCACCACCAACAGTGGATAGAAGTCGGCCACCGCGGCCAGAAAGGCAAGGGTGGCTCCAACCGTTCCAATGGACCACCCGGCCACCAAGCCCCGGCGGCGGCCGAGTCGGGCCATTCGGCGAGCCAAGGGGACGGTCATCGCCACGCTGCCCACCTGCATCATGGCGGCGGCCACCCCGGCCAGCGTCTCGCTGTCGGTGATCTCCTTGGCCAGCACCGCAGCCGCCGCGAACCCCGAAGCCATGGCCGCCGAGGTGGGGACCACCGAGGCCATCAGCGTCCGAGACGCCCGCTGATAGGCCACTGTTCGCTCTACCGTCATGGCTTTGCCGTCATCGCTCTACCGTCATCTCAGGGCAACTGGTTTGTTCTGGGTCTTTCGAAAAGGGTGCTTTCCAGCGCTCTTGGCTGGGCTCGGCCCACTCTAGGTCGGGACTGTGGCAGTCTGGGAACGATGACCGCCGTTGACCACCCGGCCGAGCAAGCCCCCAAGCCCCGGCCCTACCCCGAGCGGGACTCGGCCCCATGGTGGGAGCGGGTCAACCAGCACCGCTTCGAGTTGCAGCGCTGCGACGATTGTGGGGCATGGCGGTGGCCACCACGGGCCATGTGCGGTCGCTGCGCCTCTTTCGAGTTCACGTGGACGCTGCTGTCGAGCCGGGCCACGGTGGAGAGCTGGGTGGTGAACCACCACGCCTTCCTCCCCGGGTTCGCCTCCCCCTACACCGTGGTGCTGGGACGACTCGACGAACAAGAAGACCTGTGCCTACCCGCCACCTGGCAAGGCGACGACGAGCCTGTCAGCGGCCAGCCCATCGAAGTGGCCTTCGAAGACCACACCGACGACGAAGGCCACTTTACCCTCCTTGCCTGGCGCCCCGCCTGAGCTGCCGGCGGCCAATGGCTTGGCTTGCCGTTCGGGGTGACCTGAGGGGGGGTGGGTGTACTAGATTTCCTCGCGGACCCGGAAGACGATTAGGGAGATGCCGTGGAAGTAACGGTCACCATCAATGGGGACAGCCATTCGCATGATGTGGAGCCGCGCACGCTGCTGGTTCATTACATCCGCGACGTGGTTGGGCTCACCGGCACCAACATCGGGTGCGACACCTCCTCGTGCGGTGCCTGCACCATCCATGTGAACGGCGAGTCGGTGAAATCCTGCACCATGCTGGCTGTGCAGGCCGACGGGCAAGACCTCTTGACCATCGAAGGCCTGGCCGACGGCGACGTGCTCCACCCCATGCAGGAGTCGTTCCGCCAGTGCCACGCCCTCCAGTGCGGTTACTGCACGCCGGGCATGGTCATGGCCGCTGTCTCGCTGCTGGATGAGAATCCCGACCCCACCGAGCGAGAAGTTCGCATCGGCCTCGAGGGCAACCTTTGTCGCTGCACCGGGTACCACAACATCGTCAAAGCGGTTTTGCACTGTGCGGAGGCCTCGTCATGATTCCTGCGGCATTCGACTACATCCGGGCCGGATCGGCTGAAGAGGCGCTTGCTGCGCTCGCCGAGCACGGCGACGAGGCCAAGCTGCTGGCCGGCGGCCACTCCCTGCTGCCGCTCATGAAGCTGCGGCTGGCCACCCCCGCAGTGCTGGTGGACATCGGCCGCCTCGACGACCTCAGCTACATCAACGACGCCGGCGACCACTTGGCCATCGGCGTCCTCACCCGCCACCGCGACGTGGAGACCAGCGAGCTGGTGCAGTCGCAGGCCGGGCTCTTGGCCGAGGCCACCAGTCACGTGGGCGATCCCCAAGTGCGCCACCGGGGCACCATCGGTGGTTCCATCGCTCACGGCGATCCGGCATCCGACCTGCCGTCGGTGATGCTGGCCATGCGGGCCACCTTGGTAGCGCGGGGGCCGGGCGGCGAGCGGGAGATCGCCATCGACGACTTCTTCACCGGTTTCCTGGAGACCGCTCTGGGCGACGACGAGTTGCTCACCGAGATCCGGGTGCCCAAGATGCCCGACGCCACGTGGGGCTTCCAGAAGTTCAACCGCCGAGCCCAAGATTGGGCCATCGTGGGCGTTTCGGCCATCGTGGCCAACGGCAACTCCGGCGTGGGCCTGGTGAACATGGACAGCATCCCTGTCCGGGCCGCCGGTGTGGAAGCCGCCCTAGCCGGAGGCGCGTCGGCCTCCGACGCGGCCGAAGCTGCGGCCGAGGGCACCAACCCGCCATCTGACCTGAACGCCGGGCCCGAGTACCGGGAGCACCTCGCCCGGGTGCTCACCCGCCGGGCGCTCGAAGCCGCTGGACGCTAACGCCCAGCCTTTGGGCCCTCAGCCTTCTTCGGCCGCCGAGGTGGGCTATGAGTTCTGAGCCCGTAACGGCTGCCGAAGTGGCCGACGGGCTGGCGGGCTGTGACTACCTGGCCGACGAGGGGTTGGCCACCGCCGTTTTCTTGGCCATGACCCTGAACCGCCCCCTGCTCTTGGAGGGCGAACCAGGCGTGGGTAAGACCGAGACGGCCAATGCCCTGGCCGCCTGGACCGGCGGGGAGCTGATCCGCCTCCAGTGCTACGAGGGAATCGACGTGGCCCAGGCGGTGTACGAGTGGGACTACTCCCGCCAGCTCCTGCACCTGCGCACCGCAGAGGCCACCGGAGGCGCCACCCGGGAAACAGCCGACGCCCTGGAAGACGAGCTCTACTCTGAGCGCTTCCTCATTCGTCGTCCCCTGCTGCGGGCCATCGCCGGTGTCGAGGGCCCGCCCCCGGTGCTGTTGATCGACGAGGTAGACCGGGCCGACGACGAGTTTGAGGCGTTCCTGCTGGAGATCCTGTCGGACTATGCGGTGACCGTGCCCGAGATCGGCCGGTTCGCGGCCACCACGCCCCCCCGAGTCATCATCACCTCCAACCGCACCCGGGATGTCCACGACGCGCTCAAGCGCCGGTGCCTGTACCACTGGGTGGAGCATCCCGGCTTCGAACGGGAGGTGGCCATCATCGGCCGGCGGGCGCCCGGAGTGAGCGAGCTGTTGGCCCGACAGGTGGCCGCTGCGGTGGCCACCTTCCGAGAGCTGGGCCTGTACAAACCTCCTGGCGTGGCCGAGAGCATCGATTGGAGTCTGGCGTTGGGCCGACTCGGCGCCGCCGAGCTGACTCCTGAGATCACCCAGGCCAGCCTGGGATCGGTACTCAAGTACCGAGAAGACCAGCAGCGGGTTGTTGACCAGGGCATCGGCGGCCTGATCGAGCAGGCCATCGCCCGTGCGGGCTGACGAAGTCGCGGTCGGTTTCGTAAACGCCCTTCGAGGCGCGGGCATTGACGTGGCCGTGGGGTCGTCGGTGAACTACTACCAGGCGCTCGGCGCGGTGGGCCTGGACCAGCGCAGCGCGGTGTACTGGGCCGGTCGGGCCACCCTGGTGACCGAGCCCGACGACATCGAGCTCTACGACAAGATCTTCGACGCCTACTACGGCGGCCAGCAGCTGGTGGCCACCCCGGTAGTTGAGGTCACCCAGCCCATCACCCTGGTGGTGGACGACGACGGCGATGATGACGGTGAAGATGACGGGGGCGACGAAGACCCCGGTGATCCCACCCTCACCCTGCGCTGGAGCCGCCACGAGGTGCTGCGCGACAAGGACTTCGCCGATTTCACCGACGACGAGCTCGACGAGGCCCACCGGCTCATGGCGGCCATGGCCCGCATCGGCGGCACCCGCCGATCCCGTCGTCGCCGCCGCACCCACCGCACCGCCGGGCATCCCGAGCTGCGCCGCACGGTGCGGGCCGCCATCCGCAGTGGGGGGGAGCCGGTGCGGCGCTGGTACACCGAGCCAGGGGAGCGGCTTCGCCGGGTGGTGCTGTTGCTGGACATCTCCGGGTCGATGGAGTCGTACGCCCGTGCCCTCATCCGCTTTGTCCACGCCGCGGTGGTGGGCCGGCGCCGGGTGGAGGTGTTCACCATCGGCACTCGGCTGACCCGCATCACCCGGGAGTTGTCATCACGGGACCCCGACCGGGCGCTGGGCGAGGCAGCCGATGCGGTAAGCGATTGGTCGGGCGGCACCCGTCTGGGCGACACCCTGGCCGAGTTCAACGATCTGTGGGGCATCCGGGGCATGGCCCGGGGGGCCACCGTGGTCATCTTGAGCGACGGCTGGGATCGGGGAAGCCCGGAGGTGATGGCCGAGCAGATGGCCCGATTGCACCGGGTGACCCATAGACTCGTGTGGGTGAATCCGCTGAAGGCCACCCCCGGCTACCAGCCCTTGGCCCAGGGTATGGCCGCCGCCCTGCCCCACATCGACGACTTCATCGAGGGCCATTCGCTGCACTCGTTGGAGCGCCTCGCCGCGGTGCTGGCCGATGATCAGGCCCCGGCGGAACCATCTCTTCTGATCGGAGCATCTGGATGAAAGAGATCTTGGCCGACTTGAACACTTGGCGGGCCGAAGGCCGGCAAGTGGCGCTGGCCCGGGTGGTCAACGTGGAGGGATCCGGCCCCCGAGACCCCGGCGCGGCCATGGCCGTCAGCGACAACGGCGACGTGATCGGGTCGGTGTCGGGGGGTTGCGTGGAGGGCGCGGTAGTGGCCGAGGCCCTCGACATCCTCGAAACTGGTGAGCGGCGGATGGTCAGCTTCGGCTACAGCGACGACGAGGCTTTCGCAGTAGGGCTCACCTGCGGAGGCACCATCCACCTGTTCATCGAGCCTCTGGACTGGTAGCGGTGTCTGAACTCTACGACCGGCTTCGGGAGGCCATCGTGGACGAGCGGCCGGTGGCGCTGGCCACCGTCATCGAGGGCCACAACGCCGGGGCCAAGCTGGTGGTGGAGCCCGACGGCTACGTCCTCGGCACGCTGGGCCATCCCGAGCTCGACCGGATCGTGAGCCGGGACGCGGTAGGGGAGTTGGCCGCCGGCCGCACCGGCGTGCGCCACTATGGCGCCGAGGGGCAGGCCCGCGAGACCGATGTGTCGGTGTTCATTGAGTCGTTCTCGCCCCCGCCGATCATGCTCGTCTTCGGGGCGGTGGACTTCACTGCCGCGCTGGCCCGGGCCGGCAAGCTGCTGGGGTTCAACGTGATCGTGGCCGACGCCCGCTCGGTGTTCGCCACCGTCAAGCGGTTCCCCATGGCCGACCGGGTGATGGTTGCCTGGCCCGACGAGGTGTTTGACCATTACGGCGACCGGCTTGGCCCCCACGACGCGGTGTGCATCCTCACCCACGACCCCAAATTCGACGTGCCCGCCGTGCAGCGGGCCGTGGCCACCGACGTGGGCTACATCGGGGTCATGGGCAGCCGCCGGACCCACGCCACCCGCTTGGAGCGGTTGCACGAGGTGGGGGTAGACCAGAAGGGAATCGACCGGCTCATGGCTCCCATCGGGCTGGACATCGGCTCCCGCACCCCCGAAGAGACCGCCATCTCGGTGTGCGCCGAGATCATCGCCAACCGCACTGGCCACGCCGCTCCGTCGCTGCGCGACAGCGAAGGCCCCATCCACCGCCCACCGGCTGAGGGATGAAGCATCTCGCCCCGCTGGTAGCGGCGGCGCTGGTGCTCTCGGCCTGTGGCAGCTCTGCCTCGGTTCCTGCCCTTCCCACCCCTCAGGTGGTCACCGGGGGCGACGGCCCCACTGGGGATCTGGCCTTCGTGTCGGGTGATTGGGCCACCGACTGGTCCACCCGCACCATCGACCTAAACGAGCTGCGCATCGGTATCCAGGTGATTCCCATCCGCGACCGCATCCCGCCCATCGACAATCCCGAGTTTGCCCCGGCATCAGAGGCCGGTTGGTCCGACCCTGAACCTGGCCTGCTGCTGGTTGTGGGGGATACCGCCCGCTTCTATCCGCTGGCCATGCTCATCGTCCACGAGATCGTCAACGATGAGATCGATGGCCGACCGGTGCTGGTCACCTACTGCCCGTTGTGCAACAGCGCTTTGGTGTTCGACCCGGTGGTAAACGGCCAGCGCCTTCGCTTTGGCACCTCCGGGCTGCTCCGCAATAGCGACCTGGTGATGTGGGACGACGCCACCGAGTCGTTGTGGCAGCAGATCGGTGGCGAAGGCCTGGTGGGGGCCTTCGCCGGCCACCGCCTGGACGTGATCCCGTCGGCCATCGTGTCGTGGAGCGACTTCAAAGCCGGCTATCCCGACGGGGTGGTGCTGGCGCCGCCCGGCCGTCCCGCCAGCAGTTATGGCCGCAATCCCTATGTGCAGTACACCTCTCGGTCAGCGCCCATTCCCGGGTTCTTCGACTCCACCATCCTGGATGATCGCTACCCTGCGCTGGAGCGCACCGTCGGGGTGACGGTGAACGACCATGACAAGGCCTACCCGTTCAGCGTGGTGCAGGCCAACGAAGCGGTGAACGACACCGTGGTCGGGGTTCCAGTGGTGGTGCTGTGGTCGCCGGGCACCGCCGATGCGCTGGATTCCCCCGTCACTGCGGGCGGCGCGGACGTGGGGGCGGCCCTGGCCTTCGACCGGCGGGTCGACGGCGAGCCGCTCGAGTTCTCACCCCTAGGCAACGGACGCTTCACCGACAACCGCACCGGCTCGACCTGGAACGTGCTCGGCCAAGCGGTCGAAGGGGAGTTGGCCGGGACCACCCTCGCCCCGGTAGTACACACCAACGAGTTCTGGTTCGCCTGGTCGGCATTCCACCCCAACGGCGAGGTGTTCGGACCATGACCATCGAAACCAATCTGTTTGAGGGGGCGCGGCTATGACCACCGCCGCCATTGTGTTGGCCGCGGGTGCTGGCACCCGTTTCGGGGGAGACACCCACAAGCTGCGAGCTCCGTTTCGGGGCAAGACCGTGGTGCAACACGCCCTCGATGCCGCGCTGGAGGCCGGGCTCGACGCGGTGTACATCGTGACCGGGGCGGTGGAGTTGCGCGACCTGATCCCCGACGGGGTGGTGCTGGTGGAGAACCACTCCTGGGAACTGGGCCAAGCCACCTCGCTGCGGGCTGGGGTGTTCACCGCCGAGAATGACGGTCACGACGCGGTGGTGATCGGGTTGGGCGACCAGCCCCTCGTGGGGGCTGAGTCGTGGCGGGTGGTGGCTGAGGTCGAGGGCGATCTGGTAACCGCCGTTTATAAGGGGCGCCGCAGCCCCCCGGTGAAGCTGGGGGCGGCGGTCTGGCCGCTGCTGCCCACCAGCGGGGATGTGGGGGCCAGAATGCTCATCCAAATGAGGCCCGAGCAGGTTACGGAAGTATCCTGTGCCGGAGAACCGGTGGATTTTGACACTGTTCAGGACTTGCAAGCATGGTCTTGAAGTGTGCGGAATCGATGTGACTGTGGAGGACTTTCAAGCATGGAAATGAGCAACGAGATCGAGGTCAACGCCTCGGCCAGCGATGTTTGGGCCGCATTCAATGATGTGGAGCGAATTGCCCCCTGTTTGCCCGGTGCCCAGCTCACCGAGATTGAGGGTGAGGAATACCGAGGCGTGGTCAAGGTCAAGGTCGGGCCGGTCAACGCCCAGTACAAGGGGAAGGCCACGTTCACCGAACGCAATCAAGACGCCATGCAGGTGGTCATTCTGGCCGAGGGCCGCGAGACCCGGGGACAGGGGAATGCCAGCGCAACAATCACCGCCACGGTGGAGGCGCTGGGTGACGATCGGACCAAAGTCGGGGTTACCACCGACCTCAAAATCACCGGCAAGGTGGCTCAGATCGGCCGCAACCTGATCCCCGATGTGAGCGCCAAGATCATGGATCAGTTTGCCGATAATCTGGAGACCATGCTTTCAGACTCCTCATCCGATGATGCCTCCTCCGAGCCGGACGCTTCCGCCGACGACTCCGGCGTTAGGCCCGTGTCCAGTCCCGAGCCCGAAGCAGTAGACCTGCTGGATGTCGCCGGCCCGCCGGCGGCCAAGAAGTTCGGGCCCATCGCCGGGCTCATCGCCGTGCTGTGGATCATCAGGAAGCTGTTCAAGAGAAGGAAGAAGAAAAAGGGCTGACGCTGAACCGAAGCGACGCCGAGCAAGTCGAGGCCCTGCTGGGCCGTGCTCCCCGGGGTCCCTGCGAGATAGTTGTCAGAGCCGATGACGGCACCCCCCGGGTGCTGCGGAACGCTCCTTTCTTGGACGACGGCACCCCAATGCCCACCCGATACTGGCTGGTTGGCCCCGATGATGTGCTGCGGGTGAGCCGGCTGGAGTCGGCCGGGGGAGTGGGCCGGGCCGAAGCAGCCGTCGATCCCGACGAGCTTGCCGACGCCCACCGCCGCTACGCCGCCGAGCGGGACGCTGCCATCCCCGACGGCTATGCCGGACACCGTCCCTCGGCTGGGGTGGGAGGCACCCGCCGGGGGGTCAAGTGCCTCCACGCCCACTACGCCTGGCATCTGGCCGGGGGCGACGACCCGGTAGGGCGCTGGGTAGCCAACCATTTGGAAGCCGAGGATTCGGCGTGAGATCCCCGGTGGTGGCGGCCATCGACTGCGGCACAAACTCCACCCGCCTGCTGGTCAGCCGGGGCGGCACCGAGTCGCTAGAACGGCTCATGACCATCACCCGCTTGGGGGAGGGGGTGGATGAGACCGGCCGTTTGGCCCCGGGGGCCATCGAACGCACGTTGGACTGTTTGCGTCGCTACCGAGAGGTGATGGATCGACACGAGGTGGAAGCGGTGCGGATCACCGCCACGTCTGCGGCCCGGGATGCCGCCAACCGCAATGATTTTTTTGACGCCGCCGAGGCGGTGATCGGTACCCGCCCCGAGCTGTTGAGCGGATTGGCTGAGGGGCAGCTCTCCTTTCGGGGTGCCACCGCCGAGCTGGACCCTGCCTTGGGGCCGTTCTTGGTGGTGGACTTGGGAGGCGGGTCCACCGAACTGAGCGTGGGCACCACCGCTTGCGAGGCGGCCATGTCTTTGGATGTGGGCTGTGTGCGGCTCACCGAGAAATACCTGCACGGCGACCCGCCGCTTCCTGAGGAGTTGCATGCCTGTATATCGGTGACCGGTGCCCATCTCGACGATGTCGACCGGGAGATGCCCGCCGCCCGACAGGCCCGGACGTTCGTGGGGTTGGCCGGCACCATTTCCACCGCCGCGGCGGTGGAACAGGGGTTGCATGAATACGACCGGGACAAGATCCACCACTTTGAGCTGACCAAGGCGGCGGCTGAGGACGTGTTCCGGACGCTGGCCACTGAGTCTCGGGATGATCGGGCTTTCAATCCAGGGTTGGAGCTGGGGCGGGTGGATGTGATCGTGGGGGGGATGGCGGTGCTGGTGAAGATCATGCGGCATTTTGGGTTTGAATCTTGTTTGGTGTCGGAGTCGGACATCTTGGATGGGATGGTTTTGAGCTTGTTGGACTGACTGTCTGGTTAGCGAACCGGCGTGGTGGCGGGTCCTGTCCCGGCCCAGCCCGCCGTCCTCGCAGGGCTGCGGGCGGCGGGCGCCCTGAGCCGGGCCACCCACCACCACACCTACCCCTCTTACCCCCCACCTTTTTCTGAAAGAAGGAGTAGGTTTGCGGGTTGTGCGGGCTTGGGGGAGGTTGCGGGGGGTTCGGGAGGGGGATGTGCTTCGCGGGGCTCGGGTGGAGTTGCGCCCGCTGGTGGAGAGCGACTTCGCCGAATGGCAGGCGGTGCGCCGGGCCAACCGGGAGTGGCTCACCCCGTGGGAACCAAAGCCGCCCAGCACCCAGCCCGACGTGGTGGAAGACCGCTTGGCCTTCGCCGCCCGGTGCAGCGCTCGCGACCGGGAGCGCCAGATGGATGCTGGCTATGGGTTCGGAGTGTTCGCCGACGGTCGGCTGGTGGGGGAGATGAACCTGTCGGGGGTGCAGCGGGGACCCTTCCAAAGCGGTCATGTGGGGTACTGGATCGACCACCGCCACGCCGGGCGGGAGTACGCCCCCGAGGCTCTGGTGGTGGTGCTCGACTACGCCTTCGAGACGCTGGGATTGCACCGGGTGCAGATCAATATCATCCCCCGCAACCAGGCCAGTCGTCGTGTGGTGGAGAAGCTGGGCATCCGAAACGAGGGCATCGCTCTGCGCTACCTGGAGATCAACGGCAGTTGGGAAGACCACGTTCGCTATGGCATCACCGCAGAGGAGTGGCAGGTGCGGGGACCGGAGCTGGTGGCCGGCTGGATGAGCTAGCCGGCTAGTCCGACTTGCTGATGGCCTCCTTGAGGGTCGCCACCCGCTCTTTGAATTCGGGCTGGGTCATCGACCACGCCTGGGGATCGACTTCTCGGGCTACCGCCGCCGCACTGTCGGTGATCCCACCCATATCGAGGATGGTCTGCTTCATGGCCTTGGTGAGTCCTCGGGGGGCCCGGGCCGGACGTCGGGCCATGCGACGGGCCTCGTCCAGCAGGGCATCATCGTCCACGCATTTCCAGGCCAGTCCGATCTCGGCGGCCCGCAATCCGTCGAGCCGCTCGCCGAACAGCACCATGGCCATGGCCGTCTGGCGGTCGCAGATGTTGCGCAAACGCCAGGTGTGGCCTCCGCCAGGGTGGATGGCTATCTGAAGGAACCGGCTCTCGAACATCGCACTGTGTCCGGCCAGGATCACGTCGCAGGCCAGCGCGAAGTTCATACCCGCCCCAACTGCCGGGCCGTTCACTGCGGCCACCGTGGGGAGCGGGGTGTGGGCCACCCGCAGGAACCCGGCGTAAATGGAGCTCAGGCTCTTGGGGTCGTCAGCGGCCAGCAACTCGTCCAAGTTCGCGCCCGCCGAGAACGCTGGCGGCGCACCGGTAAGGACCACCGCTCCCACCGACTCATCGGCCTCCACGTGGTCGAACACCGCGTCGAGTTCCCCGTTCATCTCCAAGCTGACCGCATTTCGCACCTCAGGGTGGTTGAGGGTCACGGTGGCAACGCCATCTTCGATCTCGCAGAGCACAAGAGCCATGTCATGACAATAGGGGTGCAGCGAATAAGTTGGCGCAGTGACCGATTCCCGGAATCCTCGACGCGCGCGGCAAGCGCTGTCGTACCGGAATTATCGCCTGTTCATCTCCGGAGCCCTCATCTCGAACTCCGGTGTTTGGGTGCAGATGATCGCGCTGGCCTTTGTGATCGAAGACCTCACCGAAAGCGGGACCTGGGTGGGATTGGCCGCCATGATGCAGACGCTGCCAGCGGTGTTCTTGGGGATGGTCGGCGGGGCGCTGGCCGATCGATTCCCTCGGCGAATCATGCTGACGTTCACCAACTCGGCCCAAGCGCTTATAGCGCTGGGTTTCGCGGCCATGTGGGCCGCAGGCGTCGACCGCCCGCTGGCCTACATCGCCCTTGGAGTGGTGAACGGGTGCATGAACGGCATCCAGCTCCCCGCCTGGCAGGCATTCGTCGCCGAGCTGGTGCCCCGCGGCGCTCTCTTGAACGCCGTCACTTTGAACTCGGCTCAGTTCAACGCCTCTCGAGCAGTCGGGCCCATGATCGGTGGGATCGTGCTGGCGGTAGGCGGTCCTGGTTGGTGCTTCTTCACCAACTCGCTCACGTATTTGCCCGCGGTTTTGGCTCTGATCCTCATCCGGGTGCCCCGACTGGCTCCGGAGGGTGGTGACAGGCCCAACGTATTCAGAGATGCCGCGGCCGCCGTGCGCTACGCCGCCGACAATCCCGGCATTCGCTTGTCCATCCTGGTTGCCGGGGTGATCGCCTTCTTCGGCCAGCCGATCATCCACTTGGTGGTGATCTTTGCCAATGACGTGTTCAAGGTGGGTGAGACCCAATACGGCATTTTGGCTGCGGCCACCGGAGTGGGAGCGATGCTCAACACTCCGTTTGTGGCCGGCAGGGGAAGTCGCGTGCCCCGCAGCCGTCTCGTGGGATTCGGCTGGCCGATTTATGGCATCGCGCTGTTGGGATTCGCGCTTTCGCCCTACTACTGGTTGGCGGTGGTGGCTCTGGCTGTATTGGGAGCATCGCACATAGCTACTGCCGCCACTCTCAACACCGTGATCCAGCTTCAGGTGGAGGAGGCTCTCCGGGCCAAGGTGTTGGCCCTTTACCTCATCACCCTCCTGGCCGGGCTGCCCCTCGGCGCTCAGCTTCAGGGTTTTCTGGCCGATGTGATCGGGCCCCGGATTGCCGTAGGCGGGGCCGGTGTTCTCTTGGCCGCCACTGCTCTGTGGTGGGTGATCAGCGGCCGAACCAAGGTCCTCGATCTGAATTAGGGCTCAAAGCAGAAACTGTCACTCCTGTCGGGATACTGGGTGTATGAGAGAAATCAATGAGAAAAGCCAGGAGGGCCAGGAGGGAGAGCCCCAGGGAATGCGGGTCATTTACGGCGATAACCGGCCGCAAGAGAGCAGAACTGGCCGGTGCCTGGCCTTTGCCGAGGCAGCCCGCCAATTGGGGATGGCGGTGCGAGGACAGGAGCTGGTTGTGCCCAGCTTTCGCAGCCCGCCCCGGGAGGTTGGTCGCCGCCGCACGCTGGCCCGCCATGGCGACGGCTCAGTCACGGTTTCGGTCATGGTCCGGAACCGCATCTGGGAAGCAGTGCTGGCCGACATGATCGAGGGCGTGGTTGCGGCCAACCAGTTGGACGGCATCGACGCCGAAGTTCTGCGCGACCAGCTCTGGGAGTCGTTGGAAGGCGAATCAGCCCGGCGAGAAGCGGCCTAAGGGCCGGTCTGACTAGCGGGACGCTGCGAACAATACGGCGGGGCCCGCGGGGGTTGGGCTCACACCGCGCGACTCGATACGGGCAAACCCGTTGTCGGTAAAGCAGCAAATCAAGTCATCGTGGTAGAGCCAGACGGCTTCTTGGGCTGTGCCTCCGCAGTAGTTCCGAAACTCGTTGCGAGCATCGCCATAGTCCATGCGACGGCCCTTGTATCCGCTGACTTCAGTGGGTACTCCGTTGGGCGGGTAGTCATCGTCCGCCACATGGGTCCAAACCATAACCGTGTCGGTGAGGCTGCTGAGCTTTGCGATCAGCGTTACAGGGTCGAATTGGTGGTAGAGCATCCCGCAGGCCAGCACGGCATCGAAGGGGGGTCCGTCGTAGTCGGCGACGTAATGATTGAAGTCCCCGTAAATGAATCGCGCCTGATCGAGGTGGAAGATCTCCTTTATGACCAGGCAATGAAGCCATAGCGCCCTGGACCCCTCCACCGCGACCACCGATGCCGCGTCGGCATCGCAGAGCATTTTGGTATGGGCACCTTCAAGCGGCCCGAGTTCAAGCAGCCTCTTGCCCGCCACTCCTCCGATGGAGTTCATTAGCCACTCAATGCGCTCGTCGGTGGACAGGCCAACGGCCCCTCCCACCTTCTCCCCGTCAATCTCAAACTGGCTGATCCATCCATCGAGAACATTGAAGGAGGCGAGCGGTGAAGGCGCCGGAGTGGGGGGTTCAACATATTCGTGGCCCTCTCCGCCTAGTCGAGGGGTCAAGTGGAGTTGCTTCGGTATCTCAGGTCCAAAGCGGTCGTCGCTTTCCACATCGACCCCAAGAAGTTGGAGCTCCTGACGAGCCCGGTCAAGTGCCTCTTGCAGACGTTGGGTTTCGTTGGATGGCTTGGTGGCGTCAATTTGGCGCAGCAGCGAGGAATAGGTCCGGTCGCGGATCACGTGAATGGGCCCAAACTTCATCGCTCAAACGTAGATGATGGTCTTGTCCTCGTGATGGAGCTAAACGGCAATCTCCTTCAGAGTTCCCCTTCGGCTCTCGACAGCGCCTTTGGCTGGAGGTCGGCCTACGATAGCAAGGCCATGCTTCTCACTGAGATCGACCATGTCGCCATCGCAGTCCACGACCTGGAGCAGGCCATTTCGTTCTACGAGAAGGCCTTTGGCGCCTCGGTGGCGCATCGCGAGGTCGTGGAAAACGACGGGGTAGAAGAGGCCCTGATCAAAGTGGCCGACTCGTATGTGCAGCTCACTACGGCCACCAGGGAAGATTCGCCCATCGCCAAGTTCCTGGCCAAGCGGGGCGAGGGCATTCACCACGTCGGCTATCGGGTGGACGACTGCGCCGCCGCGCTGGAGGCCATGGTTGCTGCCGGGGCCACTCCCATCGATGCCGAGCCCCGCCCCGGCTCTCGGGGAACCACCGTCGCCTTCATCCATCCCAAAGGCGCCTTCGGCACCCTCATCGAGCTGGTTCAGGAATAGTCTTCTCTCCCATTCCGTAGACTGAGCCCATGGCGATGCGCCGGGCGACGCTGCTGGTAGACGGCATGACTTGCTCGGCGTGCGTCGCGCAGATTGAGCGCAGCCTGAACGCGGTCGATGGTGTTGTCGAAGCCCGAGTTAACTACGCCTCAGGCCGGGCTTCGGTGGCCTGTCGTGACAGCGTCGACGATGCCGAATTGCAAGGCGCGGTCATTGCCGCCGGATACGGCGCCCGCTTGCCCGAGGGCTTCAGCGATGGGCACTCAGCGGAGCCCACCCGTATGCACCGGCTGATTCTCGCGGCAGTGATTGGCGCCCTCGTGGCACTGCTGACGATGGTGGACGCCTTGGCCTTCGACCTGGGTTTTCAGGCGTCGGACTGGCTGGCCGCGGTGTTAGCGGCCGGTGTGGTATTCGGGTCGGGCTGGGGATTCCACCGACGGGCGTGGGCCCAGCTCAAGCACCGGACCGCCACCATGGACACGTTGGTGGCGTTGGGCACCGCCGCAGCGTGGATCTGGTCGACGGTGGTGCTGGCCGCCCAGATCGGCGACGGCCACCTCTATTTCGAGACCGGCGCGGTGATCGTGGTGCTGATCCTGCTCGGCCGCTATCTGGAAGAACGGGCCCGGCGCCGGTCGGGAGACGCCCTGCGGGCATTGGCCGTGCTGGTGGCACCGGTGGCCCGGTTGGAGGATGGATCCGATGTGCCGGTGGCCAGCCTCCAAGTGGGCACCAGATTCGTGGTGCGACCAGGCGAGAGGATCGCCACCGACGGAGTAGTGGTTGACGGTGCTTCGGCGGTGGATATCTCCATGGTCACCGGCGAGCCGGTCCCCGAAGAGGTCGGGCCGGGTGATGCCGTGCTGGGGGCCTCGGTCAATTCCAACGGATCTCTGGTGGTAGAGGCCACCAGCGTGGGAGCCGACACCGTCCTGGCTCGGATCATGCGGCTGGTGGAGCAGGCCCAGACCAACCGCACCCGCATCCAGCGGTTGGCCGACCGGATCTCGGCGGTGTTCGTGCCCGCCGCGGTGGCGATCGCGGTAGGGACGCTTATCGGCTGGTTGGCCGCCGGACAGCCGGCATCGGAGGCGTTCACCGCAGCGGTGGCGGTGTTGATCGTGGCCTGTCCCTGCGCGTTGGGGCTGGCCACGCCATTGGCGGTGATGGTGGGCACCGGGCGGGGATCGCAGCTCGGGATCATCGTCAAAGGCGGCGAGATGCTGGAAGACACCCGACAGCTCGACACCGTGGTGTTCGACAAGACGGGAACAGTCACCGAGGCCCGCATGGAGGTGGTGGAGATTGTCGCCCCCGGCCGCGACCCCGACGCGTTGCTGGCTTTGGCCGCCGCGGTGGAGTCCCGATCGGAGCACCCCATCGGTCGGGCCATCGCCTCGGCGGCAGAAAACGGAAAGGCTGTGTCCGGCTTTGAGAATCACCCCGGCACCGGGGCGGTCGCCACGGTGGATGGCAGCGAGGTCCGGGTGGGCAAGCGGGCGCTCTTCGATCAGGTGCCCGAGGCCGTGGACGGAGCCGCCGCCGCGGTCGAGGCCATGGGCCGGGTGGCGGTGCTGGTGGGCCGGGATTCGGTGGCCGAAGCGGTGATCACCGTGGACGACCGACTGCGGGCCACCGCCCCTCCGGCGGTGGCCGCGCTCAAGTCCCTGGGACTCGACACCGTGCTTTTGACCGGCGATCATCCCCGCCGGGCCCAGGCCGCGGGCGACGAGCTGGGCATCGACCGGGTGGTGGCCGGCGTGGGACCCGACGGCAAGGCCGCCGAGATTGCCCGCCTCCAAGCCGAGGGCCGCCGGGTGGCCATGGTGGGTGACGGCATCAACGACGCTCCTGCCCTCAGCCAAGCCGACATCGGCATCGCCATCGGCACCGGGGCCGATGTGGCCGCCGAGGCCGCCGACATCACCATCATGTCGTCCGATCTGAGCGCGGTGGCCGACGCCATCGCTCTGAGCCGCCGGACTATGAACACCATCCGGGGCAACTATTTCTGGGCCTTCGTCTACAACACCGCGGCCATTCCCCTGGCTGTCGCCGGGGTGCTGGAGCCCATTGTCGCTGCCGCAGCCATGGTTGGCTCTTCGTTGTTCGTAGTCACCAACAGCCTGCGCCTGCGCCGCTTCAGGGGCGCCTAGCGCAAGAGTGGCCGCGGTCTTTGTCAGATCTCGCCAGCCAAAAAGGCCAAGAGCACCTCGTTGGTGCGCTCGGGGTCTTCTTCGGGGATGAAGTGGCCGCTGGCGGCGGGGCGGGCCCGGTAGTCGGGGAAGTGGTCGATGAAGGAGTCGGCGTAGGGGTTGCCGTGGGGGATGTGGTCGTCGGCAGGAAACCCGTCTTCGAAGGCCTGGGGCATCAAGAACGCCGAGTACAAGTACAGCGCGGGATGGGGGTAGGTGCGGCCGAGGTCCTCGGGTCCGTACACCGGGAACACGCCGAAGTCGGGGTGGCTGAAGAGCAGGCCGGGATGGTTCCACATCTCGGCCACCTGGGCCGGGGTTCGATACACCAGATTGCCGTCGGCATCGGGGAAGTGGAACGGCAGGGCGTCCCGGTAGTACGACACGGCGTGGAAGTGCGCTCCGGGCTGGTCGAAGGCCGCCCGGTAGTGCTCCACGTCGTCGGCATTCCAATGCTTGGAAGGGTCCCAGTCGGACATGGCCCCGCCGGGGTCTTGGGCCTCGCCGTCGACCACCGGGGCCTTCCACGGGGAGTGGGGAGGCGGGCCGTAGCTGCCTTCGATGCCGCCGAAGATCGAGTTGATGAACTCGCTGGCGTAGCGTTCCCAGAACTGCTCGGCCTCGGGCTCGCATTTGAACCAGTAGCCGTGGATGCCCCACGGGATCCACACCGTACACAGCGTGTCCACCAGCCCCAGCCGCGTGAAACGGTCGGGGTACTCCAAGGCCGCCTTGAAGGCGATCACCCCGCCCCAGTCGTGGCCCACCAGCGAGCACTGCTCAATGCCCAAGGCGTCGATAAAGTCCACGATGTCGCGGGCCAGCAGATCGCGGGTGACCCGGACGCGGGGCTTGTCGGTGCCGCCGTAGCCCCGGGTGTCGGGGGCATAGACTCGGTAGCGCTCGGCCAGCACCGGGATCTGGTGGCGCCACATGTGCGAGGTCTGGGGGAAGCCGTGCAACAGCACCACCGGCGGAGCCTCCTCGTCGCCCGCGGCCAGATAGTGGAACCGCAGACCGGCGGTGTCGATGTGGTGGGACTCGATGCTGGTTTGCTCAGCCATAGGTGCTCCGCGGGTTGGGGGACGCCAACAGTGACAATAGAACCAGGGACCCTAGAGCCGAGCCCGGCAGCGCACCGCATCTTCCGATGGGCGAGACTAGGGAAATGGACTACCAGTACCTGACCTACGAGACGCTGGACGACGGGAAGGTCGCCCGCATCATGCTGAATCGGCCTGAGGCCCGCAACGCCCAGAACCGGGGAATGCTGGTGGAGCTCAACGAGGCATTCCTGGTGGCCGAAGCCGACGACGACGTGCGGGTGGTGATCCTGGGCGGAGTCGGACCGATGTTCTCGGCCGGCCACGACATGGGCACCAAAGAGAGCATCGAGGAGCGCATGCCCGGCCCCAACCAGCACCCCACCTGGCAGGTCAACGGCGGGCAGCGCCGGGGCTCGGAGAAGCTGATGCTCCAGGAATGGCACTACTTCTTCGAGAACACCAAGCGGTGGCGCAACCTCCGCAAGATCACCATCGCCCAGGTGCAAGGGCCGGTGCTGGCCGCCGGGCTGATGCTCATGTGGTCGTGCGATCTGATCGTGGGCGCCGAGGACGCCAGCTTCGCTGATGTGGTGGGCACCCGGCTGGGCATGATGGGCGTGGAGTATTTCGCCCATCCCTGGGAGTTCGGCCCCCGCAAGACCAAGGAGCTACTGCTCACCGGCGACTCCATCGACGTCCACGAGGCCCATGCCATGGGCATGGTGTCCAAGGTGTTCCCTAACGAGACCCTAAACGAGCAGACCCTGGAATTCGCCCAGCGCATCGCCGCGGTGCCCACCATGGCCGCGCTGTTGATCAAGGAGGCGGTTAACCAGACCATGGACGCTCAAGGCTTCAATACCGCCTTGTCGGCGTGTTTCACCCTTCACCAGCTCAACCACTCCCACTGGGCCTCCATCACCAACGGCGAGTGGTGGATCGCAACCGAGGAGCATGGCGTGCCCCACTGGAAAAACGCCCCCAAAGTCCAACCGGCGGCCAAGACCTCGCCCGGCGGCGGCTGACCGGGCAATCAGGAGATAATACGACTGTGATCCCAGAGCGCTATTCCCCCTACGAGACCCGGCTGCGGGCGGGTGCGGTGGACTTCACACCGGTGCCCGGCAATGTGGCCGCCAACCTGGACAAGATCACCGATTGGATTGCCGAGGCCGCCGAGGCGGGGGTGGGCTTGCTGGTCTTCCCTGAAGAGGCGCTGACCGGGGCGATCCATTGCGACGAATGCGAACGTCTGGGCGGGCCGTGTGGCCTGCACCGGTCACTGGCTGAGACCGTGCCCGGGCCGTCGACTGAAGCCCTCGCCCGTTTGGCTGACGACCACGACATGTACCTGGTGGTGGGAATGATCGAACAGGATCCCGACGATCCTGACGCCCTCTACAACGCCGCCGCAGTGATCGGCCCCGAGGGAATCCTCGGGACCTATCGCAAACTGCACCTGGGCTCGCTCCCGTTCGTGACTGAGGGGGTGTCGTTTCGGCCCGGAACCAGCCTGGACGCCTTCGAGACCCGTTACGGCCCCATCGGGGTTCAGATCTGCTACGACTTCTGGCTTAACCCCGAGGGCAGCCGCCTTCTGGCCCTCCAAGGGGCCAGGATCATCGTCAATCCCACCGCGGCATTCGCGGGCGGGCCGGACAAGGTGGAATCCATGCGTCGGGTGGCCGCCACCCGGGGGCAGGAGAACTTCGTCTTCACCATCTCGGCGAACCAGGTAGGCGGCATCGACCTCGGCGAGAGCCTGGAGGACAGTTTTGAGGGGGCGCTGCCCGCCAACTACGCCGGGCACAGCCTCATCTGCGGTCCCGACTTCCCCGATTTCAGCCACATCTACGCCGAGGGGAGCGACACTGAGGGGCTGGTGGTCGCCGACTTGGACTTCGAGGTGTTGCACCGCTGGGACGACGTGTGCCCGTGGCGCCAGTGGCGGGCCACCCATCAGTCGGGCACCTCGGAGCTGTTCGCCACTGAGTTCGCCAAACTCGTCCACGGGCCCCCAGCCCAGTAACGGAGGAAGAAAATGAGCACAGAGCCAAGGGTGCTGATGTTCGATGACATCGAGTGGGTTGATGAGTCCAAGAACCCCAACGCCCCCAAAGAGCTGATCGAGAAGGCCAGGGAGCTCGGCGCCGGGCGCAAACACGTAGCCCGGGGGGAAGGAGGGTTTTGGTGCCAGTACACCACCATGCCCGCTGGCTACCACGTCCCTCCCCACAGCCACGATCAGAACGAGTTGCTGATCGTGGTGTCGGGTGGGTGCGAGGTGTGGCCCAGCGGCGCCGAAGGGCCATCTATGGAACTGGGGGCCAAGGACTCGGTCATCTTGGCCGCCAACCACGAGTACTCCTTCACCTGCGGACCCGACGGCATGGAGTTCTTCGTGCTGCGCCCCGGCGACGCGGCAGCATCGTTCAACCAGTCCTGAAGGCGGCTCGCTACCGGCCACTAGGGTGCCCGCCATGGGGAACCGTCTTGAAGGCAAAGTGGCAATCGTGACCGGATCGGGGGGTGGCATCGGGCGCGAGCATGCCCATCTGCTGGCCTCCGAGGGGGCCAGAGTGCTGGTCAACGACCTGGGCATACGCAAGACCCCTGAAGGGGTGGCAGCCAACGCCGAGCGGGTGGCTGGTGAGATCAACGATGCCGGGGGCGAGGCGGTGGCCAGCAGCACCTCGGCCACCTGGGACGGTACAGCCGAGATCGTGCAGCAGGCGGTGGACGCCTTCGGCCGCCTCGACATCCTGATCAACAACGCCACCGCCGGGCGCAACAACGACATCTGGCGCTTCACCGAGGAGGAGTGGGATCTCACCGTGAACGTCAACCTCAAGGGCTACTTCGCCATGATCAAGCACGCCGTGCCCCATCTGGTGCAACAGGACACCAGCGTGATCATCAACACCAGCTCGGGATCGGGTTTCGGCCACCCGTCGCACTGCGCCTATTCGGCGGCCAAAGAGGGCGTGATCGGCCTGACCCGCACCGCGGCTCGGGAATTGGGCCGTTTCGGCGTGCGCTGCAACGCCATCCGGCCCCGGGCCGTGGGGGCGTCCACCGCGGAGTACGCCATCCGCACCGCCCGGTGGACCGACCTCATGGCCATCACCATGGCCCCCCGGGGAGGAGCTGCCCCGGTTCCCGATGACACCGATGAGGCGTTCGCCCCTCGCAAGATCGCCCCGATGGTGGTGTGGCTGTGTACCGACGCTGCCCGCCACGTGACCGGGCGTACCTTCCACATCTCCGGCGACATCGTGAGCCGCTTGAGCGAGCCTCAACGAGAGGTGGCCGTGTACCAAGACGACGGCCTCACCCTCGACGCCCTCGACGCGTTCTCCGGGCGCCACCTCACCGAGGACCTGGCCAACGACTATCTCCTCGAAGATCGCCCCGACCTCCAGGTGTTCGAGCTGTAGTCGCCCTTCGCCGCCGGGAATCTCCGACAAGGAGTGCAATAGGCTGGGGCATGGTCCAAAACCAAACCGGCGATCGGTACATGATCCTGTCGTCGGACACCCACGCCGGGGCCCAGACTCGCACCTACCGGGAGTTCCTGGATCCCGCCTGGCACGACGAGTTCGACGCCTGGGAGGCGGCCATCACCAACCCGTGGATCGACTTGCGGGACATGGAGTCAGCCAAGGTCAACTGGGACAGCGATGCCCGCACCGCGGCCTGCAACTCCGAGGGCATCACCGGCGAGGTGTTGTTTCCCAACACGCTCACCCCGTTCTACGACATCCTGGTCCACCTCTCCGGCGTGCCCGACACCCCGGCCGCCTATGCCCGGCGATGGGCCGGGCTGCAAGCCCACAACCGCTGGTTGGTGGAGTTCTGCTCTTACGAGCCCAAGCGACGCAAGGGCCTCATCCAGCTCTTGCCCAACGACCTGGATGACGCCATCGCCGAGGTGCGCTGGGCGGCCGAGACTGGGGTGATCGGCGGGGTGATGATCCCGGCTATCCCCCCCAACCACACCGTTGAGCCGTTCTTCCATCCCCGCTACGACCCGCTGTGGGACGTGTGCAGCTCGCTGGCCATGCCCGTCCACCAGCACATGGGCTCGGGCTGCCCCGACCTGGGCGACGATCCCGTGGCCTGGGGAGTGACGTTCACGGAGTACGAGCTGTGGCCCAAGCGCACCCTCATCCACCTCATCTTGGGCGGGGTGTTCGAGCGCTTCCCCGACCTGCGGGTGGTGTGGACCGAGATGTGGGGAATGCGGTGGATCCTCGAAGAACTGAACCGCATCGACCAGCGGCTCCGCAACATCCAGAGCAAGTACGCCGGCGACCCCCGCACCCTCAACTACGCCCCCACCTTCGGATCCGACACGGTAGACAGCCTGTCCCTCTCGCCCATCGAGTACTGGCAGCGCAACTGCCGCATCGGCGCCTCCATGCTGCCCCGCTCCGAGGTCCAATACCGCCACGCGGTGGGGCTGGACACCATCATGTGGGGCGCCGACTTCCCCCACGACGAGGGCTCCATCGGCTACACCACCGAAGCTCTGGCCGCCACCATGTGGGACGTGCCCACCGAGGAGTGCCAGAAGATGCTCACCGACGTGGCCGCTGACCTCTACAACTTCGACACCGACACCCTCGCCTCCATCACCGCCCGCATCGGCCCTCCCGTAGCTGAGGTCCACACCCCCCTGGACGAGCTCCCCGCATCCAAGAGCCTCTCCTTCAACACCGATCCCGCCCTCGAATCGGTGATCACATCATGATCACCGGGATGAACCATGCGGTGCTGTATGTGCGTGATGCCCGGCGCCAGCAGCAGTTCTATGCCGACGTGCTCGGGTTCGAGACCATCATCGACGAGCCAGGGCAGTTTGTGTTCATGAGGGCGCCGGCGTCGGAGAACCACCACGACATTGCCTTCTTCTCCATCGGCGACGGGGCCGAGCCGTCCGCGGCCGGCCGACGATCAGTGGGGATGTACCACATCGCCTGGGAGGTGCCCACCCTGGACGAGCTGGCCGCCATTCGCCAGCGGCTGGTGGACGCAAATGCCCTCTACGGCGAGAGCGACCACGGGGCTAACAAGAGCCTGTATGCCAAAGACCCCGACGGTCTGGAATTCGAGGTGATGTGGCTGGTTCCCGCCGAGCACTGGGGCGACGAAGAGAATCAGGCCATCATCCGGCCCCTAGATCTCACTCAGGAGCAGCAGCGGTTTGCCGCGCTCGCTGCTGACGACTAATCAAAGCCGACTCCATGAACTTCACCAACCAGTATTGCTACTTCTACGACGAAGACCTTTTCACCGACACTGATCGGGAGGGCTTCCGCCGTCGTGTCATCACCGGCGACGGGCTCCAGCTCTGCTTCTGGCGCATCGCCGGGGGTGCCACCGGATCGTTCCTGCACCGCCACGAGCACCACGAGCAACTCGGCATCGTCGTGCGGGGCAAGCTTGACTTCCGTATCAACGACGACCCCGATAGCACCGAGCGGGTGGTGTTGGGCGAGGGCGAGGCATATATCGCGCCCAAGGGGGTGTGGCATGGCGACTCGGTGTTCATCGGCGACGACGAGTATGGGGAGTGCTGGATCCTCGACGTATTCGCCCCACCCCGCGACGACCTTCTCGCAGGCTAATCAATGTCCGACTGGCGGCTGGCCGTTGACATCGGAGGCACGTTCACCGATGCGGTGCTGTTGGACGCCGCCACCGGTGAGGTAACCGTTAACAAGGCTCTAACTACCCCGGCCGCCCCCCTCGAAGGGGTGCAAGCGGCGGTGGGCCAGCTCTTGCGGCGAGCTGAGGTGGCTCCCGGAGAGATCACTGCTCCCATCGTCCACGCCACCACGCTCATCACCAATGCCCTCATCGAGAACAAGACCGGTCGGGCCGCCCTGGTCACCACCACCGGTTTCGGCGACACCCTGTTGATCCGCGACGAGCACCGCTACGACATGTACGACCTCCAGATCGAGTTTCCCGATCCGCCCATCAGCCGGGACCTCACCTTTGAGATCGACGAGCGCACCGCGGCCGCCGGAGAGGTGTTGACCGTTCCTTCGGGCGAGGCCATCGCTGCGCTGGTGCAAGAGCTGGAGGCGGCCGGCGTCGAGTCGGTGGCGGTTTGCCTGCTCAACTCCTACGTCAACCCGGCCAACGAGCGGCTGCTGGCAAGCGAGCTGCGCCGGGAGCTGGGGATGCCGGTGTGCGCCTCGGCCGACATCTCGCCGCAGATCAGGGAGTACCCCCGCATGATCACCGCGGCCTGCAACGCAGCCACCATGCCCATCATTGGGCCGTATCTGGACGAGCTTCAGAAGTGGCTGTCGGCCGAGGGGTTCGGCGGTTCGGTGCTGATGATGCTGTCCAACGGCGGGGTGGTGTCGGCCGACGACGCGGCCGCCGCCCCGATCCGGCTGGTGGAATCAGGACCGGCCGCCGGCGCTCTGGCCGCCCGGTGGTTCGCCCGCCGCATGGGGGAGGAGAGATTGCTGGCCTTCGACATGGGGGGCACTACCGCCAAGGCCACCCTGGTAGAGGAAGGCGAGCCGGCGCTCACCAACACCTTCGAGGTGGCCCGGAGGTACCGGTTCAAGAAGGGGTCGGGCTTTCCGGTGTCGGTGCCTTCGGTCGACTTGGTGGAGATCGGCGCGGGGGGCGGCAGCCTGGCCCACCTCGACCAGTTCGGCCTGCTCAAGGTGGGTCCTGAGTCGTCAGGGGCCGATCCTGGTCCGGCGTGCTACGGCCAGGGCGGCGATCAACCGGCGGTGACCGACGCCGACGTGGTGTTGGGCCTGCTAGACCCCGATGCCTTCCTGGGTGGCGACATGCCCTTGGATGCCGGGCTGGCGCAGTCCGCCGTCGAGCCCTTGGCCGACGGTCTGGGCCTCTCGATCGCCGACACCGCGGCGGGGATGTACGAGGTGGTCAGCCAGAACATGGCCGCCGCCGCCCGCATGCACGCGGTGGAGCGGGGGGTGGATCTGCGGGGGGTCACCGTGTTGGCCTTTGGCGGGGCCGGGCCGCCCCACGCCTGCCGAGTGGCCGAACTGCTTGATTCGGATCGGGTGGTGTTCCCTGTCAACGCCAGCGTGCTATCGGCGTTCGGGACCCTGGTGTCGCCGGTGCGCATCGACCTGGCCCGCTCCATGCCGGTGAAGCTGGCTGAGGTGGCGGCCGCGGACCGGGACGGTCTGCTGGACGAGCTGCGGGAAGAAGGCCGCCGGGTGCTGCTCAGCGCCGGAGTGCCCGAAGCCGACATCAGGTTCCGCTACGGCATCGATGCCCGCTACACCGGCCAAGGCAATGAGATCACCGTCTGGGTGGGAGAAGGGGATGCCTGGGAGGCCGCTGACGCCGACGTGGTGGGGGCGTTCGAGGCCGAATACCGCCGCATCTACGGCATGACCATCGACGACGTGCCTATCGAAGTGGTCACCTGGCGCCTGTCGGCCAGAGCCGACCCGGCCGAGATCGCTGATTCCGAATTGCCGCCAACCGCCGCCGACCGCTCTCCCGAGCCAGTATCCACCCGTACTGCGGTATTCGGCCGAGAGGAAGACGCGATCGAAGTCCCGGTCTACCGACGGGCAGATCTGGCGGTCGGCATGTCCTTTGCCGGCCCGGCCCTGGTGGAGGAGCGGGAGACGACGTCGATCATTCGTCCCGGATGGGAGGTATCGGTTTCTTACGACGCTTGTCTCGTCGCGGTTCGCGATCAAATACCGACTCAAAAATGACGATCTCAGCGAGAAACCAGAGCAGTTCTATGACCCAAATCAAGACAAGTCCTAAGGAGGCCTCCTCCTACGACCCTATTCAACTGGAAATCCTGTGGCAGTCGCTCATCTCGGTGGTGAACGAGCAGGCTCGGGCGCTCCAGCGGGCCGCATTCAGCCCCATCGTGCGCGAGGCCGGCGACCTGGCTAACGCCGTGTTCGACAAGCGGGGCCGCATGGTGGCCCAGGCGGTTACCGGCACGCCGGGACACATCAACTCCCTGGCCATCGGGGCGGCCAACATGCTTGACGAATTCCCCCCCGAGGCTCTCGAGCCTGGAGACGTGTTGGTTACCAACGACCCCTATCTCACCGCGGGCCAGTTGCTGGACGTGACCGTGTTGGTGCCGGTGTGGCGCGCCCCGGCTGCCGGGGGCGACCCCGTGCCCATCGCCTACTTCGGCTCCACCATCCACCACACCGACGTGGGGGGCTACGGCATCGGGGCGGGGGCCCGGGACTGCTTTGAAGAGGGCCTGTGGATCCCTATCTGCAAGCTCATGAGGCGCGGCGAGCGCAACGAGGATGTGTGGAAATTCATCTTGTCCAATGTCCGCCAGCCCGACCACATGGCCGGCGACCTGCATGCCCAGATGGCATCGGGGGAGGTGGGTGCCCAGCGGCTGGCCGCTCTGTGCGACGCCTACGACCTCGATGACATCGAGGAGTTGGCCGACGAGATCATCGACCGGTCTGAAGCGGCCACCCGGGCCAGCATCGCCGAACTGCCCGCCGGTGAGTACCAGGCCGACGCGGTGCTGGACTTGGCCGACGGCAGCCGCATCGACATCGTGTGCTCGCTGCGGGTGGATCCCGATGCTGGGGAGATCATGGTGGACTACGCCGGCACGTCGGAGGCCAGCCCGTGGGGCATCAACGTGGTCCGCAACTACACCCACGCTTACACCACGTTCACCGTGCGCTCGGTGCTGAATCCAGAAATTCCCAACAACCACGGCAGCCTGGCCCCAATCAAGATGGCCGCCCCCGAGGGGTCCATCGTGAATGCAGTGCTGCCCCAGCCGGGCACCGCCCGCCATGTGGTGGGGATGTTCTTGCCGAACGCCCTGCTCAAGGCCCTGGCCCAGGTCAAGCCGGAGGAGTCCATGGCCGAGGGGGCGGGGGCGGTCTGGACCATGCAGGTGAGCGGCAACCACGACGACGGCACCCCGTTCATCACCGCGATGTTCACCTACGCCGGAGGGGTGGGCGCCCGGGCATCCAAGCCGGGTTTGGACGCTTGCTCCTATCCCACCGGAGTGAGCGCGGTGCCCATCGAGGTAGTGGAAGCCTCTGCGCCGGTGCGCTTCACCCGCAAGGCCCTGCGCCCCGGCTCCGAGGGGCCGGGAGCCCAGCCCGGCGGCAAGGGCCAGACCATCGAGTTCAGCGTGGACACCTCCCGTCCTTGGCTGCTGAATGCGGTGACCAGCCGCCTGTCCGACCCGCCGCAAGGCATATTCGGCGGCGGCCCCGGCGAGGCAGGTTCATTCCAAGTCAACGGCGAGCCGGTTACCACCCAGAGCCGGGTCATCCTCGACCCCGATGACGTGGTGCGCCTCGAATTACCTGGCGGCGGAGGCTACGGGCCGCCCGATGGCTGATTCGGTCACTTTCTCGTCCGTTTGGGAGCGAGCAGTCGAACATGGCGGCGAAGCCGTCTTCTTGATCTTCCAGCGGCCTGACGGGACCACCGCTACCTGGACGTACGAGCAGTTCAATGCCGCCATCACCGATGTCGCTGCCGGGTTGATCCAACGAGGGGTGGCACCGGGCGATTCGGTGCATCTGGCGCTGACCAACACCCCGGCCTTCGTGGCCCTGTGGTTGGCCGCCAATCGGCTAGGGGCGTGGGTTGTGCCATCCGACCCCATGGGCAAGATGCCGGAGCTGGCCGACCACATTGAGCGCACACGGCCGAAGGCGGGCTTTTGCGCCACCGATCGGGCCGAGGTCTACCGCGGGGCTGCGGAAGTCAGCTCCCAGTTGGCCATCACCGAGGTGGACGAAGCCAGCGGCAGCCTTGACGCGCTAGTAGGAACCGCTCAAGTGGACTGGCCCACAATTGGTCTTCGGGACCGGGCTGCGGTGATGTTCACTTCGGGGACCACCGGGCGGCCCAAGGGGGTGGAGATCACCCAGGCCAACTACGCCTTTTGCGGACAGGTCATGGCCGAGCGGGCCGATTTGACCCCTGAAGACCGCCAGCTAGTGGTGCTGCCCTTGTTCCACGCCAACGCCCAGTACTACTCCTTCGCCTCCGCCATCTGGACCGGAGCATCGGTGGCGCTGATGCCCGCCTTCTCCGCCAGCGGCTTCTTGGCCCAAGCCGCCCGTCACCAGGCCACTTGTGCCAGCCTGTTCGCCGCCCCGATGCGGATGATCCTGGCCCGGGGCGCACCGGTCGACGGCGTAGAGCTGCGCCACTGCTGGTACGCCCAGAACATCGCCGACGACCAGTACGAAACCCTGGCCGGCTGGCTCGGCTGCCGGCCCCGCCAGCTCTATGGCATGACCGAGACCATCCCCGCCGTGCTCACCGAGCCAGCCGAGAATCCCGTGCCGTCGTCCATGGGCCAGGTCACCCCCGGCTGCCAGGTGGTGGTGCGCGACGGCGAAGTGCTGGTTGGGGGAGAACCCGGGTCGACGCTGTTCGCCGGTTACCTGGACGACCCCGCCACCACCGAAGCCTCGTTTACCGACGACGGATGGTTCCGCACCGGCGATCGAGCCCACGTCGAAGATGACGGTCGCCACTACTTCGACGGCCGCCACTCCGACGTGCTCAAGGTGGCCGGGGAGAACGTGTCCATCGTGGAGGTGGAGTCGGTGCTGGCCAGCCACCCCGCGGTATTGGAGGCCGCGGTGGTGGGGGCGCCCGACCCGGTGCGCGACGAGGTGCCGGTGGCGTTTGTGGTCCCGGCCGACTCAGCTGCGCCTCCGTCCGATGATGAGCTGTCCTCGTGGTGCCAGGAGCGGCTGGCCAAGGCCAAACTGCCCCGGTCGTTTACGCTGATGGGCGAGCTGCCACGCACCAGCGTCGGCAAGATCCGCAAATTCCTGCTACGACAAGAGGCAGAGGCGACAAGGGGGTGACCACATGACCATGTTGACCAACGATTTGCTGGCGTCGTTTGACGACTCCATCACCGATGTCGCCACCGCGGTCACCCTTCCCCCCGAGATCTACACCTCCGAGGAGTTCTTGGCCTTCGAGCGCCGGACGCTGTTCGAGCAAGAGTGGTGCTGCGTGGGGGTGGCCAGCCGCATCCCCGAGACCGGCGACTGGTTCACCACCACGGTGAGCACCGAGCCCGTCATCGTGGCTCGCCAGAGAGACGGCAGCATCGGGGCGTTCTCGGCCATCTGCCGGCATCGGGGCATGCAGGTGGTGGAGGGGGAGGGCAACAGCCGCTCCTTCCGGTGTCCCTACCACCATTGGAGCTACCGGCTAGACGGCCGACTGATGGGCGCCCCGGCCATGGAGCAAACCGAGGGCTTCGACAATGACGACTGGGGCCTGCCCAATCTGGCGGTGGAGCTCTGGCACGGGTTCATCTTCGTCAACTTCAATCCCCACGCCCCGCCCCTGGCCCCCACCCTGGAGCGGTACGAGTCGTACCTAACCAACTATGAACTCGACAACTGTGTGTGCCCGGGCACCTTCACGCTCGAAGACCTGCCCTGGAACTGGAAGGTGATGTTCGAGAACTTCAACGACGGATACCACGCCAACCGCCTCCACCAGGTGATCCAAGACTTCTGCCCCTCAGAGATGGCCCGGTTCCCGGTGCCGTGGTCGGACGACTCCAATGTGATCTTCCGGGAGAACGGCTACACCCACATCGACGGCGGGTTCAACGCCACCCGGAAAGCCCTGTTGCCGGTGTTCCCCAAGCTCACTGAGGAGGAGCGGTGGCGGTCGACGTTCGCCCTGATCCCGCCCTCCCTGTGCTTCGGCACCGCCCCCGACCAGGCATTCTTCTTCATCGTGCGACCCACATCGGCCGAGACCATCGACGTGGAGATCGGCTACCTGCTGCATCCCAGCGCGCTGGAGCACCCCATGTTCGACCACCTCTTCCAAGCCAGCGACGAGGGAGTGCAGGTGTTCGTGGCCCAAGACCAAGACGCCACCACCAAGGTTCAGCGGGGCCTGCGGTCCCGCTTCGCGGTGCGGGGCCGGTACTCCTGGCAGGAGGAAACCCACGTGCAATTCAACCGCTGGTTGGTGCAGCGTTACCGCCAACACTGGCCCGCAAGCACAGAGTCTTCTGACGGGGCATGATTAAGGCCCTGGTGTGACCGAAACAGATCGCCCATACAGGAGGGGAATCCATGACCAAGCGAATTGATGGCCGACTTCGGCTACTGATGCTGTTGGCCGCGCTGTTATCGGTGCTGGCCCTGGTGGCCGCCGGCTGCGGCAACGACGACGATGACGACGGCGGCGCAGCCGTCGAGGCGCCTGCGCCTGATCCTGATCCCGAGCCCATGGACGACGAGCCCGAACCCGAGCCCGAGCCCATGGATGACGAGCCGATGGACGATGATCCCGAGCCCATGGACGACGAGCCCGAACCCGATCCCGAGCCGATGGACGATGAGCCCGAGCCGGAACCTGAGCCCACCGAGCCGCCCATGGACATGGAACTGCAAGCGATTCTGGACACGTTCGACGCTAACGGCGACGGCACCCTCACCATCGGGGTCGCGGCTGCCGGGCCTCGCGACGACCAGGGCTACTACCAGGCACTGGTGGACTTCGCCGAGGAGTTCTCCGCCGAAAACGGGTTCGCCCCGCCCATCGTGAGCGACAGCATCGGCGCCGCCGAAGCGGCCCAGGCCATGTCCGATCTGGCCGCCCAAGGCGTGGATGTGATCTTGGTGGGTGCCAGCGAGATCGCCGAGCCGTTGGCCGACCTCACCGAGCAGTATCCCGACATCTTCTGGTACTGCAACTGTGGTGCCGGATTCCCGGAGATCCCCGGCTTGGCCCAAGCCACTGACTGGGGTTCGCCCATCCACTACACCGCGGGCGTTGCCATGGGTGCGGCGTTGCAGGACCATGGCGGCGATACCGCCGTTTTCCTGGGCTGCTGTGATCTCGGCTTCGAGAAGGAGGCCTACAACGCCACCGTGTACGGGCTCCAGACAGTCGACCCGTCGTTCACCATGGAATACGTCGCCACCGGCGCCTTCCCGTTCGACTTCGACAACTCGGCCAACGCCACTGCGGCGCTCACCAACGCCATTGCTGAGGGCGCCACGCTGGCCTACGCCTACTTGGGCGGGGCGCTGAACCCGGTCGGCCAGTTGGCCACCGATGAGGGGATTGCGGTGTTCGCCGCCGGTCCCGGAGACATCTGCTCCCGCGACGACGGGATCGCATGGACCGGCGCCATCGTGTTCGACGGAGGTCGATATGCCCAGCAAGCGCTGCCGCGCATCATCTCCGGAGACCTGACCGAAGGCTCTACCTACCAGTTCCCGACTCTGCAAGGTCTCAATGGCGGCGAGCTGTGCGACCCGTCGGCAGAGGCTGAGGCGCTGCTGGCCGATGCCTTCGAAGCTGTCGCCACCGACGGCGAGTTGCTCGGCGTGCTCGGCGGAATCTCCGGCGAGGCCTACGGCGGCGGGTGACGGACGCAACGACCGAAATGACAGGCGCCGGGGGGCCTGACCCCTCGGCGCCTGCGGTCGAGCTCACCGGAATAACCAAGCGCTTCGGGGGGATCGTCGCCTGCGACCAGGTGGACCTGACCCTGCACCGAGGCCGTGTCCACGGAATCCTGGGCGAGAACGGGGCCGGCAAGTCGACCCTGATGAAGGTGCTCATCGGGCTGGTGCTGCCCGATGCGGGTTCAATCCGAATCGACGGTCAGCCCTGTACCATTCACGATCCGCTGGCCGCCGCCGCCCTAGGCATTGCCATGGTCCACCAGCACTTCAGCTTGGTTGATCAGCTCTCCGTCTGGGAGAACGTCGCCCTCGGTGAGGAGGGTCGGCTGAAATCGGCGGGAGTGCGCGACCGGGTGGCAGCCATCAGCCAGCAGTACGGCCTCGACATCGATCCCGATGCCCGAGTGGGCGAACTGACCGCCGGCCTGCGCCAAAGAGTGGAGATCATCAAGTGCCTGCGCCGGAACCCCCACATTCTGGTGTTCGACGAGCCCACCTCGGTGCTCACTCCTGAGGAGTCGGAGCAGCTGTTCAGCACGCTGCGAGAGGTGGTCGCAGCTGAAGGCCGAGCCGTCGTGCTGGTCAGCCACAAGCTGGACGAGGTGCTGCACGCCACCGACGAGATCACCATTATGCGCCAGGGACGGGTTGTGGACCACCTGCCCACCCGGGAGGCCGTCGCTCGCAGTCTGGCCCGGGCCATGGTGGGGCGGGAAGTATCGCTGCGCTCGGAGCGAGCCGCTTTCGGCCTCGCTGAAATCGAGGACCCCGACCAGGAACCGAGTGGCAACGGTGAGAACAGGCAGCTTGCGGAAACGACGCCATCGGATGAGCCGGTGCTGCGGATCGAAGGAGTCACGGTCAAGGGGCGGGGTGGGGCGCGACTGCTGGACGACATCAGCCTGGATCTTCGAGCGGGCGAGATCGTGGGTGTGGCCGGTGTGGAGGGAAACGGTCAGCGGACCCTGGGCGACCTGCTGTCCAGCCTCGTTCCGCTGGATGCCGGCCGAGTGGTGGTCAACGACAAAGAGGTGCCGACCGGCTCGCCCGGTGCCATGGCCAGGGCCGGAGTGGCGGTGATCCCCGAAGACCGCCATGACTCCGGCGTGGTATTGGACATGACGGTCGTGGAGAACCTGCTCATGGTGGACCCTCATCGGGTGGCCCGCCACGGGGTACTGGACAAGGCCCGGGCCACCGAGACCGCCCAGCAGATGATCGAGGAATTCGACATCGGCTGTTCAGGGCCCGACGCCCCGCTGTGGTCGCTATCGGGCGGTAACCAGCAGCGGGTGGTGCTGGCCCGCGAACTGGCTGCCGAGCCCGATGTTCTGGTGGCGGCCCAGCCCACACGCGGGCTGGATGTGGGGGCGATTGAGTACATGACCGATCGGCTGCGGCAAACTGCGATTGACGGTGTGGCCGTGCTGCTGATCTCCAGCGAGCTGGAGGAGATCCTGGAATTGGCCGACCGGATTGTGGTCATGTCTCGAGGCCGAATTGTCGGCGAGCTTTCCCAGGCCGACGCCAACCTCGAAACCCTGGGTTTGATGATGGGGGGAAGCACCGAATGACGCGGGGCGCCCGGGTCGCCGAGTGGGTGGTGCTCTACGCCCTCAGCGTGGCCGTGGCCCTGGCCATTTCCAGCGTGATCGTGGAGGCCACCGGCGGTGACTGGTGGCCGGTACTCGAGGCATTGGTGGACGGCAGCATCAAGGCGTCCGGGCGCTGGGGGGAGACCCTGGGCGTGGCCGCACCCCTGCTGTTGGTGGCGCTGGGCACGGTGATCTCGGCGAAGGCGGGCCTGATCAACATCGGCCAAGAGGGGCAGTTGCTGATGGGAGCGGCGTTTGCGGTGTTCTTCAGCTTTCGTATCGGCGGCCCCGGCCCGCTGAACGTGGTGCTGCTATTGCTGTTCGGCGCGTTGGGCGGGGCAGTGTGGGCCTCGGCCGCTGGGCTGCTGCGCTATTGGCGGGGGGTGCCCGAAGTGCTGAGCACCCTGCTGTTGGTGTTTGTGGCCATTCAGGCGGTGGGATACGGCTTGAAGTGGCAATGGCTGCTGCTGGCTGACGAGGCCAGCCGGGGCAACCGCAACCTGGTGAGCGAGCAACTGGCCAAGAACAACCGGATTCCCCGTCCCGACATATTCGGCAACGAGTTCCCCATCACCGTCTACGTGGCGTTGGCGCTGGCCTTGGCGGTGGCCTATGTGCTGGCCCGCACGGTATGGGGCTTTCGGCTGAGGATGCTGGGCCACAATCCCCGGGCCGCCCAGCGATCCGGGGTGTCGTCCACCGTCTATGGCGCCACCGCACTGGCCATCGGCGGGGCCTTCGCCGGTCTGGCCGGGGCGGCCATGTTCGCCGGCGGCGGTTTCTCTTTCGGCAACTACCGGCTGGTGCCCGGCTTCTCCGACAACATCGGCTGGACCGGCCTGCTGGTGGCCTTGATGGCCCGAGAGCGGGCGCTGCCTGCGGTGGTGGCCGCCTTCGTGTTCGCCATGCTGCGCACGGGTGCGGGCTTCGTGAACAGCACCGGGGTGGAGAGCCGCATCACCGACGTGGTGCAGGGGCTGTTGGTGCTGGCCTTGCTGGTCCCACCCGCGGTGGTCTTCCTGAGGGATCGTCGCCGGGCTCGAGCTGCGGCAACGGAGAGGGTGTGATGCCGTGCTGATCGACTTCTTCTCCGCCGTGGGCGACGTGTTGTCCAGCGAGTCCACCTACATCAATGGCGCGCTCTTTGCCGCGCTGCTGGCCTTTGCGGCCACCGGAGAGTGGGTGGCCGAGCGTTCGGGCACCTTGAACATCTCAGTGGAGGGGATGCTCCTGAGCGGGGCCTTTGCCGGGGCACTCGGATATCACCTCGCCGATTCGGTGGCGGTGGGCTTGGTGTTCGGGGCATTCGGCGGTCTGATTATCGCGGTCGTGCAGGCCCAGATGAGCCATCGCCTCACCGCCGACCAGTTCGTGGTCGGCCTCACCCTCAACATCTTGATCGTTGGACTCACCGGGTTCTTGGATCGAGAGATCGATCCCCGGGCCGATAGAGCCTCAACAGTGGAGATCCCGGTGCTGGTGGACATCCCTCTTTTCGGGCAAGCGCTCTTCGGAGAGCCGTGGCCGTTCTACCTCCTCTATGGGTTGGTTCCCCTGTCGTGGTGGCTGGTGTATCGAACCCGGTGGGGGTTGGAGCTACGGGCCGCGGGGGAGAACCCCCAGTCGGCCGACGTGAGCGGCATCGATGTGAACCTCCGTCGCCGACAGTCCATCTACTACGCCGGGTTGACCTCTGGCTTGGGCGGGGCCTACTTCCTGTTCGCTCAAATCGCCGCCTTTGATGATTCCATAATCAGAGGTCAGGGCTTTATTGCCATCGCCGCGGTGATCTTCGGCGGCTGGACGCTGTGGGGCACCATGGGGGGCTGCGTCGTGTTCGCCGGGGCCTTGTCGTTCCAGTTGTCGCTGCAAGGTCTGGGCTACGAGCTCAACACCGAGTTGTTGCAAGCCCTGCCCTATCTGGTGACCATCGGGACCATGGCCATTTTTGCCCGTAGGGTTCGCTCGCCCGCCGCCTTGGCTCAACCGTTCATCCGCGGTCTGAAATAGTCGGGCTGAGACAAAGGGGAGCGGCGATGAAGGCGATGCGATACCACGAGCCCGGTGGCCCCGACGTGCTTCGTTACGAAGAGGTGCCCGATCCCGAG
Source organism: Acidimicrobiia bacterium (assembly GCA_022819825.1). Taxonomy (GTDB): domain Bacteria; phylum Actinomycetota; class Acidimicrobiia; order Acidimicrobiales; family Bin134; genus Poriferisocius. Next base: position 14,567 of record JAJEGM010000028.1, on the reverse strand, counting down.
CCAGGTCCGGTGGATGTGGTGGTCGACGTGGTGGTCACTGCCCTGAACCGATTGGACGTAGTGCAGCGCAATGGCTGGTTCGCCATGCCCGGCTTCACGCTGCCCCACATCGCCGGCATGGATGTGGCCGGAGTGGTATCGGAGATTGGTTCCGAGGTCGACGGGGTGGCCGTTGGCGACAGGGTGGTGGTAGACCCGTCGCTGGCCGGGGTGGACGACCGCTCCAAGCTGGGAGGCCGGGGCGACCTGTATGGGGAACTGGGCATCATCGGCGCCACCATCGACGGCGGGTATGCCGAGCGGTGCCTGGTGCCGGCCTCACATGTTTACCCAGTACCCCACGCCATGTCGTTGGAGACTGCCGCCACTTTCCCCACCTGCTACCTCACCGCCGCCCATGGGCTGTTCGAAGTAGGCGGGCTCACCGCGGGCGAGACGGTGATGATCCACGCCGCCGGGTCGGGGGTATCGGTGGCCGCCATCCAGTTTGCGGTGAACGCCGGGGCCACCGTGCTGGCCACCGCGGGCACCGACGAGAAGTGCCAGCGGGCACTGGAGTTGGGGGCATCCCATGTGCTCAACAATCGAACCGACGACGTGGCCGCCTGGGCCCGGGAGCTGACCGCCGGAGCGGGGGTGGACATGGTTTTCGACCATGTGGGCACTGCCCTTTTCGGCCCGTCTCTATTCGCATTGGGCATCGGCGGACGGTTGGTGAACTGCGGCAACTCCTCCGGCGACGAGGCGGTCATCCCGTCGCTGGGCTATGTATTCCACTCCGGCATCAAGATCCTGGGTTCCGACCCGTACCGCCCCGAGGAGTTCGCCCCGGCGTGGGAAATCTTCTGCGGCGACGGCTTCACCGCCGCGGTCGACTCGGTGTTCGACTTGGCCGATGCGGCCGATGCCCAGGCCAAGATGCTGGCCAGCGACTTCTTCGGCAAAATCCTGCTGAAGCCCTGACATGGATTTCGGGAGAACGAGTGGCTGATTCCCCGTATCCCGAACTGAAGAAATCCCACGTCCCCGAGCGGGTAGGCCGTCCCTGGACCGACCACAAACCCCCGCCGTCGGCTCCGGTGTGGGCCGTGATCGGAGGCCTCGGCTCGTTCCACGTGCTGGTGGCTGCCCTTGAACTGGGCGTGTTCGACGCCCTGTCCGACCGGGGCGCCAATCCTGTAACCCCCCCAGAAGTGACCGCCGCAGACTTAGCTGGCGCACTCGGGGTGTCGGCTCCCCACCTCGGGGCGCTGCTCGACTCCCTGGCGGTGCTCGGGCTGCTGGAGCGAGTGGGTGGTCGCTACGGCCTGAACGACACCGCCGCCCGCTACCTCACCACCGACGGAGCGGCATCGATGGCCTCGCTGGTGCCGGTGGCACCCGGCCCGCTGGACAACTGGTCGCGGCTGGCCGACACCATCCGAGCCGGGCGGCCCGCCGAGCCCATTGACGACGACCCGGCCGAGTTCTATGGCCCTCTGGTCGAGGGCACTTTCACCACCATGCTCCGAGCCGCCACCCGCGCCGACCTCCAACTGCGCTACAGCGCCATGACCGCCCCCCGAGTTCTGGATCTGGGGGCGGGCGGCGCCCCCTGGGCCATTGCCGTGCTCAAGGCCTGCCCGGAAGCCACCGCGGTGATCAACGACCTCGACGGAATAATCGAAGTGGCCCAGCGCACCACCGCCGAACATGGCGTGGCCGACCGCTGCGAATTCCGCCCCGGCGACTTCCACACCATCGACATCGAACCCGAGAGCTACGACATCGCAGTGCTGGGCCACGTTTGTCGTACCGAGGGCCCCGAAGGCGCTCAACGCCTCATCATCCGAGCGCACGAGGCACTGCGCCCCGAAGGCCGCCTCCTATTGGCCGACTACTTCGTGGCCCCCGAGCCCCAATGGAGCCCCCACAGCACGCTGATGGGCATGACCATGATGGCCAGCACCACAAACGGCTTCCCCATCACCGCCTCGCAGGTCGCCGAATGGCTCAAAGACGCCGGATTCGAACATCTCCGCCTCATCGAGCCCATAGGCCACCAATACGCCTACGTCGCCACTAAGCCTCGAAATTTACCAGGAGGAGAGCAATGACGGAACAGATCGACACCCTCATCAAGGGCTGGTACGTCGTCACCATGAACCCGACCCGCGACATGATTCACCAAGGCGCAGTAGCCATCAGAGGCAACCAGATTGTCGATGTGGGCAAGGCATCGGACCTGGAGGGCCGCTACCAGGCCGCGGAGACGGTGGGCGGTGACCGATTCGTGATCACGCCGGGGCTGGTCAACACCCATATCCACATCACCGGCGAGCCCCTCACCCGGGGCTATGTGCCCGACGACACCCCGTTTGAGGAGAACGTGTTCCAATGGCTGTGCCCCCTCTATTCGGTATACACCGCCGAGGAGGAGCGCCTATCGGGGCAGTTGGCCGCGGTGGAGATGCTCAAGTCGGGCACCACCTGCTTCTTAGAAGCGGGCACTATCCGATTTGTCGACGAGGTGATGGACGGCCTGGTCGAATCCGGCATCCGGGGCCGGATCGGTAAATGGGTGTGGGATCTGCCTCCCGAGCCCAGCGTGTACCGCCAAGACACCGACGAGGCCATCGCCAACCTGCGCGACACCGTCGAGCGGTTCCAAGGCACCGCCGGCGGGCGGCTGGGGGCGTGGTCGATGGTGGTGGGCCACACCACCTGCTCCGACCCCTTGTGGCAGGCCGCTCGGGCCGCCGCCGACGAGTACGGCGTGGGGCTCAGCTTCCACATGTCCCCGGCCGCATTGGATCCCGACACCTTCATTGCGGCGTTCGGCCAGCGCCCGATGGTGCACCTGGGAGAACTGGGTGTGCTGGGCGACGACACCGCCATCACCCACTGCGTCCACGTCGACGACCAGGAGATCGCGCTGCTGGCCGAGGCCGGAACGTCGGTGGTCCACTGTCCCACAACCGCGCTGAAGGTGAGCTACGGCGTGACCCAAATCGGCAAGATCCCCGAGATGGTCACCGCCGGGGCGAACGTGAGCCTGGGCACTGATGGCAACAACGCCTCCAACTACTCCGACCTGATGCGGGCCACTTACCTGGTGGCCGGGCTGTTCAAAGACGCCCGCATGGATCCTCAGATGTTCCCAGCCGAGAAGGCCTACGAGATGGCGACGTTGGACGGGGCCCGGACCATGCTGATGCAAGACAAGATCGGCTCGCTGGAGCCCGGCAAGCTGGCCGATGTAGTGATGCACGACACGGACCGACCCGAATGGCGGCCGCTGTTGAACGTGATGAACCAGCTGGTGTGGTCGGCCGACGGCCGAGGTGTTCACACCGTGTTCGTGGACGGGCAGAAAGTGGTGGAGGGTGGCCGCATGACCACCATCGACGAGGAATCCTTCTACAACCGCTGCCAGCAAGCCGGAGAAGCCGTCGTGGGGCGCTCGGGCCTCCCCGACAAGGCCAAGTTCCCCGTCTGGTAGGAGGGGTTGCGCCTAGGCGTACAACTCCCGCTTGACCACCTTGCCGGCGGCGTTCCGGGGGAGAGGGTCGGGACGGATCTCCCAAAGGGTGGGGATCTTGTAGGGGGCGAGTACTTCTTGGCACCATTGGGCTAGATCTTCAGGGTTCACCGCAGCCCCGTGGGTGGGAACCACTACGGCTTTCACCTCTTGGCCCATCTCGGGATGCTCAACGCCGTACACCGCTGACTCCGAGACCGACGGGTGGGCGTCGAGGCGGTACTCGATCTCGATGGGGTAGATGTTCTCGGCGTTGCGCAGGATCATGTCCCGGGCTCGGGAGTTGATGTAGAGGTAGCCGTCGTCGTCGAAGCATCCGATGTCGCCGGTGTTGAGCCATCGGTCCTCATCGATGGTCGCCGCAGTGGCCTCGGGGTCGTTCCAGTACTCGAGCATGGTGTAGGCGCTGCGGCACCAGATGTCGCCCTCTTGCCCGGTGGGCAGCGCCTGGCCGTCGGGGCCGCGGACCTCGGCTTCGAACCCGATTGCCACCTGGCCGCACGACGTGGGCCGCTCCCGATACTCGGCACCGCCGATGCCGGCGATGACCGCCACCGACTCCGACGAGCCGTAGCCCATGCCCACCGAGGGCGCGGCGTTGGGAAAGGCCTGGCGCATCAGGTCTTGCACTGCCGGGCTGGCCGGCGCCCCGCCGAAGCCCACGTTGACCACGCTGGAGGTGTCGAACTCTCCGAAGCGGGGGTGGTTCACAATTCGGGGGCCGATGCTGCCCAGAGCGGCGAAGGTGGTGACCCCCTCGTCTTGGATGAGTTGGAGCACCGCCTCGGGGTCGAAGCGGCCTCGGCGGTACACGATCTTGCCCCCGGTGACCATGCTGATGAGCGCGGTGCCGTAGAGCCCCGAAACGTGGAACAGCGGCGATGTGCCCAAGGTCACCGACTGGGTTGGCGGGCTGGGCGCGGTACCCCCGTCGGCCGGTGGGTTGGTTCGCTTCTCGGTGAATACCCGCACCGCACCGTTCATCATCGTGGACTGCACAAACCCGATCAGCCCTCGATGCGACGCCATCGCCCCCTTCGGGCGACCGGTGGTGCCGCTGGTGAACAGGATCACCGCCGGATCGTCCTCGGCTAGTGGGACATCGATGTCGTCAAGAGCGGCTCCGGCACCAGCATCCATAAATTCGGCCCAGTCGTCCTCGATCACCAGGCACGGGGCGTCGGTTTCGCCCTTGCCCGACCGCTCCAGACGGGGGCGGTCGGCAATCACTAGCGCCGGTGCGCCCAGCGTGGTGGCGTAGTCCACCTCGTCGGCGGTCCACCAGCCGTTGTAGGCCGACACGATGGTGCCGATGCTCGTGGCGGCGAAGAACGACACCACCCACTCGGGGCAGTTGGCCGCGAAGATGGCCACCCGGTCGCCGTGGCCAATACCCCGCTGCTGCAAGGCTGTGGCCGCGGCCGCCACTTGGGCGATGAAGTCGTTGAAGGTGTGGCGCTGGTCTTCCAGTACCAAGAACTCCCGGTCGCCGAAGTTGGCGGTGTTGGCCACCATTTCCCGCAGCGAGCGCATCCGGCTGGCAAAAACCGCCGCCGGCTGCCCCAAGACCTCCTCGGTGGTCAGCTCGAACAACCCCTCCGGTCCAGTCAGCTCTTGAATCACGTCGTCTCGAACACCCACGGCTCAAGACCCTAACCACTTGCTGGTGTTCGACCGACTTCGACGGGTTGAATAAGGGCCTGAGGCTCTATCGTGGGTCCATGACCGAAGTCGTGATTGTTGAGGCCGTTCGCTCCCCGGTGGGCAAGCGAAACGGCGGTTTGTCTTCCGTCCATCCCACTTCTTTGCTCAGCCAGGTGCAGTCGGCTGCGGTCGAGCGATCGGGCATCGACCCCACTGCCATTGGCCAGGTGGTAGGTGGCTGCGTTGACCAGATCGGAGCCCAGGCCATGAACGTGACCCGCACCGCGTGGCTCACTGCTGGGTTGCCCGAGGAAGCGGCGTGCAGCACGGTGGACTCCCAGTGCGGCTCGTCGCAGCATGCGGTGAACCTGGCCTACAGCCTGGTGAAGTCCGGCGTGGAAGACGCGGTGATGGCCTGCGGTGTGGAGAGCATGAGCATCGTGCCGATCGGGTCGAACGCCACCGCCGATGGGGTGGGCCGACCGGTGACCCGCGACTACTTTGCCAACTACGAGTTCACCTCCCAGTTCGAGGGTGCGGAGCGGATGGCCGACAAGTGGGGCGTCACTCGGGAAGACTGCGATCGCTTCGGGCTGTCCTCCCAGCAGCGGGCCGCCCGGGCCTGGGACGAGGGCCGATTTGAGACCCAGATCGTGTCCATTGAGGCCCCAGTGCTGGATGAGGACGGCAAGAAGACCGATGAAACAGCCACTGTGAGCGTGGACGAGGGCCTGCGGGAGACCACCCTGGAAGGTCTGGCCGGCCTCAAGCCAGTAGCCCGACCCGAGGGTGTCCACACCGCGGGGTCGTCGTCGCAGATTTCCGACGGAGCCGGCGCGGTGCTCATGATGACCGCCGATCGGGCCGAAGATCTCGGGCTCACCCCCAGGGCCCGGGTGGCCGAGACCTGCTTGGTGGGGTGTGATCCGGTGTTGATGCTGGAAGGGCCGATCCCGGCCACCCACCGACTGCTTGAGCGAAGCGGGCTTGCCATGGACGACATCGACGTGGTGGAGATCAACGAGGCATTCGCCTCGGTGGTGCTGTGCTGGGCTGCCGAGCACGAGCCCGATATGGAGAGGGTGAACCCCAACGGCGGGGCCATCGCGCTGGGCCACCCGCTCGGGGGAACCGGGTCGATCCTGGTAACCAAGGCCCTGCACGAGCTGGAGCGCACCGACGGCCAGTGGGGGCTCATCACCATGTGCTGCGGAGGCGGCCTGGGCACCGGAACTCTCATCGAAAGGCTCTGATGCCCACCGACCCCGGCTTGGCCGACGAGTTGGTCGGCGCGATCCGAACCTGGGTGGATCGGGAGGTCATCCCCAACGCTTCTGATCTCGAGCACGCCGACGAGTTTCCCGAGGCGATGTTCGCCCAGATGTGCGAATTCGGCCTGTTCGGGGCCACCATCGATGAGTCCTACGGCGGCTTGGGACTGGACGCCACCACCTATGCCCGGATCATCGAGGAGCTCTCCCGGGGATGGATGTCGCTGGCTGGCATCCTCAACACCCACAAGATCGCGGCCACCATGATCGGGCGCTACGGCACCGACGAGCAGCGGGATCGTTTCTTGCCCCGCATGTGCGATGGATCGGTGCGATCGGCCTTCTCGCTGTCAGAGCCCGACGCGGGCAGCGACACCCGCAATATCCGCTGCCGGGCGGTGCCCGACGGCGAAGAGTGGATCATCAACGGCACCAAAATGTGGGTGACCAACGGCATGCGAGCCCAGATGGTAATGCTTTTGGCCCGAACCCCCGACGAGCGCATCACCTGCTTCATCGTGGAGAAGGAGCCGGGACCGAGTGCCGACGGCCTCACCGTGTCGCGCACCATCCCCAAGCTGGGATACAAGGGTGTAGAGACCGTGGAGATGGCCTACTCCGACTTCCGGGTGCCCGACGCCAACGTGCTCGGCGGTCCCGATGGCGTGGGCCACGGACTGGGCTATGCCCTGTCGGCCTTGGAGCTAGGCCGGATCAATATCGCTGCCCGAGCAGTTGGGGTGGCGCAAGCCGCCCTGGAAGCAGCCATGAAGTACGCCCAGGAGCGGGAGACGTTCGGGCGGCCCATCTACGACCACCAGGCCATCGGGTTCAAGCTGGCCGAGATGGCTACTAAGCTCCACGCGGCCCGGCTCATGACCTATGACGCTGCCCGCCGCTATGACTCTGGGGAGCGCATCGACTTGGAAGCGGGCATGGCCAAGCTGTTCGCTTCTGAGGCCGCCTTTGAGATCGCCTCCGATGCGCTGCGCATCCACGGGGGCAACGGTTATACCGAGGAATATCCGGTGGAGCGCTACTTTCGCGACACGCCCCTCATGATCATCGGTGAGGGAACCAGCGAAATCCAAAAGATGGTGATCGCCCGGCAGTTGCGCGATCGGTATTCCTGAGAGGACAAACGGTGGCCGAGATATCTGAGGATCAGCTTCGCCAGAAGGTGCGAGACCTCCTAGCCGACGTCGACCCCGCGGTGGCCACGCAATACGAGTTTCGGGGTGCTCAATTCGACCGGGGCCTCTCCCGGGTTGACTTTCCTGAAGGCAAAGGCGGGCTCGGCCTGTCGCCCAAGGCCCAGACCGTGGTGGACGAGGAGCTGCGCAAGGGCAGCCGGTATTGGCACGATCTGAACGTCAACCCCATCGGCATTGGCATGGGTGCTCCCACCGTGTTGGCCCACGGCACCGAGGAGATGCACCACCGCCTGCTGCGGCCGCTCTACACCGGTGAGGAGATCTGGTGCCAGATGTTCAGCGAGCCGGGCGCGGGCTCCGATGTGGCTGGTTTGGCCTCCCGGGCCGAGCTCGACGGAGATGAATGGGTGGTGAATGGCCAAAAGGTGTGGACCTCGCTGGCCCATCGTTCCCGATGGGGGATGCTGGTGGCTCGCACCGACCCCGACGCTCCCAAACACCGGGGCCTCACTTATTTCGTGCTCGACATGACGCTATCGGGAGTGGAGGTTCGTCCTCTTTACCAGATCACCGGCGAGGCCGAATTCAACGAGATTTTCCTGAACGAGGTTCGCATTCCCGACTCCATGCGGCTGGGAGAGCGGGGCCAGGGGTGGAATGTGGCCATTACCACCCTTATGAACGAGAGAGTGGCGCTCGGCGGCGGGGTTCCCGAGCGGGGCAGCGGGCTCATCGGCATCTTGGTGTCGGCTTGGGAGCGCCTGAGGGACGAAGCCGATGGCCGGGATCCTGCCAGTCGCCAGGTGCTGCGGGATCGAGTGGTGCGATTGTGGACCGAGGCCGAGGTCTTGCGGTTGACCAACTGGCGTGCTCGCACCCTGTCGTCGGCGGGCACGCCCGGTCCGGAGGGATCGGTGGGCAAGGCAGTGTCGGCCGAGTTGAATCAGCGGATCTATGAGTGCCTGATCGATGTGATGGGGTCGGAAGCCATGCTGTTCCCGCAGGGCTATCCGATGTCAAGACCCGATCAGTCAGGTAGCGCTTCCTATCGCGATCCATCGCCAGTCAAGGGCTTCCTGCGGTCGCGGGCCAACACCATCGAGGGCGGCACGTCCGAGGTGATGCGCAACATCCTGGGCGAGCGGGTGCTGGGCTTGCCCAAGGAACCCGGAGTGGACAAGAACACCCCGTGGAGCGAGATTCCCCGCAACTGAAAGCCGGTAGCTGAAAGCCAGCAAAAGAATGCCAGCAAAGGAATGCCATTTAAAGAATGAGAGTGCCCGATGGTTGAAGCCCAGCACATGCGCCAAGTGATGGAGCGGTACGCCGCCGCCGTGAGTGCCGGTGACAAGGAGGCCATTGTGTCGTTCTATGCCCCCGACGGCTCGTGCCAAGTGCCGGTGGGCGGGCCGGTACACCAGGGCATCGACGCCGTACGGGCCTTCTATGAGGGCAACGAGCTGGCCGAGACCCTGGTGTTGACCGGGCCGGTTCGGGTGGCGGGCAATGAGGCAGCGGTACCGATGGTGGCCCAGGTCTGCTTCGATGGGGTGGACTACGAACTCGATGTGGTGGATGTGGCCGTGTTCAACGACGACGGCCTGCTGGCCTCGCTGCGGGCGTACTACTCGCTCGACGATCTGCGTGCTGTTTGACCAGTTGAAGAAATGGCGGCGGTGGCTGCTGTGGCTGGCTGCGCTCGGGCTGCTGCTGGGTTGGAGTCTCACATGGGCGCTGGATGCACCGCAGCGGCCGGTGCTGGCTGAGCGCGAGCAGATCCGATCCGCCGCGGTTCACATCAAAGGCACGGCCTGCGGCCAGTTCAGTGAAGGAAGCGGGTTTGTCGCCGAAACCGGCTTGGTGCTCACCAACGCCCATGTGGTTGCCGGGGTTGAGGAGATCACTGTGACCGGGCCTGACGGCGAGGCAGTAGTCGGGGAGCTGGTGGGATTCGACGCTGGCCGGGACATTGCCGCGATCTCCGTGTCGGGTCTGGATGTCTCACCGATTGTGCTGGCGCCGATGGTTGCCGCTGAGGCCGACGTGGGTGATGCCGCCACCGTTGATCGCGACGATGGCTTGGAGTTCGTTCCCTTCACGGTAAAACGCAGGATCTGGGCCAAGGGACGCGACTTCTACGGGCAAGAAGCAGAGAACCGCCGAGTACTCGAAGTTCGCTCTTTGTTGGCTGCGGGAGATTCGGGGGCCGCGCTGGTGAACGTGGACGGCCAGGTGTGGGGAATGGTGTTCGCCGTCGCCCGGGGAGAGCGCGACCAGGGCTACGCCCTCGATGTGGTTGAGATCGCCGAGTTCCTTGCCGAGAACGAGACTCTGCCGAGCCTGTTCCCGTGGCAGGGGCTCGATGTGGTTGAGATCGCCGAGCTTCTTGCTGAGTTCAACCGAGAGCCAATCCCGACCCCGCCCTGTCGGACTCTCTAGGGACGACCCCAGGGGCTAGTCTCATTCGATGCCTGTGGACTTGGACGAGCTTCTGTCACCAACGCACACCGCAGTGGTCACTATGGAATGCCAGCGGGGGGTGATCGGCGATATGGCCTCCATGGGGGGCTTGCGGGATGTGATGCTCGACCGGGGCGCTATCGACGCCGGGGCCCGATTGTGCGCCGGGGCCCGATCCGCCGAGGTGCCGGTGGTGCACTGCCTGACCCATTTCCGGGAAGATCGAGCGGGGAGCGTGGCCAACTGCCGGATGCTGGCGGCTTCGGCCAAGATGAGCGAGCAGACCGGCGGACTGCTGATCGGGTCGGAGTCGGCCCAAGTCATCCAGGAGTTCGACCCGCAACCATCCGACATCGAGATCGCCCGCTGGCACGGGATGTCGCCGTTCATGGGGACCTCGCTCGACCAAACCCTGCGCAATCTCGGGGTCACCACGGTGGTGGCCGCCGGGGTGTCACTCAACGTAGGGGTGATGGGCCTCGTGATCAACGCCGTTGACCTTGGCTATCAGGTGGTGCTGGCCGGCGATGCAGTAGCCGGCATCCCAGCCGACTACGGCGACGCGGTGATGGACAACACCATGGCCTTTCTCACCACCATGGTCACCGTGGACGACATTGTGGCCCGATGGGCATGACCAGCAGCCTTGAGGCAACCAATAAGGCTGTGGTTGAGCGGTTGGTGCGCGACATCGTTAATGGCGGGCAGGTGGACCTGCTCGACGAAGTGCTGGCCGCTGACTTCGTTGCCCACGGAGTGGGACCGGGGCCAGCGGGTCCTGATGGGATGCGCCGTCTGATTGCCACATGGCGAACGGCATTCCCCGATTGGCAAGACCACATCGACGAGATTGTGGCCGAAGGCGACTTGGTGGTGCTCAAGATCACAGCCCGAGGCACTCACAACGGTCCTCTGTTGGGAATCGAACCCACTGGTGAAGCAGTCCAGTGGGGAATGATCGAAATGGTGCGCCTGGCCGATGGCAAGATCACCGAGCAATGGGGCTATTCCGATTTTGCCGATGTGGTGCGACACCTCCGTAAAGTGGCGGCGTCGCAGTCCGAACAGCAGTCTGAACTGGAGGCTTGACAATGTCCGATACCTCACCCGTCCCCGACTACGCCCAGCTCATGAGGCTCGACGGCAAAGGCTTCATTGTGCTCGGTGCCGGGCAGGGAATGGGTCGCCAGTCATCCCATGCGCTGGCCCAGATGGGGGCCAAGGTGTTCTGCGTAGACCTTGAGCAGGATCGGGCTGAGCAGGTGGCCAACGAGGTGAACGGCATCGCCAGGGTGGCCGACATCACCAAGCGGGAGGACGTTCAGGACTTGGTGGACGAAGCCGGTCAGGCCATGGGATCGATTGACGGAATCGTCGACATCGTGGGGGTTTCCGGATGGTCCGGGGTGCTGGACATCGATGATGCCGAGTGGGACTGGCAATTCGACATGGTGCTGCGCCACGCCTACCTCATCTCTCAGATCGCCGGTCGGGCCATGAAGGAGACCGGCGGTGGCACGATGGTGTTCATCGCCTCGGTGAGCGGGCTGACTGCGGCCCCCAACCACGCCCACTACGGGGCGGCCAAAGCCGGGCTGATGGCGTGGATGCAGTCGGTGGCCATCGAGTTGGCCCCCCATGGGATCCGGGCAAACTGCGTGGCCCCCGGAACGATCCTGACCCCCCGCATGGAGGCGTTGTTCGACGAGGAGCGGAAGGCGATCAACGATGCCGCAGTGCCGATGGGGCACATGGGAGTGCCGTCGGACATCGCGGGGGCAGTGCTCTTCCTCTCGGCGCCCATCTCCGGTTTCATTTCCGGTCGCACCTTGGTGGTGGATGGGGGAGTGGATGCCGACTTTCCCTACGATCCGATGTAGAGGCGTAGCTACACTGTTCCCATGGTGGCTGACCTGAACGAGCCGGAGAATCGGATCGTCGTCGGAGTGGAGGGTTCGGGTGGAGCCCGCGCCGCACTCCGCTGGGCAATCAAAGAAGCTCGGCACCGCAACGCCTTCGTGGACGTGGTGACCGCCTACTCCACCACCTACGTGCCTGCCTCCCCCGACTTCAACTATGTGCCGCTGGACCCCATCGATTTGGAGGCCGAGGTGAAGCGGATGCAGGACAGCATCATCGACGAGGTATTGGCCGAAGTGGACGCCCAAGGGGTGGAGATCAGGCGCCGCATGATTCGAGGCCGCGCCGCGGACACCCTGATCGCCGAGTCGGACAACGCCGCCATGCTGGTGGTCGGCTCACGGGGCCGGGGTGGTTTCCGGGGCCTGCTGCTGGGGTCGGTCAGCCAGCAGATCGCCCAGCACGGCAGCTGCCCCGTGGTAATCGTCCGCCCCGACCTGCCGACGTAGACCGTACTCAGCCGCCGCTTCTTTCGGAGACCGCTTATAGCTCCACGATGACCTTGCCCCAAGTGCGGCGCTGGTAGATGGCGTCGAGGGCGGTGGGGACATCATCGAAGGCGTACGGGGGAAATACCGGGGGATCGAGGCTGCCTTCTTCAAGGAGGGCGAATATCTCTTGTCGGGCTCGCTCTGACGGCTCGGGATTGCGACCCACCGAGGCGCCCCAGTGGACGCCGACCACGGAGTAGTTCTTCAACAAGATGTGGTTGGTGGGGGCATCGGCGATTCGCCCGCTGGTGAAGCCAATCACCAGAAGCCGGCCGTCCCACGCCATGCACCTGCGGGACCGGTCGAACACGTCGCCCCCCACCGGGTCGAAGCACACGTCCACTCCTCGGCCGTCGGTATGGGCCCGTACCAAGTCGACGAAGTCGGGGGTCTCTTGGTAGTCGATGGCCAGTTCCACTCCCATCTCTTTGAGCAGGCCGGTCTTCTCTGCCCCACCGGCGGTGGCGATGACCCTTGCGCCTGCAATCTGGCCAAGCTGCACGGCAGCCGAGCCCACACCACCCATTCCGGCATGAACCAACAGCGTCTCCCCTTCGGCCAGGCGTCCCCGGTCGTGGAGGGCGAACCATGAGGTGCCGTAGTTCACCAGCGCCGCAGCGGCCGCTCCGGCCGATACTCCTTCGGCCAGCTTGTGAACGCCGCTGGCTCGCAGTGCGGTCTGCTCGGCCAGCGATCCGCCGCCGATGCCCACCACTCGGTCGCCGACGGCCAGGTGGTCAACCCCGTCGCCAAGTTCCCGCACCCTGCCTACCACCTCGGTACACGGCGACCACGGCAGCTTGGTCTCCATTTGGTAGAGGCCCCGAGCCATGAGGCAGTCCACAAACGTCAGCCCGACGGCTTCAACATCCACCACGACTTGGCCGGGGGCTGACTCCGGGGGGTCGACTTGCTCTAGCTGGAGAAACTCGACCGGGTCGCCCAGCTCATGTTGTTGCCAAATCCGCATCAGCTTCCCTTGGTGTCGGCACTTGAATCGGCCGCGGCGGGGCGGTCCACCACCGACTTGATGCTCTCCAAGGCCCGCTGTTTGAACTCTTGCACCGACGGCACATTGCCGGCCAGGGCCTGGTACTCCGACATCGTGCGGATGGCGTTGCGAGTGCCCATCGCCTCCATGCCCCGATGCACACTGCGCTTGTTGATCTGTTGAAGATCGGACGGGACCCGGGCCACCCGCTGGGCCATCTCCAGCACCTGCTCTTCCAGTTCGGCCTCGGGATAGGCCCGGTTGGCGAATCCCATGGCCGCCGCCTCGGTACCGGAGTAGGAGTCGCCGGTGAGCATCATCTCCATGGCGTTGCGGAATCCCACCAGCCAGGGGTGGTAGTTGAAATCGGGCGGGCTCAGCACCCGCACTACCGGGTGGCCGATGTCGGCGTTGTCGGCCACATAGACCAAGTCACAGGCGGCGGCCAGTTCCGATGCTCCGGCCAGGGCGTAGCCATGGATTTGCGCGATGACCGGCTTGGCCAGCTCCCAGATGGCCAGCCAGCTGTCGGTTACATGGCGGGACCACTGCCCATCGCCGCCCGCCGTGTAGTGAGGCGGATCATCCATGAGCGAGTCGGACAGGTCGTAGCCCGACGAGAAACACGGACCTGCTCCCCGGATGATCGACACCCGCACGCCGTCGTCGGTATCGGCGGCTTGGAGGGCTGCCAATAGCTCTTTCCTCATGGGGGTGCTGATGGCGTTGCGCTTCTCCGGCCGGTTCAGCGTTATGCGCCGGACATGCGGCGCAGGATCATCGATCAGGATCAGCTCGTAGGACATGACCTGACCCTATAACGACCGGTGCCCCGGACCCGAAGGCCCGGGGCACCGAGTGTATTGATCAGTTGGCGGTGTTACTGGGTACGAAGCCTACGGCTGAGGCCGAGCACCATCGCACCGGCGAGCACCACTGCGAGGGCAACGATGGCCAACAGCGGGGTGTTCGAGCCGGTATCAGCCAGCATCTCGTCGCCCATGTCGTCGCCCATGTCGTCGCCCATGTCGTCGCCCATGTCGTCGCCCATGTCGTCGCCCATGTCGTCGCCCATGTCGTCGCCCATGTCGTCGCCCATGTCGTCGCCCATGTCGT
>JAJEGM010000030.1 GCA_022819825.1 Acidimicrobiia bacterium | reverse complement strand
CGCGGCGACAGCGACCTTCGCGGACTTCGCCCAAACATACGGAATGCTCACCTTCGAACCCGGCGACACAACCAAAACCATCACCGTGGCACTAATCGACGACAACACACCAGAGGCAAACGAGACATTCAAACTCGTCCTGTACACCCCAGCCCAAGCAAAAATCACCGACGGCGAAGCAACCGGCACCATCACCGACAACGACTAACACACCGCATATCAAAGCAACCCACGAGGCCCGCTGACATGGCTGAGGTTCACCCGGTCACCTGGTTACCCCCTAATCGAGGTGACCGGCCAAAGGGGAAATACTCAGTCCAGCCAGCTCTACAGACCCGTCCCCAGATTCTCGCCTACAACCGCGCCAGACCGGAAAGGGGTTATTTCGACCGGCATCCTCCTGAGTGGCCTGCGTTGAGCACGCAGTGCGTTCTCGCCCGAGGCATCCATTTCCGGCATTTCTCCGAATTCAGGTGGGAGGGCTGCGCGTCACCGAGGTCTTGGAGCCCGCTCTCGCTGGCGACTACCTCGGCTGGGACCAACTCGGTCAGCCGGTATGCGCCGTGGCGGGGCTGGTCGAGATAGCCGGCGTCCTTCAGCCTGCCGAGCGTCTCGTTCGCGTAGCCGCTGCTGATGCGGGTTCCAGACGCGACTCCAGCCGGTGTGGCCGCGCCTCCCGCGGCGGCCACTGCGGCCAGAATCGAACGCTCGCTGCTTGAGAGGTCGTGCCAAGCGGGGATGCTCACCTTCTTTCTCACCACTTCGCCCGCCGCGTCTATCGCGGTGTCCACCGAACGGACGCCGATGGGGTTCTCCGGCGCCCCTGCGAGCTTCCACGCCAGATCGCCGATCACCTGCAACCGGTAAGGAGAGCTGCCCACGGCTTGGGAGGCCAGCCTGAGTGCCTCACCGGAGATCTCACCCCCCGCCTCTCTGATGGGCCTGGCCAGCCCGACCATGGCATCGCCTGTCTCCAGAGGGGGCATCTCGAAATGCTCGCACCGGTGGAAGAAGGTCATCTTCCGGTCCCTCAGCAGGGTGGTCTTCATCTCCAGCAGCCCCGCCCCCAAAAAAGCCAGCGGCATGCCGGCGCGCTTGGTGATGTGCTGGAGATCGTTGGAAAGCCGGCGGCCCTCCACCCTGTCGATACCGTGCAACTCATCGACCGTGAGCAGCACCGAGGTTCCGCACTTGGCTGCCGCCTGCGCCAGGTAGGAGAGGTGCTCCCTCAACCCCATGTTGGCCATGCGGTCTCGGTACTCCCTCGTGGCGACTGTCCCCTCCACCAAGCCCAGTCTGATCCCGACGCTCTTCTCCACCGACCGGGTTCTCCCAACCCCCGCCGCATCGAGGGCATCGTAGGTGTCGTCCGCATAACAGACCGCATTCACGATCCTGTCGACAAGACCGGGGGTTCCCGCGTCCAAGGAGAGCACCACCCACCCGTCCGCGGCGGCCCTGTCCTCCATCTCGTTGAGCAAAACGGTCTTGCCCGACCCGCGCACTCCCATCAAGACGCTGATATAGCGGGCATCAGCAGGCCCCGTTGCCAGCCCGTTGCCGAGATCAGCCAGCAGGTCGTCCCTACCCACAAGAGACCACGGCGTTCTCCCGAAATGGGGGGAGAACGGGCTCGTGGAGGGCGTGCCCAGCGACGATTCCCCGTTCATGCCGACACTTTAGCGCACTAAATCTGAGTATCGCGCATAACACCTAGGATTTACGCAATAAACCTTAGGGGCTGAGTGGATAGGCGGTTTATGTGGGGTTGTATCGGTTCCGCCAGTCGATGAGTTTGGCGGTGATTGATATGGTGACCGCGAGGCGCAGGGCGGCCTGGAGTGCTCCCGCCCCGCATGGGAGGCCGCCGTCGCGGAGTTGCCGCCGGGAGGCGTGCCGGTCGCGGTGCGCCAGCTCCCCGCTGGGATCTCTGCCAGCCCGTACGAAGCCGACGCTGTAACACTGGTCAGGCCCGACGGGATCATCGCCTGGTGCCAGGAAGGCTCCGGCGGCCCGCCCGACCTGTCGGAGTTCTCGAAGTACCTGCCCAACCGCAGCGGCTGATATTGCTCTTGTGCTTTCGACGAGGCGGTAGGTCAAGGTTTTGGGCGGGTGCCCAGTTTTTCTCCATCCCAAGTGGACTGCTAGGTTGATTCGCCGTAGGGGCCCCTTGGCACGGAGTCTGATGAGGTTTGGCGACCCCAGAGTCCCGTAGCCAGAGGGTCCTTTCGCGTTGCAATACAGGTAATCGACCCGAGTCCAACATGGCGGGAGGGCTTGAAGTATGACGTTGTCGAGAGCAGCCGCGGGGTTCCTACCCCCCCCCCCCCTTGTGACTAGAGCCGCACGCCTTTTTCTGCTGGTCATCGTCGTCGTGGGCGCGGTCGGTGTCGGGGTGGTTCCTGTGCCCTCCCAAGCGCAAACCGATCATGGCAACCGTGTGGGGCGAGTCGTGGCGGAGAACCAACCCGCCGGAACCCTTGTGGGCAGTCCGGTTACCCTGACCGGCCTTGTCGGCGCGGTGACCTACGAGCTCGGCGGTTCCGATGCCGACAGCTTCAGCATCGACAGCGCCAGCGGCCAGCTTCGCACCAACGGGCTGCTGGATTTTGAGGAGCAGCACAGGTACGAGGTGACCGTAACTGTCAATGACGACAATGGCTCCGCTGAACTCGAGGTGTGGATCAACGTCACTGATTTGGAGGAGCCGGGAGAGATGTCCGCAGGCCCGGCCTCACTTCGGGCCGGGACGATAATCCGGGCAAGGTTGACCGACCCGGACGGAGGGGTGGATCCCACCTTGGTCGTCTGGCGTTGGGCCGTCTCAGATGACGGCGTGAACTTTACTCGAGTGACCGGGGGTATCTCTGGAGAGACCCCGGGCAAGGGGTCGGAGGCGGCAGCCTTCACACCGGCCGCCGAACACGCTGGGAAGTTCCTCAGGGTGCGGGTTACCTACTCCGACCGCCGCAGCCCAAATAGCGAAAGCCGGGATAAATCGGCAGAATGGGTTTCCGGCACCAGGATTGCACCGGGATCAACCCCGCCGGCGCTGACGGTGCGACCGCTGCTGTCGGGGCTCACCATCCCTTGGGACGTTGCCTTCACGCCGGACGGCACGATGCTGGTCACCGAGCGGGGCGGAAGGCTGTTGAGCCGGTTTCCCGACGGGAGGGTGAAGGAGGTCAGCGCAGACTTTCGCGATCTCTACAGCAATATCTATGTCGGGCTTATGGGCCTTGCCGTCGATCCCGATTTCCAGACCAATCGGCGCTTTTACACCTGCCAAGCCCATACCGGTGTCCGGGTTGAGGTGATCGCCTGGACCATGGCCGATGACTACAGTACCGCCACGCGTGTCGCCGACCCGCTGGTTGGTGGTATTCACTTCTCACAATTCCCGCGGCACGGCGGCTGTCGAGTGCGCTTCGGCCCCGACGGATTTCTATGGATCACCACGGGCGACGGGGACAGCCACACCTCGGCGCAGAACCTCGACTCGCTCAACGGCAAAGTGCTGCGCGTTGACTCCCAAACCGGCCTGGGCGCGCCCGACAACCCGTTCAACAGCCGCGTCTACACCTACGGGCACCGCAATCCCCAGGGCCTTGCCTTCCGCCCGGGCACCAATCAGGTGTGGACAGTAGAGCACGGTCCCTCCCACGACGATGAGATCAATCTCCTAGCCAGCGGGGGCAATTACGGCTGGGATCCCGCTGGCCCGCTATACAGCGAGAACGTCCCGATGACCGACCTCAAAGCATTCCCCGATGCCGTCGAGGCCAAATGGCATTCAGGGTTTCCAGCTATCGCCACCAGCGGCGCCGTGTTCTTGGATGGCTCGGGTTGGGGCGATTGGAACGGCCGTCTGGCCGTGGCGCAGTTGAAGCAACAGGAACTCAAGGTGTTCGAGTTCAGCGCTGATGGCACGCTGCTCAGCGAGATCCTTGTGCCGGAGCTAGATCAGGTCTACGGCCGGCTGCGCTCCCCGGTGCTCGGACCCGACGGCGCCTTGTACGTCACCACATCCAACGGCTCCGGCAGCGACCATGTGCTCCAGGTCTACGGCCCTTCGTCGCCGCGATTGAGCGGGCCGTCCACCGTCGAATACCGCGAGGGGGACACGTCGCCGGTGGCAACCTTCACCTCGCACAACCTCGACGGGTCCGTGAACTGGACGCTGGATGGCCAAGACGCATCAGCGTTCCATATAACCGCCAACGGCGAGCTGCACTTCCGCACCCCACCCCAGTTCCATGCGTCGACAGACGCCGACGCCGTCAACGTCTACCACGCGGCAGTCAAAGCCGACAACGGAACCTCTTCAGCCCAAATTGCCGTTGCCGTCTCAGTGGCCCGCACCACGACGCAAGAACCGGAGGTCAGCATCGCGGCCGGGGGCGGGGTCACCGAGGGCGGTGACGCGACGTTCACTGTGACTGCCGACCCGGCGCCTTCGGCGGCTCTGGACGTGACCGTGGCGATCACTCAGACCGGCGATTTCGGTGTTTCGCCGGGCTCTCATACGGTCACGATCCCGACCTCGGGTACCGTTGCGCTCACCGTGTCGACGACCAACGACACCGCCGATGAGGCGGACGGGTCGGTCACTGCAACGGTCGACGCCGGTGCCGGTTACACGGTCTCCTCCACTGCGTCATCGGCTGCGGTTGCGGTGGCCGATGACGACGGCCCGCCGTGTGACACTGCGGATGCCGTCGTGCGGGCGCGCGCTGCGTTTGCGTGGCACACCGACAACAACGGCGGCAGCGAGACTCTGTTCTGGCAGATCCTCGCCTACCTCGGTGCCGACTCGATGCCTGCACCTCCTGG
>JAJEGM010000041.1 GCA_022819825.1 Acidimicrobiia bacterium | reverse complement strand
CCGCGTCATCGACCACACCACCGGCGAACTCCTCCGCACCCTCGTCCTCAACCCCCAACGCGACTACCAACCCCAACCCAAACCATGAAAAACACCCGCCCGCGCAGGTTCACGCCTTTCCGATGTCTTGACACATCACACAGAGCCCGAGACAGGAATCGAACCTGCGACCTGCTGTTTACAAGACAGCTGCTCTGCCGACTGAGCTACTCGGGCGTTGAATTGGGAGGCTCCTCGGACCTCCATTCAAGAGCATAAGGGGTGCGGTTTGGGGAGGGTGCTTGAATAGCGCCTAGTGGTGGGTAACGCTTGTGGAATGGCTCTCACGAGAAGAGATCGGGCGATCTTGGATTTTGAGCGCACCTGGTGGCAGGAGACCGGGTCGAAGGAGGCTGCGATTCGCGAGCGCTTCGAGCTTTCCACAACCCGGTACTACCAGCTGCTGAACGAACTATTGGAAGAGGCAGATGCAATGGCGTACGACCCCATGGTCGTACGGCGTCTGCGGCGATTGCGCGATCGCCGCAGACGGTCGAAGTTCGGCCAGCCCTCGGTTGGCCGCCAACCGTCGCCGTAACAGTCCGGAGCCAGAGGCACTATGGAGTCGAACCGAGCCCCCAACAATCAGATGGCCCTCAAGGGGGTTGTGCTGGTTCTTGCCCTGATTGCCGCAGGCGCCTTCGTACTGGCCCGCGGCCTCGATGACGATGACGACTCCGAGCCGGCAGCGGCTCAGCCGACGGCTACAGCGACGATGGAGGCAGAGGAGATTCCAGAACCGGTGGAGACCCCGTCGGAGGATGGCGAAGCGGCCCCCACCCCGGCTCCCGTCCCCGAGGAGACCGAGGAGGCGGCCGCCGCGCCCGCTGACGAGCCCCAGGAGACTGCACCCGCACAGGAGGAGGAAGAACTGGAGTGCCGCGATCCGTCCACCATCGGCGTTCTGGTGGCCAACGGCACCGACGTCGGAGGGGCAGCCGGTCGGCTCTCGGGTGAGTTGAACACCGCCAACTACGTAACGCTGCGCCCCGTGAACGCCACTCCCCAGGTGAACTCGGCCTTCTACTATCGAGCTGGCTATGAGGTAGACGCCCAGTGCATCGCCAGGCTGCTGGGCGAAAGCGAGAAGCCGCTCTTCCCGATGCCCGATCCTCCTCCAGGGGGCATCACCATCGATTCTTTGGGCAACGCCTACGTCCTGATTCTGATCGGACCCGACAGCCTCGCCCAGCGCCCCGGCTAGCGGGCCGAATGCACATCGTTGCCGCCCCCGACAAATTCCGGGGGACGGCCACTGCCGCCCAAGTTGCCCGGGCAGTTGTCCTGGCTGCCGAGCAGTCGGGGGCCACTGCCGATGCCGCTCCAATGGCCGACGGAGGCGAAGGCACGCTGGAGGTTGTGGGCGGGGCCAACCGGACCACCACCGTGACGGGCCCCTTGGGCGATTCGGTGGAGGCCTCATGGCGCCTCCATCGCCATACCGCGGTGATCGAGATGGCCCAGGCGTCTGGGCTGGCCTTGGTGGGCGGGGCCGAGGGGAACGATCCCTTGGGGGCCACCACCTATGGAACCGGGGAGCTCATAGAGGCTGCGTTGGAGCGCGGCGCCCGGCGGGTGTTGGTGGGCGTGGGGGGCTCGGCCACCACAGATGGAGGCTTGGGCGCGCTGCGAGCGCTATACCCGACGCAACGGCTGAAGGGAGTGGACCTGGCCGTGGCATGTGACGTGAGAACCCGCTTCACCGATGCCGCGGAGCTGTTCGGGCCCCAGAAGGGGGCCAGTGCATCTCAGGTGGAGCTGCTGCGCCGACGCCTAGAGCGGCTCAGCCAGGTATACGCGGAGACTTACGGCGTCGAAGTGGGCGGTTTGGAAGGCTCGGGGGCGGCGGGCGGTTTGGCCGGAGGCTTGGCGTGTGTGGGAGCCGAGCTGTGCAACGGCTTTGAGCTGTTGGCCGAAGAGGTGGACCTCTACGACCGCATCGAACAGGCCGACCTGGTGGTCACCGGTGAGGGTGCCCTGGACGCCACATCGCTTCAGGGGAAAGTGGTGGGCGGGGTGGGCGAGATGGCGGCGGCGGCGGGCGTGCCGGTGCTGACCATCGTCGGACGGGTAGACGGGGAAGCCGCCCCGGCCTGTGGAGAGCTCGTCAGCCTCAGCGAGCGGTTCGGGGTCGAGGAGGCCATGGCCGACACGGTCGAGTTGGTGCGCAAGGTGGTTCTGGAGCACTTGAGCCCGTAGCCGAGCCGGGCGGTCAGTGCGCCTGGCGGAAGTAGCCGGTGACCTCCACGAGGGGAGGGCGCTCCTGCATGGTGATCTCAGTGTCGCCAAATCCAGGGCGACGCAGCGTGATTGCAGTATTCACCAAAGTGCGGTCAGCCCGGTGCAGGGCCACCTGCATGACTTCGGTGGCTTGGGACGACAGCTCGTGCAGGGGCCGATTGCGGTGGACGCGGGTGCCCAGATCAACCTGGGCGATGGCGTCGTAGCCCGCCAACCGGCAAACGTCGATGAGCAGCCCCATCTCCACCCCATACCCCTGGACGAACGGCACCCGCTCCAGAATCTCCCGCCTCCCGGCGTACTCCCCGGCCAGAGGCTGGATGATGTCGACGAGTTCCGGGAACAGCAGTGCGATAAGCGGCCGGGCCACCAGCTCGGTGGTGCGGCCCCCACCCCGCTGGTCGGCCCCCACCGGGCGGTGGTAGAAGCCCTTGCAGTATCCGATGGTGTTGTCGATGAGCAATGGCCCCAGCAGGCCAGTAATGAAATGGGAGCCGAAGTTGGCCACGTCGCTGTCGCACCACACCACGATGTCGCCAGTGGACATGTAGAGGGACTTCCACAGCGTCTCGCCCTTGCCGGGCTGGTTGCCCAAGTGGTCGAGCACGTCAGAGCAAGCCACCACCGTGGCTCCCGCGTCCTTTGCCACCGCGGCGGTGCGGTCGGTGGAGTGGTCGTCCATCACGATCACCTCGTCCACCAAGCCCAGCTTGTCCATGAGCTCGTTGCGGACCACTTCCACGATGGCTCCCACCGTGGCCTCCTCGTTGCGGGCGGGCAGACAGACCGACACTGTCGTCGCCCCTTTCTGTTCGACGAGGTCGGCAGCCGTGAACTCCCCGGCAGCGAATCTCCGTCGCCCGGTCACACTGACTCCGGATTCACGAGTCGTTTCCTGGGCTGCATCCGAATAGCATCATGGCCCATGAGCGTGACCGTCCGGATACCGACCACCCTTCGTCCCCTGGCCGGAGGGGCCAGCGAGGTCACCGTAGAGGGCGGGACCGTCCGCGACGTGATCGCATCGCTGGACGCCACCCACCCCGGTTTCATGGACCGCCTCATTGACGAGGGGGGTGGCTTGCACCGATACGTCAACGTGTTCGTGGACGATGACGACGTGCGTTTCGCCGATGGTCTGGCCACCTCCGTGCCGGACGGCCAGACGGTGGCCATCGTGCCCGCGGTGGCTGGCGGCTGATTTCTCACTACTCAGAGTTTGGCGTTTCGCGCCCCCCTCGGTAACCTTTAGCAGTCTCATACCGAGAGTGCTAAAACTCGGCGGGAAGCCGATGGTACAAGAGGGAGTGTTCGAGGATGCCCAAGATCATCTCATTTGATGAGCAGGCCCGGCGCGCGCTGGAGTCGGGAATGAACCAGCTGGCCGACGCTGTGCGGGTCACGCTCGGCCCCAAGGGCCGCAACGTGGTTCTGGAGAAGAAGTGGGGCGCTCCCACGATCACCAACGACGGCGTGTCCATCGCCAAAGAGATCGAGTTGGAGGACCCCTACGAGAAGATCGGCGCTGAGCTGGTCAAAGAGGTGGCCAAGAAGACCGATGACGTGGCCGGCGACGGAACCACCACCGCCACTGTGCTGGCCTGGTCGATGGTGCGCGAGGGGCTGCGGAACGTGGCCGCCGGAGCCAATCCCATGTCCATCAAGAAGGGCATCGAAGCCGGGGTGGAGGCCGCAGTCGAGGCCATCCACTCGCAGTCGGTGGACGTGTCTTCCGACAAGGGCCAGATCTCAAATGTGGCCGCCATCTCCGCCGCCGACTCCGAGATCGGTGAGCTGATCTCTGAGGCCATCGACAAGGTGGGCAAAGACGGCGTGGTCACCGTGGAGGAGTCGCAGACCTTCGGCCTCGAGCTGGACTTCACCGAGGGCATGCGCTTCGACAAGGGCTACATCTCCCCCTACTTCGTGACCGACGCCGAGCGGATGGAAGCCGTGCTGGACGAGCCCTACATCCTGTTCGTGGGCTCGAAGATCACCGCCGTGCGCGACATCGTGCCGGTGCTGGAGAAGGTGATGCAGGCGGGCAAGCCGCTGTTGATCATCGCTGAGGACGTGGAGGGCGAGGCCCTGGCCACCCTGGTGGTGAACAAGATCCGGGGCACCTTCAACTCCACCGCGGTGAAGGCTCCGGGCTTCGGCGACCGCCGCAAGGCCATGCTCCAAGACATGGCCATCTTGACCGCCGGCCAGGTGATCAGCGAAGAGGTGGGCCTCAAGCTGGAGAACACCACGCTCGACCTGCTGGGCCGGGCCCGCAAGATTGTCATCACCAAGGACGAGACCACGATCGTGGAGGGTGCCGGCGACCGCAGCGATGTGGAGGGCCGGATTTCCCAGATCAAGGGCGAGATCGACAACACCGACTCCGACTACGACCGGGAGAAGCTGCAAGAGCGCCTGGCCAAGCTGTCGGGCGGTGTGGCCGTGCTCAAGGTGGGCGCCGCCACCGAGGTGGAGCTCAAGGAGAAGAAGCACCGCATCGAGGATGCGGTCAGCACCACCAAGGCGGCTATCGAAGAGGGCGTGGTTGCCGGCGGGGGAGTCACCCTGCTGCGGGCCCAAGACGCGGTGAACAGCGCAGCCGACAGCCTGTCGGCCGACGATGAGGCCACCGGGGCTCGCATCGTGGCCAAGGCTCTGGAAGGCCCGCTGGCCCAGATTGCGGTCAACGCCGGCCTTGAGGGCGGCGTGATCGTAGAGCGGGTCCGCAATCTGGAGGGCAACTCCGGGCTGAACGCGGCCACCGGCGAGTACGAAGACCTGCTCACGGCCGGGATCATCGATGCGGCCAAGGTCACCCGCTCGGCACTCCAGAACGCCGGGTCCATCGCCGGTCTGTTCTTGACCACTGAGGCCGTCGTAGCTGACAAGCCCGATGAGAATGGCGGGATGCCTGGCGGCATGCCCGACATGGACTTCTAAGCCCAGGAACACAGGCAACGGCGGTAACGTCGTTGTATGGCCGAGCTTCATCCGGTGTGCGCGCCGCTGGCGTTCCTGTTGGGAACGTGGCAGGGCACCGGCACGGGGGTGTATCCCACCATCGAGGATTTCTCCTATGCCGAGGAGGTTTCCTTCACCCATGCGGGCAAGCCGTTTGTGGCCTATACGCAGAGGACCAAAGACGCTGGCTCCGGGCTTCCCCTGCACGCTGAGGCCGGGTATCTGCGTCCCCAAGAAGGCGGACGAGTGGAGTTGGTTCTGGTGCAGCCGTCGGGCATCGCCGAGCTGCTGGAAGGAACAGTCGAGGATCAGAACATCCAGCTGGCGTCCAATGCGGTGCTGGGCACCGGCTCCGCCAAGCCGGTGACTGCCACCGAGCGACGCTTCTGGGTGGAAGGCGAGGTGTTGTACTCCTCGGTGGCCATGGCAGCCGTGGGACTGGAGCTCCAGCCCCACGTAGTTTCTGAGATGTATCGGCTGTCATGACCCGGGGGCGGTCCCAGCGGGTACTGGTGCGCCACTGGGACGGGAGCGAAGAGCACCGCCGCCCCGACGACCTGGTGGTGGAGGAGCCGCTCACTGTCCAGCTCGACAGCGTGACCGTCACCACCACCATGCGTACCCCAGGGCACGACTTCGAGCTGGCCGCCGGGTTCTGCTTCACCGAGGGGCTCCTGGGCGGCGCCTCGGTGACCTCCATCCGCTACTGCGCCACCGAGCCGGCCGCCGACACCGAGTTCAACCTGGTAACGGTGGAGACCGACGGCGCCCCCCCGGCCACCCCTCGTCTGGGGCTCACCACCTCGTCTTGCGGGCTGTGCGGGGCGGAGAGCATTGAGTTGCTGCGGGAACGGCTGAGCCCGCTGCCGCCCTGCGAAACGCCCATATCCACCGATGTCTTGGCTGAAGTCCCCGAACGGGTGCGGGCCTTTCAAGACCTGTTCGGCACCACCGGGGGGGTCCACGCCGCGGCCGCTTTCACGGTGGATGGCCAGCCCACCCTGGTGCGGGAGGACATCGGCCGCCACAACGCGGTGGACAAGGTGGTGGGCCGGCTGCTGTTGGACGACGACCTGCCCGCCTCCGGTCAAGGCCTATTCGTGAGCGGCCGGGCGTCGTTCGAAATGGTGCAGAAGGCGTGGGCCGCGGGATTCGCCGTGTTGGTGGCGGTGAGCGCTCCCTCTGCGCTGGCGGTGGAAACAGCGGCGGCGGCCGGTTTGGGCCTGGCCGGCTTCGTCCGCGACGGTCAACTCAACTTCTACTTCCCGTCTGGGTAAGAATCCTGGGCATGCGCCCTCTGCCCAAGCTCACGCCAGAGAACGAGTTCTTCTGGACCGCAGGGGCCGACGGCGTGCTGCGCTTCCAGTACTGCAGGGACTGCGACCGCTACCTCCATCCCCCCGGGGTGGTTTGCTTGGAAAGCGGGGAGGCGCCCGAGATCAGGGAGGTGTCGGGGCGGGCCACAGTGGTGGGGGTCACCGTGAACTACCAGCCGTGGCTGCCCGACATGGAGGTTCCCTATGTGATCGGGTTGGTGGCCATCGAGGAGGACCCCTTGGTGCGACTCACCACCCTCATCGTGGACGTCGAGCCCGAAGACGTGGTGATCGGCCTGCCGGTGTCGGTGCGATTCGAGCAGCACAAGGACGTGTGGCTGCCGGTATTCGCCCCCACGGGCGAGCCGGCGGTTGAGGCGGACGAGTACGCCGAGCCCGCACCGGCCCCGGTGCGGGCCATGCCTGTTTCCGACAAGTTCGAGTCGAAGGTGGCCATCTCCGGTATCGGGCTCTCAGAGGTGGGTCGGCGGCTGGGGCGCGATCCCATGGGCCTAGCAGTAGAGGCCTGCCAAGCGGCGGTGGCCGACGCCGGGCTCACAATGGGCGACATCGACGGGCTGTCCACCTATCCCGGCGGCAGCGCCAAAGACGGCGGCCACTCCGAAGGGGGCATCTACCCGGTGGCCGACGCCCTGGGCATCGCCCCTACCTGGTTCTGCGGCACCATGGAAACCCCCGGCCAGAGCGGCGCGGTGGTCAACGCCATGCTGGCGGTGGCGGCGGGTCTGTGCCGCCACGTGCTGTGCTACCGCACCGTGTGGGAGACCACGTCGATTGCCTGGGGCAATCGCCAGAACACCGGTGTGGGCGGCGGGTCTCGGATTTCCGGGGAGATGGAATGGCGGCTGCCCTACGGGGCCATGTCGGCGGGCAACTGGATCGCGCTTATGGCCAGCCACTACTTCCACCGCTACGGCGCCACCCGGGAGCAGCTGGGGTGGATTCCGGTGACCGAGCGGGCCGGCGCGGCCCACAACCCGGTGGCCATCTACCAGGAGCCGATGACCATCGACGACTACTTGGATGCCCGGATGATCACCACCCCGTTCGGCTTGTTCGACTGCGATGTGCCCTGCGACGGTTCCACGGCCCTGGTGGTGTCGGCGGTGGATGCCGCGTCCGACGGCCCCCACCGCCCGGTGCTGGTGGAGGCGGTGGGCACCCAGATGCGCGAGCGGATGTCGTGGGACCAGGGGACGCTGCTGCACGAGCCCATGGTGGACGGCCCCTCGGCCCATCTGTGGAGCCGCACCGACTTGAAGCCGGCCGACGTGGACGTGGCCCTGCTCTACGACGGATTCAGCTTCAATG
Organism: Acidimicrobiia bacterium; assembly: GCA_022819825.1. Taxonomy (GTDB): domain Bacteria; phylum Actinomycetota; class Acidimicrobiia; order Acidimicrobiales; family Bin134; genus Poriferisocius. The sequence continues at coordinate 52,813 of JAJEGM010000041.1, read as the reverse complement.
CCCTGTCGTGGCTGGAGGGTCTGGGTTTTTGCGGCAAGGGCGAAGGGGCGGCATTCGTGGAGGGTGGAACCCGCATTGCCCGCGACGGGGAGATCCCGCTCAACCCCCACGGGGGCCAGCTCTCGGCTGGCCGGCTCCACGGCTACGGGTTCCTTCACGAGGCGGTGACCCAGCTCCGGGGTCACGGCGGGGGCCGACAGGTGGACGACGCCGAGGTGGCGGTGGTCAGCACCGGCGGCGGCCATCCCGGCGGGGCGTTCATTTTTGTGAGGGGATGAACTGGCCTCTTCGTCCGGGGCTGATCCGGTCTGCTAGAAGTGGGCCATGGCTGCTTACATCATCGTGAACTATCAGGTGGACAACCCCGAGCTCTACGGGGAGTACATGCAGGGCGCCGCGGGCGCTCTGGGTATCGGCGACGGCGCCGAGCTGGTGGCGTTCGACACCGAGTCGGAAGTGGTTGAGGGCGACACCGCCGGACACCAGACGGTAGTGATCAAGTTCGAGTCCAAGGAGAAGGCCCGCGAGGTGTGGGAGTCGGACGCCTACACCGCGGTGGTAGGCAAGCGCCACGACGCCACCAGCCGTCACTTCGCTGTACTGGTGAACGGCTTCGGCGACTGAACGGATGGTCGGGATTCGGCGGGGGATTGCGGCCTCGTTCGCAGCCGTCGCCTTGATTGCCGCCGCCTGCGGAGGCGGTGACGACAGCCAGGACGGGGCCGCGGCAACCCCTTCTGCCCCGACTTCGGCTACCGAGCCGACCGCTGCGCCGGTGGCTCCGCCATCGGACGTTGCCCCAGAGCTGGTGATCGGGCGAGTGTTGCCCGAGACCGGTCCGCTGTCTGCTTCGATCGGCGGCGCGCTGATTGCCGGCGTGGAGTTGGCGGTGGACGACATCAATGCCCAGGGGGGCAATGTCAAGCTGATTGCCGGCGACTCGGCCACCGATCCGGACGTGGCCCCCGAAACGGTGAACCGGCTGCTGGGGGAGGGGGCCAATGCGATAATCGGGGCTGCTGCCTCGGGCGTGTCGCAGTCGATCATCCAAACGCTGTACGACACGCAGATTCCCCAGTGCGGCGCGTCGAACACGTCGCCGTCGTTCAGCACCCAGGCCAATGCCGAGTACTACTTCCGCACGGTCACTGTCGCGGTGGGTGAGTCCCAGGTGATGGCCAACAGCATGGCCTCCCGCGGCGCTACCAACGTGGCTATCGCCAACCGGGCCGACGACTACGGCTCCTCGCTGGCCCGGCTGCTGGCCGACGACCTCGCTGAATTGGGAGTGGTCTCGCAGACCGTGACCTTCGACCCCAATGCTCCCAGCTTCGACGCCACCGTGGTCCAGATCGTGGACATGGGGGTAGACGCTGTGGCCTTGATTGCATTCGAGGAGGGCATCGCCATCACCCGTCGCCTCATCGAGGTGGGCGTGCCCGGCTGGGCCATCCACCTTTCAGCCGGGCAGTTCGACTTCGGCATGCCCGGGCGGGTGAATCCTGCCGACCCGTCGGTGGTCGACGGGGTGCGAGTGCAGAGCCCGTCTGGTGGCGGGGACTTCAACCAGCGGATATTCGAGAGAACGGGAGGCAACGTCAACTTCGGAGCGCAGGCCTACGACTGCGCGGTGATCCTGGCGCTGGCCGCGCTCACTGCTGGCGGAGTAGACGGCCCAAGGATCATTGCCGCGGTGCCCGAGATCACCCGCAGTGGCCAGAAGTGCCGCTCATATGGAGAGTGCGCCGAGCTAGTGGTCCAAGGAGTCGACATAGACTACGACGGCGTGTCTGGCCCCCTGGAATTGGATGATGTCGGCGACACCACAGTGGGCCGCTATGTGCTCGGCGAGGTCCGCAGCGGCGTCTTGGAAGTAATCGAGACGGTGGATGTCACCCTCGATCCGTGAGCGAGCGCTCGGCTCATGAGCGAGTACCCGACCCCGGTTGAGCCCTCGATGGGGGTCGGCGTCGTCCACCTGTTTGGCAAGCTCAGCCCAGTGGACGACATCCTCGACTTCAAACGTGACGTCAAACGAGCAGTCAAGGCGGCAGAGGCGTCGGGCGTCCAAGTGGTGACGGCGGCCGTGCTCGGCCACAAGGCCGATATCGCGTTCATGGCCTTGCACGCTGATCTCTGGGAATTGCGGGACTTCCAGACAGCTCTAAGCAAGGCCGGCCTCGAAATCGTGGACTCCTACGTGTCGCTCACCGAGCTGTCGGAGTACGCCGCCGGACTGCCGGAGGAGACCAAGCAGGCTCGGCTGTATCCCCAGCTCCCCCCCGAGGGGAAGCCGGCGTGGTGCTTCTACCCCATGTCGAAGCGGCGCAACCCTGAGCAGAACTGGTACGAACTGCCGTTCGAACGCCGCCGGGAGCTCATGTACGAGCACGGGGCCACCGGCCGCACGTTCGCCGGGCGGGTGTTGCAGCTCATCACCGGCTCCACCGGCATCGACGACTATGAGTGGGGGGTGACCCTGTTCTGCGAGCATCCCGACGACCTCAAAGAGGTGGTGTACACCATGCGCTACGACGAGGCGTCGGCCCGCTACGCCGAGTTCGGCTCCTTCTACACCGGCATGGTGGCCCCCATCGACGAGGTGCTCAACCAACTCCTGTAGTCATCGGCGGCTAGTTTTTTTGTCATGAGAGAGCGGCTGCACAGGATTATGGTGGCGGGCACTGTTCTGGTCCTGGCCGTGGCAGCCTGTGGTGGCAGTGGCGATGACAGCCAGACATCTCCTCCTGCCGGGGGTGATTTCGAGCTGGTCATCGGCTCGGTGATGCCCGAGACCGGGTCGCTGGCACTCTTCGGCCCGGCGATGATCGTGAGCATCAACCTGGCGGTCGAAGACATCCAAGCTGCGGGCGGGAACGTGCGGCTTCTGACCGGTGATTCAGCCACTGACCCAGACGTGGCGCCCGAGACTGTCAACCGGCTGCTGGGAGAAGGGGCCTTGGCAATCGTGGGAGCATCGGCATCGGGGGTGTCGCAGTCGTTCATCCAGACCCTTTACAACGCTCAGATTCCCCAATGCTCACCCTCGAACACCTCGACTTCGTTCTCAACGCAGGAAAATGCCGCCTATTACTTCCGAACGGTGCCGCCCACCCAAGCGGTCGCGTTGATCCTGGCCGACCTGGTGGCGGGAGAGGGCGCCACCAACGTTGCGTTGCCTACCCGAGCTGACGACTGGGGCAATTCCCTGGCCGCCCTGCTGGTGCAGAACTTCGATGCGTTGGGAGTGGAGAGTCGGATCATCGCCTATGACGAGGACGCCGCCAGCTTCGATGCCACCGTCTCGGCCATTGAGGATATGAGAGCGGATGCGGTGGTGCTCATCTCCTTTGCCGAGGGGGCGCAGATCATCAGGGGTCTGCTGGAGGCGGGAGTGCCCCCAACCGCCATTTACGGCAGCGACGGAATCTACGCCCCGAATCTGAACGATTTGGTGGACCCAACCAACCCCAACGTTATAGACGGGTTCAAAGCGATCACCGTGGGAGGCGGAGAAGAGTTCAATCTGCGCCTCGCGCCCATGACCGGCGGCAATGTGCTCTACGGCGCCCAAGCCTACGACTGCGTGGTGGTGCTGGCTCTCGCGTCGCTGGCCGCCGGCTCCACAAACGGTACCGACATCATCGAGCAGGTGCAGGCGGTGACAACCGGCGGACAGAAGTGCTTCGACTACGGCGAATGCGCCGACCTTATCGCCGACGGGGTCGATGTTGACTACGACGGAGTCTCCGGTCCGCTGGAACTCGACGATGTGGGCGATCCCCGCTACGGGCAGTATCTCGTTGCCGAGTTCATCGACGGAGGGTTCATCGTGATAGGCACCCGAGACGCCGACCTCGCGGCGGTGGGCTGAGCCCAGCCCCCTCCGCACGGAATGGTGGCGCCGATTGAGACGGTTCTTTACCGGCTGCTGTAGCCTGGAAGGTCGAAACTGGTACTCATCTGATTGCAGGAGGGGAAAATGGCGGAGAAGTTCTGGACTCGGTTGATTGCTTTTCTGGCGATAGTTGCGCTGGTGGCAACTGCCTGTGGCAACGATGACAGTGACGATGAGGTGCCAGGGGCCGAGCCCGCCGAGACTTCCGAAGCCACCCCCGCCCCTGACCCAGGTGAAGGCGGCGATGAGGAGCTTGTCATCGGTTCGATGATGCCCGAAACCGGCGCGCTGGCCTTCTTGTCACCGCCGATGATCCGCAGCATCGCCCTGGCGGTGGAGGACATCCAGGCGGCCGGCGGCAACGTCCGGCTGCTAACCGGCGACACCGGCACCGATCCCGATGTGGCCCCTGAGGCGGTGAACCGGCTGCTGGGCGAGGGTGCCCACGTGATTGTGGGGGCGGCCTCCTCGGGCATCTCGCAGTCGTTCATCCAGACGCTGTACGACGCCCAGATTCCCCAGTGCTCGCCGTCGAACACATCGCCGTCGTTCAGCACTCAGGCCAACGCGGCGTTCTACTTCCGTACCGCGCCGCCCGATCAGGCCGCCGCGCCGGTGCTGGCCAATCTGATTGCGGCCGATGGGGCCACCAACGTGGCTATCGTGGCCCGCGCCGACGACTGGGGCATTGCCCTGTCTGCCCTGCTGGCGAACAGCCTGGCCGAACTGGGAGTGGCTTCCGAGATCATCTCCTATGACGAGGAGGCTTCGGCCTTCGATGCCACCGTCGACCAGGCCACTGGCATGGGGGCCGACGCGGTGGCGCTGGTCTCCTTCGCCGAGGGCGCACAGATAATGCGGGACCTCTTGGAGGCCGGTGTGCCGCCCAGCGCCATGTACGGACCCGACGGCATGTACGACCCGGGGTTGCCCGATCTGGTTGATCCGTCCAATCCGAATGTGGTCGACGGATTCACCGCCATCACTGTGGGCAACACTGCGGGCCAGGCCGGCGATGACTTCGAGGCCCGTTTGGTGGCGTTGATCGGGGATGAGGAGGGTGTGGCCTTTGCCGGCAACTCCTACGACTGTGTGATCGTGATGGCCCTCGCATCGCTGGCGGCCGGCTCCACCCGGGGCCCCGACATCATCGCCCAGGTTTCCGCGGTCACCTCCGGTGGCGAAAAGTGCTTCTCCTACCGCGAGTGCGCTGGTCTTTTGTCCGATGGCGCCGACATCGACTACGACGGTGTGTCCGGGCCGCTGGAGCTCGACGAGGTGGGCGATCCGAGCTTTGCCCGCTACCAAATCGGCCAGTTCCAAGACGGCGAGCTGGCCGAGATCGGCACCCAGGACGTGAATCTGGATGATCCCTCCGGCGCCGCGCCGGACGCCTCGAGCGCGGCGGGCCATCCTGAGTTGGTGATTGGGCGGGTTATGCCAGAAACCGGCGCGCTGGCCTTTTTGTCCCCGCCGATGGTGGAGGCGGCCCGGCTAGCCGTCGAGGATGTCCAGGCCGCGGGGGGCAACGTCCGGATGCTGACCGGTGATACCGGCACCGATCCCGATGTGGCCTCCGAGGCGGTGAACCGGCTGTTGGGCGAGGGTGCCGATGTGATCGTGGGAGCGGCCGCGTCGGGCATCTCCCAGTCGTTCATCCAGACGCTTTACGACGCCCAGATCCCTCAGTGCTCGCCTTCGAACACGTCTCCGTCGTTCTCCACCCAGGACAACGCCGCCTTCTACTTCCGAACCGTGCCGCCCGATCAGGCGGTGTCGCCGATCATCGCCAACGTGGTGGCCGCCGATGGGGCCACCAACGTGGCCATCGTGGCTCGGGCCGACGACTACGGCAACGCGCTGGCTGACCTGGTCAAAGCCGGTTTGGAAGACCTGGGGGTGTCCTCCGAGGTGGTCTCCTACTCCCCGGACGCGCCCAGCTTCGACGACACGGTGACCGAGGTGCAGAGCATCGGGGCCGACGCGGTGGTGCTGATTGCCTTCGGCGAGGGTGCGGGGATCATCCGTGGCTTGCTGGAGGCCGGGGTGCCGGCTCGGGCCATGTATGGATCCGACGGGCTGTTCGACCCGGGCCTGCCCGGCCAGGTCGACCCGTCGGATGCCGGGGTCATCAACGGCATGCAGGTGATCGCCGCCGCGGGCGGGACCGACTTCAGCGCCCGGCTCAGCGAGTACACCGGGGCCAACCTGAGCTATGGCGGCCAGTCTTACGACTGCGTGATTGTGATGGCGCTGGCTGCGCTGGCCGCCGGCTCCACCACCGGCCCGGACATTATCGCCCAGGTGCAGAACGTCACCGGCGGAGGGACCAAGTGCTACGACTACGGCGAGTGCGCTGGCCTGCTGGCCGAGGGTGCCGACATCGACTACGAGGGCGTGTCCGGCCCGCTTGATCTCGACGATGTGGGCGACCCCACCTGGGGCCGCTACATCATCGCCCAGTACCAGGGCGGCGAACTCGTCCCCATCGACAGCCAAGATGTGGACGTAACCACCCTGGGCTGACGGAGCATCAGACCGGAAGTCGGGTGGACCGGCCTCACGCCCGGGCCAATGTGCCCAGGTAGAGGCTGACCACTTTGGGGTCTTCCAGGAGTTGCTGGCCGGTGCCGGTGTAGGCGTTGGTGCCCTGGTCGAGCACGTAGCCCCGGTCGCTTATCTGGAGGCAGCGGCGGGCGTTCTGCTCCACCATGATGATCGACACTCCGTGGTCGGTGATGGAGGTGATCCGCTCGAACACCTCGTCTTGGTAGCCGGGGGAGAGGCCGGCTGAGGGCTCGTCCAAGAGCACCACTTTGGGATCCATCATCAGAGCCCGGCCGATGGCCACCATCTGGCGCTCTCCGCCCGACAAGCCGTCGGCCCTCTGGCCGCTGCGCTCGGCCAACAGCGGGAACAGCTCGGCTACCACCTCAAAGCGGGCGGCGAACTGCTTGGGGTCTTGGAACACCCCCATCTCCAGGTTCTCGCGGATCGACAGCCGGGGGAACACATTGTCGGTCTGGGGGACGAAGCCGATGCCTCGAGCCACCAGCTCGTGGGGACTCAGCCCGGTGACTTCCTCGGTGCCCAGGCGGATGGCCCCGCCTCGCACGTCCACGATGCCGAAGATGGCCTTCAACAAGGTGGACTTGCCGGCGCCGTTGGGACCGATGACCCCGACGATCTCGCCCGGGTGCAGATCCAGCGAGCACCCGGTAAGAATGTCGATGCCCGGCAAGTAGCCGGCCACCACAGCATCAGCGGTCAATAGCGGCTCAGGCGCAGTCATGATGAGGTTCCTGCCCGTCGACGGCCCAGATACGCGTCGATAACCACCTCGTCGTGAATTACCTTCCAGGGGCCTCCCTCAGCAATGACCTGACCCTGGGCCAGAACCACCACCCAGTCGCTGATCCCCGATACCACGTCCATGTCGTGCTCGATGTACACAACGGTCACTCCGCTGAGAGCCAGCTCGGTGATGTGGCCCAGCAGAGACTGGGCCAACGCGGGGTTCACCCCGGCCATGGGCTCGTCCAGCATCACCAGCGCCGGGTCGGACATCAGCGCCCGGGCCATCTCCAGCAGCTTGCGCTGGCCTCCCGACAGGGTGCCGGCCAGCTCGTCGCGCATGTGGGCCAGATTGAACTGCTCCAACAGTTCGTCGGCCCGCTCGGTGTTGGCCTGCTCCTGGTTGCGCCACAAGGGCCGGAAGGGGGCGGCCCACAGTTGCTCGCCTATTTGGTGGGGAGCGCCCAGCAGCATGTTCTGGAGCACCGAGAGCTTGGCCAGCGATTTGGTGAGCTGGAAAGTGCGGACCATGCCCCGTCGGGCCAGACGGTCGGGTGAGGGCGAAGTCACCATTTGACCGTTGAACTCCCAGCGACCGCGGTCGGCCCGGTCGAAGCCGGTGATCAGGTTGAACAGCGTGGTCTTGCCCGCTCCGTTGGGGCCGATCAAAGCAGTGACGATCCCCCGCTCGATCTCCAGGTGGTCGATGTCCACTGCGGTGAGCCCGCCGAAGCTCCGCCGGAGTCCGTCCATTGTCAAGATGGGGTTGGGTTTGGCCACGCCGGGCTTGGGATGGACGGTGAGGATGGGCTCGACCTCGGTTGTGCGGCGAGCCGAATCCATGAATGAAGACCGGTCGTCGGGTGCCGACTCCTTGGACGGGATGCGGTCAGCGGGCATCGAGTTGCATTTCTATTCGGTTGCCGGTGATCCCCTGGGGGCGGAACAACATGAGCAGCACCAAGGCCAGACCTACCATTCCCACACTGATGATGCCCTCGGAACCCTCGAGGAAGTCGGCAATGGCACCGGGCAGCCAGGCTTCGGCGGCCAACTGCCGCAGGAATGACTCAATCCACTCTCGCAGGAACCAGAACAGTATTGCCCCCAGCACCGGCCCCAGATAGGTGGCTGTTCCTCCCAGCAGCAGCGCGGTGTAGGTGTAGAAGGTCACTTGGGGGCGAAAGCCGTTGGGGTCGGCCCCCGAGGTCTTGATGGCGTCGATCACCCCGGCCATCCCGCCGATAACCCCGCCGATCATGAGCGCCTGCATCTTGTACGAGAACACGTTCTTACCCAGGCTGCGAGCGGCGTCCTGGTCCTCCCGGATGGACTTCAGCACCCGGCCCCACGGGCTGCGGATGATGAGGAATACGCCGAAGCTGACCAGAGCCACCAGCAACCAGCCCACGGTGATGACCCACATCTGCTGGCCGGTGAACGCGAACGTGCCTACGCCGTAGCGGTCTTGCGGCCCATCGGCATACGGGTTCAGGTCGAAGAACGCCCCGGCGTCGAAGCTCACGCTCAGCGGCCCGCCGGTGAGTCCGATGGCGTCGGTGGATCCGATGAGGATGCGGATGATCTCGGCGGCGGCAATGGTGACGATGGCGAACATCACCGCGTGGAGCCGCAGAGTGGGGATGCCCAGCGCCACCGCCAGCGCCAGGGCGAGGAATAGGCCGATAGGGATGCCGACCCACAGCGACCAACCGAAAGTGGCCACCGCTACGCTGGTGCCGTAGGCCCCCAGCATGATGAACCCCACTTGGCCGAAGTTCAGCAGCCCGGTGAAGCCGAAGTGGATGTTCAGCCCGATGGCGGCCAAGGCCAAGATGATGGCCTCGGGGCCGAAGGCCGCACGGGCCGCGTTGCCGAAGATGATGTCGAAATCCACCTATCCCACCCGCGCTTTGACCCCGAAGAGGCCTTGAGGACGGAGCAGCAGCACCAGGATGAGGGCGGCCAGCGGCACCACGAACTTCAGCTCCGGGGAGATCCATAGAGTGCTCACCTCGGTGGACATGCCGATGATGAGCGATCCGGCCAGAGCGCCGTAGGCCGTGCCCAAACCGCCCAGTTCCACCCCGGCGAAAATCAGCAGCAGAAGCTGGAAGCCCAGAAACGGGTCGATGTCGGCGTCGAGACCCTGGAACACGCCTCCGAGGCCGGCTAGCGCCGCCCCCATCACCCACACGATGAGCACCACCCGGTTCACGTTGATGCCCGACACCGCGGCCAGATCGGCGTTGTCGGCCACCGCCCGAGTGGCCTTGCCGAACCGGGTCTTCTGAAGCATCAGCCCCACTGCCACCAGCGCGGCAATGATGACTGCGATGGTGGCCACCTCCCGAGGAGTGACCGCCCACGGTCCGAATTCCCAGCGCTCCTGTACTTGGAAGTCGCGGTAAGGGAGGGGCTCGGCCCCGAAGAAGAGCTGGACCAGCTGTCTTCCCAGCAGTGACAGCCCGATGGTGATCACCACGAGTTGGAAGATGCCCAGCCGTCGGGCCCGTAGCGGGCGGAACAAGCCCGATTCCAAACCGGCGCCCAGCATTCCGCACACGATCACGGTGAGCACGGCGGCCACTATCAGATTCAGCTCACCCCAAGAGCTGTTGAAGTACCAGGCGATCACCGCGCCGAACGTGACCAGTTCGCCGTGGGCGAAGTTGACCAGACCCGTGGTTCCGTAGATGAGCGACAGCCCAATGGCGCTCATGGCGATGATGAGCCCGAACTTGAAGCCGTTGAACACCGTCTGGGCGGCCCGCTCGCCGAACGGAGTCCCCTTGGGCGCTTCTCCCACGGCGAACACCACCGCCCGGGATTGGCCCGCGTCCACCACGGCATCAACGACGGATTCTTGGCCCTCCCTCAGCCCGATGCCTTCGGGAAGGGTTCCGGTGTCGATGCTCACCCGGTAGGCGCCGGGGCCTGGCACCGGCACGCTCCACCGGCCATCCGCATCAGTGGCCGCCTGTCCGACCTCTGCGCCCGACGAGTCGGCCACCGTGATTGTCACGCCCTCGAAGAACTGGTCGAAGCCGAACCGGATGGTTCCGTTCAGCTGGGTCTGGCCGTGGTCGGCGCCGTCTTGGGCCAGCGCGGGCACCGCCAGCGCCATCAACAGGCCCAACGCCAGGCCCAGGAGAATCTTCCCCCGCCGCACTCCTGTTGAGCGTAGCGCTCCATTTGTCGGCGTTGGGGATGTAGCGGTGCAAGGGCCACAATAGGGAGGTGGGTGATATGGAGCGGCTGAGGTACGACCTGGCCGAGTTGGGCAGGGTGGTGGTGGCCTTCAGCGGTGGCGCCGATTCATCGCTCCTCGCCTGGGTGGCCCACGATGTGCTGGGCGACCAGGCCCACGCTGTGACCGCCGTGTCACCGTCGCTGGCCAACGCCGAACGGGATGATTGCGCGGCACTGGCCGCCGAGTGGGGGCTGCGGTGGAGCGAGGTGCGAACCACCGAGATGGAGCAGGCTGCCTATGTGGCCAACGCCGGCGACCGCTGCTATTGGTGCAAGGACGCGCTGATGGAGGCGGTGGCGCCGTTGGCCGAAATCACTTCAGCAACGGTGGCTCTCGGGGTGAATACCGATGACCTGAGCGACCACCGCCCCGGCCAGCAGGCCGCCGAAGAGCGGGGCGCAGTGTTCCCCTTCGTGGATGCCGATTTCTCGAAGGCCGATGTGCGGGAGTGGTCGAAGCGGCTGGGGCTGCGGACTTGGGACAAGCCGGCCGCCCCCTGCCTGGCCTCTCGGATCCCCTACGGCACACCGGTGACGCTGGGTGCGCTGGCTTCTGTGGGCGACGCTGAGGCCGCCCTGCGCCTCTTGGGTTTCGCCGAGCTGCGGGTGCGCCACTACGGGGATGTGGCCCGCATCGAGGTGCCCGATGAGCGCTTGGCCGATGTGGTGGCCCAGCGGGTCGCGGTCGTCGAGGCGGTGCGCCAAGCCGGCTACCGGTACGCCACGCTGGATTTGGAGGGCCTCCGCTCCGGCAATCTGAACGCCGTCCTGGGCCTCGACCGGTCGGTATCGGGCCCATCGGCCCCGCGCCCTTGACCGACGCCGAGCTGCGGGCCGCCGAACAGCAGCTTGGCGAGTGCGCTCAGGAGTTGGCAGAGGGAATCAGGCAAGCTCTGCCCCAATGGGTGGTGTCGGCGGTGGAAGCCCGTCTGCCGGAGGTCGACCCTGAAACCCGCAAAGCGGCCGAGGCGGCCGGATCGGCCGCGGCGGCTGAGATCGGAGGCGAGGTGGCCCGGTTGCTGGCCGCCGACATCGACCACCAGCGGGAGAATCCCCTCTCCGTCCTGCGCCGGGCAGTTCGCTACCCCACCGAGGTGCTGAGCGCCGCCGGCGCAATCCCGGTGGAGCGGGACGACTTCGCCATCGACCGCTTCCCCGACGACGCCTATGACCTGACTCCGGCATCATTCGGCGACATCCATCCCGATCTGCGAGAACTCGGTCTGAACTGGGGAGCAGCCAAGGCATTCGTACACCGCCGCCGTCATATATGACGGGATGAAGACGGTTCGGAGCCGGAGCGGCTCAACCTGGCATACTGGCGGTGCCGCAGTGCGAACGTGAAGATGTCGACAACTTTCGGAGGGTGTGATGGACCTCGCTATCGGTGACGCGGGCAGTACTGCGTGGGTACTTGTATCCGCAGCTCTGGTGATGTTCATGGTGCCGGGCCTGGCTCTGTTCTACGGGGGCATGGTCGGCACCAAGAACGTGCTCAACATGATGAACATGAACTTGTACTGCTTGGGCATCGTCCCCCTGTTGTGGGCAGTGTTCGGCTTCGGATTCGCCTCCGGGGATTGGAGCCTTCCGCTCTTCGGAGACTTTGACGCCGCCTTCTTGAACGGCATCGACGATTTCGAGAGCAAGCGGGAATTCGTGTTCGGCATGACCTTCGCGGTTATCACCCCCGCGCTCATCTCCGGTGCAGTGGCCGGGCGCATGAAGTTCTCCGCTTGGGCCATCTTCGTGCCTGTGTGGTCGTTCATTGTGTACTCGCCGGTGGTCTACTGGATCTACGGCGGCGAAGGCTGGATCGCCAAGCTGCCGGCCCACGACTTTGCCGGCGGAACCGCCATCCACATCAACGCCGGGGCCGCCGCTTTGGCCCTGGTCATGGTGCTCGGCCCCCGCAAGGGCTGGCCTCGTGATGTGGACTTCCCCCACAGCCTGCCGCTGGTGCTGCTGGGCGCCGGCATCCTGTGGTTCGGCTGGTTCGGCTTCAACGCCGGATCGGCTCTGGCTGCCGATGCCGGTGCTTCCCATGCTTTTTTGACCACCTTCCTGGCGGCAGCGGCGGGGCTGTGCTCGTGGATGCTGGCCGAGACCCTCAAGGACGGCAAGCCCACCGCGCTGGGCATGGCCTCGGGCATCGTGGCCGCGCTGGTGGCCATCACCCCGGCGGCCGGTTTTGTGGGGGCGCTCGCATCGATCGTGATCGGGGCCGCGGCCGGGGTGCTGTGCTTCCTCGCCATCGGGCTCAAGCTGCGCTACAAGTACGACGACAGCCTCGACGTGGTGGGCATCCACATGTTCGGCGGGATCATCGGCGGGGTGCTGATCGGGTTCTTTGCCGACTCCGGTGTCTACGAAGGCGCCGACTTCATCGACGGGGTGTTCTTCGGCGGCGGGGAGCTGCTGGGCAACCAGATATTGTCCATCGTGGCAGTCATGGCCTACAGCTTCGTGGCCACCTACATCATCGCCTTGGTGCTCCACCGCACCATGGGAATCCGGGCCTCGTCTGAGGATGAAAGCGTCGGCCTCGACCAGTCGCACCACGCCGAAACGGCCTACAACAACTAGTCCCGGCCTCACCGAAGTGGGGTCAGGCCGCTAGCCTCGACGGATAGTGGCAATTGGCGAGGCGAGAACGAGCGCACTGCGCCGCGACGAGCTGCTGGCCGATCGCGCCATGGTGGGGACGGTGTTGTGCCGCGCCCTGGCCCGTCGGACCGACGAGTGGCTCCAAAGCATCTTCGCCGCCGAGGTGGCCGACCCCGAGGGCATTGCGCTGGTGGCGGCGGGCGGGTACGGGCGGGCCGAGCTGTGTCCCTACAGCGATATCGACCTGCTGCTGTTGCACCGCGACCGCCCCGACATCGGCGACATCGCCACCCGGCTGTGGTATCCGATCTGGGATGAAGGGCTGAAGCTGGGCCATTCGGTGCGGACGCCTCGGGAGACTCGGGATTTGGCCAAATCCGACCTGGACACCGCCACATCGCTACTGGATGCCCGTCATATTGCCGGGGATGCCGAGCTGTCGGGTGACATTGCCGCCGACAACGCCAACCAGTGGCGGCGCAGCGCCCGGCGGTGGCTTCCCCTGCTGGCCCAGAGAGTGGCCGAGCGCCATCGGCGCAGCGGTGAGGTGGCGTTCAAGCTGGAGCCCGACCTCAAGCAGGGGCGGGGAGGGCTGCGAGACGTGCATGCGCTTCGGTGGGCCGAAGAGGGCGTGTTCGAGATGGACGAAGCCGACAGCCGCGAGTTGCGGGCCGACTACGAGGTGATCCTGGCTGCTCGGGTGGAGCTGCACCGCACCACCGATCGTCCCGGCGACCAGCTTCTGCTCCAAGAGCAGGATGGGGTGGCCGCCGCGCTGGACTATGCCGATGCCGATGAGCTGATGGGCGCCATCGCCAGCTCGGCCCGGTCGATTGCCTGGCGCAGCGACGAGATATGGGCCTGGCTGCGGGATTCCGAGCTCCCCCCCGAGTGGCGTCGCCGGCTGCGTCGCCGTACCAGCCGAAACAACACGGAGCTGGATGCCGGCGTGGTGGTGCATGAGGGCCGGGCGGTGCTGGCCGCCGACGCTGATGCCGCCGATCCCTGCACTGCTCTGCGCTTGGCCCGGGCGGCTGCCGCCCATGGGCTGCGTATGGACCGCGACAGCCTGGAGCGCCTTCAGGAGCAAATGGCTCCCATGCCGGATCGGTGGCCCGACGAAGCCCGCAAGGCGTTCGTGGACACATTGTTGACCGGTGCCGCCGCCCCACCGGTGATCGAAGCGTTGGACCAGATGGACCTTTTCGTGCGCATCCTGCCCGAATGGGCGCCCAATCGCAGCCGTCCCCAGCGCAACGCCTACCACCAGTTCACCGTGGATCGGCACTTGTGCGAGGCCGCCGCTTTGGCCGCCGATCTGGTCGACCGGGTGGACCGCCCCGACTTGTTGGTGGTGGGAGCCCTGCTCCACGACATTGGCAAGGGCTACCCCGGCGACCACACCGAGGTGGGTATGGAGTTGGTGGCCGACATCGCCCACCGGATGGGGTATCCGCCCACCGACGTGGACGTGCTGGTGGCCATGGTGGAGCACCATCTGCTGTTGCCCGACGTGGCCACCCGGCGCGACCTGGAAGACCCCGACACCATTGCCGACGTGGCCCGCCAGGCCCGCTCGGTGGAGACCCTGCGTCTGCTGGGAGCACTCACCGAGGCCGATTCGGTGGCCACCGGCCCTTCGGCGTGGAGTGCGTGGAAGGCCAGCCTGGTGCGCGAGCTGGTGGCCCGCTGCGCTCACGTGATGGAGGGCGGCGACATCGACGAGATCACGTCGAGGTTCCCCACCCCCGAGCAGCGGGGGATGATGGAGGCCGGCGAGCGATTGGTGCTGGGCGAGGGCGACACCCTGCTGGTGATCGCCCCTGACCAGCACGGCATGTTCTCCCGCGTGGCGGGGGCGCTGGCGCTGAGCGGTCTGCGGGTGCTTCTGGCCGCGGCACACTCTGAGTATGGGATGGCGTTGGAGCGGTTCCAGGTGGAGAGCACTTTGGGCCTGGAGATCGACTGGCCTCAGGTCACCGCCTATGTGGAGCAGGCCCTGGCCGGCCGATTGGCGATCGAGGCCCGATTGGCCGAGCGGATCAGCACCTACGAGGTTGAGCCCGACTTCAGCCCCCGGCCGGTTATCGCCCCCAAAGTGAGCGTGGACAACGAATCCTCCTCCACCGCCACCATCATCGAGTTGGCCGCCCAGGCCCGCATCGGCCTGCTGAGCCGGGTTACCAGCGCCCTGTCGCAGCTCGGGCTGGACATCCTCAGCGCCAAGGTGCAAGACCTCGGTGGGGATGTGGTCCACGCCTATTACGTGCGCGACGGCGAGGGCAGCAAGGTGACCGATCCAGACCACATCGACGAGATCAATCTGGCCCTTCAGCACGCCATTGATACCTGCTCTACTCGGGTATGAGGGCGGTTGGGACCACCTAGCGGCTATGACTGACGAAGGCCGGGCCGTTGTAGGGGAAGGCGACCTGAGGCGGTGGTCGGAGGCTCTGGCCGGGATCGCCCGCACCGGCTTGGCCTTCACCGACAACAAGTACGAGCAGGAGCGGTTCGAGGAGGTGCTGCACGTGGCCGCCGACATGGCCGCCGCGCTGAGCACGGGCTGGACACCCGACAACTTCGTGGCCGAGTGGATGAAGTCGGTGGGCGACGGGGTGCCCGGCTACGTCACCCCCAAGGTGGCGGTGGGCGCGGTGGTGGGCAACGACTGCGGCGAGATCCTGTTGGTGCAGCGGGCCGACTCCGGGGTGTGGCTGTACCCCACCGGCTGGGCCGACGTGGGCTACTCCCCCTCAGAGGTGGTGGTGAAGGAGGTGCTGGAGGAGACCGGCATTGTCTGCGAGGTGGAGCGGCCCATCGCCATCCACGACGGCCTGCGCCGAGGATTCACCACCGTGCCGATGTACTCAATGGTGTTCCTGTGCCGGGCGGTGGGCGGTCAACTCGATCCCCACCCCCTGGAGTGCAGCGACGTTGGATTCTTCGGCCCCGACAACCTCCCCGACGGCGTCCACGGCAGCGATTGGTGGCTGTCCCACTCCTTCGCCGCCATCCGCGGCGAACCCATCGAGTTCCTCTTCGACCACCCCCGCACCCCACCCTGGCGCGGCAACCACGAAGGCTGAGCTCCCCGGCCGCCGCCTAGCGCCGATCGGTACCGTCAGCTGGGCTGGTCGCCAGGGTCAGGACCGAATTTGGATCAGCTGGGCTGGTCGCGGAGGAACTGCTCTATTTGGTCGACGAATTCGCCGGGGTCGGTGGAGCGCATCTCCTCTATCTCGCCGTTCTCTTCGGCTTCCCGGTCGTAGGCGCTCTCCAGTTCGGCGATGTAGTCGGAGGTCTCGTCGGCTTGGTCGGCCAGCTCGGACACGTGCCGCTCGTAGCTTTCGGCCATCTCCTCGAGCTCCGAGGTGTCGGGGGAGAGGTCCAACAGGGTTCCCAGCCTCCGCACCAGGGCGAGGGAGGCCTTGGGGGAGGGAATCTCGGAGGCATAGCCCGGCACCGCGGCCCACAGTGAGGCGGTTTGCAGCCCGGCGGTGGCGCAGGCGTTGTGGAGCACCCCAACGATGCCGGTGGGGCCTTCGTAGCTGGAGGGGGTGAGGCCGAGCTGGGCGGCCATCTCGGGATCGTCGCTGCTGCCGTAAATGGGGGTGGGCCGGGTGTGGGGGACGTCGGTCAACAGCGCCCCCAGGGTGACCACCAGCGGGCTGTCGAGCCGCTGGGCCATGTCCACGATCTGCTGGGCGAAGGTCCGCCACTTGAGCTGAGGCTCGGTGCCCACCAGCAGGGCCAACTCGGTGTCGGCGCCGTCGGGCGTCTCTGCGCCGGTCACGGTGGCCGCCATCAGGTCGTTGCTGGGCCAGATCAGCGACCGGGAGCCGTCGTCCTCCAAGTGAAGCCGGGGTCGGGTGTCAGCGAAGTCGTAAAACGGCTCGGGGTCCAGCGTGGCCACCTCGGTGGTCTCCCAGCGGCTGGCCAGCCAGGCCAGCGCTCCAGAGGCGGCATCGCCGGCGTCGTTCCAACCGGTGAAGGCAGCAACGAACGCCGGCCGCTTGCGGGGGGACTCATCCACCCAGGTGATCATCGTCACCCGCCCAACCTATCGCCCCGCTCGGAGGAACCCCATCTCGCGCCGGTAGTCTCGCTCCATGGCGGTTGAGATCACCGAGGCCACCAATGCCACCGCAGAGCTGGTGGAGGCGTTCGAGCGGCTGACCCCGCAGCTCTCGTCGTCCAATCCGCCGCCATCGGCTGAGGCCCTTGAGACCATCGCCGCCTCGGAGGCCACCCGGCTGTTGGTGGCCCGGTCTGACCGCGTCATCGTGGGCAGCCTCAC
This sequence comes from Acidimicrobiia bacterium, assembly GCA_022819825.1. GTDB lineage: Bacteria > Actinomycetota > Acidimicrobiia > Acidimicrobiales > Bin134 > Poriferisocius. The sequence goes on along the minus strand of JAJEGM010000041.1, from coordinate 35,462 downwards.
TCTGGTGCTGGTGCGCATCCCCACCGGGCTGCGGGCCATCATCGAAGACGTGGTGGTGGACGAGCAGATTCGGGGACAGGGCGTGGGTCGGGCGCTCAACGAGGCGGCGCTGGAGCTGGCCCGCGATGCCGGGGCGGTGACCGTGGATCTGACCTCCCGCCCGTCGAGAGAGGCGGCCAACCGTCTCTACCTTCGTCTCGGCTTCGAGATCCGAGACACCAACGTTTACCGCTACAGACTCTGAGTTCAGGCGACCGTGAGAGTTGAGCCGCTACAGACTCTGAGTTTGCTGCGCGGGGCTAGCTGCTATCGCCGTCGCCGTTGACGCTGACCGGGACTTCGTTGGGGAAGTGGCAGGCCACGTAGTGGTCGGGGGCGATCTCCCGGAGCTCAGGCTCCTCCTCTGAGCACAGGTCCTGCACCTTCTCGCACCGGGTGCGGAACCGGCAGCCTGAGGGGGGATTTATGGGGGAAGGCAGCTCCCCGGTGATCTGCCGGTCGGATACCGGGTGATCAGGGTCGGGTTCCGGGATGGAGGCCAGCAGCACGTCGGTGTAGGGGTGGGCGGGGTGGGCGTAGAGGGTGTCGGGTCCAGCCACCTCGCACACCTTGCCCAGATACATCACCACTACCCGGTCGGACACGTTCTTGACCACGGCCAGATCGTGGGCGATGAACACCAGGGTCAGCCCGTAGCGCTCCTTCATCTCCTCCAGGAGATTCAGGATTTGGGCCTGCACCGACACGTCCAGCGCCGACACCGGCTCGTCGCAGATGATCACCTTGGGATCGAGCACCAGGGCCCGGGCGATGCAGATGCGCTGGCACTGACCCCCGGAGAACTGATGGGGGCGGCGGTCGGACACCACCTCGGGGTCTAGCCCTACGGCGTCGAGCACCTCGTTCACTTTCTGGACGGCCGTGTCTCCGGCATCGTTGTGCCAGATGGATAGGCCCTCGGCCACGATGTCCTTCACCTTGCGCCGGGGGTTCAGCGACGAAATCGGGTCTTGGAAGATCATCTGCATCCGGGTGCGGGTGCGGCGCAGATCCTCCTTGGACAGTTCCGTCATCTCCACGCCGTCGAATCGCACCGATCCCGCCGTGGGCGAGGGCAACTGCATCATCGCCCGTCCAGTGGTGGACTTGCCGCAGCCCGACTCGCCCACCAAGCCCAGAGTCTCCCCTTCGAGGATGTCGAAGCTGATGCCCGACACGGCGTGGACCACGGCCCGGCGCCCGGCGGGAAACTCCATCACCAGGTCTTCGACGGAAACCAGGGCTTCGGTGCCCCTCATATGGACTTTGCCAGTTCCAGCCATTAGTGAGTCCTCCTCGAGAGTGCGATCGCCGGGCTAGGAGACCGCGGCGGCGGTCAGGTCGAGGCCGGCGGCGGTGATTCCCGTTGCCTGGTTGGCGGCCAGCGCTTCGGCGTTTTCTGGTGATCCCACCGGGTAGAAGCAGGCTTGGCGGTGTCCGGTCTGGCCGGTGTCGAACAGGTCCGGCTCGTCGGTGATGCACTGCTCCTGGGCGTAGCGGCACCGAGGGGCGAACCGGCATCCCACCAGATCGAGAACCATGTCGGGCGGCCGGCCGCTGATGGCGTCGAGCCGGGTGTGGCTCTGGTGCTCCACTCGGGGGATCGACTTGAACAGCGCCTCGGTGTAGGGGTGGTTCATGTGGTGGAACAGCGTGGTGGTGTCGGCGGTCTCTACCATCTTTCCGGCGTACATCACCCCGATGCGACGGGCTCGGCCGGCCACCACGCCCAAATCGTGGGTGATGAGGATCATGGCCATGCCCAACTCCTCTTGGAGCGATGCCAGCAGATCGAGGATCTGCTTCTGCACGGTCACGTCCAGTGCGGTGGTGGGCTCATCGGCGATCAGCAGCTTGGGGTTGCAGGCCAAGGCGATGGCGATGGTCACCCGCTGCCGCATCCCGCCCGATAGCTGATGGGGATACTCCTTGAGCCGCTTGCGGGGCTCGGGGATGCCCACCTGCACCATGAGCTCCAGAGCCCTCTCCATGGCCTCCTGCTTGGACGCACCAAGGTGGTAGCGGATGGACTCGGTGATCTGGATGCCCACCTTCTTGACCGGGTTCAATGAGGTCATCGGATCTTGGAAGATCATTGCCATCTGGGTGCCCCAGAAGTGCTTGGCCTCGCTCCGACTCAGGTTGCGGGTGTCCTTGCCGTCGAAGAACACCTCGGAGCCATCGGGGATGATGGCGTTGCTGGTCAAGATGTTCATGATCGAGCGCACCAGCACCGACTTGCCCGAACCCGACTCACCCACAATGCCGATGGTCTCGCCCTTGTCCAACGTGAAGCTCACCCCGTCGACCGCCTTCAAGATCCCTCTCGGCGTATCGAAATAGGTGCGGAGGTTCTCTACCTCCAAGAGCGGACGCTCAGCTGCCACGGCTTTCCCCCCGTCGTTTACGGACTGCCCTCAAACTGGCTGACATGGTAGGCGAATCTCAATCCGTCTGGGAAGCCTGGGACCGCTCCCGGCTCGGCGGAGGTCGATTGCCCCTTCGGCCGCCTAATTCCCCCATGCCGCCGAAGAGGCCGGTTATCCCGTACTTGCGCCGAATCTGGGCCCGCACCGACATCGGCCGGCCGAACTCGTCGAGCACTTCCTCGGCCACCCCGTCGGGATCTTCCTTGTCGCGGTTGTAGGCGATGACTGTGGTTCCTGCCGCCCAGTCCGACACTGTGCGCCGCCGCCGGTCGAAGGGGACCGTCAGGTAGGTGGCCGCGTTCACGATGATTCCGCCGAGCACCACGGGGGGCGCAATCCACGACACCCCGCCCACCAGCCATCGGGCGCCGCACCGGCCCAAACCAAGGTGGCTGCCGTCTTTGGTGCGCACGGCCCGCAGCTTCATCAAGTCCATGGCCGGGGTCTGGCCCTCGTTCCAGCGCAGGAACACCATCGTGTACACAAAGTGGAAGAAGATGTAGCCCAATATGGCTGCGGTGGCCCGGCCCCAGGGCTCGGGCTGCCACCGGTTGGACACGTCGTCCATGAACCACAGGATTTGGATCACGGTGAACATCCACTGGATGAAGAACACGGTGATGGCGTCGATCAGCCGGGCCAGCGCCCGCCTCCAGACCGCGGCCACCGGATACGGCTTGCCGTCGGGCCCGGCCACGATGGTCGCATCCTCGGGGAATTCGTCTTCGCCCAGCGGGGTCTTCCGCGGCTTCGAGCGCCTAGATGAGCCGGAAGCGTGCTGTCGCCGTGCTTTGGTTTCAGCACGGGCCACAGCAGCGTGTTCGAATGAACCTCCCCTGCCCATCATGGAAGTGGCCTCACAGAAGTTCCTCTACGAGCTCGGAGGGGCGGGCAATCACGGCCTTGTCGCCGCGGACCACCACCGGGCGCTGCATCAGCTTGGGGTGCTCCAGCAGCAGATCGACCACCGCACCGGCACTCTGGTAGTCGCCGATGTTCAGCCCGAGTTCCTTGAAGTTGTTGTCCTCCCGCACCAGATCAGTGGGCTCGTTGGGCAGCAGCTCCAAGAACCGCTCCAAGTCGTCCCGCCCCAGCGGGTTCTGGAGGTATTGGACGACGTCGAACTCGACGCCCCGCGACTCGAGGATCTCAAGCGCGCCCCGGGAACTGCCTCAACCGGGGTTGTGGTACACGATGATCTCAGCCATCCCCCGACGTTACTCCAGTGCTGCAAATTGTTCCGTTCTGAGCTACTGCAGATCGGCGGTGGAAGACGCCACCCTCTAGCATGGCGTCATGCACGACCTGGTTATCAAGGGCGGTTTGATTGTGGACGGCACCGGTGGTGAGCCGTTCACGGGGGATGTGGTCGTTGACGGGGATCGGATCGTTGGGGTGTACCCGGGCGGCAATCCTGATCTGGAGGGCGAAGAGGTCATCGACGCCTTCGGGTTGGTAGTGACTCCCGGATTCGTGGACTGCCACACCCACTACGACGGCCAGGTGACCTGGGATCCGATCCTGGAGCCGTCGGCCCACCACGGGGTGACCACCGTGATGATGGGCAACTGCGGGGTGGGATTCGCCCCGGTGCGTCCCGGCACCGAGGAATGGCTCATCCAACTCATGGAGGGGGTGGAAGACATCCCCGGCGCCGCGCTGTCAGAGGGCATCACCTGGGAATGGGAGACCTTCCCCGAGTACCTCGATGCCCTGGAGCGCAAGCCCCTGTCCCTTGATATCGGCTGTCAGGTACCGCATGGCGCGGTGCGGGCCTACGTGATGGGGGAGCGGGGGGCCAAGAACGAACCGGCCACCCCGGAAGACATCGATCAGATGCGCGAGATCGTGGCCGAGGCGTTGCGAGCGGGGGCTTTCGGGTTCTCCACGTCGCGCACCATCGCCCACATGGCCATCGACGGCGAGCCGGTTCCTGGCACTTATGCCGCCGAAGACGAGCTGTTCGGCATTGGCGAGGCGCTCACCGAGGTGGGGCACGGCCTGTACGAGCTGGCCCCCGCCGGAGTGATTGGCGAGGACTTGGCCGCTCCCCACAAAGAAGTCGACTGGATGCGCCGCCTGTCGGCTGCCACCGGACGCCCGGTGACCTTCGCTCTGGTGCAGGTGGACGCCGCCCCCGAGCTGTGGCGGGAGATCATGGACCTGTCGGCCGATGCGGTGGCCGAGGGCGCCCAGCTCCACCCCCAAATTGCGCCTCGGTGCAACGGCATCCTGATCGGGCTTCAGACCAACCACGCCTTCAGCAGCCGACCCAGCTTCGCCGAGATTGCCGAGCTGCCTCTTGAAGAGCTGGTAGCCGAGCTGCGCCGGCCTGAGCGCAAGGCCGCCATCCTGTCGGAGGAAAGCTCCTTCACCAATCAGTTCGCCGAGTACATGGGCACCCAACTCCACCGGATCTATGTGTTGGGCGATCCCCCCGATTACGAGCCCGGTCCCGAGCGGTCGGTGGCCGCCATCGCCGAGGCCCAGGGGCGGGAGACTGAGGATCTGCTCTATTACTTGCTGTTGGAGGATGACGGTCGGGCGCTCCTGCTGTTCCCGTTCCTCAACTACAGCCACGGCAACGCCGACGCGGTGCGGGAGATGTTCCTGCACCCGTCGGGAGTATCGGGGCTGTCCGACGGCGGGGCCCACTGCGGGGCGATCTGCGACGCCTCCATGCCCACCTGGCTGCTCACCTTCTGGGCTCGCGACCGCCAACGGGGCGAGAAGCTCCCCTTGGAGTATGTGGTGCGCAAGCAGTCGCATGACACCGCCCGCCTCTTCGGCCTCACCGACCGGGGCACGCTGGAGTCGGGCATGAAAGCCGACATCAATGTGATCGACCACGAGCACCTGACACTGCACCCGCCCAAGCTGGTGGCCGACCTGCCCGCAGGGGGCCGCCGGTTCGATCAGAGGGCCACCGGATATGTCGCTACGCTGGTCAGCGGGGTAGTGACCCGTCGCAATGGTGAAGACACCGGGGCCCGTCCCGGCAAGCTGCTCCGAGCCGGAGCCGCCAACTAGCGGCAGACACAAGAAACAACGCCAAGTAGCAAACTGGGGAGGAAGAGCAGTGCTGGATCTGGTGATTGCCAACGGCACCGTGGTGGACGGGACCGGCGCCGACCGGTTCGTCGGCCACATCGGGGTCAAGGACGGCAAAGTGGCCGTGGTGGACCGCAGCGGCGGTCCCGCTCCCGAGGCCGCCGAGACCATCGACGCCACCGGGCTGCTGGTGACCCCCGGCTTTGTGGACTGCCACACCCACTACGACGGTCAGGTCACCTGGGACGACATGCTCCAGCCGTCGTCCAACCACGGCGTGACCACCGTGGTGATGGGCAACTGCGGTGTGGGGTTCGCCCCGGTACAGCCCGGCAAAGAGGACTGGCTCATCCAACTGATGGAAGGTGTGGAGGACATTCCCGGAGCGGCCCTATCTGAGGGCATCTCTTGGGGGTGGGAGAGCTTCCCGGAGTATCTCGATGTTGTCGAACAGCGCGAGCTGGCCATCGACGTGGCCGCTCAGGTGGCCCACGGCGCGGTGCGGGGCTATGTGATGGGGGATCGAGGGGCCAAGAACGAGCCGGCCACCCCCGACGACATCGAAGCCATGTACGCCATCGTGCGCGAGGCCATAGAGGCTGGCGCGCTAGGCGTGTCCACATCTCGCACGCTGGGCCACCGGGCCATCGACGGCGAGCCGGTGCCGGGCACCTTTGCTGCTGAGGACGAGCTGTTCGGTTTGGGCCAGGCGCTGGCCGATGCCGCTTCCGGGGTGTTCGAGCTGGCCCCGGCGGGTGCGGCGGGGCTGGATCTAGTGGCCCCGCCCAAGGAGATGGACTGGATGCGTCGACTGTCGGCCCACTTCGACGTGCCAGTGTCGTTCGCCCTGCTGCAACTGGAGGCCGCTCCCGATTTGTGGCGAGAGATGATGGACGAGTCGCTTCGGGCGGTTGACGAGGGTGCCCGGGTGTATCCCCAAATTGCTGGTCGTCCCTTCGGGATGCTCATCGGCTTTCAAACGAACCACGCATTCGCCAAGCGGCCCACGTTTGCGTCGCTGGCCCATCTGCCCTTCGATCAGCTCGTAGCTGAGCTCAAGAAGCCGGCGATCCGTTCGGCCATCTTGGGCGAGGACGACCTGCCCCCCGACCCCAGCGTGCTGTTCGACCAGATGCCCAGCATGGTGGCTTCGATGATCCACAAGCTGTATGTGATCGGCGACCCGCCCGACTACGAGCCCACCCACGACCGCACCGTGACCGCCATGGCCGAAGCCCGCGGGGTGGATCCGCTGGAGATGCTGTACGACCTCTCCCTGGAGGACGACGGCCGTGCCCTGATGATGCTGCCCATGTTCAACTACGTCGAGGAGAACCACGACGTCATCCGGGAGCAGCTGCTGCACCCCGCCGGGGTGTCGGGGCTGTCCGACGGCGGGGCCCACTGCGGCATGATCTGCGATGCCTCTATCCCCACCTTCATGCTCACCCACTGGACCAGGGACCGTACCCGGGGCGAGCAGCTCCCTCTGGAGTGGGTGGTGAAGAAGCAGACCCACGACACCGCCTCCCTGTACGGGCTGGGCGATCGGGGAACGCTTGAAGTGGGCAAGCGGGCCGACGCCAATGTGATCGACCACCAGGCGCTGACCTTGCGCTCTCCTCGGGTGGTGTACGACTTGCCCGCCGGGGGACGCCGGCTCGACCAGCAGGCGGATGGCTATGTGGCCACCGTTGTGGCGGGCGAGGTGACCCGCAGCCAAGGCAAGGACACCGGGGCCCGGCCCGGCCGGCTGGTGCGCGGCACCCAGTAGCGCCCAACCTGCCATGGGCATCGACCTGGACCGCTATCGGCTCCGATCTGGCAACGGGGATGGCACCCCGGCCCGGTTGCCCAAGGCCCGCTACCTCGACGAGGATTACGCCGAGCTGGAACGGCAGCGGCTGTGGCCGTCCACCTGGCAGCTTGCCTGCTTGACCAGCGATGTGGCCGAGCCCGGCGACTGGTTCGAGTACCGCATCGGAAACCAGAGCTATCTGGTGGTGCGGGGCCACGACGGCGAGCTGCGGGCATTTCACAACGCCTGCCGCCACCGGGGATTCCAGCTGTGCGAGGGCAAGGGCAACGCCGACGAGCTGCGCTGCGGGTTCCACGACTGGTGCTACGGCTTGGACGGGTCGCTGAAGGAGATCGTGTACCGCAAGCACTTCGGCGTGGTGGCCAACGAGAACCTGTCTCTGGCCCCGGTTCGGCTGGGCACTTGGCATCAGATGGTGTTCATCAACCCATCTCCTGACGGCCCCGACCTCGACGAGTTCCTCGACCCGGTACCCGACACCCTGTCCCCGTTCAACTTGGGGGAGCGGAGCTTGACGGCCTGCTGGACCATTCCGCTAGGGGGCAACTGGAAGACCACGGTGGACGCCTTCAACGAGGCCTACCACTTGGAGGGGCTGCACCCCGGCCTGCGGGGGTTCATGGATGCGCTCAACACCACCTACGAGCTGTGGGACCGGGGCCACTCCATGATGAAGATCCCCCTGGGGATCGGCTCGCCCCGATTCCCCGATGCCGACCAAGAAGAGGTGGCCCGAGCCTTCGTGGACAACTACAGCACCATGCTGGGGCTCCAGCCCGACGACGAGGTGGACCTGGCCGGCCAAAGCGCTCGGGACTGGGCGGTGGGTTTGGTGCGGGACCGAGCGACGGCCGAGGATGTGGACTTCAGCCACTACACCGACGAGCAGATCCTCGACGACTACCACTATCTGGTGTTTCCCAACGTGGTGCTGAACGTACACAGCGACATGTACACCATCTTCCGGGCTCGCCCTGGCGATCACACCGGACATTCCCACTTCGACTTCTGGCTGTTCCACCGGCTGGGAGACCGAGCAAATTCCGGCTCACCCCCCGAGATGATCCACTTCCCCGAGGGGACGGTCATCGCCGAAGTGGTCAACCAAGACCTCGACGGCATCGGCCGGGTGCAGGCCGGGATGGCCTCGAACGGCATCGACGAGCTGGTTCTGGGCGATTTCGACTGCCGCCTCGTGAACATGCACTCGGAGCTCGACCGGGTTCTGGCTGGCAAGGGTTCCATCAAGTAGAGATTTCGCTCCCAGTTAGAGGGTGGAACTAGCGGCGGCCCTAGTGGGGTGGGTAACCGTGTCGTCGCGCCGGGTCTGCTGGGGGTGACGCTGGGGTTGGGTCGGCTGTAGATACCATTTGGGCGTATGGGCAGGCGTTTGCTGGCTGTGGTGTTGGTGTGGTTGTTGGTGTCGGTTGGGGTGGGGGTGCCTGTTGGGGCGCAGTCTGGGGTGGGTTTGCCGGTTGGGGTCGAGCCGCCTTCGGGTGTTGGTGGCGGGTTGGTGGCGGGGCAGGTCGACGGCGCTCTGGGGGGCGGGGAAGACGGGTTCACAGAGATTGAGGCGGAGCCGGGTTCGCCTCCTTTGGATGGCCCGTTGGATGAGGGTTTGGGCCGTTTGGACGAGTCGGGTGTGCCCGGTCCGGTTTCAGGCCAGGACGGGGAGCCGGGCCCGGTTGCTGAGGTGTTCGGGGGCGGTTTTTTGGAGGCGCCGGTTGAGGTGGAGGCGGTGGAGGGTCCTGCGCCTGAGGGGTTCGGGGGTTTGGCGATGTGCGCGGGCAGATCTGTGTGCGGGAGCGCCCAGATTCTTCCGGGGCCGACGGGGTTGTCGTGTTCGGTGACGGCTTCGGTGATCGTGTTCTCGTGGAACGCGGTGTCGGGGGCTGATGGGTATACGGCGAAGTTGCAGTTGGGGTCGGGGCGGGGCGGCCAGACGGTGAGGAAGACTTCGGGGACGTCGGCGGTGTTTTCGGGTTTGTCGTCTTCTACGACGTATTACATCGGGGTGCACTCGAATGTGGGGGGTGTGGCCCAGTATTACTCGGGGGTGTACTGCACCACCGCGGTGGGCCCGCCGGTTTGCGGGGCGGTGTCGGCGAGCGGGGTGCAGTTGTATTGGAAGGCCGATTCGAGGGTGCATCAGTGGTATGTGGGCCGGGCGACGGTCGGGAATCAGTATGTGGACGGCAGGGCGTTGGCGGGGTCGACGCTGTCGACGGTTTTCACCGGGTTGGCGGCGAACGTGGACTATACGTTCTTTTTCTGGTGGCGGGCGTCGCCCACAGGTGTGTGGAATCAGGTGCATCCCAGCGCGGTGTGTACGACGACGGCGCCGCCTGCGGCGCCTGTTGTGTTGTGTACTGCGACGGCGAGCACGATCACGGCGAGCTGGGAATCGGTCAGGGGCGCGACCCGGTACCGGGTGTCGAGGGGCAGCGGGTGGGCGTCGGCTTCGGGGCTGTCGCACGTGTTCTCGAATCTGGCGGACTCCACGGCCTATACGGTGCGGGTGCAGGGGTGGAACACCGCGGGCTGGGGCCAGACCGGCACGGCTAGCTGCACGACTCCGGCGTCGGTCCTGCCGGCGCCCACGGGCTTGGAGTGCGAGGCTTCCCCCACCCAGATCAGGTTCTCCTGGGATGAGGTGGAGGGCGCGGACAGCTATTCGGCGAAGGTCCAGCTGGCCGTGCCGAACAGCGCGCAGACCCAGATGCGCACTACATCCACCACAGTGGTGTTCGGCGGTCTGGCTGCGTCCACGAGGTACTGGGTGAGCGTGCTGGCGGTCAAGGGCGGCAAGGCCCAGCACTTCGCAGGCGTGTACTGCACCACCCTGGCCGACATCGCGGCGCCGGCTCTGTCGTGTACGGCGACCTCCAACAGCGTGTCGGCGTCGTGGCCGAAGGTGACGGGGGCGACAAAGTATCGGGCGAGGATCGGCGGCGGGGCCTGGACCGACGACATCGAGCCCGCCCCCGATGCGGCGAGTGTGGTCCGTGTGTTCGCCGGGCTGGCGGCGGGCACGATGCACACGGTCACCGTGCAGTCGGGCGGCGAGAAGGGCTGGGGGCAGGCTGCGACGGTCCGGTGCGTGACCTCGGCGGCGGGGGTGGACTGCGACCAGACCACGTCTGACAGCGTCGTGCTCCAATGGGCGCCCATAGACGAGGCCCAATACTGGTACGCGGCCATCTGGACCGGCAGCTCCTGGGCCAACTACAGGACAGTGTACGAGGGGAACAGCACCGAGTTCACCGGTCTGGCCAAAGGCACAGCCTATGAGATCCACCTGTGGTGGTACGGAAAAGACGAGAAATGGCACAAAGTGAACCCAGCGTCCCGTTGCTACACCAAACACCTCGACACCCCAGTGCTGACCGGGCACACCACCGGGGGTAACACCCTCACCATCCAATGGCAACCCGTCGACGGTGCAGAGATCTACCTGGCGAGAGTCAGCCCCGCGGGCTCATCGGGCGCGTCTGGGGCCTCGGGGGGCGGCGAGTGGGAGATCGTGGTGTCCACTGGCAATTCCCACACCTTCACCGATCTCAAACCCGGCATGCAATACACCGTGCAGCTCAGGGCGGGCACTATCGCAAAGGCCAAAGAGGCATCTGACAACGGGGTGGAATACAAGCCTGAGAGCGGCGGCGCAACCGACGATCACACCACCTCCACGGTCGAATGCAAGGCCAATACCACCAGCACCATCGACATCGAATGGGACGACCCCAACGGGGACTACCAATGGCGGATAGCCAGAACGCTCATCGACCAGAACGGCAACTTCCAATACCTGGGCACAAAGACCTTTGCCAAAGGCACCACAGGAGCGACCCTCACGGGCCTCCAGCCGAACACCATCCACTGGATCACGGTATGGAAGAGCGCCGACAGCGGGCAGAGCTGGCAAGTCCTCGGGCACGTCCCCCACTGCCAAACCGCGCCTGCCGACCTGGAAGTCCACCAATGCCCACAAACCGCTGACACCGACGGCACCGTACGCTGGACCGACAACGGAGCCGCCTACTACCGCATAGCCCGCGACCGGAAACACACGGACCCCGAATGGATCGCCACCAACGCTACCTCCCACACCTTCACCGGGCTCGCTGAGGAGACCACCTACGAAGTAGCAGTCCAGGCCTGGACCCCCATGGGGTGGACTACAAGTGCCACTTGCGACATCAAAACACTCCCAAAGATACCCGACGGGTTTATTTCAAATGACGGAATATACTATTTCACGGAGGGAACAATAAAAGGGGTGGCCTACGCCGCTAAGACGGCGATAGACCAATATATAAAAACACCCACCAACATGTGGAATAGCTGCCAAACAACTATAGACGAGAAAAAACTTGCAGCAATTATGCTCATGCTGCCTTCCCATGAATTGAATGATGGACAACACCGAAGCAGGGCCCCATCACCAATGACCCTTTCGCGATGGGATAATTTGAATTGGCAAATGCAGACTCATACTTATATGGAAAATGGAGAAGTGAAGAAAAAGACTAGGAGTTTGAATGAGAGATTGTTTTCCCACATGGATACGGCAGGATATCTCCGAGCACATTGGAGTCCCGGGGTTGGGCTTTGGCAGCTGGATCCTTGGGACATTACCAAACAGTTAAATCATGCTCAAAGAGCAGATATTAGGGAAGGCGGTCTCCGTGTGGCATCCTACTTATTGGGTGAGCATTGCAAGTTGTCAGCAGATGACGCGGGAATCAAAAAGGCCATCAAAATGTGGTCTGCGTGCGATACTCCAAGCGAGAATGAAAAATGTTACAAGACATATATAGGCGACCCAGACAGCATTTATCAGTCAGTAAATTTGAACATTCGAAGTGTAGATACAGCATCTCAAGTAGAGGGCGGTATTCAACAGCGGACATGTCGATGGAAATCAAGCCAACTGACGATGCCATGCTTTCTCTACGACTTAGAAGCTGCCGAAGGCTACCCTTCAGATTACGAATATATAATCTCTAAATCTGCCGACTCTTCAGACAGTCAACAAGTGAAAGAAGATGAGATTGACTGGACAGCAAGTGCTACACCTGTACCTATGGCCTTCCTGTCTTTTACCGATACTCTAACGAATACAAGGTTTGCAGTCTGGCCTCGCGAATGGCCTCGTTCCAACAGCTATCAATATTGGCCTTCTGACACTGTTTCAAGCGACAAGACCATATACCGATCCGTAATCCAAAATGATGTAGTCCGATGCAGTCCCGGCCGAGATGTGTCGCCTGAGTCTAAAGACCCGAGAATAGCAGCTATGGATTGTGCAGAAGAATTATACAAGCCATTTGGAGAAAAGATTGAAAATCACAGTTTCATGAATGGGAACACAATCGTTGAAGGTTGGTACGATGACTCAGTTCCCTTCCGAGATGGTGGGACCGCGGAAGATAGACACAAATTGCAAGTTGAGCATTGCGATACGTTTCGATTCTTTGGACAATCTGTCGTCTTTTGCGATTGGGTAGGAGTATGAAGGTGTTGTGAATACCAGACCTAGAGCCAATCTGGCACAGAACGGAGGAAACTGGATCTCAAATTGGAGGACTGCGCTTGCAGCCGTAGTTTTCATGGTTGTTATGATGACCTACTGCGGTTCTAAACTGCCTGAATCGCAGAGTGATGGGATTCCACAAAATACGATTGAAGAGTCTGCTGCCGAAGTGGTCGCACCTACAGGCTCGCCTAGTTTGCAACCAGTGGAAGAGACACCTGTTTCAATCCCGACTCCGTTGCCACCAAACGCAACATCAGAGTTCTCTAACGGTTATCTGGTAAGTGCGCAAGATGTTGAATCTGAAGAAGCAATCAGCAAAAGTTCCACATCTGAAAAAAATAGAGAACCGTATGCTCCTGAAGCTGAATTTTTTGCCTTAGATCCAGAAAGTGAGCTAGAAGAAGAGATACAAGTGGTGGAGCCATGGGAGGATGAAGAGCATTTTCATGTCGGTATTCTTACAGAGGATGGGACAATTCGTGTCGAAAGACCATTGATTGAAGATTATAACAACATTCCTGACTCCTACTTTTATGCATTTGACATTGAGGTTCCGGCTGAACCTCGAGATGAATTGATTGTTGAGTCATTTGACATAAGGGAATGTGTGGCGCGAGGGTTCGTACGCAATCTTTCTGACAAAATGTTTGCAAGAGATGTTGTTGTCACTCTTGAATCCTTGGATGGTGCTGACGGCGCTACTTGGCAGTGGCCACTAACAGTCATGCCCGGCGAACGTGCTCCTTTTGAGATAGCTATTGATTGGGTGCCTAGTCGACTTCCGATAGACTCGCCTCACTTTAGGACTAAGAACGAACGTATATCTCCATGGGGATATCAAGAAGTTCGGACTCTTAGGCGTGAGCCTGCAGGCAATGTTCTGGCCAATGTCACTTACAATTTTTCAACCGATGTAGATGTTAGTCGAGCCTTTGGTAATGACTTCAATAGGTCGGGGACTTTAACGGGAAACCGCCCCTTGTACTTGATGACATTTGATGAACGTCTATACGAGTTTGAGGAGTGGGAGAATTGGTCTCGAGGCCCTGAACATCATCTTATAAGTAGAGAGTCATTTGAACAGGCGTATCCAAGTGTGTTGGTGGACAGCGTGGACTTAGATGCCATTGTATCTGAATTCTCCATGCTCCAACATTCCGATTTGTACTATATACCTGAACGTGTATTCCCGCAGCACTACGATGAGAAACTCCACGTTGAAGTAAATAATATTCGAGTTTTTCGGGCTATAACTGAATCAAATCGCGTATTGGATGTGATAGAATCGATTCCATTTAAAGTGGAATTTGATGAGGATAGTGACGGAACGCGAAGGCGGATCGTTGCACCACAAACCTCGTTTATCAATTTCGACTCAGGTGGAATCGACCCAACATTTGCGATAAGGACAACGCCGGAGATCTATGCGGAAATAACAGGTATGACTGAGACATCTGCTTTTTCTCGCCGCACTGGCGTCCAAACGTGGGTTGGTAAAGCAGATTCGATGGAGCCCTTATCGAACCGATTACGGGCAGTTAGCCAGAATGATATAAATTTAGAAGAACACAGGGGTTGGTCATCGGGGTCCTGCGACCGGTCTGGTGGTTTGACGAAAGAAGACTATAAAATTATTGGGAGTGCCCGAGCTCACACATTTGATGTCCCATTGGGATATTATGGCTTGTTCAATGATTTCCAGTCATATCCAATGCTTACAGAGTCAATTCTTATTGATCCCTTCACAGTTTCAGCAGATGATGGATTTGTGCGGGGATTGATTCACAATGTGTCAGATCGGCTGTTCGCCCGCGATGTGGTAGTAAGGATAGTGAGAGCGAACAACGTAGATACTGAAAACTTTTGGGCGTGGCCATTGACCATCCAACCAGGAGAACGTGCTCCATTTGAAATCTATATTGGTGGTTGGGAAGGGAGTGCTTCTAACTCAGAATTTGAATTCAACGTTTCAGCGACCTTGTCGGAGAAGGTTGATATCAGTCGATCGTTCCGCATTGCTCATTTTGCAGTAGGCTCAGTGTACGAAAAGGAAGCAGACGCTCGCTTAGAGGAGAGTTCGTATTGGTGGGGGGACTATGAAGGATATATTACTGATAGGTATTTCAAAATCTATCAGCATGTCAGTATCGATACCTTTGTGGCTACCTATGGTGACTTACCTTGTGGGCTACGCCTGGAAGATATCCAGGCGGACGATGTCCATTTGCGACTGAGAACTGAAGAATATTGTTATGATTTTGAAACACCCGCTGGCTTTGTAGATCTCTACGCTTACATTGACACTCCTGATTCGCACCCAACCTTGAGTGCTCCCATTGGCTACCAGGCCATTGATGATCTTCGAGCCTACGTTGCTATTGTTGACAGAAATGGCGTTGTAAGTGATGTAAAAAGGGCTGTTCTTTTCACAACTGGTTACTCCAGCGCCACCAGAGTACAAGAGTATGTTGCTGTGGACAGGATTCCTGTCCCCAATCTCTTGCAGCCTGGAGGTGTGCGGTTGCTGTTCACTCGTCCACATTATGAGGACTCGTGGCTTGAAGAGGGCTATTCCTTTCAGGTGTGGATAGGGGGTGCGTGAGTGGAGAGGGTGAGGGTGTGTCGTCGATACGGGTTATCATTGGGCTGAAGAGGCTCTTGCGGTGGAGTGCTGAGTTCGATAATAATCGGGGGTTTATTCCTTAAGTCAGCGCTGTCGGGCATTTAACCCCCGAAAGGGCCGCAAAGAGAGCTTGGGAGGCGCCCCATGTCCGATGTCGTTAGGGCCGCAATCGTGCAGGCCGCGTGGGCTGGTGATCAGGAGTCCATGGTCGAGTTGCACGAGAAGTATGTGACTGAGGCCGCGGCGGCGGGAGCCCGGGTGATGTGCTTCCAAGAGCTCTTCAACGGGCCCTACTTCTGCCAGGTGCAGGAGGCCGACTACTACAGCTACGCCGAAGCCATCCCCGACGGACCCACCACCAAGCGGTTCCAGGAGATCGCCGCCAAGCACGACATGGTGCTGGTGCTGCCGATGTATGAGGAAGAGCAGCCGGGAATCCTCTACAACACCGCCGCGGTCATCGACGCCGATGGCACCTACCTGGGCAAATACCGCAAAACCCATATCCCCCAGGTGAAGGGCTTCTGGGAGAAGTTCTACTTCCGTCCCGGCAACCTCGGCTATCCGGTGTTCGAAACCGCAGTGGGAAGGGTCGGGGTGTACATCTGCTACGACCGCCACTTCCCTGAGGGTTGGCGCGCCCTCGGCCTCAACGGCGCCCAGGTGGTGTTCAACCCTTCGGCCACCAGCCGGGGCCTGTCGGCGTACCTGTGGAAGCTGGAGCAGACGGCGTCGGCCGCGGCCAACATGTACTTCGTGGGGGCCATCAATCGGGTGGGCATCGAGCCGCTGGGCGACAACGACTTCTACGGCACGTCGTATTTCGCCAACCCGCGCGGCCAGTTCGTGGAGGATCCTGCATCTGACCAGGAGGAGGAGCTGGTGATCCGCGACCTCGACTTCGCCATGATCGACGAGACCCGAGCGCAGTGGGCCTTCTACCGAGATCGCCGCCCCGACATGTACGGGCCCCTCACCGAGGCGTGAGCCGAATCCCGTGACCACCGTCGCCGAGTATCTCGTGGGCTGATAGCCGTGACCACCAACGCCGATCTGCACCAGCGCTACCAGGCGATTCTTCCCTCATACGTCAAGCCGCTCTACGCCGATCCCATCAGCATCGAGCGCGGCCAGGGGAGCTATGTGTGGGACGTGGAGGGGAACCGGTACCTCGACTTCTTCGGCGGCGTGCTCACCACCATGGTGGGGCACAACAACCCCGCGGTCACCGCGGCCATCCAGGAGCAGGCGTCCAAGGTGCTGCACACCTCCACGCTGTACCTGTGCGAGCCGATGATCGAGCTGGCCGAGGAGATCGCGGCCATCAGCGGCATCCCCGACGCCCGGGTGTTCTTCACCACCTCCGGCAGCGAGGCCAACGACACCGCCATCTTGCTGGCCACCAGCTACCGAAAGTCCAACGAAGTGCTGGCCATGCGCAACAGCTACCACGGGCGTTCGTTCACCGCGCAGGCCATAACCTCGCACTCCTCCTGGTCGTCGACCGCGCTCTCGGGCCTCTCGGTACACTTCGTACACGGGGCTTATCAGCTGCGCAGCCCATTCCGGCACCTGGACGACGACGAGTTCACCGAGGTCTGCACCGACGATCTCACCCAGGTTCTCGACATGATGACCACCGGGTCGGTGGCCTGCCTCATCGCCGAGCCCATCCAGGGCGTCGGCGGGTTCGCCACCCCGCCCGACGGGTTCTTCGGGTCGATGCACAAGGTGCTGGCCAACCGGGGGATCCTGTTCGTGACCGACGAGGTGCAGACCGGCTGGGGGCGCACCGGCGAGCACTTCTGGGGCTACCAGGCCCACGACATCGTGCCCGACATGCTCACCTTCGCCAAGGGCGTGGGCAACGGAATCACGCTGGCGGGCATCGTGGCCCGAGCCGAGATCATGGACACGATCAAGGCCCTGAGCTTCTCCACGTTCGGCGGGAACCCGCTGTCGACGGCGGCGGGGCTGGCCACCTTGAACTACGTGCGGGAAAACGACCTCCAGGGCAACGCCCTGCGCATGGGCAAGCGGCTGGCCGATGCGCTTCGGCCAGTGGCCGAGCAGACGCCGTGGATCGTCGAGCTGCGGGGCAAGGGGCTTATGCAGGCCATAGAGATAGTGGAGCCGGGCTCGATTCAGCCCGACGCCAGCCGGGCCGGCGAACTGCTCGAAGGGTGCAAGCGGCGGGGGCTTCTGGTGGGCAAGGGGGGGCTATACGGAAACGCCCTGCGTATCACCCCGATGCTGGATGTGGCCGAGGAGGAGATCGACGAGGGCGTGACCGCCATTCTCGAGACCATTGAGGAAATCGATAGGCAGGTTTAAGGCATGACCACTCTCATCGAGGACGAATAGGGGGCAGAAAACATGACCATTTTGATCAAGAACGGCACAGTGGTGAGCTCGACTGGGGCTGATCCGGCCGAAGTCCTGATCGATGGCGAGGTGATCGTCGCCGTGCTGCAACCGGGATCCGAGCTGGCCCTGTCAGCCGAGAACGGGGCCGATCGGGTGATCGACGCCACCGGCAAGCTGGTCGTTCCCGGCGGGGTAGACGTACACACCCACATGGAGCTGCCCTTCGGCGGCACCATCGCGTCCGACGATTTCGAGACCGGCACCCGGGCCGCCGCCTGGGGCGGCACCACCACCATCGTGGACTTCGCCACCCAGAGCTACGGGCTGGACGTGCGCGAGTGCTTCGACGCTCGCATGGAGCAGGCCGAGGGCCGGTGCGCCATCGACTACGGCTTCCACATGATCATCGGCGACGTCACCGACGCCGCCCTCAAAGAGATGGACCTGCTGGTGAACGAGGGGGTCACCAGCTTCAAGCTGTTCATGGCCTACCCCGGCGTCTTCTACAGCGACGACGGCCAGATCCTGCGGGCCATGCAGCAGTGCGCCGGCAACGGCGGGCTAATGATGATGCACGCCGAAAACGGGATCGCCATCGACGTCCTGGCCGAGCAGGCTTTCGAGCGGGGCGAGACCGACCCGGTGAACCACGGGTACGTGCGGCGGGCCGAGTTCGAGTCGGAGGCCACCCACCGGGCCATCCAACTGGCCAAGGTGGGGGCCGCCCCCCTCTACATCGTGCATCTGTCGGCGAAGCAGGCGCTGGAGCAGGTGGCCATCGCCCGCAACAACGGCGGCAACGTGTTCGCCGAGACCTGTCCGCAATACCTGTACTTCAGCCTCGAAGAGCACCTCGACCAGGGCTGGGACGGAGCGGCCTACGTGTGCTCCACGCCGATCCGCTCCCACCACGACCACCACCAGGACGAGCTGTGGAAGGGGCTGCGTACCAATGACCTCGCCGTGGTGGCCACCGACCACTGCCCGTTCTGCATGAAGGAGCAGAAGGAGCTGGGCGTCGGCGACTTCCGGGCCATACCCAACGGCATCGGGGGCGTCGAGCACCGGATGGACCTGATCTTCCAGGGGGTGGCCTCCGGGGAGATCACCCTGCCCCGTTGGGTGGAGCTGTGTTCTACCACCCCGGCCCGCATGATGGGCCTCTACCCCCGCAAGGGCATCATCCAGCCCGGTTCCGATGCCGATGTGGTGATGTACGACCCCCAGGCAACCTGGACCATCAGCGTGGAGAACCACCACATGAACATCGACCACTCGGCCTACGAGGGGATCGAGGTCAGCGGCCACGTCGACACCGTGTTGTCGAGGGGCCGGGTCATCGTCGACAACAACCAGTACCTGGGCTCCATGGGCGACGGGCAATACCTGCGCCGCGGTCTCAGCTCCTACCTGATTTAGAACCTGGATAACCGGAGGGGGAATGCGTCAAATCCATCATTTAATCGACGGCCAGCAGGTGACCGGCACATCGGGTCGGACCTCCCCAGTCTTCAACCCAGCCACCGGTGAGCAGACGGGACTCCTATCGCTGGCATCGGCCACTGAGGTTGACGCCGCGGTGGCTTCGTCACAGGCCGCGTTCGAGGAGTGGTGCCAGGTCTCGGTGGCCCGGCGCACCACCCTCATGTTCGCCTTCCGGAATCTGGTGGTGGACAACGCCGAAGAGATCGCCAGGCGTCTCACCGCTGAGCACGGCAAGGTCCACAGCGATGCCATGGGCGAGGTGGCTCGGGCCATCGACAACATCGAGTTCGCCTGTGGCCTTGCCGAACACCTCAAGGGAAGCCACAACGAGGCGGCGTCCACCGGCATTGACGTCTACACCGTGCGCCGCCCGCTCGGGGTGGTAGCCGGCATCACGCCGTTCAACTTCCCCGCCATGGTTCCCATGTGGATGGCGCCCAACGCCATTGCCTGTGGAAACACATTCGTGCTCAAGCCCTCGGAGCGCGACCCATCGGCCCCCATGTTCATCGCCGAGCTGTTCCAGGAGGCCGGTTTCCCGCCCGGTGTGCTCAACCTGGTACACGGCGACAAGGTGGCGGTGGACCGGCTGCTGGAGCACCCCGATGTGAAGGCGGCCAGCTTCGTGGGTTCCACGCCCATTGCCCGCTACGTGTACGCCACCGGCACTTCGCACGGCAAGCGGGTACAGGCTCTGGGCGGGGCCAAGAACCACATGGTGGTTCTGCCCGATGCCGACATCGAACTGGCCGCCGACTCGGCGGTATCGGCGGCCTACGGCTCGGCCGGGGAGCGCTGCATGGCCATCTCGGTGGTGGCCGCGGTGGGCGAGGTGGCCGATCCTCTGGTGGAGGCCATCAAACTCCGCATGGAGAAGCTGGTGATTGGCGACGGCACCGATTCGGCCTCCGACATGGGGCCGCTGATCACCCGTGAGCACCGCGACCGGGTTGCCGGCTACATCGGCTCCGCCGCCGAGCAGGGGGCAACTGTGGTGGTGGACGGCCGCAACACCCGGTTCGACAACGACGGCTTCTTTCTCGGGGTGTCGCTGCTGGACAACGTCACCGCTGAGATGGACGCCTACCGCGACGAGATCTTCGGCCCGGTGCTCAGCGTCGTGCGGTGCGAGACCTATGCCGAGGCGGTTCAGCTCATCGCCGACAACCCGTGGGGCAACGGGGCGGCCATATTCACCCGGGACGGCGGGGCGGCCCGCCAGTTCCAAGAGGATGCCGATGCGGGCATGGTGGGCATCAACGTCCCCATTCCCGTGCCGGTGGGCTACCACTCCTTCGGCGGCTGGAAGGACTCGCTCTTCGGCGACACCACGATGTACGGCCCCGAGGGAATCCGCTTCTACACCAGGCCCAAGGTCATGACGGCCCGATGGCCCGATCCCGCCACCAGCACAGTTGACCTGGGCTTTCCGACCAATGAGTGATAGGTCCGATTGGATGAGGAGGTAGCGATGGATTTCGGAGTTGTTCTTCAGACCGATCCTCCGGCATGGAGGGTGGTGGAGCTGGCCAAGCGGGCCGAGACGCTCGGCTTCAACTACGGCTGGACCTTCGACAGCCATGTGCTGTGGCAAGAGCCCTACGTGATCTACAGCCAGATGCTCTCGGCCACCAACCGCATGATCGTCGGGCCCATGGTCACCAACCCGGGCACCAGGGACTGGACGGTCACCGCGTCGCTCTTCGCCACGCTGAACGACATGTTCGGCAACCGCACCGTGTGCGGCATCGGCCGGGGCGACTCCGCCATGCGGGTTATCGGCCACAAACCCCGCAGCCTGGCCACTTTGGGCGAGTCCATGCGGGTGATCAAAGACCTGGCTGAAGGCCGCAAGACCGAGTACAACGACACCCAGCAGCACTTCCCGTGGGCCGGGGAATCGGAGCTCAAAGTGCTGATGGCGGCTTATGGTCCCAAGGCGCTGCACCTGTGCGGCAGCGAGTCTGATGGGTTCATCCTCCAGTTGGCCGATCCGGCGATCGCCGAATGGACCATCGCCGCCGTCCGCCAGGCCGCCGAAGAGGCAGGACGCGATCCACACAGCCTGTACATCTGTGTGGCCGCGCCCGCCTATGTGGGCGACAACATCGAGCACCAGCGAGAGCAATGCCGATGGTTCGGCGGCATGGTGGGCAACCACGTGGCCGACCTTGTGTCCCGCTACGGCGACCAGGGGGCGGGCGTGCCCCAAGCACTCACCGACTACATCGCCGGCCGAGAGGGCTACGACTACAGCGGTCACGGCAAAGCGGGCCACGACCACACCGACTTCGTTCCCGACGAGATCATCGACCGCTTTTGCATTCTCGGCGATGAGGATGCCCACCTCGCCCGGCTGCGCGAGTTGGAGGCGCTGGGCGTGGATCAGTTCGCCATCTACCTCATGCACGACCAGAAAGACGAGACCCTCAACGCATACGGCCAGCGGATCATTCCGGCGATGGGCGGCTAAGGGCGAAAGAGCATGCCGAAGATCGACACCATGGCTGAGACGGACGATCCTCTCCTTCGCGAACACCGGCTCAAGCAGCAGGCGGCCCACGAGGAACGCCGCGACGCCGTGGTGCGCATCGTTCGCCAAACAGTGACCTTCGTGTTGTTCATGGCGTTGCTCGCCGGGTTGTACACCGGGTACAAGGCGTTCGGCCAGGCCATCGACGACCGCCAACACGAATGGGCCGTGGTGGGATCGGTTCTGCCCCGCACCGACGATCTGAACATGCCTCCGGTGAGCGAGATCTTCGGCCAATTCGGCGAGACGCCCGGGGGCCGAGACCAGATCTACGTGAAGATCCTGTTCGACGAGGCGCTCTTCACTCTGCGGGAGGCCTTTGCCGGCTTCATGGTGGGCCTGGTTATCGGTATGGCCATCGCCTTGGCCCTAGCGCAGTGGCGCAGGCTCGAACAGGGCCTGCTCCCCTACGTGATCGCCAGCCAGACCATTCCGCTCATCGCCATCGCGCCCATCATCGTGATCTGGGGGCGCAAGAACTTCGACGTGTTCCCGTGGGAGTGGCAGGACTGGATGTCGGTGTCCATCATCGCCACCTACCTCACGTTCTTCCCCGTGGCGGTCAACGGATTGCGAGGGCTGCAATCGCCCCGACCGGAGAACCAAGAGCTCATGGAGTCGTATGCTGCAAACTGGGCGCAGACACTGTGGCGTCTGCGCCTTCCCGCATCACTGCCGTACTTGTTCGCCGCGCTCAAGATCGCGGCAACGGCCAGCATCGTGGGCGCCATCGTGGGCGAGATCTCCGCGGGAGTCGAGGGCGGGCTCGGTCGGCGCATCTTGCGCGAGGCCTTCAACTACACGACTGGTCCCGATCGTTTGTTTGCCAGCGTGCTGGGCGCCGCTGTTTTGGGGATCTTCGTTTTCCTTGTGGTGACTGGTGTCGAGAGAGTTGTCGTCGGCAATCAGAATCGGGAATCGACGACATGAGCGAGGAACCGGCAATGAGCGAGGCCATGTCCACCGGCGAGGCTGAATCCCAGCTCGTGATCGACATCCGCGGGGCGACCAAGGTGTTCAACCCCGGCAGGAGTAACCGGGTAGAGGCGCTGGCCGAGATCGATATGGCCGTTGAGCCCGGGGAGTTCGTCACGCTCATCGGCCCATCCGGATGCGGCAAGAGCACCCTATTACGGCTGGTTGCCTCGCTCATCTCCCCGTCGTCCGGGTCAGTGCAGGTCAACGCCAAGCCGGCGGAGCAGGCCCGCCTCGACCGGGACTACGGCATGGCCTTCCAAACGGCCGGCCTGTTCGACTGGCGCACCGTGACCAAAAACATCGAGCTGCCGCTGGAGCTGATGGGATGGTCGAAGGGCGATCGGCGTCGCCGGGCCTCAGAGATGTTGGAGCTGGTCAAGCTCAGCGAGTTCGCCAAGCACCACCCCAATGAGCTGTCGGGCGGGATGCAGCAGCGGGTGGCCATCGCCCGGGCGTTGGCCTTCAGCCCGTCGCTGCTGCTGATGGATGAACCGTTCGGAGCGCTCGATGAGATGACCCGCGAGCACATGCAGGACGAGCTGCTGCGGATCTGGGAGGAGACTGAGACCACAGTGGTCTTTGTCACCCACTCGATTCCCGAAGCGGTGTATCTCTCCACCCGAGTTGTGGTGATGTCGCCCCGTCCCGGGACGATCGCATCGACCATCGACGTGGACCTCGGAGACCGCAGCGCCGCCACCCGAGACGATCCCGCTTTCTTCAAGAAGGTCACCGAGGTGCGCATTGCCTTGAGGGAGGTGGAAGGGTGAACGCGCTGAAGGGGTTTTCTGCCCCCATCGTGGCCGGTGTGGTGTTGTTCGGGTTGTGGCAGGGCGTGCTCTCTTTGTTCAACCCCGACGGATTCGTGCTGCCCGCCCCCTCTGAGATCGTCGGCGCGCTGATCGACAACTGGGATGAGGTGTATCAGGGGGTCCGCATCACCGGCTTCGTGGTGGTGTCAGGCTTGATCGCGGGCATCATCCTCGGGATCCTCGCCGCTCTATTGGTCACGCGGTTCCGGACGGCAAACGAGACCATCACGCCGCTGGCTGTGGCCGTCAACGCCATTCCGATCATTGCTCTGGCGCCGATCTTCAACAACTGGTTCGGACTCACCTCCCCCCGGTCGAACCAGGCCATTGTGGTGGCGCTGGTGTTCTTCCCCATTTTCATCAATACCACTAGGGGCCTCACCCAGGTGGACCGAAGCCAGGTCGAGCTCATGGAGTCGTACGCAGCCAGCCGGTCGCGCATCACCCGCGAGGTGCGGATTCCCAACGCCATGCCGTTCTTCTTCACGGCATTGAAGCTCGCTACGTCGCTCGCGGTTATCGCCGCGATCGTCGCCGAGTACTTCGGTGGCCGACAAGACGCCCTGGGTCCGATGATCACGCAGTCGGCGGGCCTTACCCGCTACGACGAGGCGTGGGCTGCGGTGCTGGCCAGCACAGCCATCGGTGCCGTTTTGCATTTCGCCGTACTTGTGCTTGAGCGAGTGGCCATGCCCTGGCACTCTCTGATTCGAAACCCAAAATGAAGAAACATGAAAGGACAATCATGAATAAACAAAAGCCCTGGCGGCTGCTTGCCCTGCTTCTCGCCTTCGTCCTAGTGGCCGCGAGCTGCGGCAACGACGACGATGATGTGAGCGAGCCGGCACCCGCGCCGGCGACGGAGGCGCCCACAGCGGCACCCGAGCCCGAGCCAACCGAGGCGCCTGCGCCGGAACCCGCAGAGCTCCAGGAAGTATCGCTTCAGCTCCAGTGGGTACCGCAGTCGCAGTTCGCCGGGTTCTTCGCCGCTCGCGATCTCGGGTTCTACGAGGACGTCGGCCTGGATGTGACCATCATCGACGGTGGCCTCGACATCGTGCCGGCCACGGTTCTGGACTCCGGGGGCGCCGACTTCGCCATCTCCTGGGTGCCGCGGGGGCTGGTGCCCCGTGAGGAGGGCCTGAACATCACCAACATTGCCCAGGTGTTCCAACGCAGCGGCACCTTGCAGGTGTCGTTCGTTGACGCCGGCATAACCGGCCCGTCCGACCTGGAGGGCAAGCTGGTGGGCAACTGGGGCTTCGGCAACGAGTTCGAGCTCTTGGCCGGCCTCGTCAGCGTGGGCCTCGACCCGCAGAGCGATGTCACCCTGGTTCAGCAGGACTTCAACATGACCGCGCTCATCAACGGCGACATCGACGCCGCCCAGGCGATGATCTACAACGAGTACGCCCAGGTGCTCGAGACCATCAATCCCGACACTGGCGAGCTCTTCCAACCCGAGGACTTCTCGGTCATCGACTGGAACGACGTGGGCACGGCCATGCTGCAAGACGCCATCTGGGCCGATGCCGACAAGCTGGAGACCGATGCTGCGTACCGCGACATCGCGGTGCGCTTCGTGGAGGCATCGCTGCGAGGGTGGATCCACTGCCGCGACAACTTCCAGCAGTGCGTCGACATCGTGGTAGCTGCCTCTCCGCCCTTCGGCGGGCCAGCGCACCAGGCTTGGATGATGAACGAGATCAACGCCCTTATCTGGCCATCACCGGGTGGGGTCGGGATCATGGACCAAGCCCTGTACGACCAGACCATCGAGGTGGCCACGTCTCAGGGCATCCTTCAGGCAGCGCCCGATGCCGGTGCGTTCCGCACCGACATCGCCGAGGAAGCGGTTGCCAACCTCCAGGACGCCGGACTCGACGTGTACGGCAACAACTTCCAGCGACGGAACGTCGAGGTCAAAGAGGGCGGCAATTAACCCGCAGACAGGGCCATCGAGAAAACTGGGGGAATGAAGTTCAGCTTCGGCCTCCCGCTGATGGCCCATCCGCAGAACCCCGAATTCCTGACCGCCGAGGCCGTTTCCGAGTTCGCTCGGGCGGCCGAGGCGGCGGGGTTCGACTCCTGCTCGCTCACTGAGCACCCCCTGCCCAACGACCGGTGGCTGGCCAGCGGGGGCCACGACGCCCTCGACCCATTTGTGGCGCTAGGGGTGGTGGCCGGGGCTACTACCCGGCTGCGGCTTCTCACCAACCTGACCCCGGTGCCCTATCGAAATCCGGCCATCTTGGCCAAGACGGTGGCCACCCTCGACCGGCTCAGCGGAGGTCGGGTCATTCTTGGCGCGGGGGTGGGCTATCTGCTCTCCGAGTTTGAAGCGGTGGGAGTGGACTTCGACCAGCGCAATGCCCTCTTCGACGAGAGCTTGGAGGTGATGCGGCTGATCTGGTCGGGCGAGACGGTGAGCTACCAGGGCCTGAACTTCACCATCACCGACAGCACCGGTCTGCCCACCCCGGTGCAGTCGCCGGTGCCGGTGTGGATCGGGGGCAACTCCAAGCTCTCCCGCCGCCGGGTGGCCGAGAGGGCCCAAGGGTGGATGCCCATGCCCAATCCGGCGGCACTGGCCTCCCGCCGCCGCTCGGCCCACTTGGAGACCCTGGATGAGTTGGCCGAGATGATCGCCTATCTCCACGACCACGCCGCGTCGGTGGGCCGCACCGAGCCCATTGACATCAAGTACATGGACCTCGAAGTCGGGGCAGTGGGGACGCCGGGCTGGAACGCCGACCAGCACTTGGAGAACATCGCCGCCCAAGCTGCCATAGGGGTGACCGCGATGGCCGCCCTCATCGCCGGCGATACGCGCTCACAAATTGTTGAGGCCCTGCATCAATACGGCGAGGAAATCATCGCCTATCGTTAGGCCCATGTTGAGATTTGTCGAAGAGATCCTTCTCCTGTTGTTGCGAGACGACGACGGGAAGTTCATCAACGTGCCCCAGTCGTCCATGGACCGGGCTGTCGCTGGGGCGGTGCTGATGGAGCTGGCCATGGAGAACCGGATAGACACCGACTTGGAACACCTGATCTTGGTAGATGACACCCCGTTGGGCGACGACTTGTTGGATCCGACGCTGGCCATGATTGCCGAAGGCCAGGGGGTCGAAGGCCAGGAGAAGGACGCCCGGCACTGGGTGGAGCAGACCTCCCAGAAGGCGCCGGAGATCCGGGAGGCGACGCTGGACCGGTTGGTGGAGCGTGGCATCCTGGAGCGTGAGGACGACCGCTTCCTGTGGGTGTTCCGGTCGCGCCGCTACCCGATGGTCGACGGTGAGGCCGAGCGGGAGGTCAAGCTGCGGATCATGGGGGTGCTGTTCAGCGATGAGATCCCCAGCCCTCGCGACGTGGTGATCATCTGTCTGGCCCACGCCTGCGGGATCTTCAGCGAGCTGCTCTCCAAGCGGGAGCTGGAGCAGGCCAGCGCCCGCATCGAGCAGGTGCGCAAGCTCGACCTCATCGGCCAGGCCATGTCCCAGTCGATCCAAGACTTCGAGATATGGCTGGCCAACGCCGCCGTCCAAGGACGCGGCTTCTTCTAAGGCGCCGAGCATGGCCGATTGGACCGTAGAACCGTTCGGGGGAGTGCTCGGGGCCCGGGTGACCGGCATCGACCTGCGGGAACCGCTGGCCAACGGTGAGCGGGACGAGATCTACAAGCACCTGCTGGACCATCTGGTGCTGGTGTTCCCCTGTCAATCCATTGACGACTCCCACCAGATGGAGTTGCTGGCCCCGTGGGGCCGGCCCTACATCCATCCCATCGGCCGGGTGGCAGGGGCGGTGGAGGCCAAGGTGGAGCGCATCGTGGACGACGAGGAGCGTCCGCCCTACCAGGACAAGTGGCACACCGATGTGACTTGGGATCCCGACCCGCCCATCCTGGGCACGCTGCGGGCCATCGAGATGCCGGCCCGGGGCGGCGACACCATTTTTGCCAGCATGTACGCGGCCTACGACGGCCTGTCGGAGACATTGCGGGATCGGCTGGAGGGAATCAGCGCCTGGCATCACATGGGGCCGGGCCAGTCGTTCAAGTCCAAGGCCGGGGTGGAGCTGTATGACCGCACGAAGGAGCAGTTCCCGGGCACCGAGCGTCCGGTGATTGCCGTCCACCCCGATACCGGTCGCCGCTATCTCAACGTGAACAAGAATTTCACCAGCCATCTGGTGGGCTTCGACCGGGCCGAAAGCGAAGCGGTGCTCGACTGCCTCTATGAGCACGCCACTCAGCCCAACTATACCATCCGCTACGAGTGGACCGAGGGCGACGTCATCTTGTGGGACGAGCGCTGCACCCAGCATTTCGCGGTGGCCGACCACTATCCCCAGCGCCGAGAGATGGCCCGCCTCACCGTCTCGGCCTTTGACTAATTGCCACTTCGTCGCCTCTGAGCGAACTTGAAGATGGTGGCTAGGCTGCGCCAGTGACATTCGACGACGTGACATTCGACGACGAGAAGTTCGATGTAGAGGCAGCGGCGGCCGGTGCGTGGGCGCCCAGCCGGTATGGGTCCGACGACATGCTGGGCACCTACAACGAGGTCACCGAGCAGAAGCGGGCCGACGCCTTGGGGATGCTGGATCTGACCAAGCCGATTTGCACCTATTCGATGGGAGACGGCATTTGGCCCGGCTATCCCGCCTACAGCACCCGGGAGTTCGCTCAGAAGCTGGTTATTGCCGGGTACGACCCCGGCGAGGGCTTCGAGGGGGAGATCATCAGCGGCACTCAAGGGCTGGGACCTTCGAAGTTGGGGTATTCCGAGGAGCGGGTGTCGTACACCTTCAACATGAGCACCAAGATCAACGGCTTCACCCACGCCGCGGTGGACGGCACCTTCTACAACGGCCACCAGGGCACAGATCTGGCCCGCACCGACGGGGTGACCGCCATGGACGTTCCCTCATGGGGAGCGCCGCTGCTCACGCGGGGACTGATGATCGACGTGGCCGCCCAGGTGGCGGCCACCACCGGTGATGTGGAGACGAACCAGGCCGGGCTGCCTCGGCTCACCGACCGCCACCGCATCACCGTGGAGCAGATTGAGGGGGCTTGGGAGCGCCAAGGCCTGCCCGATCCCGAGCCGGGCGACGCCCTGTGTTTGCGCACCGGGTGGATCAGCCTTTCTCGGGAGGATCCTGAGCGGTTCCTGGCCGGGTCGCCGGGGCCGTGGATCGCCGAGAACAAGTGGCTGGCCTCTCATCGTCCGGCGTTGGTGTCCACCGACAGCTGGATGTGGGGCTTCTACGACTTCGAGGCCACCGAGGGGTGGATGTCGGTGGGCCACCAGCTCATGCTGGTGAAAGAGGGCATCCGCCTGGGGGAGTCGCTGAGCTGCGAGGAGGTCGCCGCCGCCGGGGTGGACCGGTTCGTGTTCTGCCACTCCCCGTTCCGGGCCAAGGGGTCCACCTCGTGCTCGTCGCCCCCCATGGCTATTGCCAACCCACCCATTGCCAATCCACCCAGTGCCAACCCACCGGAGGAATCATCATGAGCATCTTGGAAGGATCACCCCTGGCCGGGAAGGTGGCTTTAGTCACCGGGGCCAGCCGGGGCATCGGCAAGGGCTGTGCCTTGGAGCTGGCTGCCGCCGGGGCTTCGGTGTACATCACCGGACGTACAACAGGTGCTGGCCAGCATCCCCTGCCTGGCACAGTGGGAGGCACCGCGGAGGAGATCACCGCCGCGGGGGGTACCGCTACCGCGGTGGCCTGCGACCACCGCGACGACGATGCGGTGCGGGCGGTGTTCGACCGGATTGCCGAAGAACAGGGCCGCTTGGACGTGCTGGTGAACAATGCCTTTGCCATTCCCGACGAGCTGACCGCCATGCTGCCCTTCTGGGAGGTGCCCATCTCCAACTGGGACGACATGATGGACGTGGGCACCCGATCGGCCTACGTGGCCTCGGTGCAGGCCGCCCCGGTGATGATCGACCAAGGCGATGGCCTGATCGCCAACATCAGCTCGTCGGGGGCCACAGAGTACGCCTGGCATGTGGCCTACGGGGTGGGCAAGTGCGCCCTCGACCGTATGACCGCCGACTGCGCCCGCGAGCTCGGGGACACCGGTGTGTCGATGGTGTCGGTGTGGCCCGGGTTCGTGCGTACCGAGCGCATCGACATGGCCGTCGACTCTGGGGTTGAACTGCCGCCGAGCTTGGACCTGTCGGCGGCCGAATCGCCCCGGTTCACCGGCCGGGCGGTGACCGCCCTAGCCGTCGACGCCGAGAGGTCCCGCTACACCGGCCAAGCCGTGGCAGCCCGAGACATGGCCGATGCCTATGGGTTCACCGACATCGATGGCCGCCTCCCCGCCGGCCCTCTCCACGACCGAACCTGATAGTCCTGAGGAGCAAGCGATGACCGCCGTGGAGCCGTTCACCATCGAGGTGCCCGATGAGGTGCTCGACGACCTGCACCGCCGCTTGGACGCCACCCGGTGGTTCGACCCGCTGCCCGGGGCCGGATGGAATGAGGGCACCGACCTGGACTACCTCAAAGAGCTGTGCCGCTACTGGCGCCACAACTACGACTGGCGGGCCATCGAAGCCCAGCTAAACCAGTTTCCCCAGTACACCACGGTCATTGACAACCAGAACTTGCACTTCATCCACGCCCGCAGCCGCAATCCTGATGCCATGGCCCTGGTCATCCACCACGGCTGGCCTGGCTCCATCACCGAGTTCGCCAAGGTGATCGAGCCGCTCCGGGAGCACTTCCACGTGGTGTGCCCGTCGCTGCCCGGATACGGCTTCTCGGGGCCTACTTCTGAGCCGGGCTGGACGCCCCGGCGCATGGCCGCGGCCTCCCTTGAGCTGATGAGCCGCCTGGGCTACGAGCGGTTCGGCGCCCAAGGCGGGGACTGGGGGGCGATGGTAACCACTCAGATGGCACTCCAGGCCCCGGAACGACTCACAGGCATCCATCTGAACCTGATAATCGCCTCTGAGCCTCCGCCCGGAGCAGTGCGCGACCTGACTGATGAGGAGAAGGCAGCCCTTTCGGAGGGCCGGACTCGCAACCTGGTGGAGCGGGGCTACCGGGTGCAGCAGGCCACCCGCCCACAGACCTTGTCGGTTGGTTTGAACGACTCCCCGGCCGGACTGGCTGCCTGGATCGTCGAGAAGTTCCTGGTGTGGAGCGACATCGGCCCCGACAACGACATCGAAGCCAGCTTCAGCAAAGACGAGCTGCTTACCAACGTGATGGTTTATTGGGTGACTGGCACCATCGCCTCGGCCAACCGGCTGTACTACGAGACCCGCGTCGGCGGACGGGGCTCGTCGGCCCCCGACCGCCAGGTGGAGGTGCCTACCGCCTACGCCCGATTCCCCGGCGACGGCATCCGGCCGGCCCGACCATGGGTGGAGTATTGGTACAACATCGTCCACTGGACTGAGATGCCCCGCGGCGGCCATTTCGCTTCTCTCGAAGCCCCCGACCTGTACATCGACGATGTTGCCGATTACTTCAACTCTCTGACCTGATTCATTCAAGGGTCCGGTTGGTCTGCAGCCTGGACGCCCGCCAGACCCTCAAGAGCTGGATCACCCAGCGAGCCGACCACGACGACCTCAAGTATGAGAAGCAGGGGCACCGCCGGGATCGGGGGAACCTCAGGGGAACCTCACTCAGTGTGCTTAAATGGCGGTGGTGAATGGCGCGAGGTGGGTCGTCGGGGTTGTGTTTTCGGTGTGCTGTGGGGCTGCGGCTGTGCTTTTAGGCGGCTCGCCGCAGCACCCCCTCTCCCCCCCCGGTGTTGGGCCGGGTGAGGTGCGGTTCGAGCTGACCCAGCAGGACGAGGAGCTTCTCGACAACCATCATGCCAATGCGGTGTCGTCGTGCACGAGCGTGCCCGCCAAGTGGCGGGACCGTTTGTCGGGCTGTCAGTGGTATCTGAGCGACAGCAGGACTGGGGTGTTCGACATCAACGTCGAGACGGCATGGGAGGCCACGCTGGGCGAGGGCGTCACGGTGCTGGTCGTCGACCATCCGGTGGACTATCGGCATGAGGATCTGCGCGACAACATGGACCCGGCCGACTCGCCGGCGCTGTCCGAGGCGGCTGTGGTGGGCTCCTTTACGAATCACGGCACCAGCATGGCGAGCATCATCGCGGCGCGCGACAACGCGGTCGGCTTTCGGGGCGTCGCGCCGCGCGCTGCGCTGACTTGGAGGGGCATCGACTCGGCCGAATCGACCTACGTCCACGGCGATTTAGCTCTTGGCGACGGGAACTCCTGGAGCGCGTGTGCCGAGGTGCTCGGTGCGGACGGCTCGGTGGCTGGTACGTGGGTGCCGAATTGCGATTCGTGGCAGCAAACGCCGGGGCCTGCGAGGTTCTACACGTTCTCGTTGAGCACCAGATCGAGGGTGACTATTGACCTGCGGTCGAGCGTGGACTCGATGCTGTATGTGCGCAAGGGCTACGCGCTGTCGGGCGAGTGGATGATCAGGGACGACGACAGCGGTACCGGATTCAACGCGCGGGTCAGCCGCACGTTCCCTGCGGGGGTGTACACCATCGAGGCGACTACGTACCAGCGCGAGCGCAGGCCGGGCTCGTTCACGCTACAGATCGCCGGCCTGGACGGCGTTTCGGCGCCCGAATCCGCTGAGCCGGAGCACAGGTGGGCGCCGGTCCGGGACTCGCTGTTGGAGGCTGCTGTGGTGAACCGCAGCTACAGCACCACCAACCGCACCCGGCCGTACAAGGATGCGAGCAGCGTTCGGAAGCCTCTTTCTGCCTATGAGGTCTATGACGTGATGGCCGAGTCCGGTTTCGGGGGGGCGGGCACGCTGAATGTGGTGTCGGGCGGCAAGACGTTTCCTGTGCCCGGGCTGGTGCAGTGGTCGACGCTGAGCGAGCAGCGCAGCCATCCGGCGGTGGTGGCGGTGTGCGCCGTCGATCGTGAGGGCCGGCGGGAGGCCCGTTTTAACACGAGCATTGAGGGGCCGAGTCTGTGGGTGTGCGCGCCGGTCGGCTCCGTCGTCGGGGCCACCTCGGGCGACCGCTACTATGTCTCCAAAGGCACCTCGTCGAGTCCGGCGACTGCTTTGGTGTCGGGTGTGGCTGCGCTGGTGCGCAGCATCGACAGCAATCTGTCGTGGCGTGACGTGAAGCTGATCCTGGCCGCCTCCGCACAGCACAACGATCCCGGCGACGCGGGCTGGCAGCAGGGCGCCGCGGTGTACGGGGCGCCTCAGCAGCGCTACCGGTATCACCACAGCTACGGGTTCGGTGTGGTGGACGCGGGCGCTGCTGTGGAGCTGGCGCAGAGCTGGCGGTACCTGCCCGAGTACCGCGACGAGCAGGTATCAGCGGCGCTGTCGCCAGCGGTGACTGTTCCTGATGATGGCAGCACGGTCACTGTTGGGCTCGCTGCGGATCCTGAGATCGATTTCGTGGAGTACGTAGAAGCCCATCTGGTTTTGGACGCGCCGTGGTTCCGCGATCTCGAGGTGGAGCTGGTGTCCCCGTCGGGCACGGTGTCGACGCTGTCGGTGCCGATCGGCGACGTCACCGACCCGGCCTATGCCTCATACGACTGCAAGCAGGCATCAGAGTGCGCCATCTCGGGCAGCTTCCGTTTCGGCACTGCGGTTCATCTCGGCGAGGACCCAGCCGGCACGTGGACGCTGCGGATGGCCGACCGGCGGCCCAACGCCAACACCAACACGCTCGAGTCGTGGTCGCTGCGGTTCTTCGGCCACAAGTCCTCCGACCCGAGTCCGACCCTCGCCCCGTCGCCCACGTTCGAGCCGTGGCCCCAGATATCAATAACCGCCGGCGCCGACATCGACGAAGGCGGCGACGCCTCGTTCACGGTCACTGCAGATCCCGCACCAGCAGTGCCGCTGTATGTGACCGTGACAGTCACCCAAACAGGCGACTGGAGCGTCACCACCGGAGCGCGCACCGTCACCATAGGCACGTCGGGGACGGGCACGCTGACGGTGTCGACGGTAGGCGATTCGGTTGACGAGGCGGACGGGTCGGTCACTGCGACGGTCGACGCCGGTGCCGGTTACACGGTCTCCTCCACTGCGTCATCGGCTGCGGTTGCGGTGGCCGATGACGACGACCCAGCGTGTGAGACTGCGGATGCCATTGTGCGGGCGCGCGCTGGGTTTGCGTGGCACACCGACAACAACGGCGGCAGCGAGACTCTGTTCTGGCAGATCCTCGCCTACCTCGGTGCCGACTCGATGCCTGCACCTCCTGGTGGCGTCATCCCGGCCTCGATCACCCCCGAAGCGGTGGCGACGTTCAGCGGCGGCAGGACATGGCCCGGCTGGGTGCCCATCAACGCCGCTATGGCATGCCACACCCCGACGACACCGCCCACGGCACCCGAGGTCAGCATCGCCTCGGGCGCCGATATCGGCGAGGGCGGTGTTGCGGTGTTCACGGTGACTGCTGTTCCGGCGCCGTCGGCGGCTCTGGACGTTACCGTGTCGGTCACCCAGACCGGCGATTTCGGTGTGTCGCCGGGCTCGCGGACCGTCACGATCCCTGTGTCTGGCACCGTGACGCTCACCGTCGCTACAACCAACGACTCTGCCGACGAGGCGGACGGGTCGGTCACCGCGACGGTCGGTGCCGGTTCCGGCTACACCGTCTCCGCTGCGGCGGGTTCGGCTGCGGTCGCGGTCTCAGACGATGACGACCCGGTGCCGGTTTGTGTGCCGAGTTTGCCGTCGGATGCGGTGACGGTGTCGGAGGTGACCGGCTGGCGCGACGGCCATTCGGGGGCGGCGCACGTTTTGCGGTGGAACCGGGTGCTGGCTGCTTTGGGGGTGGACACCGGCGAGGCGGAGATGACCGTGGAGCAGTCCCGCGCCAACGAGGGCCTGTTCATGTTCAGCCGCTGGGACCGCGTCACCCGCACCCTCGAAGCCCTCGAACAGTGCGACGACCCGCCGCCCGCGCCTTCTGTCGATCCCGAGGTGAGCATCACAGCCGGCGGAGACGTCACAGAGGGCGGCGACGCGACCTTCACCGTCACCGCCGACCCCGCGCCGTCGGCGCCGTTGACTGTGGAGGTGACTGTTTCGCAGTCGGGCGATTTCGGCGTCGCGGCCGGTCCGCAGTCGGTCACGGTCCCGACGTCGGGCAGCGTCACGCTGACGGTGGCCACAACGAACGACAGCACAGACGAGGCCGACG
Organism: Acidimicrobiia bacterium; assembly: GCA_022819825.1. Classification (GTDB taxonomy): domain Bacteria; phylum Actinomycetota; class Acidimicrobiia; order Acidimicrobiales; family Bin134; genus Poriferisocius. The sequence continues at coordinate 587 of JAJEGM010000041.1, read as the reverse complement.
GGTCCGTCACCGCCACGCTCGGCGCCGGCACCGGCTACACCGTCTCCGCGACCGCCGGCACAGCCTCTGTCGCGGTCTCAGACGACGACGACCCGGCGCCGCCGCCGCCCGATCCCGAGGTCAGCATCACCGCGGGCGCGAATATCACAGAGGGCGGCGACGCTGTGTTCACCGTCACCGCCTCGCCGGCGCCGTCGGCTGCGCTGGCGGTCACCGTGTCGGTCTCCCAGACCGGCGACTACGGCGCCGCCACCGGTTCGCAAACGGTCACGATCCCGACCTCGGGCAGCGCCACCCTCACCGTGGCCACCACCGGCGACACCACAGACGAGGCCGACGGGTCCGTCACCGCGACGGTCGGCGCCGGCCAGGGCTACACGGTGTCCGCGACCGCGGGATCGGCGTCTGTCGCGGTCTCAGACGACGACGACCCGCCCCCGCCGCCTTCGGTGAACGCGACCCCGTCTTTGTCGATCAGCGACGCAACGGGCGCCGAGGGCGGAACCCTGACGTTCACCGTGACGCTCAGCCCCTCCAGCAACCGCTACGCGTGGGTGCACTACTACGCGCGGCCCGCATTCGGGACC
>JAJEGM010000010.1 GCA_022819825.1 Acidimicrobiia bacterium | reverse complement strand
GTCAAACGCTCAGCCCGAGGCTACCGAAACCTACACAACTACCGGCTCAGAATCCTGCTTGCCGCCGGACGAAAACCAGGCCAAACTCAACCCGTCACAAAAATCAGAACCCGACGTCCCCGCTTCATCGCGTAGAGCCTGTTAACTACCCGCTGCCTCTTCGACTCCTATGGCTCCTTCTTGTTGCAGCTCATGGCAGATGTCAACAACTAAGTCGAGGTCGATCCGCAGACGTTCGGATATGTCGGAGTAGTAGAGGGTCTTGCCGGTGGCGAAGAGGCCGATGATCTCGGCCCTGGCCTCGTCCTTTGTGACCTCGCGCAACTCGATCACCTTCACGTCTGCGGAGTGCTCTTCTAGATGTGCGACTCGCTCTTCGAGGGCGGCTATTCGGGACTCCAACTGCGTGGTCATTGCTGAACCTCGTTTCTGGCCAGGGCGATGTCGGCGGGGCGGATGGGGATTCTGGGGAGGGGGAGGCCGGTGGCGGCTCTTACGGCGGCGGCTACTGCGGCTGAGGAGGAGATGGTGGGGGGTTCGCCTATTCCTTTGGCGCCGTAGGGGGCGTTGGGTTCGGGTTCTTCTACCCAGGCGGCGATGGTTACGTCGGGCATGTCGAGGGTGGTGGGGATCACGTAGTCGGTGAAGGAGGCGTTGCGGACTATGCCGTTGTCGAGGACGATTTCTTCCATAAGGGCTAGGCCTACGCCTTGGGCGGTGCCGCCTTCGATCTGGCCGACTGCCTGGGTGGGGTTGAGGATGCGGCCTACGTCTTGAGCGGTGGTGATGTCGCGGATTCTCACCAGGCCTAGGTCGGGGTCTACGTCGGCGACTACTCGGTGGGCGGCGCAGGCGAATGAGACGTGGGCGTTGCCTTGGCCGTTTTCGTCGAGCGCCTCGGTGGGGGCGTGGTGGTATTCCACGTCGGCCTCGTAGCCGGTACCGGCGGTGATCTGGGCCAGCAGTGCTTCTTGCTGGCCGTCTAGGGACACCACCAGGCCGTCGCGCAGCACTAAGCCGTCGGGGGACACCCCCCAGTCTGCGGCTACGTCGGCCAGGATCTGGACGCGCACGGCCCGGCAGGCGGCCTGCACCGCCCCTCCTGACATCCAGGTTTGGCGGCTGGCCGACGACGACCCGGCCGAGCCGATGGTGGCGGTTTGGGCCGGGGCCAGGATCACCTCGTCCACTCCCAGCTCGGTGCGGGCGATCTGCTGGGCCAGGGTCACGAACCCCTGGCCCACCTCGGCACAGGCGCAGGTCACGGTGGCCACCCCGTCGGCCACCCGGCAGGCCGCCGATGAGTAGTCGTCGTAGCCCTCGGAGAACATCAGGTTCTTGAACCCCACGGCGAAGCCCGTTCCCCGCACGGTGTCGGCGGCGTTGGTGGTGCGGCCCGAGCCACCCGGCAGGTCGCGCCGGTCGTCGCTGGGGGGGATATCCGGCACCGGGGCCCCAGCGCACTGGCGGATCACCTCGGCCACCGGGAACGTGCCGGTGATCACCTGGCCGGTGATGAGCCGGTCGCCGGAGTCCAGCGCGTTGATCAGCCTCAGCTCCACCGGGTCCATTCCCAGCGCGGCAGCCAGCTTGTCCATCTGCGACTCGTGGGCGAAGCAGGTCTGCACCGCGCCGAAGCCCCGCATGGCCCCGCACGGCGGGTTGTTGGTGCGAACCGCCAAGCCCACGATGTGGGCGGCGGGCACCTTGTAGGGGCCGGCGGCAAAACACGACGCATTGGCGATGACCGCGCCCGAAGAAGAGGCGTAGGCCCCGCCGTCGAGCACGATGCGGGCCTCCACCTTCACCAGCCGCCCGTCACGGTCGGCATGATGGCGATACCACATCTTGGCCGGGTGGCGGTGCACATGGCCGTAGAACGACTCGTCTCGGCTGTAGACCATCTTCACCGGCTTGCCGGTGTGCAGAGCCAGCATGCACAGGTGCACCTGCAACGACAGGTCCTCACGGGCGCCGAACGCCCCGCCCACTCCGGCCAGGGTGATGCGGACCTTCTCCTCGTCTATGCCCAGGCAGGCCGCCACCTGCTCCCGGTCGACGTGCAGCCATTGGGTGGACACAAACAGCTCCACCCCGCCGTCTTCGTCGGGCAGGGCCAGGCCCGACTCGGGGCCCATGAAGGCCTGGTCCTGCATCCCTACCTCGTAGATCCCCTCCACCGTCACCTCTCCGGAGCTGTCCAGATCGCCGTGGCGGATGATCAGCTCTCTGATCACGTTGCCATCGGGGTGGATGGGCGCTGCATCCGGAGCAGCTTCGGCGTCGATCAGCGGATCGGTTACCTCGTAGTCGACCACGATGGCCTCGGCGGCTCGGCGGGCAACGTCGGGGTGGTCGGCGGCCACCAAAGCCACCGGCTCTCCCACATAGCGGACCTGGCCGTTGGCAAGGGCCGGCTGATCTCCGTGCTCCAACCCATAAGTGATGCACCCGGGCACATCATCGGCCAACAAAACAGCGTGGACTCCGGCGGTGGCCAGCGCCGGGCCGATGTCGATGCCGCGGATGTTGGCCGAGGCGTGAGGCGACCGCAGGGTGTGGCCCCACAAGAAGTCGTCGGCCCACAGGTCGGACGAGAAGGCGAACCGGCCTTGCACCTTGGGCACCCCGTCGGGACGGCCCACATCGGCGCCCACTCCCCGGGTGCCGGCGTCGACGATGGTATCGGCCCCGGCTGCGCCCGCTGAGCCGGCCGCGGCGGTGTTGGCTGCCGCTGTGGTCATGACGGGCTCGGCGGTCACGACGGGCCCTGAGGTCATGGCTGGCTCCGCTTGGTGGCGGCGGCGGAATGGACGGCGGCCAGGATGCGCCCGTAGCCGGTGCAGCGGCACAGGTTGCCCGACAGGGCTTCTCGCACGTCGCCGTCGCTGGGCTCGGGGTTGGCCTCTAACAGGTCGTGGACGGCCACGATCAGCCCCGGCGTGCAGAAGCCGCACTGCACCGCGCCCTCGTGTACGAACGCCTCTTGCACCACCGACAATTCGTCGCGCCCGTCGCCCAGGCCCTCCACGGTGGTGATCTCCTGGCCAGCGGCGGTGGCGGCCAGCACCAGACACGAGCAGGTGAGCACGCCGTCGATCAACACGGCGCACGAGCTGCACTCGCCCTCGGTGCAGGCGTTTTTGGTGCCGGTGAGCCCGAGGCGCTCCCGGAGCACGAACAAGAGGCTCTCGGCGAGATCGGAGTCGGCCACTTCGCAGTCCACGCCGTTCACCCGCAGCGAATAGGGATCAGGCATCGCCGGCCTCCCCGCTAGAGAACGCCCGCTTCAGGGCTCGGGTGGCCAGCACGGCCACTGCGTGGCGCCGGTAGGCGGCGGTGGAGCGGTGGTCGTCGATGGGGGAGGAGGCGGCGGCCACCCGCTGTCCGAACTCGTCGGCCACGCCGTCGTCCACCCCAGCGCCGCTGGCCCAGTCGATCTGCTCGGCCACCCAGGCCTCGGCCTCTCGGGCCCGGGGGATGCCGGCGGCCACCGCGCCCAGCGCGCAGCGCACGGTGCGGGCGTCGTGGTCGGCCACCAGGGCCAGCCCGGCCATGGAGATAACCATGGCGTTGCGGGGGCCGATCTTCAAGAACTCCTGGCGCCCGGTGGGGCGGTCGAGCTCGGCGGCCACGATCAGCTCGCCGGGCCGAAGCGACGTCTGCTTCACCCCGACCACGAAATCGTCCAGGCCCATCCGCCGCTCCCCGTCGGGGCCGGTCACCACGATCTCGGCGTTGAGCGCGGCCAGCACTGGCAGCGTGTCGCCCGCCGGCGAGGCGGTGCCCAGGTTGCCCCCCAGGGTTCCGGCGTTGCGGATGGGCGGCGATCCCACCGTGCGGGCGGCCTGGGCTAGAGCGGGGGCGGCGTCGGCCAGCGCCGTGGTCATCATCTCGGTGTAGGTGACCCCGGCGCCCACCACCACCCGGTTGTCGGCGATGTGCCAGCGGCGCAGCTCGGGCACCTGGGCCACGCCCACCACATGGCGGGGGCGGCGCAGTCCCCGGTTGATCTCCACCATGAGATCGGTGCCCCCGGCCAGCACCGTGGCGTCGGGCTGGTGGGCCAGCGCCTCGCGCGCCTCATCAAGGCTTCGGGCCACCACCACGTCGCTCATCGCGGCGCCCCCGTCTGGGCCTCTGAAACAGGGCGCAAACGGCGCTGGGTACGCAAACGGTTGAAACTCACAGCAGATAAAATCTATTCGCTGGGCGCCTATCTCGTAGGGAGAGTTGGCGATTCCTGGGTACAAAACAAGCGAAATCTCTGGCAAAATATGTCTTCTGTGGCTACTGATATCAGCGTCGATGGTCAGGGCCTGAGCGACCGCCTGGCCGCTTTGGCCTCGATAGGCGAGATCGAGGGCACCGACGGTGCCTGCCGACTGGCTTTGACCGACGAGGATCGGGACGGCCGCGACCTCGTTGTCACCTGGATGCGGGACCTGGGCATGGAGATCAGCATCGACGGCATCGGCAACGTGGTGGGCACCCTGGCCGGGGCCGAGCCGGGGCCGCCGGTGATGTGCGGCAGCCACATCGACACCGTGCGCACCGGCGGTCGCTACGACGGCAACCTCGGCGTTTTGGCCGGCTTACAGGTGGTGGAGGCGGTGCAGCGGGCCGGCATCACCACCCGGCGGCCCCTGGCGGTGGGGTTCTTCACCGACGAGGAGGGCTCCCGGTTCCCGCCCGACATGCTGGGCAGTCTCGTCTATACGGGCGAGATGCCCCTGGAGGAGGCGCTCGACATCGTGGGCACCGACGGCGCAGTGGTGGGCGAGGAGCTCGACCGCATCGGCTACCGGGGCGCGGCCCCGTGCCCGTCGCCTGCGCCCCATGCCTTCGTGGAACTGCACATCGAGCAGGGCCCGATCCTCGACACCGAAAACATCGTGATCGGCGCGGTCACCGGGGTGCAGGGCATCAGCTGGACCGAGATCACCGTGGCCGGCCAGTCGAACCACGCCGGCACCACCCCCATGGACATGCGCCACGACGCCGGGTGGGCCGCCACCCGCATCGCGGTGTTCGTACACGAGTTGGCCGAGGAGTTCGGCCCGCCGCAGGTGTGCACCGTGGGGCGGGTGGAGCTGCACCCCAACCTGGTGAACGTGGTGGCCTCCGATGCGGTGCTCACCGTGGACATGCGCAACACCGACGACGATCTGTTGACCGAGGCCGAGAACCGCCTGGCCGCCTTTTTGGAGGAGCTGGCCGCCGAGTCGGGCACCGGGATCACCTCGCGGCGCCTGGCCCGGTTCGCCCCGGTGGAATTCGACCCCGACATGATCGACCGGGTGGAGCGGGCGGCCGTCGAGCTGGGCTTCAGCCACCGCCGGCTGTGCTCGGGGGCGGGCCACGACGCCCAGATGTTCGCCCCGGTGTGCCCCACCTCGATGGTGTTCGTGCCCTCCTGGGAGGGCATCAGCCACAACCCGTTCGAGCACACCGAGCCCGAGCACCTGGAGGCGGGGGCCAACGTGCTTTTGCGGGTGATGCTGGAGCTGGCCGAGATCGCCGAGGCCTCCGAAGTGCAGGCCACCGCGGGGGCAACGGCATGAGCGCCAACAACGACAAAACGCTCACCACCCACCTGGAGGCCGACCCCGCCGATGAGCGGGTGTCGCGCCTGAGTAGCAACCTGCGCGAGATCACCGTGGGCGCGGCCCAGCTCGGCCCCATCGCCCGCGATGAGACCCGGGCCGAGGTTGTGGAGCGGCTGCTGGCGCTGCTGCATGAGGGCCACAAGCAGGGCTGCGAGCTGGTGGTGTACCCCGAGATGGCCCTCACCACGTTCTTCCCCCGGTGGTGGATCGACGACGTGGACGAGTTGAACAGCTTCTATGAGACCGAGATGCCCTCGCCGGAGGTCAAGCCGCTGTTCGACGAGGCGGCCCGCCTGGGCATCGGCTTCTGTCTGGGCTACGCCGAGCTCACCCCCGACGGCCACCGCTACAACACCTATCTATTGGTAGACGGCGAGGGCCAAGAGGTGGCCAAGTTCCGCAAGGTCCACATCCCCGGCCACGAGGAATACGAGCCCCAGCGCCCCTTCCAGCACCTGGAGCGGGCCTACTTCGAGCCCGCCGAGGAGACCTTCCGCACCTGGACGGCGTTTCGGGGCGAGATCGGCCTGGCCCTGTGCAACGACCGGCGCTGGCCCGAGACCTACCGGGTGATGGGACTGGCCGACGTGGAGATGATCCTGATCGGCTATAACACTCCTATCCACTATTACCCCGATCCGTCGCAGGACTTCCTGGCCGGATTCCACAGCCGCCTGGTGATGCAGGCTGGCGCCTACCAGAACGGCACGTTCGTGGTGGGCGTGGCCAAGGGAGGCGAGGAGGAGGGGGTGGAGAGCCTGGCCGAGAGCTGCATCATCGGCCCCTCCGGCGAGGTGCTGGCCCAGGCGGCCACCGACGGCGACGAGCTGGTGGCCGCCACCTGCAACCTCAACTGGTGCGCGGCCTACAAGAACACGCTCTACGACTTCAGCCGCTACCGCCGCCCGGAGATGTACAAGTCGATATCCGAGGAGATGCCGGTCATCTATCAGAAGCCATACGTAGAGGGGGCGCCGATCATTGGTGACGCGCCCCACCAAGAAGGGGGATAGCCATGACAACGCTGACCATCAACGGTCAATCGGTGACCATCACCGGCGACCACGAGCACCTGCTGGCCGCACTGCGCGACGAGCTGGGCATCATGTCGCCCAAAGACGGGTGCTCGCCCAGCGGCCAGTGCGGCTGCTGCGCCGTGCTGGTGGACGGGCGCGCCCGCGTGGCCTGCCAGACCTCGCTGGAGCGCTCGGCCGGCTGCGATGTGCTGACCCTGGAAGGGGTGTCCAACGAGGAGCGCAACCGCATGGCCGACGTGTTCGCCGCCTGTGGGGCGCTTCAGTGCGGGTTCTGCACCCCGGGCATTCTCATTCGGACGAAGTCGCTGGTGGATCGCAAGGGTTCGGAGCTGACCCGCGAGGAGGCCTCCCGGCACTTGGGCGGCCACCTGTGCCGCTGCACCGGCTACACCAAGATCCTGGATGCGGTGGAGGCGTTGGCCCAAGGCGAGATGCCCGAGGCCGAGGTGCCCGGAGGCGTGGGCAGCCGGGGCATCAAGTACGAGGCCCGGGAGCTGGCCCTGGGCGACCGCGACTACATCGACGACCTGCGCCCCGAGGGGCTGCTGCACGCCGCGCTGCACCTGTCGGAGCACGCCCGGGCCGACATCGTGCGTATCGACACCGCCGCGGCCGAGGCCATCGACGGCGTGGTGGCGGTGTACACCGGCGCCGATGTGCCCGGCGAGATGCGGGTGGGGATCATCCACACCGACTGGCCGGTGTTCATCCCCGAGGGGGGCCGCACATCCTATGTGGGCGACGTGCTGGCCATCGTGGTGGCCGAAGATCGGGCCACCGCCCGCCGGGCGGCCGAGGCCATACAGGTGACCTACGAGGTACACACCCCGATCACCGACCCGGTGGCCGCGGTGACCAACGGCTGCGACGACGCGGTGTGGGAGCTCGACGGCAATGTGCTGTCGCGCTCGGTGTACGCCCGGGGCGACGTGGACGCCGCATTGGCGGCCAGCGCCCACACCATCCACGAGGTGTTCCAAACCCAGCGCATCGAGCACGCCTTCTTGGAGCCCGAGTCCACCCTTGCGGTGCCCACCGACGACGGCGGCCTGCACGTGTACTCCGGCGGCCAGGGGGTGTGGGACGACCGCGACCAGATGGCCTCGGTGCTGGGGATCGACCCCCAGAAGATCACCGTGGAGCTGGTGAGCAACGGCGGGGCGTTCGGCGGCAAGGAAGACATGGCCAACCAGGCCCAGACCGCGCTGGCTGCCTGGCTTTTGGGCCGCCCGGTGCTGTGCACGGTTTCTCGGGAGGAGTCGCTGCGGATGCATCCCAAGCGCCATCCCATCCGCATCGAGGTGTGGGCTGGCTGCGACGCCGATGGCAAGCTCACCGCGATGCGGGCCCGGATGGTGGGCGACTCCGGCCCCTATGCCTCGGTGGGCATGAAGGTGCTGGAGCGGGCCGCGGGCCACGCCAGCGGCCCCTACACGCTGCCCAACATCGACGTGGAGGCGGTGGCCGCCCGCACCAACAACCCGGTGTGCGGGGCCTTTCGGGGCTTCGGGGCCAACCAGGCCCAGTTCGCCATGGAGGGCGTGATGGACCGCCTGGCCGAGGCGGTGGGCATCGACGGCTGGGAGATGCGGTCGCGCAACGCGGTTTCCCCCGGCGCCATCTGGGGGCCGGGCCAGATCATGGACGACGGCTCTCTGGGGGCCCGCGCCTGTCTGGAGGCGGTGAAACCGGCCTGGGACGAGGCTCGGGCCGCCGGCAAGTCGGTCGGGCTGGGGCTCGGCCTCAAGAACTCCGGGCTGGGCAACGGCTTCAAGGAGATCGCCAAGGCCGTGGTGCGCTTCGACGACGACTACCACGAGGGCGGCCAGGTGGAGGTGCGCCACTGCTGGACCGAGATGGGCCAGGGGATCCACACCGTGGCACAGCAGGTGGCAGTGACCGAGCTGGGCGTGAGCGCGGATCGGGTGCGGGTGGTGGTGGACACCACCTACGAGCTGGGCGCGGGCCAGACCACCGGCAGCCGGGGCACGCTGATGGGCGCCGGCTCGGTGGCCGACGCCTGCCAGGCCGCGCTGGCCGACGGGTGCCAGCCGGGCGTGGACTACTTCGGCGAGTACCGGGTGGACTGGACCAACAAGCTGTCCGACGGGGTGGAGAACCCCATCATCCACTCCACCTTCGGCTACGCCGCCCAGATGGTGGTGCTCGACGACGAGGGCGCGGTGGAGCGGGTGGTGGCCGCCCACGACGTGGGCAAGGCCGTGAACCCGCTGCTGTGCGAGGGCCAGATCGAGGGTGCCGTGCACATGGGCCTGGGCTACGCCCTCACCGAGGACTTCCCCGCCGACGAGAACGGATGGCCCACCAACATGACCCTCAAGTCGCTGGGCATCCTGCGGCCCAAGGACATGCCCCCGGTGGACGTGATCCTGGTGGAGTCGCCCCAGCCCGGTGCCCCCTACGGCATCAAGGGCGTGGGGGAGATCGGCCTGGTGCCCACCGCCGGGGCGGTGGCCGCCGCGCTGCGGGCCCACAGCGGAACGTGGCACAGCAGCCTTCCCATGGGGGAGTGAGCGAACCCGTTAAGGCAAAGCGGCTTATTCTTCAGTCCTGATGGACACTGGGCACCCCACCGGCACGACGCCCGGGCTGGTCTGTGCCCACCATCACCTGTATTCCGCACTGGCCCGGGGGATGCCCGCCCCGCCCCGCACGCCCACCGGCTTCACCGACATCTTGGAGCTGATCTGGTGGAGGCTCGACCGGGCGCTAGACCTGAACATCATCGAGTGGTCGGCCAAGCTGGGGGCGCTGGAGGCGCTGGAGGCGGGCTGCACCGCCATCGTCGACCACCACGAGTCGCCCAACGCCATCGAGGGATCGCTTCAGGTGATTGCCGATGCCTGCGCCGAGGTGGGGGTGCGGGTGAACTGCGCCTACGGGGTGACCGACCGCCACGGCGCCGACGGGGCCCGCCGCGGTCTGGCCGAGAACGAGCAGTTCCTGCGGGCCGGGGGCCGGGGCATGGTCGGTGTCCACGCCGCCTTCACCTGCACCGACGACACGCTGGAAGCCGCCGCCGGTTTGGCCGCCGACCTGGGCACCGGGGTCCACATCCACGTGGCCGAGGGCCCGGTGGACGCCCCGGCCGCCGAGCGGCTGGAGCGGTGGAGCACCGACCAGTGGCTGCTGATCCACGGGGTACACCTGCCCGACGGCCACCAGCTCAAAGGCACCCTGGTCCACAACCCCCGGTCCAACATGAACAATGCGGTGGGCTACGCCCGGCCGATCCGATTCGACAATCCGGTGGCGCTGGGCACCGACGGCATCGGGGCCGACATGCTCGAGGAGTTCCGGGTGGCCTACGCCCGCCACCGGGAGAACGACGTGACCGCCACCCCCGACACCGCGTGGGAGTGGCTGGCCCAGGGCTGGGAGCTGTTCCCCGAGGCCCGCGACGACACTGTCCGCTGGAGCTATGACCCCATCGACCCGTGGCGGCTGGCCTTCACCCCCGGCGTGCGGGCTGTCGACGTGGTGGTAGACGAGGAAACGTTGCTGTCCGACGGGGTGGCCACCCGGGTGGACCCCGACGAGATCCGGGCCAAGGCCGCCGAGGCCGCTGATCGACTGTTCGCCAAACTGGAGGAGATCGACCCATGAGCTCATATCCCGTGGCCCTCTACCTGCAAGACGCCCACTCGGTGTCCGAGGCCATCGAGTACGTGCAATACGCCGAGCAGAAGGGGTTCGAGGCCGTGTGGCAGGCCGACTCCCGGCTGGTGCGCGAGGCCACCGTTCCCATGGCCGCCTTCGCCGCCTCCACCGACACCATCAAAGTAGGCAGCGGGGTGCTCGACATGTGGACCCGCAACCCGGCCCGCCTGGCGGCCACGTTCTCCACCCTGGACGACCTGGCGCCGGGGCGCATCCTCTGCGGCCTCGGGGCGTGGTGGGATCCGCTGGCCAGCAAGGTGGGGGTGGACCGCCGCCGCCCGCTGGGGGCGATGCGGGAGGTGGTCACCGTGGTGCGGGCGCTGTTGGCCGACGAAAACGTGACCTTCGACGGCGACTACGTGCATCTCGAAGACGTGGAGCTCGACTACGTGCATCAGCCCCGCCGCCCCAAGGACGTGCCCATCTACATCGGGGCCACCGGCATGAAGATGATGGCGCTCACCGGCGAGATCGCCGACGGCGTGGTGCTCAACTACCTGGTGTCGCCCGACTACAACCGCCGGGCCATGGACGCCCTGGCCGAGGGCGCGGCCCGGGCCGGGCGAACGGTGGACGACCTCGACCGCCCGCAGTTGGTGGTGTGCTCGCTGGCCGAAGACCGGGGCGAGGCGCTGGACGCCGCCCGCCTGCTGGTGACCCAGTACCTGGGCCAGCAGCCCCACATCATGGCCGCCTCCGGGGTGCCCGACTCGCTGCTGGATCAGGTGAACGCCGTGCTCACCTGGCCCGCCACCATGGAGCAGGTGGAGGCGGCCTCCAAGCTGGTGCCCGACGACATCGTGCAGATGCTGTGCGCGGCGGGCACCGCCGATGAATGTCGGGAAAAGGTGGATGAGTACGTGGCTAACGGGGCAACCTGTCCCATCCTCTACCCCCTGGGCCCCGACGTGCGGGCCATGATCGACGCCTTCTCGCCCGCATAAGCTCGCCGGCATGAACAACCGGGAGGAGTGGAAGCCGTGGCTGGAGGAGCTCGACCGACGGCGCACTGAGGGCGCGGCCATGGGCGGCCCCGAGCGGGTGGAGAAGTACATGCACTCGCGGGGCAAGCTGGACGTGCGTCAGCGCATCGAGCGGCTGTTCGACCCCGGCACCTTCCGGGAGATCGGCCCGCTGGTGGGCACCCTGGAAGACATCCCCTCCGACGGCTTCGTGTGCGGCTACGGACGGATCGACGGCCGCACCGTGCTGGCCGGGGCCGAAGACTTCACCGTGCTGGGCGGATCGATCGGGGCGGGCAACACCGCCAAGCGCTACCGGGTGGCCGAACTGGCCGCCCAGGAGGGCCTCCCGCTGGTCACCATGCTGGAGGGGGCCGGCCACCGGCTCACCGACACCGGGGGCAGCCGCTCGCCCGGCGACCTCCAGGCCTACGCCGACCTCAACGGCCAGGTCCCCATGGTGTGTCTGGTGATGGGCGCCTCAGCTGGCCACGGCGCGCTGGCCGCCCCCCTCAGCGACTTCGTGATCATGACGTCGTACGCCTCCATGTTCACCGGCGGTCCGCCGCTGGTGAAGGCGGCCACCGGCGAGGACGTGACCAAAGAGGAGCTGGGTGGCGCCGACGTGTGTACCCGCATTGCGGGCTCGGCCCACAACGAGGCCCTCGACGACGAGGAAGCCATCGACATGGCCCGGCTCTACCTTTCGTACTTCCCCCAGAGAGCGGGCCAGCCGTCGCCCCGGGCCAGCGGCCCCGACACCGAGCCTCGGGTGGTGGAGGAGCTGCTCGACATCATTCCCCCCAACGACCGCCGCCCCTACGACATGCACCAGGTGATCGACCACATCGTGGACGACGACAGCTTCTTTGAGATCCAGCCCGCCTATGGCCCGGCCATCATCATCGGTTTGGCCCACTTCGGGGGCCGTCCCAGCATGATCGTGGCCAACAACCCGGCCTACCTGGCCGGCTCGGTGGACGCCGCTGCGGCCATCAAGGCCACCGACTTCCTAGAGGTGATCGGCAACTACGACCACCCGGTGATCTTCCTGGCCGACAACCCCGGGGTGATGGCCGGCACCAAGGCCGAGCGGGAGGGCATCTTGAAGTGGGGCGGCAAGATGTACAAAGCCGAGCGCCGCCTCACCAACCCCAAAATCGAGATCACCATGCGCAAGGCGTTCGGCTTCGGCTCGGTGGTGATGGCCCAAAACCCGTTCGACAACCAGACCCAGTCGTTCTCCCTGCCCAGCGTGAACATGGCCGCCATGCCCGCCGATGCCGGCGGCCGCTCAGCCAAACTCGACGCCGAGACCCAAGCCCAAGTAGAGCGCGAGCAGCGCTCCGGCCCCTACCGCCTAGCCGGTCGCCTCGGCAGCGACGACGTAATCGACCCCCGAGAAATGCGCAACGCCATCCTCAACGCATTGATGCTGGCCGAGAACCGGTAGGTAGCTCCACGGTTGCTTCCTGGGATGGCAATCGGCGCGGCTTTTCCCCCGCTGAAAACCGCTAGCTAGTCCCAGAGGCGGCGGGCCCGCTGAGCTAGGTCGGCGTGGGCAGCGGAGAGATCGCAGCCGAGCAACTGGCCGTCTTGGACCACGGGGTTGCCGCCGACGTAGAGGTGGCGGACCCGGCGGTCGGGGCCGAGAACCAGCCCGGCCAGGGGATCGACCACGTCGGCGATGTCGTCGCCGGGCCACACGGCAAGGTCGGCGGCCATGCCGGGTTCGATCTGGCCCAGGCGGTCGGACACTCCGAGGCAGGCCGCCCCGCCCGAGGTCCCCAGGCGGATTGCGTCGGCGGGCATGAAGGCACTGGGGTCCATGGCCCGCAGGCGAGCGGCATACAGCGACTGGCGCAGCTCGGGGAACAGGCCGCCCACCTCGTTGGACGCCACGCCGTCTACCCCGAGCCCCACTGACACGCCCGCGGCTTCCAAGTCAGTCACCCGGCAGGTGCCGGCGGCTAAGCGGGCGTTGGACGACGGGCAGTGGGCCACCCCCACCCCGGCTGCGCCCAGCCGAACGATCTCCTCGTCGTTGATCCAGATGCCGTGAGCCAGCCACACGTCGTCGCCCACCCAGCCCCAGTCGTCAAGCTGCTCCACCGGTCGGCGCCCGAACCGCTCCAGGCAGTGCTCCTGCTCGTCGATGGTCTCGCACAGATGGGTGTGCAGCCGCAGGCCGTGCTGTCGGGCCAAGGCAGCCGACGCTTCCATCAGCTCAGAGCTGACAGAGAACGGACTACAAGGGGCCACCGCCACGTGAACCATGTCACCGTCGTGGTGTTGGGCGATTACCCGCTCAGTGGAGGCCAAGATGGAGTCCAGGTCTTCCACCACATGGTCGGGGGGCAACCCGCCCTGCGACTCGCCCAAGTCCATCGACCCCCGGCTCAGGTGCAAGCGGATGCCGACCGTGGCCGCGGCTTCGACGATGGCGTCGAACACCGCGTCGTCACCGTGGGGCACCAGATAGTGGTGGTCGGATGCGGAGGTACACCCGGTGGCGGCCAACTCGCCCAGCCCTACTAGCGCCGCGGCAGCCACATCGTCCACCGACAGCCGCCCCCACACCGGGTACAGCTCCACCAGCCAGTTGAACAGATCGCAGCCCACCGCCCGGCCCCGGGTCATCCACTGGTAGAGGTGGTGATGGGTGTTGGCCAGACCGGCGGTGATGATGTCGCCATCCACATTGACCACCACATCGTCAGGCTGGGGCTCGACAGTGCCCGTCTCCACGATGACGCCATCAGCGATGGCGATGTCACCAGGCCAGCGGGCTCCCCGAAGAACGGTCCGGCTCATCGCTGCGCCCCGGTGAACAGCACTGCCGGTTTGGACTCGGCAGGCGGATCGTCACACAGCAGACCGGCCAAGCCAGCCGAACCCGTCGGACTGACATTGATGCTGGTGGCGGACCGGCCCGCCTCGCAGGCCTCGGTGACCACCGGCTCGGGAACTACCACGGGGTGTCCACCGGTGGTGGCCATGGCCTCGGTTACTGCGGCCCAGTCATAGGTCTCATCATCAAGAATCCCGGCGGCTGCTGAAGCGGGGGTCGGCGTCCACGGCCACATGACCGCTGAGCGCTGCTGCCGAGCCTCATCCAGCCCACCCAGTTCGGCAGTTCGCTCCCACGCCCGAGCCAGCGGAGCACATCCCTCGGTCTGCACTGCCACCAGAGCGGCCCGAGACTGCCCGATGGCTAGACCCTGAGCCACCGACGCGGCTAGCGCGCCCCCGCCCACCTGCACATACACCCGGCCGATGTCCGGGGCTTGCTCGGCCAGCTCATAGCCCAGGGTGCGCCCCCCGTCGATGGTGTATCCGTTGTCCGGTCCCTGGCAGCCAAAGGGAACCGCCCCCTCGCTGACCGCCTCCCGAAAGCGAAGGTAGGAAGGGTCGCCCTCTTCACCGTCAATCCGGGGGCAGGTCTTGATTTTCGCCCCCAGCTCTCGCAGCCGAGCCACCACGGTGGCCTCGGCGTCAACAGGCACGAACACATTGAGCGGCCAGCGCTCAGCCGCGGCCACCACCGCGGCGGCCAACGCGGCGTTCCCGCAAGAGGCGATAGCCAAT
This sequence comes from Acidimicrobiia bacterium, assembly GCA_022819825.1. Classification (GTDB taxonomy): domain Bacteria; phylum Actinomycetota; class Acidimicrobiia; order Acidimicrobiales; family Bin134; genus Poriferisocius. The sequence goes on along the minus strand of JAJEGM010000010.1, from coordinate 83,962 downwards.
TGAGGCCGCTCACCAGCACCGCCGGCCCGACGCTCCCGCACCAACAAGTGCAACATCAGCCCAAACGTGTGCCGACCCTTATGCGACCCCGACACATTGTCGGTCTCGTCCTTAACGGTGATGATTCGCTCGCCGATCAAGAACTGGGAGCAGGGAGTAACGGTAAAGCCGTGCCCGTCCACCCCAGCCACCGCAGCATCGAGTTGACCCACGCGATCTACGAACCAAGCGTCGTCCTCCGCCTCAACCCAAGACCGCAGCATCCGCCTATAGCGAACGAACGGCTGCTGGCTCCCCTCGTCCACCGACCAAGCAGGCATCGGAAGCCTCAGAACATGATCCCGATCGTCACTACCCCTCTCCGCACAAGCCCACGCGTCGCCCGCCGCGACCACACCACAAGAACAAGTCAGACCCTTCGGGCTCACCGGAGCCCCCCCAGGGCTGTGGGTGCCGCCGTAGGTGACAGGACCCGCAGCCCGGACCCTGCCACGGCCCGACCGGACAACAGCCCAGGCATCAAACCCCAGTACGAGCGTTGAAGTCGGCGATCAGCTCGTCCCATACCGGCACCAGATCCCGAAGGGCCACCCAGAACGCCTGGTCTCGGCGGGCGTCGAAGTGGTCCAGGTCAACCCCCTGCTGCTCCACCCAGGTGAAGTACCCCAGGTTGAACACCCGGTCACGGTCGCGGTCGCTGAGCTGAAGCAAGTGGTCGGTGTCCACGCCGTCGAGCCACCGGCCAGCCACCGCCGCGGCCTCGGCCGATCCGAATTCGCCCCCAAAGTCAGTGGCAACAGTCTTGGCCCGCTCCGAGCCATAAAGAGCAGCCCCATCGGTGGCAATGGTCACGATCACATCGTCGGAACCGCAGTCCAACGCGGCAGCCATCTTGGCCGATGCCAGCAGGTTGCAGATGGACGACAGCCCCAGGTCGTCCAGATGGGCGATCACATCGTCGCCCACCCCCCGCTGGGCCAGCAGCGCCCGCCCCTCAGCGGAGGAATACAGCACTCCCAACTCGTCGGTGGCCCGATCGGACACCGCCACCACCACGTCGGTGTTGGCCACGTTGTGGATCAGCGGAACGTGCTTGTCGCCGATGCCCTGGATGTTGTGCTCGCCATAGCCGTTGTACAGAAGCGTGGGGCACTCCAGCGCCTCCACTACCGCGGTGGCCGACCCGTGGCGCTCCTTGATGGGGTCGCCCGCCCCCAGCGTTCCGGACGATCCCGAGGCGGCCACGAACCCGGCCAGCCGGGCCGAGGAGTGCCCTTCGGTGTAGTGCTCGAACACCCGCTCTATGGCAGCAGCGGTGGCGATCACATGGCCCAGGTAGTTGCCGTACTCGCAGAACTGGTTGAGGATCACGTTGGCCTCGTCTTCGGCCAGGGCGGCGCAGGCGTCGTAGATCTCCTTCACGTTGCTCTCCGAGCCGGGAGTGCGGATCACATCGGAGGGGTCCGAAGTCCACCGGTCGAGCCACTCGAACCGCTCGGCCGACATGCCCTCGGGCAGCACGGCCACCCCACGGCAGCCCATGATCTTGGAGATGGCGATGCCGCCTCGGGCGTAGTTGCCGGTGGACGGCCACACCGCCCGGTTCTCGGTGGGGTCGAACTGCCCGGTCACCAGGCGGGGCGCCAGACAGGAGTAGGCGGCCAGCACCTTGTGGGCCCCGATCATCGGGAACCGGTTGCCCAGCAGCATGATGATGGGCGACTCCACTCCCGACAGCGCCGGAGGGATCACCACGTACTCGGGCACCGCGGCCCGGCCCGCCCTTGAGGCGTCGTTGAACCAGTTCACCCGCCACAAGTTGGCGGCGTCGGCGGCGTCGGGGTCGATCCCCGCTAGGGCGGAATCAGCCGCCGGCGGATCGGCCAGCTCGGCGAATGTTGGCAGCCGGATGCCCACCTGGCGGCATCGCTCCACCGCCCGGTCGCGGGCGGTGGTGTTGATCACCTCGGTTTCGAGGCCGAAGCCTTCGGGGATGCTGGCAAGAGTTGTCACGGCAGTACCTGTCGAATCGAAGTTGTAATGAAGCGGTAACCGAGTCTGTGGCACCCGCGTCAGCGTTACAGGCTACTCTCTTGGGGCTGGCTCGCTGAGCCGATTCAAGGAGGGAAATATGGCTAAGAAGTTCTTGCTGAAGCTGCTGGTGGTTGTGGCGACGATCACGTTGGTTGCCGTTGGGTGCGGCAACGACGACGATGATGCTGCACCTGAGCCAGCGCCGGCCCCGGCGACTGAGGCCCCGGAACCGGAACCGGCGGCAACTGAGGCACCCGAGCCCGAGCCGATGGCCACAGAGGCGCCGATGGACGACGAGGTCGTTGCTGCGTTCGTCTTTGTGGGCCCGGTGGGCGACGCAGGGTGGACATGGGCCCACGACCAGGGGCGCCGTTTTGCTGAGGAGCAGACGGGCGCAACCACGTTGTTCGTGGAGAACGTCCCCGAGGTTGCCGAGGACTTCCGCGCCGTTGTGGTGGACTTCATCGAGAACGAGGGGGCCGACGTGATATTCGGCACCTCCTTCGGCTACATGGACCCGATGGAGGAACTGGCCGGCGAGTACCCGGATGTGGTGTTCGAGCACGCCAGCGGGTTCAAGATGAACGACACCAACTTCGGCAACTTCTTCGGCCGGATGTACCAGCCCCGCTATCTGTCGGGGATGGCCGCGGGCGCCATGACCGAGACCAACCAGATCGGCTACGTGGCCGCCTTCCCGATTCCCGAGGTGCTGCGGGGCATCAACGCCTTCACCCTGGGAGCGCAGCGGACCAATCCCGATGTGGAAGTCCACGTCAACTGGACCTTCACCTGGTTCGACCCGGCCCTTGAGGGCGATACCGCCTCGGCGCTGCTGGAAGCCGGCGCCGATGTGATCGCCATGCACCAAGACTCCACCGCACCCGGCATCGCCGCTCAGGAGGCCGGGGCCCGCTGGGTGTCGTACAACTCCGACATGAGCGCCTTCGCCCCCGATGCCTACATCACCGCGCCGGTGTGGAACTGGGGTCCGTACTACGCCCGGATCATCGAAGCGGTGGGCGCAGGCACCTACTCGCCGGGGGCCTATTGGGGCGGAATGGACGACGAGATCGTGACCCTGGCTCCTCCGGCAGACGATGTGCCAGCCGAGGTTGTAGACGAAGTCATCGAAGTGTGGGACCAAATCGTCGCAGGCACCTGGGATGTGTTCACCGGACCCATCATCGATCAGGACGGCAACGTGGTCGTGGCCGAAGGCGAGACGATGGACGACGGCGCCATGCTGGGCATGGGGTTCTTCGTCGAGGGTGTCGTCGGCAGCGCCGATCCGTCCTGACCCCAGCCGGGAGTATCCCGTAACCAGAAATGGCATCTACTGATGCCGACTATGCGGTCTGGCTCCGGGGAATCGAGAAGCGATTCCCCGGAGTGATCGCTTGTGCTGGGGCCGACCTGCGGGTTCGCCCCGGCACCATTCACGCGCTGCTGGGGGAGAACGGCGCGGGCAAGACCACCATGGTCAGCGTTCTGTCGGGCGTCTACCGGCCCGACGGCGGCGAGGTGTGGGTGAACGGCCAGCGGCGCTTCTTCCAGTCGCCGGCCGATGCCATAGCCGCGGGGGTGGGCATGGTATATCAGGAGTTCCGGCTGGTGCCCACCCTGACGGTGGCTGAGAACATCGTGCTGGGGGCCGCGCCGGGGCTGCTGCGGAGTGCGGAGATCGAGGAGCGGGTGGCTGAGCTGTCGGCGGCCTATGGCATGGCTGCCGACCCCACCCGCCCCGTGTGGCAGCTCTCGATGGGCGAGCGGCAGCGGGTTGAGATCCTCAAGGCCTTGTGGCGGAACGCCTCGGTGCTGGTCATGGACGAGCCCACCGCGGTGCTGACGCCAGGGGAGGCGGCAGAGCTGGGGCTCACCCTGAAGGCCATGGCCGAGGACGGCCGCTCGATCATCTACATCAGCCACAAGCTCGACCAGGTGGTGGCCTTCTGCGACGAGGCCACCGTGCTGCGCCAGGGCAAGACCGTGGCCACCGTGGACAACTTGGACGATGTGGACCTCTCCTCCTTGGCCGAGATGATGGTGGGTTCGTCCGGGGGCGGTTATGTTCAGCGCCCGCCGGCGCTGGAAGCCGGTCCCGAAGTCCTTGCTCTGCAAGGCATCAGCGCCCTCAATGACCGAGGGTTGCCGGCGCTGGCCGACATCAACATGACTGTTCACTCCGGTGAGATAGTGGGCATCGTCGGGGTGTCGGGCAATGGCCAGAAGGAACTAGCCGAGGTAGTAACCGGGTTGCGCCGGCCTTCTCAGGGCCGGGTTACGTTCAAGGAGCAGGACGTTACCGAAGCGTCACCTGCGGATCGCTACCGCCTTGGCCTGGCCTATGTGCCCGAAGACCGCATCGGCGTGGGGTTGGCGCCCAAGATGTCGGTGGTGGACAACGCAGTGGTGCGGTCGTACCGATCTCAGCGTCGGGGACTCATGTTGGTGATGGCCAAGTGCGTCCAATTCTGCCAAGACTTGGTGGAGCGCTTCGGAGTGCGGGCGGGCCGGCTGCACGACCCGGTTGCCGGGCTTTCGGGCGGCAACCTCCAGCGGCTGCTGCTGGGCCGGGAGCTGGCCGAACAGCCTGCGGTGCTGGTGGCGGCCCAGCCCACCCGCGGCTTGGACGTGCAGGGCGTTGCCGCCATACAGAGCCACTTGGCGGACCAGCGGGCCGACGGTGTGGGAATTCTGTTGATCTCGGAGGACTTGGACGAATTGCTGGCGCTTTCCGATCGCCTCTTGGTGATGTTCGAAGGCCGGGTGGTGGCCGAGTATGGCCCGGATGTGACCCCGCGAACCGTGATCGGCGAGGCCATGGCCGGACAGGTACGGGCATGATCCGACCGGTGCTGGACCGAGGGGACCGGGCATGATCCGACCAGTATTGGCCCGGAGGGAGCGAGTGGTGCCCGCCACTCAAGCAGCGGGCTTTGTGCTCGGCGTTGTGGTGGCGTTGATACTGGGCGCCATCTTGCTGTGGGTTTCGGACCACAGCCCGGCCGAGGTCTACGAGCGGATGTTCGACTCCGCTTTCAAGGGGACTGATTCGCTGTCGCGCACCCTGGAGCGGGCCACACCGCTGGCGCTCACCGGCCTGTCGGTAGCGGTGGCCGGGTCTATGGGCCTGTGGAACATCGGGGCCGAAGGGCAGATGATGGCCGGCGCCATCGTCGCCACCGGCGTGGCCATGATCGCCGACGGGCTCTCCGGCCCGCTGCTCATTGCCCTGATGATGGCGTCGGGGGTTGTCGGTGGCATGGCGCTGATGATCGGTCCTGCGCTGGCTCGGTCCCATCTCCGGGTGAGCGAGATCATCACCACCCTGATGCTGGTGTATGTGGCCATCCGGGTGGTTGAGTGGCTGGAGACAGGCCCGTGGAAGGATCCCGAGTCCTTCGGCTTCGCGGTGATCGAGCCGGTACCCGAGCAGGCCGCGTTGCCCGGGCTTTTCGGCCGGGCCAACATCGGAATGCTGATCGCCTTGGGCTTGCTCCTTGTGTTCTGGCTGGCGGTGTCCCGAACGGCATGGGGCTATGAGCTGCGCTTGGCGGGCTCATCGCCCGATACCGCCCGCTATGCCGGCGTCTCGTTGCGCCGCAAGGTGCTGACCGCGCTGCTGCTGTCGGGCGGCATCGCCGGTTTGGCCGGGGCGGTGCAGCTCACCGGGTCGGCCGTCCGCCTGGAATCGGGATTGTCTAACGGATACGGCTTTGCCGGGATAATCGTGGCCGCCCTGGCCCTCATGCGTCCCTCGGGGGTGGCGGTGGTGGCCTTCGTCTTCGGGGCGGTGCAGGTGGGCGGCCAGAGCATCCAGACGCTGGGAGTCAGCTCGGCCATCGCCGACATCTTGCAGGCCATGATCCTGTTCGGCGCCCTGGTGGCCGTGGTGTTCTTCAACTACCGGATTCAATGGTCTGGGCCGGGGGGAGAGTCGTCGATTGCCGAGTCCGGTGAACCCGATCTTGCCGGGGAAGTCGCCTGATGTCGGAAGCGGCCCTCATCGGATTGTTCGTGGCCACCGTGCAGTTCGGCACCCTGGTGTTTCTGGCCGCCCTCGGAGAGCTCATTGCAGAGCGGGCCGGCGTGCTCAACCTCGGAGTCGAGGGAATGATGACCATGGGCGCGGTCAGCGGCTTCATGGTGGGGCTGGAAACGGGGAGTCCGTGGGCCGCGTTCTTCGCCGCCGCCGCGGTGGGTTCGCTGGTGGGCGGCTTCCACGCCCTGGTAAGCGTGGTGTTGGGCGCTGATCAGGTGGTGTCCGGCTTGGCCCTCACCATCGGCGGTTTGGGACTGGCCGCCTATGTGGGGCGCAACGTGGTGGGGGAGCGGCCCGAGACCCAGTTCACCGATCTGGGGATCGCCGGGTTGGCCGACATTCCTTGGATCGGGGAGATCTTCTTCGACCAGCCGCCGGTGGTGTACCTCACTGTGCTGCTCGGGCTGGCGGTGTGGTTCGTGCTGGCCCGCACTCGGCTGGGGCTGGCCATCAGGGCAGTGGGGGAATCGGCGCCCACCACTGACACCGCGGGCCATTCGGTGATGGCGCTGCGCTCGGTGGCGGTCATGGTCGGCGGAGCGTTCGCCGGGGCGGCCGGCTCATTTCTCTCGCTGTACATGGCCCCGGGTTGGACCGAGGGCATGGTGGCCGGCCGGGGGTGGATCGCGGTGGCCCTGGTGATCTTCGGCGCGTGGCGGCCCGGTCGGCTGGCGCTGGGCGCACTGCTGTTCGGCTTCACGCTGGCCCTGCAACCCCGGTTGCAGACTTTCGACATCGAGGTCTTGGGACTGGACGTAAGCAGCATTTCGCCGGCGCTGCTCGGCATCCTCCCGTTCGTGCTCACCGTGGTGGTGCTGGTGATCATCAGCTGGCGCCATCGCCACCGCCCGTCGGTGGCGCCAGCCGCGCTGGGCCTGCCCTATCGCCGGGAAGAGCGCTGAGTCAATCGCCCTGAGCGGGGAGTAGGGTTCCCCGATGGCTGAGAACACCACGCCGGGCACGGCGCGCTCGTTCTGGCCCTATTTCATTGTCACCGGCTCGTTGTCGATGGGCTATGGCTCGCTGTTCACCCTGCTGGCCGAGTTCCGGGAGAAGCTGGGCTTCAGCGAAACCGAGCTGGGGTTCATAATCGCGGTGGGCTTTCTGGCTGGATTCATCGCCCAGGTTGGATTGGCCCGGTTCGCCGATCGGGGATACGTCCGGATACTCGTCCACGGCGGAGTGCTCATAGCCATCTTGTCCATGCTCAGCATGGCGATAACCGATGAAATTTGGCAGTTCACCGCCGCTCGGTTCTTCCTCGGCGCGGGAACCGGCGCCACCGGTCCTGCCATTCGCCGAATTCTCATCACCAGAGAGCCTGCCAACATGGGCAAGAACCTGGGCACGATGGGGGCCTTCGACATAAGCGGCTTCGTGCTTGGGCCGGTGGTGGCCGGGGTTCTGGCTGAGTTCGTCAACTTGCGGGCTCCCTTCATATTCATGGCTGGTCTCTACGCGTTGATCTACTTCTGGATTTTCCGGCTGGATCTGTCAGCGGGACAGGTGGCTGCAACTAGAGTGCCGGTACGGCATCTCTTCCGCATCCGATCCCTCAATTCCGGCATGCTGGCTGGGGCCGCTTTCTTTACCACTATCGGGGTGTTTGAAACCTCGTGGGCGGTGCTGCTCGACGACCTCGGGGCCGGCACGCTGGTCATCGCTCTTTCCATTGCCCTGTTCGCCATACCGATGATTCCGCTGGCCCCTCTTGGGGGCAAGATCGCCCAACAGCGGGGACCCATGCGGTTGATGCCCTTTTCGATCATGGGGGCGGTGGCCTGCATGATGGTTTACGGCTACGTGGACTTTCTGTGGGTGCTCATCGGGGTGTCGGCCGCCCACGCGATCTTCGACGCCTTCACCCTGCCGGCCGGACAACTGGCGGTGGCGGTGTCGGCTCCTCCTGAGCAGGCGGCTGCCGCTCAAGGGCTCTACGGGGCATTGGGCCTGGTCATTGCGGGGATAGCCGCGCTGGTTACCGGGTGGGTCTACGAGAACTGGGGTGCCGAAGCCTTGTTCACCGGCTCGTCGATCATCATGGTGGTGGCCCTGGCTGGCGCCATCACACTGGGCGAGGAGCTCATGGGCCCTGACGGCCGCTCGGCCAAGGAGCCCGCCCCCGCCAGTTCCTAGTTGGGGGTATCGCCCAGCAGGGTGGTGCCGACCAGCTCGAACATCTCGTCGGTCACGTGGACATGCTGGGTGGCGGCGTGGGCGTCTCGGAAGCACTGGTTGAGGGGATGGTCTTGGTAGAGGACCGATCCGCCGCCTCGGCGGTAGGCCATCGACGCCACTTCCACGGCGATGTCGGCGGCATGCGTGGCAGCGGCCCGAGCTCGTTGCACCAGTTCTTCTTCAATCGTTTGGCCTTCGGTGGCGGTGGTCCAGAACTCGTCCAGCACTTCCAGTACCAGGGCCCGGGCCGCTCGAAGCTTGGTGTCGGCCTGGCCGAGGTCTCGCTGGAACACTGGCCGCTCATCGAGGGGGGCCATGCTGGTCAGGCGGTTCTTGCCCGCCGCGGCCACTGCGACCTCATCCAGCGCCCGCCGGGCGATGCCCAGGCTCACCCCGCAGTGGTCGGGAGTGATCAGGGCGTACATGGGCATCCGGTGCAGAAGGCCGCCTCGTGGCGGCGGCTGGGACAGGTCGAACAGCCGGCGATGGGGTACGAATACCTCTTGCACGCTGTAGTCGTGGCTCAAGGTCTCCTCTAGGCCGCTGACCTGCCAGGTGTCGTGTACGGTCACCTGCTCTACCGGGATCACTGCCCACCGCGGCCCCCACTCGGTGGTGCAACCGGCCACCACCCAGGCGGCGTCGACGATGCCGGAGCCGAATCCCCATCGCCCGGTCAACACCACACCGTTGGGGGCCGGTGCAGCCCTTCCCGACAGTGGGAACGTGCCGGTGAACGGGGGCCAAGCGGCACCATCGGTTGCGCTGGCCGCCACTTCGTCCATGCCCTTTTGCGGCAGGCGGGCCGCGGCGATGGCTGCCGAAGTGGTGGTGAATGTCTCGTTCCAGCCCGCTGACCCGTCGGCCCGACTGGCGGCCTCGGTAGCCAGGAACTGGGAGCGCAGGTCGGCTTCCAGCCCGCCTAGTTCCTTGGGGAGCTTCAGGGTCAGAAGACTTGGACTCTCGGCACTCATGCTGCCCTCAAACCGATTCTGCCGGGCTGAGTTGAACCGGCAGTCCCGACTGCCAGACCATGCCGGTGAGAGGATCGACATCGACTTCGGCGGTGGTGAGGGTGCAGACGTTGGGGTCGGCCCAGCCGTGGGGGATGGACACCGCCCCAGAGGCGATCTCGTCGCTGGTGCGGGCCGTGCCCACCAGCTCGCCGTGGGCGCTGTGTACCTGTACCGGCTGGCCGTCGGCGATGCCGTGGTCGGGATGGATCAACACCTCGGGGCCCACATCGCCCAAGTCGCGGAGCTGCCCGTTCATGGTTCGCATCTGACGGCGGGGCAGCAGAACCACCGGCGCAGGGTGATCGAGGTCGGCAAGCTGTGCCACCAGCGGCTCGGGGGCCAGTCGCCAGCGGCCTTCGGGCAGCACTCGGTTGAGAACCCAGCCGTGAACCGGGCTGGCTTCGCCCACCAACCCGCGTCGGGCGGCCAGCACGGTGGCGGCATCGCTGCGGCCCCGCTCGGCGATCAGTTCCAAGAGGTCTTCGTCGGTGGCGGTGTCGGCGTCGATGCCCCGAGGCAGCACTCCCACGCCCAGTCGGCGGCCCAGGTCGGCGAAGACCTGCCACATGAGCCAGCGGTCGGCGCCGGGGGGGACCACCGCCGGGGTGTAGTGGGTGGCAATGGCTGGCTGGTAGGCGTCGAGCATCCAGGGCAGGTCGGCTCGCTCCAGTTGGCCGGCCACAGGCAGCAGGTGGGTGGCCAGGGCGGTGGTGTCGGTTTCTACTACGTCGGCCACCGCCAGCACGTCGAGAGATTCGAATGCCGCCTGGGTCCGGTCTCGATCGGGGAAGGCGATCAGCGGGTTGCCGCCCACCACCACCAGCGCCCGCACGTTGCCGGCCTCGATCTCGTCCACCAAGGCAGCACACGGGTACTCGCCGAAGCGGCGGGGGAGCTCGGGACGGCTGGCCGGTCCGGGTTCGGGCTGGCCGTCGGAGGGCTGCCAATCACGCGTGTCGAGCTGCATCAGATAGCCGGGGTTGAACCACATCCCTCCGGGCTGGTCGTAGGAGCCGGTGACCACGGCCAGCGCCCACAGCAGCCACTCGGTCACGTTGGCGTGGCGGCCCATGGACACCCCGGTGCCCGACAGCACTGATAACCGGCCCGCGGTTCGCACCGCGTCGAGGAGATCGAGCAGTTCGGCGGGGTCTAGCCCGGTTCCGGCTGCCGCCCGGTCCAGAGTGAAGGGGGCCACCGCGGCGGTGAGTTCTTCGACCCCGACCGAGTGCTCGTTCAAGTAGTCCCAGTCGGCCCCGTCCACCAGCAGCTCTCGTACCAGCCAGCCCAGGATCAGGTAGTCGGTGCTGGGCCGGGGGGCCAGATGGCGGTCGGCGAGCCGAGCGGTCTCGGTGCGGCGGGGGTCGATCACCCACACCGGCCCCCGTTCCTGCTGGGCCCGCAGCCGCCGAATGGGGTCCGCCAATCCGTTGCCGTGGCCGTGGGACACCACTGGATTGGTGCCCACCAGAAGGAGCATTCGGGCCGCTTCTTGGTCCCACATGGGGGTGATCCCCGACCAGCCGCCCATGAGCTCGGCCACCAGCGGGCGCATGGGGGTGTCGATGGTGGTGGCGGTGTATTTCTGGCGGGAGCCGATGGCACCCAGGAACCGCTCGGCGGCTCGGCGGCCGTTGGCGTCGTAGGCGGAGCCGCTGGCCAGGTACATAGCCACCGAATCGGGACCGCTTTGGTCGATGATGGCGGCCAGGCGGCTGCCCAGGTCATCGAGGCATTGGTCCCACCCCACGACCTGATCGCCAATCTGGGGTCGATCCAGCCGGTGAGGATGATGGTGCCACTCGGGGAGTGCCCGGCCCTTGGGACAGGTGTAGCCCTTGGAGATGGGGTGGGCGTCGTCGCCTCTTACCTTTAATACTCGGTCACCCTCAACGGTGACCGTGATGCCGCACATGGCGGTGCAGATGCGGCAGAAGGAGTGAACCTCCTGGGCCCTAGACAATGCCCCGGGCGCGGTCAATGCTCCATTGGCTCGCCGAAGGAGCGTTGGAACTGGTCTTGTCGGCGATCTCGGCCATGATGCCCTCGCGCTGGGCCATGCCCACCATGCTCTCCAGCCTTCCGGTGTAGGAGGTGGGCTGTTGGAGCATCCACACGATGCCCTCGGCGGAAACCGAGGTGTCGGCCCAGGTGGAGTGATCGGCGTCGGGAGCGTTCATCACAAAGCCCTCGCTGGCCACCGCGGTGTCGATGCGGAAGCAGTTCACGGCGATACCGTCCTCAGCCAGAATGGCCGCGCTGCTCACGGTTAGGTGCTCCAGTGCGGTTTTGGACATGCCGTAGGCCATCAGCGATGGGAAATAGGCGAGACCGGCCGCCGATGAGACATTGACGATTCGCCCGTTGCGTTCGGCCAAATATGGTCGGCACAGCCGGGTGGCGAGCAGCGGGGCGGTGGTGTTGATGGCCATGGTCAGCTCATAGCGCTTTAGCTCAATGTCGAGGTCGCCCACGAAGGTCACCGCGGCATTGTTCACCAGGGCATCGATGCGGCCGAAGTGGTTCACCACGGTTTCCACCATGGCCTCGATCTGGTCGGGACGGGACAGGTCGCAGGGCACGGCCAAGCCGTCGCCGCCGGCCTCGTCAACGGCTGCTGCGGTTTCGTCCACCGTGCCGGGCAGCTTGAGTCGGGCCGAGTCGGTGGCTCGGGCCACGCAGGCCACCCCCGCGCCCAGCTCGCCGAGGCGGACGGCCAGGCCTGCGCCCACGCCGCGGCTGGCCCCGGTGACTATGACGACTTGCCCGGCGAACGATTGCTCTTGACTCACCATGGCCTCACATCATCGTTCAGGCCCAAGAAGGGCACTCGCCCCGAGCAGATCACAATCTGGTGGCCGGCCAGCGGCTGGCCGTTCACGGTGCCCACCGCCGGAGCCTCGCGGTGGCCGGGGACGCGGACCTCTCCAGAGGGGAGCACCACGTTCTCGGGGTGGGACAGGTCGTAGGTGTCGGTCTCGGAGTAGTACTGCCCTCGGTAGACGCCCAGGCCGCCGCCGTCCTCCCAGCCCCAGTCGTAGCCGGTGCCGATCATGGCCCAGTCGCGGTGGATCTGGTTGGTCTCGATCTCGTAGACCTCCCCGGCGGTGTCGGTGAACTGCGACCGAACCTGGTGCCAGCGGCGGGTGTCGTCCCAGAAGTCCACTTCGAACTCGGCGGCCACCACCTCGGTTTCGGTGCCGTCGGACTGTCCGATCACTCCGTCCAAATAGTGCTGGCGGCCGTCGCCAGTGCTGTGGACTTGCACGTGGCCGCCGAAGTCGGCGCACGAGAACGGCAGCCAGTAGAACACCGAGCCGTGCTGGGCTCGGACATCGATGCCGTCCTCGCCGGTGACCGGTTCGGGCCCGGCGGTTTGGGGTCGCACTCCCCAAGAGTGGTCCCGGCCGCCCCACCAGCTCTCCACGGAGTAGTCGGTGCCATCGAGGGTGACGGCTCCGTCCATTCGGCCCACCTGGGTATAGCGGCAGTAGTCCTGGGTGACCCGGCCCCGAACCCGGCTGAAGTGGTGGTCTTCTTCTTTGGGGGGCAGGAAACCAGTCCACGTCAGGTCCATGTCGATGGGGTGATCGTCACCAGTTGCGGTGAGGCGGACCTTTTTGAACGGCTCGATGATCTCGATGTCGAGCGGTCCCACCCCCACCCGGTCGATGTCGGGGCGCAGCGCTCGGCTGAAGCGGAAGTTCCGCTGGTTGCTGCCCCCGTCGTCGCGGGGCACCTGGCAGGCCACGAAGCCGTCGAACACGTTCATGTTCATGTACAGCCCCACCCCGATGATCATGGTCAGTGACCCGGCCGGGTCGTAGCACGAGAACCAGTACCGGTCGAAGAACCGGGGGTCGCTGGTCCCCACGTGATCGAACGTGGTGGGTATCTGATGGCGCAGCGTCTCGTCGAGTCTGGTCAAAGGCACGGCGACATCCTATGGCTGGGAGTTCGGGAAGGCTCAGGCCACGGTGCCGCTCGACCGCAGCTCCGCTATCTGATCGGGAGTGCGGCCCATTTCAGCCAGCACCTCATCGGTGTGCTCCCCCAACTCAGGAGCCAGGCTGCGAGGCGCCCATGGGGTGCCGTGAAAGTCGACCGGGGTGGCGAGCATGGTGGTGCCGGTGGCCCCGTCGGGCACCTCCACCAGCGCCCCCGACGGGCCGGTCTGGGGATCGGACAACAGGTCGTCGAGGGTGTTCACCGGGGCCCAGAACATGTCGGGCTCGGTGGCGAAGATCTCGGCCCACTCATCCAGCGGACGAGTGGCAAAGGCCTCGTCGAGGGCGGCGATCAGCTCCACGGCGTTGACCGCCCGGTCTCGGGGGGTGGCGAACCGCTCGTCGTCGATCCACTCGGGATGGCCCACGGCTCGGGCCAGCGGGGGCCAGTGGCGGTCGCCCTCCAGGCCCACCACCCAGAAACGCCGGCCGTCGCCCGCGGTGTAGTTGTTGATGGCCGGGTTGCCCATGGCCTCCCGGGTGCCCACCGCCATGTTGAGGCCCCACATCAACAGCACGTTGATGTCGAAGCCGATGGTGTACATGCCCTCTCGGAACAGCGACGACGACACCATCTGGCCCTCCCCGGTGCGCTCTCGGTGGTACAGCGCCGCGCTGATGGCCGCCGCTCCGGCCAGTCCCACGTTGTGGTCGCCCATCCCGCCCCGCTGGAAGGGGAGCGCGCCGCCCGGCGGAGTGAGCTGGGCGGCGATGCCCGAGCGGGCCCAGAAGGCCGCGATGTCGTAGGCCGGACGGTCGGCATCGGGCCCTTCGAGTCCGTAGCCGGTTATGGCGCAGTAGACCAGCCCCGGGTTGCGGGCGGCCAGCGACTGGTAGTCCAACCCCAGCCGCTGGAGCACGCTCAGCCGCAGGTTGGTGAGGAACACATCGGCGTCGTCGATGATCTCGGCTGCGATGGCCCGACCTTCGGCCTGGGCCAGATCAACCACCACCGAGCGCTTGGAGCGGTTGTCCAGCTCGAACACGGGATTGGTGGGCATGTCTCCGCCCAGCATCTGCTGGAAGGTCCTTGCCGGGTCGCCAGCGGGGGGTTCGATCTTCACCACGTCGGCCCCCCAGTCGCTCAAAATGCCACCCGCCGCGGGGCCAGCCACCCACACCCCCAACTCGACGACCTTCACTCCATCCATCGGACCTGTCATGCGTTGAGCATAGAAAGCCGGCGATGCGGCTCTTACACTCCAACGCCATCAAGGTTCTGTTTGTCTGCACGGGCAACATCTGCCGCTCGCCGATGGCCGAGGTGCTGTTTGCCCATCTGGCTCCCGACGTGGAGGTGGGTTCGGCCGGGACGATGGACTGGAGCGGGCAGCCCGCCCACGAGTACGCCATAGCCGCCATGGCCGAGCGGGGACTGGACCTGTCGGCCCACCGCAGCCGCCGCCTTTCGGAGTATCTGGTGGACGAGTCCGATCTGATCGTGGTCATGACGAGAAACCACGGCTGGGCGGTGGCGGCCCGCAGCGAGGCCAAGGCGGCGGCCACCTTCTTGCCCGCCGAGCTGAGCCGTCTTGCCGACCAGGTGGGCAACCGCAACGGGGCCGACTCCCAAGCGTGGGTCGCCCAACTGCACAACCAGCGCGAAGCCCAAACCAGCAACCGGTTTATCGGCCGGGCCGCCGACGAGATTCCCGATCCAATCGGGGAGCCTTTGCCCTACTTTCGAGTGATTACCGACCGTTTGGAACGAGAGCTTGCCCCCGCCGCCACTCGATTGCAGTCGTAGCTGCGGCGACACTTTGCGCGCACTCTCAATAAATCCCTAAGGTCTGACAACTTGCAGTCGGTTGAGGCTCGGCTGCCCATAGCCAAACCCGAGGGGGTCATGCTCATGAAATCGCGTTGGTTGAGGCTTCTTGCCGTCCTGTTGGCGCTGACGGTGTTTGCCGTCTCCTGCGGCAACGACGATGACGACGGCGACGGAGTCACCGCAGGTACGCCGGCACCCGCAGCCGAGGAGCCGGAAGACCAGGCTCCCGCGGAGGAAGCTCCCGCGGAGGAGGCTCCCGCCGAGGAGGCTCCCGCGGAAGCCCCCGCCGATGAGCCCGAAGACGAGCCGGTGGTGACCATCGAGGAGTCCGAAGAGGTTGAAGTAGAAGAAACTGGGGGAGTGCCCACCGGCAACACCGGATACATCCCTGGTGAAATCCTCACCACCGAATGCTCAGACGGGCGGCCGACAGGCGGCAACCTCACTATCGGCATGTTCGGTGAGATCGTCGGATGGGACCCCACCTTGATCCAGGGCGGGGCCTCGCTGGGCGGCACGCAGATGATCGCCATCTACGGTGCGCTGTTCTACGAGGACTTCGCCACTGGCCAGTTGATTCCCGGCCTGGCCGAGAGCATCTCCACTGAAGACAATGAGGTGTTCACGCTGAAGCTGCGCGAGGGCGTCAACTTCACCGACGGCACCCCGTTGGATGTCGACGCACTGATCTGGAACATCGAGCACCACCAGAATCCCGATATCGGGTCGCAGTCGCGGGCTCAGGCCGATCTGATCGCTTCGTGGGAGAAGATCGACGACTACACCATCGAGCTCACTGCCACCAGCAAGAACGCGGTGTTCGCGCAGATCTTCGCCTCCCGTATGGCGTGGATGATGTCGCCCACCACATATCAGGCTGGCCAGGATCCAGAAACCGGCCTCAATTCCGACGTCAACATCAACCCGCAGGGCGTGGGCGCAGGCCCGTTCATGCTTGATTCGTGGGTCCAAGACGATCAGGCCGTTGTGGTGCGCAACCCGGATTACTTCCGCGAGGGATGCCCCTATCTGGACAGCGTTACCTTCAAGCCCATCATCGAGCCACCGCAGCGCTACAACGCGTTCAATGCCGGCGATCTCGACATCGGCTACGACCGCCATCCCCAGAACCTCCAAGACGCCATTGCCAAGGGTGTGAACACCACCTCCCGAGTTGACAACCACGGCGGATACTGGATGCTCAACAACGTGAAAGAGCCGTTCAACATCCGGGAGTGCCGGGTGGCTGCGGCCCACGCCATCGACTACGAGACCATCAACGAGATCGTGTACGAGGGCCTGAACAACATGATCCGCAGTTTGATGAGGCCGGGCTCTCCGTGGACCGATCCCGAAGCAGTGCTGCCGGGCTTTGACCAGGACGCGTCGCGAGCGGCGCTCGAAGAGTGTGAAGCGCAACTAGGCGGTCCGCTGGAGTTCCAGACCTACTGCACTACCTCACCCGAGAACGTGCTCCTCACCGAGACTCTGATCGCCATGTGGAGCGAGGTTGGCATCTCCGCCACCGCCAACTGCGTGGAGGTCGGCGAGATGGTCGGCGCCGTGTTCGGCGGCGAATCGGTGGCCAATCCGTGGGCCATCCCCGTGGGCGATCCCGACTACATGTACGACGTGTACTTCGGCGATTCCACCGAGGACGGCGTGTGCGGTCCCAACGTCTCATCCCGTAACTGGGCCAAGGCGTGTTATCCAGAATTTGACGCCTCGCTCAAGCAGGGCCGTGAAGGCGTCACCTTCGAGGAGCGCTACGAGGGCTACAGCCGCTTCCAGCGCGAGTTCGCCTATCAGGTCCCGGTCATCGTGACCAGCAAGGGCGAGGTCGGCTACTACTGGACCGACGAGGTTTCGGGCATATTCCAGACCGACGCCGGCATCATTCTCTTGGAATTCACCGCTAAGGGTTAGCCAAGAAACTCATCTGAGAACGAGGGGGTGGGCACGGTCCGTGCCCACCCCCTGTTCTATGGGGCATCATCTATGGGGCCCGTGCCGAGGCGTAGGGGGAGGTGACAGCAGTTGAAGACCATCGGTCGCACCATCATCCGGATCATTCCGGTGCTGATCTTGGTGAGCTTCTTTTCCTCCTTCTATGTGGAGCTGCTGCCCGGTGATCCCACCATTCGCCTCCTAGGCCAAGAGCGGGCCCAGGAGCCCGCCGCCCGGGAGTTGGTCAACCGGGAGCTTCGACTCGACGAAAACGTCGTGGTTCGCTACGGCAAGTGGCTGGGGGATGCGCTTACCGGTGATCTGGGGGAGTCGGTAAGAACCCACGGCCTGAAAGTTTCGGACACCATTCGACAGCGGCTGCCCATCACCCTGGAACTGACGGTGGTAGCCCAGGCTCTGGCGCTCATTCTGGCCATTCCGCTGGGGGTGTATGCCGCCTATCGGGCGGGACGAAGAGTGGACCGAGCGTTGAACGCGGCATCGTTTGCCGCTATCTCCTTGCCCCAGTTCCTGGTCGGCATCCTGTTGATCTTCATCTTGTTCAACCAACTCGACATATTGCCGCCCCAAGGGTGGACCCGGCTCACTGAATGGGACTGGTGGGACCATTCCCGCCGCTTGATCATGCCGGTGGTCGCGTTGTCTCTGACCGAGATCGCCGTGTTCCAGCGGTTGTTGAGGGCCGACATGATGGCCACCCTGCAAAACGACTTCGTGCTGACGGCCCGAGCCAAGGGCATGTCTCCCGCCCACGTGCTGTTTCGCCACGCCCTGCGACCGTCGTCATTCTCGCTCATCACTTTGGCGGGGGTGAGCACCGGCCGGCTCATCGGTGGCACCGTCATCATCGAGGTGCTGTTCCAGCTCCCGGGAATGGGGCTCAAGATGGTGGACTCCATCACCGGCAATGACCTGGTAGTGCTGCAAGGTCTGGTGCTGGTGGTGGCAGTGGCCTACATCATGTTGAACATGCTGGTGGAGATCACCTACGCCCTGCTTGATCCGAGGATTAGACGTGGCTGACATCACTGGCGTCGTCACCGAGCCTGAGGCCAAGGATGTGGTGGATCCCGAACTAGGTCGCCGCGCCCGCCTCGCTCGAGAAGGAAGCGCCCGACTGATCATCGGGTTGGCCTTGCTGCTGATACAGCTCTTGGTTACCTACGACAGCGTTGCCTGGCTTCAGGTGATCCTCGCCCTGGGCGGGATATACGGCATTCTCACCGGGGTAGGACAGCTAATCCGAGCAGCATTCGGCTCTCGGGTCGATGCGACGGTATGGATATCGATGGTTTGGCTGTTCATCCTGGTGCTGTTTGTGTTCTTGCAGCTGGGTGGGATGTTCGACAGCTTGGAAGCCAACTTCCAAGACCGGGAGCGGCCCCCGTCGTTCACCACCGACGAGCCCTTGGGCACTGATCGGCTGGGCAAGAGCGTTATGAACCAGAGCATTCGGGGGGCGCGAATCTCTCTGATCGTGGGCCTGGGCGCCGTGGGCATCGGCCTGGCGGTGGGGTCGGTTATCGGTATGGCTGCCGGCTTTTTTCGGGGGGCAACCGAGGGAACCTTCAACATCATTACCGACGCCGTTTTGGCTTTCCCCGCCCTGATCTTGCTGTTTTCCATCGTGGCCATCTTCGGAGGCAGCGTGCTGGTGATCACGCTCGCGCTATCGGTGTTGAGCATTCCCACCATGGGACGACTGTCGCGCGCCAACACACTGACGTTCGCGGCTCGGGAATTCGTTACCGCAGCCAAGGCAATGGGCGCGTCCAACAGCCGCATTCTGTTCCGGGAGATCATGCCCAACGTGGCTCTGCCGTTGGCCTCTTACGCCTTTATCGTCGTGGCCGTGGTGATCGTGGCTGAGACCTCATTGGCCTTCTTGGGCGTGGGCATCGATCCCATCAGCACGCCCACTTGGGGCAACATGATCCAGGAGGGCCGCGATCCGAATCTGCTGGAAAAAGCGCCCCACATCGTGTTCGTACCCGGAGTGATGATGTTCCTCACCGTGCTATCGCTGAACCGCATCGGAGAATCCCTCCGAGCTCTCTGGGACCCCCGCGAGGCCAAGCTCTAATCCCACTCGGCATTCCGCGTTAGTTTTTGGTGGTGCGAATCCGCGGAGCCTTCGGGGCGGGCCGGTTGTGAGCGACGCCATTCGATACGAGGCCAACGACCACTGCCCGGCGGGCGTTGCTGCTGTCGCTGGTCTTCAGGGCGTGGTGCTGGCGTTGGCGCCGATCGTGTCGATCGTGGTCGTCACCGCCCGGGCGGGGGGCCAAGCCGCCGGTTATTTCTCGTGGTCGCTGTTCGCCGCCATGATTATCGCCGGGGTGCTGACTGCGGTGCAGGCCAGCCGTTTTCGGCGGTTTGGTGCCGGGCACATCTTGATCATGGGCCCTACCCCGAACTTCATCGCCATCTCGGTGTTGGCCCTGGCCGAGGGCGGCCCGAAGCTGTTGGCCAGCCTCACCGTGGTGGCCTCGTTGTTCTACCTGGTGCTGGCTTTCTGGCTGCCGTTCATGCGCCGGGTAGTCACTCCGGTGGTCACCGGCACGGTCCTCCTGCTGATCGCCGGCACCGTCTTGCCGGTGGCACTCGACCGGGTGGAAGAGGTGCCTGCCGACGCGCCCGAGGCCGCGGGACCGACCATTGCCTTAGTGACGCTGGCGGTGTTCATCCTTTTACACATGCGGGCATCGGGAGCATGGCGATTGTGGTCACCGCTCATTGGGATCGTCTTCGGGAGCGTGGTGGCTGTGTTGTTCGGCGCCTACGAGGTCAGCCCGGTTGGCGGTGCGGCCTGGGTGGGCATCCCCGACTCTGGCGGCTTCCCCGGATTCGATCTGACCCCGGGGGCAGGTTTCTGGTCGCTTCTGCCCGCGTTCGTGGTGGTAACACTGGCGGGTGGGGTCAAGAACGTGAGCGACAGCGTAGCCATACAGCAGGCCTCCTCGCTTCGCCCCCAAGCTCCCGATTTCCGGTTGGTCCAGGGCTCACTCAACACCAATGGACTGGGTATCTTGTCGGCCGGCATCTTCGGCATTCCGCCCACCTCCGTCTACTCGGGCACGAGCGTGTCGCTCATCAGCTTCACCGGGGTGGGGGCTCGCCGCATCGGCTATGTCATCGGCGGCACTCTGCTTGCTCTGGCCTTTCTGCCCAAACTGACCGCGTTCCTGCTCACCCTTCCCAGCCCGGTGGTGGCCGCCTATCTACTGGTGGCCATTGCCCTGCTTTTTGTGAGCGGCATCCGCACGGTTGTGCAGGACGGCCTCGACGGGCAGAAGGCGCTGGTGGTGGGGGTTGCGTTCGCGCTGGGCATGGGACTCGACAACCAGACCATTTTCACCGACCTCCTGGGCCACAAATGGGGTCTGCTGCTCGACAACGGCATGCTGATGGGGGCATTGGCCGCGTTGGCGATGGTCGTGTTCTTGGACCTGACCAGCCCGCAGCGGCGCAGCCGCTTGGAAGTGGACCTGAGCGTCTCGTCGCTTCCTGAGATCGATCGGTTCCTGCAAGAACTGGCGGCTAGGAGCGGCTGGGACGAGGCTTCTGCCCAGCGGCTGCGCTCCGCCGGAGAGGAGGCCTTGCTGAGCCTGGTGCGGCGCGATGAGGCTGGCGAAGAGCTGCTGACCAGCCTGATGCAGCCCGAGGCGGATGCCGAGGAGGCCGCCCGGTTGATCATCCAGGCCCGCCCCGAGGCTGCAATTGTGGAGATGGAGTTTCTCGCCGTGTTCGACGAGGAGAACCTCGAGGACCGGTTGGCATACCTGTCCGAAGAGGCCGAGGGCTTGCAGGAGGGGGATGAGTCGCTTCGCCTGCTTCGCCACTACTCCTCGTCGGTCCATCACCAGAAGTACCACGGGCTGGACATCGTGACCGTGCAGGTCCGAGGCTCGCGGTAGCGCAATCAGAATCATGAACGAGGCCATCCGCTACGAGCCCGACGATCCCTGCCCCCCTTTGGTGGCTATTGCCGTGGGTGCCCAGGGCGTGATGGCCAACATGCTGGGGATTGTGCTGATCGTGGCCATCACCGCACGGGCGGGAGGCCAGGGAGACTCCTATCTGTCGTGGGCGGTGTTCGCCGCGTTGATCATCTCCGGGACCCTCACCGCCTTGCAGGCCACTCGGATCGGAAGATTCGGCGCCGGCCATGTGCTGCTCATGGGCGTCACCACCAACTTCGTGGCCATCTCAGTGCTGGCGTTGAATGAGGGAGGGCCGAGCCTGCTGGCCAGCCTCGTGGTGGTCTCCTCGCTGTTCTATCTCCTGTTGTCTTTCTGGCTGCCCCTGCTGCGCCGGATCATCACCCCGGTGGTCTCCGGCACCGTGCTCATGCTCATCGCCGCCACCGTCTTGCCCATCGCCCTCGACCGGGTTCCGGAGGTGCCCGAGGGCACCTCAGATGCCGCCGGCCCGCTCATCGCGCTGGTCACGCTGATCGCAACGGTGGTTCTGGCGTTGAAGGTCACCGGGGCCTGGCGGCTCTGGTCGCCCATCATCGGCATGGGAGCGGGCTGTGTGGCCGCAGCGTTCTTTGGGGCGTTCGACTTCGAGCGCGTTATCGAAGACCCCTGGTTCGGCGTGCCCAACAGCGGTGCCCCGGGATTCGACCTGACTCCCGGCGCCGGATTCTGGGCGCTGCTGCCGGTGTTCGTGGTGGTGACGCTGGTGGGCGGCATCAAGAACATCAGCGACAGCGTCGCCATCCAGCAGGCTTCGTGGCGCCGGCCGCGGGTGACCGACTTCCGGCTGGTGCAGGGCTCGCTCAACACCAACGGACTGGGCATCTTCTTTTCCGGCCTGGCCGGGACCCCGCCCACCACCGTCTATTCGTCCAAGAGCGTGCAGCTGACCACCCTGACCGGGGTGGCCGCCCGCAGCGTGGGGTTCGCCGCCGGGGCGCTGTTCGCCCTGCTGGCATTCTTTCCCAAGCTGACCGCCGTATTGACGGTGATCCCGAGCCCGGTGATGGGGGCCTACGTTCTTTCGGCGATCGGGCTCCTGTTCGTGGGGGGCATCCAAACGGTGATGCGCGACGGACTCGACGCCCAGAAGGCGATGGTGGTGGGGGTGGCGTTCTCGCTGGGGGTCGGGCTGGAGAACCAGACCATATTCGCCGACTTGCTGGGCACCACATGGGGGGCGCTCTTGGACAACGGCGTGATGGTGGGGGCGGTTGTCTCCGTTGTGCTGACCGTGTTCTTGGATTTGACCAGCCCGTACCGGCCCAGCCGGCTGGCCGTTGAGCTCGACTTCTCCTCGCTGGGGAAGATCGACGAATTCCTCCAGGGAGTAGCTGATCAGATTGGTTGGAGCGAGGCTTCCAGCCTGCGGCTGCGCTCGGCTGGCGAGGAAACGCTGATGAGCCTTCTGCGGATGGAGGAGCACCAAACCAGCGACGAAAGCCCTCGTTTGATTATCCAGGCCCGGCCTGATGCCGGTTCAGTGGAGATGGAGTTTCTGGCCGTGTTCGATGAGGAGAACCTCGAAGACCGGCTGGCGTATTTGAGCGAGGAATCCGAGGGGATTGAGGAAGGCGAGATCTCGCTTCGCCTGTTGCGGCACTACGCCTCAACGGTCCACCATCAGAAATACCACGGCCTGGATGTGGTGACGGTTCAGGTCAAAGGCACGGGTTAGCCTCGGCGTAGGAGAGAGCATGACTTCTCGTGCAGGGGAATCGATCGCGGTTGTCGGGATGGCCTGCCGGTTTCCCGGTGCTGGCAACTTGTCGGAGTTCTGGCGTTTGCTGGAAGCGGGCGAGAACGCGGTAAGCGATGGGGTTCCCGGCTCTGGTGTGGGGCGAATCGGAGAGTTGTTCCAAGACGCCGACGTTCAGAATGATGCATGTCGCTTCGCCGGATTCATCAGCGGCATCGACCAATTCGACGCTTCGTTCTTCCGGATTTCCCCTGTTGAGGCCCAGTTGCTGGATCCCCAGCAGCGGTTGATGCTGGAGACCAGTTGGCAGGCCCTGGAGGACGCGGGAATCAACCCCGATCAACTTCGCGGCAGCCGCACCGGTGTTTATGCCGGGATCAGCAACTACGACTACCGCGCGCTGATTTTGGCCAACAGCGCCTCGTCCGAGGCGGCGGTCAGCTTGTATTCGGTGAGCGGCACCTCCTTCAACACCGCCATCGGGCGAGTGGCCTTTGCCTTGGGGCTGCAAGGTCCGGCACTGGCGGTGGACACCGCCTGCTCCTCTTCGCTGACCGCGGTCCATCAGGCGGTATCGGGGCTCCAGCGGGGTGAGGCCGACCTGGCGCTGGCCGGAGGGGTACACGTGATCCTGTCGGGTCGGCTGTTCGAATTGCGGGGCAATGCCGGGATGCTGGCCCCCGATGGGAAGTGCAAGACGTTCGACGCTGCCGCCGACGGGTATGTGCGAGGCGAGGGCTGCGGCATCCTGGTGCTGAAGCGGCTGAGCGATGCCGAGGCCGACGGCGACCGGATCTGGGGCGTGATCCGGGGATCGGCGCTGAACCAGGACGGCGCCAGCACCGGGTTGACTGTGCCCAACGGGGTGGCCCAAGAACTGGTGATCACCGAGGCGTTGGCCCGGTCGGGGGTTCAGCCTTCTGAGGTGGACTACCTGGAGGCGCACGGCACCGGGACCCCGGTGGGCGACCCCATTGAGTTGGAGGCTGCCGTTGGCGCCTACTGCCAAGAGCGCGACGCAGATCAGCCGCTGCTCATCGGGTCGGTGAAGACCAACGTCGGCCATTTGGAGCCGGCCGCCGGTGTGGCCGGCCTGGTCAAGGTGATGTTGTCGATGAAGCAGGGCGTGATCCCCCCGCACCTGCACTATGAGAATCCGACCCCGGCGATCGACTGGGACCAGGTGCCGCTGAAGGTGACGGCTGAGCCCACCCCCTGGCCTCGCCATTCCGACCGCATGTCCATCGCCGGGGTGAGCGGGTTCGGCTGGTCGGGCACCAACGCCCACGTCATCGTGGAGGCCTATGGGGTGGGCGACTGCGAACCAGCCCAGCCCGGCGAGGAACGGTGGCCGACAGGTCCTCCTCGGCCTGTTGCCGTCGCCACCGCGGATGACGCAGTGGCCATACCGGCGGACGCCATGGCGCGCTCCGCGAGGCTGCTGCCCTTGTCGGCGAAGTCGGACAAGGCTCTGAAGGAACTGGCTCAGGGCTATCTCAAATGGTTGGACGACGATGTTGGTCCCCCGTCGGGGGAGGTGCTGGCTGACACTGCCTGGACGGCCGGGATCGGCCGCAGCCATTTCTCCCATCGGGCCGGTGTGGTGTTCACCGACGCCGAGTCGCTGCGGGACAAGCTCGATGCGCTGGTGGAATCTGGTGATGAGGTGGCCGGGTCGTCGGTCGCACCAAAGGTGGCCTTTGCCTACACCGGGCAGGGCAGCCAGTGGGTGGGCATGGGGGAGTCGCTCTACCAGAGCGAGCCGGTGGTGCGGGCGATCTTGGATCGTTGCGAGGAGGTGTTTCGCCACGAGCGGGGCACGTCGCTGCTGGGGGTGATGTTCGGGTGGCCCGACGCCGACGGAGACCTGGACGATCCGGCGTGGACGCAGCCCGCCATATACGCGTTGGAGTGTGCGCTCACCGCACTGTGGTCGAGCCTGGGGGTTCGGCCCCATGCGGTGGTGGGGCACAGCCTGGGGGAGATCGCGGCGGCTCACACCGCGGGCGTGCTCAGCCTGGAGGACGGCCTTCGTTTCGCCGCTGGGCGAGGCAAGCTCATGTCGGAGTTGCCAGAGCCCGGTGCGATGGCCGCAGTGTTCGCCCCGGCATCAGTGCTGGCCGCCGCAGTGGAGGAGCAATGCGCCGCCTCGGGTGACTCGCGGCTGGCCATTGCCGCCGACAACGGGGCCCACTTGATGGTGAGCGGACCGACCGCCGATGTTGAGGCGCTGCTCCAGCGTTTTGAGGCCGAAGAGGTGCGGGTCCGGCGACTGGAGAAGAGCGCCGGATACCACAGCGCCATGGTGGAACCGATTCTGGACCGCATTGAGGGGCTGCTCACCGAGCTTGTGGTGGCCGCGCCTTCGCTCACCGTGGTGAGCAGCATGACGGGCCAAGTGCTGGACGATGGCCAAGCGATGGACGGGGCGTATTGGCGTCGCCAGGCCCGCCAACCAGTGGAGTTTCGCAATAGCGTGCAGGCGCTGGCCGAATTGGGGGTGGACGCGGTCATCGAAGTCGGCCCGGGGGCGGTGCTCGGCCCCATGGCGGCTCTGTCCTGGCCTGCCCAGGCCGCGGTGGCCGAGCCGACTGTGGTGTCGAGCATGAAGCGGCCATCGGATCGAACACCGACCCCCGAGGATGGCTGCGGATTCCTCGACGCGGTGTTGGGGGCGTACCAGTCTGGGCTCGATATCAGCTTTGAGGGCCTGTACGGAGGCGAGTCCCGACGCCGCCTATCGCTTCCGGGCTACCCGTTCCAACGCCAACGCCACTGGGTGGAAGCCGCAAAACGCCGTCGATCCGGCGCGGGGCACCCATTGCTCGGCATTTGCCACGAATCCCCCCGAGGCGAGCTTCAGTTTGAGACGGAAA
The DNA here is from genome assembly GCA_022819825.1 of Acidimicrobiia bacterium. Classification (GTDB taxonomy): domain Bacteria; phylum Actinomycetota; class Acidimicrobiia; order Acidimicrobiales; family Bin134; genus Poriferisocius. The sequence goes on along the minus strand of JAJEGM010000010.1, from coordinate 58,388 downwards.
TGGATCCCTCCGATCCGCCGTGGCTGAGTGACCACCGGGTGTATGGGCAGGTGATCACACCGGGCGCGCTGTACGGGACCATGGCGGTCTCGGCGCTGGCTGCCAATGGAAACGGTCGGCCATCAACCCCAACCGGCCGCAGCTTTGTGGTGGAAGATCTCCAGATGTTCAGCCCGATGGTCTTTCCTGAGCCGGACTCCGATGAAGGGGCGGCGCCCGAGGGTCGCCAAGTGCAGTTCGTTTTGGACGAGGCCGATCCGAGGGCGCCCGCTCGATTTGAGATCTACAGCCGGGGCCCTGGTGAGGACGGATGGACGCAGCACGCCGAGGGCCTGGCCCATTCGGAGGCCGGGCGGATTGAGGGGGCCGAAAGCGTCGACTTGGATGGACTGAAGGCCGGGTTGGAACCCAGAGACGTCTCGGAGTTCTACCGCTCTCGTACGGGCGCAGGGGTCGAGCTCGGTGCGCCGTTTCGCACCCTGCGGGCGCTGTGGGCCTCCCAAGGCGAAGCGGTGGGCGAATTGTCGCTGCCCGAAACCATTGACCGAGGCGGCATCGAAGTGCATCCGCTGCTCTTGGACGGCTGCTTCCAGGTCATGGCCGAGGCTCGCAGCGGGGCCGGAGGCGATGACGGGGTGGCCTATCTGCCCTTCGGATGGGAGCGCTTGTGGCTCACCGGACCCATGCCCGACCAGTTGGTATGCCATGCGCGGCTGAAGGAGGCCGCCGAAGCGTCAGAGGGAACACCTGAGGTTCTTACCGGAGATCTGGTGTTCTACGACCAGAGCGGCACCGTGCTCGGGGGTTTGAGCGGCTATACGGTGAAGCGGGCCACGCGGGCCGCGCTGTTGTCGGCCGCCGGGAGCCTCGACGATCTCCTCTATGAAATCGTCTGGCGAGACAGCCCTCTCGCCCCAGGGATATTGCCCGCCGATTTCCTGCCCCAACCGAGTGCCATTGCCGCGGGCTCAGAGCCGTTCACCCAGTACCTGGCGGCAGAGGGGGTTGAGGCCGAGAGCCGGGTCGGGTTTCTGGCCGATCTCGAGCGGCTGGCGTGGTCGTATGCCCGTTTGGCCTTGGATCGGCTGGGGTGGGTGCGCACCGCGGGCGACACGGTGGTGCCCGAAGAGCTGAGGGAGCAGTTGGGGGTTGCCCCCGAGCATGGACGCCTGTTCCGCCGGATGCTCGAGATGATGGCCAAAGCCGGCGCGCTGGAGGAAGTCGGCGACGAGTTCACCGTGAGAGCCGGCTCCGATGACCCCCTGCCCGAGGTGCTGGCCGGCGATCCGGCGGCCCGGGCCGACTGGATGGAGGGCCAATACCCGCACGGAACCATGGAGATCGGGCTGTTTCGGCGATGCGCCGGGGCATTGGCCGAGGTGGTTGTGGGCAACGCCGATCCGCTGACCCTGCTGTTTGGCAGCGGTGAGCCCAGCGCCGCCGATCTGTATGTGAAGGCGCCGATGGCCCAGGCCTCAAACCGGATGCTGGGCGACGCGGTGGCAGCGCTGCTGGCCGAGTTGCCGGAGGGCCGACGGCTGCGCGTGCTGGAGGTGGGAGCGGGCACCGGTTCTGCGACGGCGTCGGTGCTGCCCGAGCTTCCCGCTGGGCGCTTCGACTACACCTACACCGACATCTCGGCCGGTTTTTTCGCCGAGGCGGAGAGGCGATTCGGCGGTGCGGAGGAGTCGATCGACTACCGGGTGCTGGACATCGAGGTCGAACCCGTGGAGCAGGGCTTCGACCGCCACGGCTACGACCTGGTCATTGCTTCCAATGTGCTGCACGCCACCCGGTTCCTGGATGAGACGCTGGGGAATTGTCGACGGCTGCTCGCGCCATCGGGCCATCTGGTGGCGTTGGAAACCCTCCGCGGCCTGGGCTGGCTGGACCTTTCTTTCGGACCGCTCGACGGTTGGTGGCGGTTTTCTGACCACTATCGCCCGCACCACGCCCTTACCAGTCCCGACGTGTGGCTCCAGGCGCTGGAAGACTCCGGTTTCCCGGCGGCAGAGGTTCTGGGTGTGGACCCACCTGACACCGGCCGACAGCCTGATCGCGGGGTGATTGTGGCCCAGGGGCCCGCAGAGGTGAGCGAACAGCCAGGCGTATGGATCTTGGCATCGGATTCTGACGATTCGGCCGAGAACCTCGCGCAGGAGTTGGCGGCCCGAAACCAGACTGTGGCGCTGGTTAGCTACGGCGCTCCGATCAATGATCAGCCCCTGCTGGACGAGCCCGGAGTTGTCCGGGTTTCCCTGGCGATGAACCAACGGGAGTCGTGGCAGTCATTCTTCGAAAGTCTTTCTCCTGATGCCTCACTCCGCGGTGTTGTCCACTTGGTGTCGCTGGACGGCCGGGGGTCGCGGGCCGCCACTGAGCAGTTTGCGGAAGACGCAGCGAAGGCAGGCAAGAGCGCGCTGGCCTTGTTGCAGGGGATGGGTGATGCCGACGCCGCTCCCACAAACGGGGTTTGGCTGGTAACCCAGGGGGCCCAAGTGCTGGAGCACGAGCCCGCCGAGGGCATCGCCGGGGCCATGCTATGGGGCCTTGGGAAGGTGGTGGGCCGCGAAGCGCCTCACCTCAACCCCAGGATGATCGATTTGGATCCTGGCGGTGTGGTGCCGCTCTCCGACTTGGCCAATGAGCTGTTCTATCCCGATGCAGAAACCCACATCGCCTACCGCCAAGGACTGCGCCAAGCGGCCCGGCTGGATCGGGCTGGTGTGGGGTCGGGTCGCCCGAATCTGCCTGATCCGGCGGGAGAAGTGAGCTGGTTGCTGGCCGCTGACTCTGGCGGTGCCCTGGAAGGGGTCAAGCCAGAGCCTCACCCGCCAGTGCAGTTGGGAGAGCGGGACGTACGAGTGGCGGTGGAAGCCGCCGGGCTCAACTTCTTGGACATGTTCCGCTCGTTGGGCGTCATCGGGGCGGGCTTGTTGGGCGAGGAGTTCTGCGGCCGGGTGGTTGAGGTGGGCGCCGACGTGTCCACGGTATCGGTGGGCGACCGAGTGGCCGGATTGGGGTTCGGCACGCTGGGCTCTGGGGTGGTTACCACCGAGGAGTTGGTGGCACTGGCCCCCTCGGGCATTTCGCCCGCCGCGCTGGCCACGTTGCCCACCGTCTTTGTTACGTCTGCGCTGTCTTTCGATCTCGCCGAACTGAAGGCAGGCGAACGGGTGCTAATCCACGCCGGAACCGGAGGGGTAGGGCTGACCGCGGTGCAGTTGGCCCAGGCGGCGGGGGCCGAGGTGTTCGCCACCACGAGCGCTCCGAAACAGGGGTATCTGCGGTCGCTGGGCGTGGAGCACGTATTCGACAGCCGTCAGACCGATTTCGCGGAGGAAATCCTCGAGGCCACCGGGGGCGAGGGCGTCCACGTGGTGCTCAACAGCTTGACCGGCCCGGGCTTCATCGACGCCAGCCTGTCTTGCTTGGCCCAAAACGGCCGTTTTGTGGAGCTGGCTCGGGTGGACATCCTCAGCCAGGAGGAGATGGCCACGACCCGGCCCGACGTGGGTTACTGGATCTTGGAGCTCGACGTTCTCAAAGAACAGAATCCCGCGGTGCCCGGAGACGCCCTCAGGCGCGTGGTGGCCCGGGTGGCAGCCGGCGAGCTGGAACCGCTGGTACACACTCGGTGGTCGTTGGCCGAGGCGGGGTCGGCGATGAAATACATGCAGTCCGCCCGGCACATCGGCAAGCTGGTTCTGGCCGGTTCCCCTCTTGAGACGGGACGGCTGAGGGACGACCGGACCTATCTGGTGACCGGCGGCCTAGGGGGCATTGGCTGCGCGGTTGCCGGCTGGCTGGCCGGCCGAGGCGCGGGGGCCATCGTGTTGAACGGGCGGCGGCCCCCCGATCCCGAGGCGGAGGAAGCAATCAGCGAGCTCCGTCGACAGGGAGTGGCGGTGGAAGTCGAGCTGGCCGATGTGACCGACCCATCCGCCATCGACCAGATGCTGGCCAGGATCGACGCCGATCTACCGCCGCTCGGGGGTGTGATCCACAGCGTGGGCGTGCTGTCCGACGGCGCGCTCACCAACCAGACCTGGGAGAAGTTCGAGGAGGTGCTGTGGCCGAAGATGCTGGGGGCCTGGCATCTGCATCGGGCCACTGAAGACCGTGATCTCGATCTGTTCGTGTTGTTCTCCAGTGTGGCCGGGGTCTTGGGCAATTCAGGGCAGTCGAACCACGCCGCCGCCAATGCGTTCCTGGACCAGCTCGCCGCCCACCGCCGTTCACTGGGCCTGCCCGGGCAGTCGATTGCCTGGGGGGCGTGGTCGGGTCTGGGTGAGGCCGAAGAGCACCGGGAGCGGATCGCGGGGCAGCTGGAAGCAGCGGGCACGGGGTGGCTCACCCCCGAACAGGGATTGAAGGCGTTCGACCATCTGGTGCGCCAAGACGTGACCATGGGCATGGTGGCGGCGGTCGACTGGCAGGTGGTCTCCGAAGGCCCCGACGCCCAATCGCTCTTCTTGGAGGATCTGCTGTCGGCAGATGCCTCTGGCGAATCCCAGGAATCGTCGGTCGATCTGTTGGACGACCTCAGGAATGCCGCCGCCGCAGAGCGCGAGGAGAAGTTGATCTCGCACTTGCAACGAGAGCTGCAAGCCGTGATGCGGTTGCCCGACCTGCCGAACGAATCGGCTGTGTTCGCCGACCTGGGCATGGACTCGCTGATGGTGGTGGAGCTGCGGAACCGGCTGAACCGGGCGTTCGCTGGCGAGTACACCGTGTCGAACACCGCGATCTTCGACTACCCGGACGTCACCGGACTGGCCCGGCACTTGTCCCAGGAGTTCGGACAGGCCGGCGAAATGGCCGAACCCCAAGAAGCGGTCGAGGTATCCCGGCTCCGGGTTGTCCAGTCGGACGACGAGGGGATCGCCATCGTTGGCATGGCCTGTCGGTTTCCCGGAGCCGAGGACCTATCGGCCTTTTGGCACCTGCTGGAGGCCGGCGAGAACACGGTTACCGACGGACGCCAAGACGGCGGTTCATGGGATGGGGTCCTCGGCGATCCGGCCGCCGACGAAGCCATCTACCGCAGGGGTTCGTTCATCGAGGGACTCGACGCCTTTGATCCTCAGTTCTTCCGGGTTGCGCCGAGAGAGGCGTGGTCGATTGATCCGCTCCAGAGGCTATTGCTGGAGACCAGCTGGCAGGCGGTTGAGGATGCCGCTATCGATCCCGAACGTCTGAAGGGAAGCCGCAGCGGGCTGTACATCGGTCTCGGTGTCAGCGAATACCGGGGCGTCATCCAGAGGAGCGGTCGAGCCGGAGGCCATCTCAACACCGCGGGAAGCGTGACCGTGGGAAAGGTGGCGTTCTCGCTGGGCATGGAAGGACCGGCAGTGCCGCTGGACTTGGCCTGCGCGTCGTCGCTGTTTGCCGTACACCAAGCGGTGGAGGGCCTTCGGCGAGGGGAGACCGACATCGCCCTGGTGGGAGGCGTGAACGTCATCTTGTCGACTGCGGTTACCAATGCGCTGGTCGAGGCCGACATGCTGTCATCGCAGGGGCAGTGCAAGTCGTTTGATGCCTCGGCCGACGGCTATGTGCGCGGCGAGGGATGCGGCGTTGTGGTGCTGAAGCGGTTGGGCGATGCCGAGGCCGACGGCGATCGGATCTGGGGGGTTGTCCGAGGGTCGGCGGTGAGCCAGACCGGGGCGGGTCTTGCCGTCACCGTCCCTAGCGGTCGGGCTCAAGAGCGGGTCATGGTGGAGGCGCTGGCCCGGGCTGGCATCTCAGCGGATGAGGTGGACTATGTGGAAGCCCACGGAGCAGGCACCGCAATGGGCGATGCAGTGGAGGCCAGCGCCATTGCCGCCGTCTATGGCCAGGGGCGCGAGGAAGACCACCCGGTATGGATAGGATCGGTGAAGACCAACATCGGGCACCTTGAGGGCGCGGCCGGGATGGCCAGCTTGATCAAGGTGGTGCTGGGGATGAGGCATGGGACGCTGCCCAGGCACCTGCACTTCAGCGAGCCGAGTCCCGAGATCGATTGGGCGAGGATGCCGTTGAGGGTGGCCACCGAGCCGATTGAATGGCCAGGAGACCGGGGCCGCCAATCGTTGGCCGCGGTCAACTCATTCGGAATCTCCGGCGCCAATTCGCACATCGTGGTTGAGGGGTACCAACCCACTGCTGATGAATCCGATGGATTAAGAAGGCCGTGGCAACCGGTGGGGTCACCGCAAGCCGCGGCAGCCGGGGAATCGCCGCTCGATGGGGGATCGGAGCCGCCGACAAGACGGCTGCTGCCGTTGTCGGCCAAGACCCCGGCGGCGTTGCGAGAGCTGGCCCAGCGGTATCTCTCCTGGCTCGACGAGCACGCTGAGGAGCTTTCAGCAGCCGGTGCGGCAACCGATCCGCTGCTCTCCGACCTGGCGTGGACGGCAAGCATGGGGCGAAGCCACTTCTCCCATCGGGCTGGGTTGGTGTTCAGCGACGCCAAGTCGCTCCGCCAGCAACTCAGCGCTCTCCATGAGGTCGGCGAGCAGCGAGTTCAGAGCGGTGTGACGGCGCCTGAGAGCGGCCATGACCCGCTTGCAGTCATTGCGGCGGAATATGCCGATGGGCAGGCGATTCAATTCGAGAGCTTGTTCCAGGGCGAGGCGCGTCGTCGGATCTCGCTGCCCGACTACCCGTTCCAGCGGCAGCGCTTCTGGGTAGAAGCGCCCCCCCAGTCGAGGGGCTCCGAGGACGATTGACACTTTCGCTCCCCTTGATACACTTTCCCCGCTTTCAATCGGCTGCAAAGGAGCAAGTGAATGTCTTCCACTGAAGAGCGAATCAGGGCCATCGTCGACCAGACGCTGGAGATTGATGGGCGAGAAGCGGGTCAGCCCTTGGACCTGTCTCGCAACGTTGCCGATGCAGGCGTCGCTTCTTCAGACATCGTGGCTTTTTGGCAAATGGTGAACCAGGAGTTCGGCACCGACATCTCCGCTGAAGAGTTTGCCGAGCTCTTGACACCTCAAGACCTCATCAACCACCTCGAATCCTCTGGTTGATCACCGACTCAGATAGCTGGTTGCGCCGGTTCAAGAGCATCGGTGCTATTGCCGTCTTCCACGTCGACCTGATCCCCGATCAGGGGCGCGAAGCCCAGGCCCTTACGTGGCTTGACGGGGAAGAGCGCTCGCGTTGGGAGCGCTTTCAATCCCCAACCGCTCAACGGCGGTATGTGCTGTGCCGTGCCGCGCTCCGTGCCATTCTTGGCCGCCAATTCGGTTGTCCAAACGAATCGCTGGGGTTCGAGGCCGCCAAACACGGCAAGCCGTTTGCCCTGGTCAACGGCCTGCCTGCTTCCATCAGCTTCAACGTGAGCCACAGCGGCAACCACGGGCTGATTGCCGTGGCTCCCAGGGGCCGCCTAGGTGTGGATGTTGAGGAGCGGGCCTCTCGCCGAAACCTCGAGAACCTCATTGAAGGCGTGTTCAGCTCGCATGAGAAGGCTGAGTTGGAATCGCTTGACGGGTGCCAGAAGCTGCACGAGTTCTTTCGTTTCTGGACGATCAAAGAGGCGCTGGTGAAAGCCCACGGCAAGGGCCTCTCCATGAAAGTCGCAGAATTGGAGATCCCCGAAGACATGCGCCGGGGGGCGGCCAAGAGCGTTGGCCAGTTTGTTCAAATCCCCGAGACGACTTGGTGCTTGGAGGATATGGGAACGAGGGAGTTCGCCGCCGCCATCGCCTATGAGGTAAGCCCGTAACCGTGACGGAGCAAGATCCGATCTGGAGTATTCCCGAGCCGCTGTCCGTCCACGAAGTCAAAGTGGACGATGAATCATCAATATTGCTTCGCCGCCATGGAAACCCCGATGGAACTCGACTGATTCTCAGCCATGGCAACGGTTTGGCCATCGACCTCTACTATCCGTTTTGGTCGCTCCTGACCCAAGACTTCGACCTCATCGTCCATGACATGAGAAACCATGGGTGGAATGCGGTCGGCGACTTGGAAAATCACAATGTCCCGACGCTGGTCCGCGACCACGACCGCATCCTTGAGGAGATCGGCGAGCAATTCGGTCAGAAAGCACAGATCGGCGTGTTCCACTCGGTGTCATCGCTCACACCCCTTCTGTCCGAATCCAAGGGAAGCGAATATTCGGCACTCGTGCTGTTCGACCCCCCTCTGTGCAAGCCGGGCAGGAGCTTTCGAGACTTTGAAGAAGCCGCAAACCGCATGGCGAAGTCAACCCGGCGCCGCTCGCATCAGTTCAATGCGAAGAACTCATTCACCGAATTGTGGGGGATATTCCCCACCTACAAGGCAGCGGTGCCCGGGACGATTGACTTGCTGGCCGACTCCACTCTGCGTGAATCCCCAGACGGAGATGGCTTCGAGCTGCGATGCCCTCGGGAGTACGAAGCTCAGATAGTCGACTACGCCAGCGTGTTCGGAGTGTTCATTGACTTCGCCAAAGTCCGCTGTCCCGTCAAGGTCATCGGTGCCGATCCCACGCTGCCCTTTTCGTACCTGCCGTCGCTGAACCTCAGCGACATATCCAGCGTGGACTACGATTTTTTGCCCGACGCCACCCACATGCTCCAGCTGGAGCAGCCTGAAGAATGCGCCGCCATCATGCGCGAGTTCATCGACTCGGTTCTTGCTTAGCCGAAAACAGACATGTCGCAGCTCTCACCGCTTGGCTCTATTCAGGGGAGACCAGGCGTCTCGGTTGCCCGTATGGTCCTATTTCCCTAGAGTGTCGGAACCAAGTTCCACGAGGGGGAAATGCACATGAGTTCATGGCTATTGAAGCTGCTGGCATTGCTGATGGTCTTCGGCCTGGTGGCTGCAGCCTGTGGCAACGATGACGATGACGGGGTAACCACTGGCCCGGATGAGCCCGCGCCGGCTGAGCCGTCTGACGACGGTGACGAGCCGCCCGCGCCAGCCGACGACGGCGACGACGCGCCCGCGCCAGCCGACGACGGCGACGATGACGCTGCCGCGCCGGAGCCCTCTGACGACGGCGAGGAGCCGCCCGCCGAAGATGAGATGATGGATGGCTGCGAAGCCACAATGCCGGGCACCAAGGTCAACTACGCGGTGTTCTCACCCAACGCCAACATGGACCCGACCGGCAGCAGCGGCGCCTTGGTAGGCGGAACCCAGATAGTGAACGTGTGGGACGTGTTGATGGCGTTCGACCCCGCGGCTGGCGTGTCCAACGGCCATGCGGCAGAGTCGCTGACCCCCAACGACGACTTCACCGAGTGGACACTGAAGATCCGCTCGGGCATCACCTACGGCAACGGCGACGCGTTCATTGCCCAAGATGTGGTCGACTCGATGCTCCGGTTCTTCGACTCCCGGGGCGACGGAATGAACAACCGGGCGGCCGGCTCGGTGGGCCTCATCGACTTCGACAACACCGAAGTCCCCGATGACAGCACCGTGATATTCCGACTCCATCGAGGGTGGAGCACGTTCCACACGCTCTTGGGCGACGAGCCCGGCATGATCGTGAACCCGCGAATCATCGCCCAGCTTCTGGATGAAGAGGCGGCCAACGCCACCGAGGAAACCAGCGCAGCCCGACTGGTGCGCAACCGGATGGCGGTAACCCCCGAACTGGTCAACGCAGCCAGCTTCGGCCCCTATGAGGTGGCCGAGGTGGAGCCCAACGTGCGAACCGTGCTGCGGGCCCGGGACGACTACTGGGGCGGCCCGGTGTGCATCGAGGAGATCGAGTTCACCTTCCCGGGCAGCTCGGTGGCCAACTGGGAGGCATTCCAGGCCGGCGACTTCAACGCCGCCTTCCTGCGTGATCCCCGGGTGTTTGCCGACGCTCGGGAGGCCGGTGCAATTCTGAGCTCTGAGGATCAGAACATCGGCGGGCTGTTCCTGTTCAACCAGGGCGTCCGTGGTGCCGATGTCATCGGCAAGGACATCAGGATCCGCCGGGCCATCCACCACGCCATCAACCGGGACATCATCAACGAGCGAGCCTTCGAGGGCAAGCTCAAGACCACCAACGCCATTGCTGCTGAGGGCACCTTGCTGTGGTCGCCCGAGTTGCAGGAATGCGCCGATCAGGCACCGAGCTACGATCCCGATGCCGCCGCGGCGCTGGTTGAAGAAGTGAAGGCTGACACTGGCTGGGACGGCTCCATGCTGCTGGTCCACGCCGACACCGATCCCGGACCCGAGATCGCCCAGGCGGTAGAGGGAATGCTGGAGGCCGCCGGCTTCGATATTGAGGTGGACCTCGGTCCCGTCACAACCGTGCTGATTCCCAGGGTCATCATCCAGGCCGACTACGAGATGGCCGGTTGGGGCTTCAACGCCGACGGTGCCACTTGGGTGGCGTCGCTCAACGACAACCTCCTGTCCACCAGCGGCTCCAACCGGATGGCTTTCGCCCACCCGGACATGGACGCTGCGCTGGGCGAGCTCTACGGAGCGGCGAACGTGGATGACCAGCGGGCCGCAATTGCAGCCGTGCAGTGCGTGTGGTCGGAGCAGCTGCCCGCCATGGTCTACTCGGTGACCGAGGAGGGCTTGGCCCTCGCCCCGAACATCAAGGGTGTCCAGCGGGCTGGCGCCACGATCTTCCTGTTCGGGAACGCCTATATCGAGAACTGAGCTCAAAAGGAGCAATTCTGAGCAACTAAAGCTCTAAAGCGAGGAAGAGCACCGTGCTGCGGGTGATCGGCTTGAAGCTGGTCCGGCTCGTGCCGGTGCTCTTCCTCGTTTCATTGGCCACTTTCTTCTTGGTTGATCTGATTCCCGGCGACCCGGCCGCGAACATGCTGGGTACTGACGCCACAATTGAGGATTTAGAGGCGGTCAGAAAGTCGCTGGGCCTGGACAAGCCGATCACCGACCGTTACGTGGACTGGCTGAGTGGTGCGCTGAGCGGCGATTTGGGTCTGTCGTTGCGGTCTCCCAATGAGCCGGTAACCGACCTGATCCAGCGCAGCGTTGGGCCCACGTTGCGCTTGTCGGCCATGGCATTGGGAATGTCGTTCACCATCGCGATCTTCTTGGGGGTCTGGTCGGCTCAGGCGGCTGGAACTCGGGTCGACCGGTTGGTGAGCGGCACCATGTTCGGCTTTATATCGGTCCCGACGTTTCTGGCCGGCCTTCTTTTCATCTTCTTCTTCGTGTTCCGGGAGTCCATCCCCCGTTGGATTTGGGTCATCGGCATGGGCCTGATCGTTTTGCGGTTGCTCTATCTGGCCATCAGCCGATTGGCCGAGGACCGGGCCGACTTCTCGGGGTGGCTTGGGTACGCCGTTGCCACGCTGGTGGTGGCCGGTCTCATGATGTGGGTGTTCGTCCAGTGGCCCGACTTCCCCCGCACGGCCTCTCACCGCTACGACGACAACTGGCGCGAGCAGATTCGCTCGCTGTTTTTGCCCGCGCTGGCATTGGCCTTGAGCGAGATAGCGGTGTTCACCCGGCTGTTGAGGGCCGACATGCTGTCGACCCTTCAGGAGCAATTCGTGCTGTCCGCCCGGGCCAAGGGAATGCCCACATGGCGGATACTGTTCCGCGACGCGCTGCGGCCGTCGTCGTTCTCTCTCATCACCGTGGCCGGAATCACGCTGGGCCGGCTCATCGGCGGGACGGTCATCATCGAGACCATCTTCGGCTTAGATGGGCTGGGCAAGCTGATCGTGGGCACCGGGGTGATCCCCAAGAACTACACCATCGTGCAGGGCGGTGTGCTGGTGCTGGCGGTGGGCTATGTGCTGTTGAACGCCATCATCGACATCTCCTATCAGTACCTCGACCCAAGAATCAGGCGGGGCCGTGTCTGAGACGGCGTTCGGCGCGATCGCCCAGGGCGAGCCTGAGGTCCGAGCTCGCAGCGCCGAGCCTCGGCCGATCTGGCTCTGGCCGCTGCTGCCCATCGGCATTGCGGCGATCTTCGTGGGCACCATGGTGCTAAACGATATGACCGCCGAGATAAGGGTCGCGTTGGTGTTGGCCGGCATCGTGGGCGGTTACTTCGGCCTGGACGCTCTTTGTCAGAGGCGCTGGGGATCGAGGTTCGACACCTCGGCCTGGCTGTCGGGTTTCTGGCTGATGCTGGTTGGGCTCTCGGCCATAACCGTGGCCTGGCTGCCGCTTCCCGAGTCGAAATTGGTGAAGAACGCCCTGACGGAGACCCCGAGACTTCGCCCGGACCTGTTCTCGGATCATCCCCTGGGCACGAACATCCAGGCCCTTGACATGCTGGGAGGAGTCATGTGGGGCGCCCGCACCTCGCTGATCATCAGCTTGGGGGCCGTGGCCATCGGTCTTTTGATCGGCGGGATTATCGGGGTCACTGCGGGCTATTTTCGGGGGCCCCTGGACAGCGGGGTAGGGATTCTGGCCGACTCCATGCTGGCGTTCCCCCCGCTGATCCTGCTGGTGGCCATGGCCACGGTGTTCACCCAAAATCAATGGACCATGGCGCTGGAGCTGTCGCTTCTGGGCATCCCCACCTACATCCGCTTGGCCCGGGCCAACACGTTGACCTTCGCCCAGCGGGAGTTCGTCTTGGCCGCCAAGGCCATGGGGTCGGGGGACCGGCGCGTCATCTTCCGGGAGCTGATGCCCAACGTAGCCCTGCCCATGGTGTCGTATGCCTTCTTGGTGACTGCGGTATTGATCGTGGCCGAAGCCTCTCTCAGTTTCCTGGGCGTGGGCATCCAGCCTCCCGAGCCCACGTGGGGCAACATGATCGAAGCAGGCCAGGAGAGCTACCAGGACCATCCCCACTTGGTGTTCGTGCCTGGCATCGTGATGTTCATGACCGTGTTCGCCCTCAATCGGGTGGGCGACAAGGCCCGCGAGCGCTGGGATCCCCGCGAGGCCCAGATCTGAGAACGCGGACGTGCGCCTACCAGAGCAGGGGTAGGCCTTCGATGGCGGCGGCCGTTGAGAGCTGGCGGTCGAAGCATCCGAAAGTGCAGCCGCCCATGAGGCGAGACGCTGCCAGCGCAGACGCCAGTTGGACTGCATCGTATGCCCGCAACGGATGGCGGGCGACGAGGTTGATTGCCTCGCGGAGGATGTCTTCGTTCACCCTCATGAGAACGGTGTTCCGTTCCAGACTTGAAGCGGAGACATCGGCTAGGAATCGCTGGCACATGATCTGGGCGTCGGACGCGGAGATTTCTCCGACGCGGTGCTTGCGCCAAAACGCGGCTGGGACTTCGACGGCAGCCAAATCGCTGGCAAACACCGGTTCGGACATGCCCTGCGCCAAGTGGCTTTCCGGCTCGTCGGCGTAGCGCTTGACTATGGCCGATGAATCGAGAAATGCCGTCACCGATTGTCGCAAACAATTTCAGACAGCGGGGTTCCCTGCCCTGCCCGCTTACGGGCCGCGGTGAATGCCTCTTCATCAGGTGGATCCACTTCGGGGGCCTGAAAATCAGAGAGCAGGCCCGCGAGCTTGAGCCGAGCCCTGATCTCTTCGACTTCGCTTGATGTGTTTGAGGGGTCGGTTGCTGCCTGCGCGATCTGGGTGAGAAAGGCGTTCATCGATACCTCCTGTTCCTGAGCCCTCGTCTTGACTCGGGCGACGAGTTCTTTGTCTGCTCTCCAGGTGACTTGCTGCATGACTGCATGGTAGCAGGCATGCAGTCAGATGCAGCTGGAAGTTGTGCTTGATCAGGGTGTCTGGGCGAGGGCGGCTAGGTGGGAGCGGAATTTGGCGATATTGGCCAGCTTGATGTCTTCGTAGCCGCGGACGAGGTCGGCGGCTTCGGCTATGGCTTGGGCGGTTTGGAGGCGGTCGGGGGTGGTGGCACCGTTTACTGCTTGGCGGAGGGCGGTGAGGTATTCGGCGGGGAGGCGGCGCTCCTCTCGGCGGACTTCGGCTCGACCGAAGGGGTCGAGGGGGGTGCCCCGGAGGCGCTTGCCTTTGGCCAACAGCGCTACCACTGGTCGCCAGCGGTTCACTGACAGGGCGATCTTCTTCTTGCGGCCCAAGGCCCGCAGGGTTGGGGGGTGCAGCTTCCAGGCCAGGCGGTCACCGGGCTGGGCAACCGCGGCGGCGGGATAGTGGCCATTGGGGTCGAGCAGCAGGCGGGCCACCTCGTACTCGTCCTTGTAGGCGGTGAGCTTGTACAGCCCAGCAGCCACTGCCGCGGTCAGCGCCGCAGAGCCGGGGTTCACCCGACGCTCCACGGCCGCGAATTCGGCCACCTCGTCCAGATAGCGGTGGGCCAGGGCTCGGTTTTGGAATCGCACCAACTCGGAGGCGAACAACTCCAGGGCGGCGGCCAGTACGGCGTCGCCGTCGGCCAGCCCCGCAATGCGGTCGCTCAGCTTCGGCCCCAACACCGCACTGTTGTCGCCACCGGCAATCCAATCGGGCGAGTGGGTATCGGGCGCCGGGGCAAGGGCGATGGCCTCCTCAAGCTGTTCGGGGTCGACCACCCACCAGCGGCCCCATCGGAACGCGGCGGTGTTCATCTCTACGGCCACTCCGTTGAGCTCGATGGCGGTTTCCAACGCCTCGGGGGTCACCGGCAGCAGCCCGGTCTGCACGGCCATGCCCACCACGAACACGTTGGCCCCCACCGCATCGCCCACCAGCATCTGGGCCAAGTCGGATGCGCTGGCCCAGAACTGGGCGTCGGCTCGAGTCTCGGCCCGTACTCGCTCCAACAGCTCATCGGCAGTGGGCATGTCGATTTCGGGGTGGGCGGTCTTGGCGCCGGGGGGCACAACGTCGAGCGAGCCCACCACCGCGGTGCGGGCAGAGTCGGACGCGTCCAGCCCGGTGGCCGACGACGCCACCAGCAGGTCGAAGGCCAGCAGCAGGTCGGCTTGGCGGTCGCCCAGCCGGTTGCTGCCCGAGCGGCCGTGGCGGGTGATGCGCAGATCGCTGACCACCGGGCCGGCCTTTTGCGACAGGCCGATCTGGTCGAGCCCCTGCACGTTGGACCCATCCAGCATGGCTGCGGTGCCGATGAGCTGGGCGGTGGTCACCACCCCGGTTCCGCCGATGCCGGTGATGTGGATGTTTACGTCGGCATCGACTGACTCCGGCGGGATAGGGATTGGAGTAGGGGGCACCGGCAGATCGGCCGGGGTGGAGGCCCGCTTTCTGCGAGCGCGCTTGGGCCGGGTGATGGTGACAAACGCCGGGCAATCGCCCTCCAAGCACGAGAGGTCGATGTTGCAGCTGTCCTGGTCGATGGTGGTCTTGCGGCCGAACGGGGTGTCGAAGGGCTGCACCGACAGGCAGTTGGATACCTCAGCGCAGTGGCCGCACCCCTCGCACACCCGGTGGTTGATGGCCACCCTGGTCTGGGGCGGGCTGATCTTGCCCCGCTTGCGGTCTCGGCGCAGCTCGGCGGCGCATCGCTGGTCGTGGATGAGCACGGTTACCCCCGCCACCGCGGCCAGCTCCTGCTGGACTTCGGCCAATTCGGTGCGGTCTCTTACGTCCACCTCCGAGGGAGGCCCGAGGTGGCGGGTGCGGGCCGGATCGTCGGAGGTGATGATGATGCGGGCCACGCCCTGGGCCAGAAGCGACCGGCACACCCGGTCGAGGGGGATGCCGCCGGTGGGGTTCTGCCCACCGGTCATGGCCACGGCGCCATTCCACAACAGCTTGTAGGTGATGTTGACTCCTGCGGCGATGGCCGCGGTCATGGCCAATTGCCCGGAGTGGAAGAACGTGCCGTCGCCCATGTTCTGGATCAGGTGCGGGGTTTCCACGAACGGGGCCATGCCGATCCACTGGGTGCCCTCGCTGCCCATGCAGGTGAGCCCGGCGATGTCGCCGTAGCGCTCTTCGCCCCCCAGCAGGATCATGGTGTGGCAGCCGATGCCCGCGCCCACCGCGGTGCCGGGGTCGGTCACCGTGCTGCGGTTGTGGGGGCAGCCCGAGCAGAAGTACGGAGTGCGGTTCACCGCCAGGGGGATGCGCTCCCGCACCGGGGGCTCCGGGGTCAGCCGGTCGCCCAGACGGGCCAATCGGCTGCGCAGCGGGCCCACCAGGTCGTCGGCGTGCAGGGCGCCATGGCTCTTGATGAGGCGTTGGTCGTATTCGTCGAATTCGCCCACGATGCGGGGCCGGTGGGAGGTGTTGTACAGGGCGTCTTTGGCCCTCGACTCCACGTTGGGCGTCTTCTCCTCGATGACGAAGACCTCCTCCAGCCCGGCGGCGAAGTCCCTGATGGTGGAAGCGTTGAACGGAATGGGCAAGCCCATGCGCAGCATTCGGATCCCGGCGCTGGAGATCGCCTCGTCGCTGTCCAAGCCGATCACCGCCAGCGCCTCCCGCACCTCCCAGTAGGTGATGCCTGAGGCGATTATCCCGATCCAGGCATTGGGAGATTCCACCACCACACGATTGAGGTGGTTCAGTTCAGCGTATTGAAGGGCCAGATTGGTGCGGACCTCCACGATCTCGCGCTCAAAGTCCAACGTGTAGGGAGTGAGCAGGCGGGTGTCGGGGCGGTGTTGGTAAGGCTTGCCCTCGTGCAGGGGTATGACCGGATTGACCCGGTTGGGGTCGAGGCTGACATCGGCCGATCCGTCGGCCACGTTGGCCACGATCTTCATCCCCACCCACAGCCCGGTGGCCCGGCTCATGGCTATGGCGTGGCGGCCCAATTCCAACACGTCGGCGGGATCGCCGGGGTAGAGCACCGGGATGTGCAGGTCGGCCAGCACCCCGGCTGAGGTGGACGGCAAAGTGGACGACTTGGCGTTGGGGTCGTCGCCGGCCAGCATCACCACGCCGCCCTTGGGGTCGGCACCGGCGAACATGGCATGGCGGATGGCGTCGGAGGCCCGGTCGACGCCGGGGGCTTTGCCGTACCAGATCCCGATGACGCCGTCGTAGCGGGCATCGGGTCGGGAGGCGGCCAGTTGGCTGCCCATCACCGCAGTGGCCGCATACTCCTCGTTCACCGACGGCCGCAGCACAACCGCGCTTTCCCCCGATTCCCTCACGGCCCGCTCCAAAGCGGAGTCGAGCCCGCCTACCGGCGAACCGGGATAGCCCGCCGCGAACGCCGCGGTGTTCAGCCCCGCCGCCCGGTCGGCCCGCAATTGCTCCAGCGGGAGCCGGGCCATGGCTTGAATGCCGGTGAGGAAGACCGTTCCGGAATCGTTGGTGAAGCGATCGGAGAGCCGGTAGCTGCGGTTCGACTCGGTGGCCGTCATGTCGAAGTCAGTCTAGGAGCAAGTTCTCGCAATGGGGCTGTGCAATCCGACCAATTGGGAGGGGTCGGCGAACGAGAGCGCCACTAGACGGCCGGACTGGCCGGAGCAAACGCCGGGCGGGTGCCGATGATCTGCGCGGCCTCCAGTTGGGCCAGCTCGTCATCTTCTATCCCGAGCAGCCCGCCCAGCACCTCGGCATTGTGCTCGCCGAGCATCGGTGCGGGGCGGGCAAACCATCGGTCGGGCTGGCGACCAAAGCGCACCGGCATAGCCGGAAAGCGGTGGGTGCCGGCCAGCGGGTGCTCCACTGCTTCGTAGAACCCGCGGGCGTTGACTTGGGGATTGCGGTCTCCACCTCGGCTTATCTCCAATTCGGCGGCGGGCACGCCGGATGCGATGAGCCGTTCGACGACATCGGTGGCCGCAAGGTTGGCGCACCATGGCTCGATCAGCTCGTCAAAGCGGTGGCGGGCGGCGTACCGGTCGGCCAATGCGCCCGAGGCCGACACCTGGTCCAACCCCAGTTCGGGCACCGCAGCCAGCAGCCCCTGCCAGTGCTGCTCGGTCTCCACCGACAAGGCGATGAGCTGGCCGTCGGTGCACGGGTACACGCCTTGGGGGCAGGCGTGGGGGTGGTGATTGGCCTCCCGCTGCATCAGA
This sequence comes from Acidimicrobiia bacterium, assembly GCA_022819825.1. Taxonomy (GTDB): domain Bacteria; phylum Actinomycetota; class Acidimicrobiia; order Acidimicrobiales; family Bin134; genus Poriferisocius. The sequence continues at coordinate 40,580 of JAJEGM010000010.1, read as the reverse complement.
TGGCCGGTGGCGGTGTGCTCCACCACTTGCTCGGCGGCGGCGTTGAGCGCGGTTTCCACCATGGTGGCCTCCACAAAACTGCCCGAACCGGTGCGCTCCCGGGCGTGCAGCCCGCAGATCACCGCGTAGGCGGCGTGCAGGCCGGCCAGCGGATCGGACGGGCCTCGGGCCAGCTGGGGGGCGGTGTCGGGATAGCCGCTCAGCCAGCACATGCCGCTGACCTGCTCCATGGTCTGGGCGAAGCCAACTCGGTCGCGCCATGGCCCGTCGAGCCCGAAGGCGGGCATCCGCACCATCACCATCCGGGGGTTCAGGGCGCTGACCGTATCCCAGTCGAGTCCGAACTGGTCGATGACCCGGGGGGAGAAGTTCTCCACCAGCGCGTCGGACACGCTTATGAGCCGGTGCAGCAGCGCCATGCCCTCGGGCCGGTTCAGGTCGAGGGTGATTGATCGCTTGCCCACGTTGGCGTGCTGGAAGGTGGGGCCGAACTCCCACCACCGGTCCTCGGCCGGGGTGCGGGCCGAGCCGAACCTCATCCCGTCGGGGCGCTGCATCGACTCGATGTGGATCACGTCGGCCCCCAGGGTGGCCAGCACCAATGTGGCGTAGGGGCCGGCCCAAAAGGCGGTCATGTCCACCACCCGAACCCCGTCGAGGGGAAGGGCATCGGGCGATGCCTCGGGATCTGTGCCGACCGGTCGGGCCGCGCCGACAGGACGATCGCCTGCTGTCAGCCCTTCCAGCACCTCGTCGGTGTTCTGGCCCAGGCGTGGTGCGGGCCGAAAGGCAACCGATAGATGGGTGCTGTTGCGGTACGGCACCCGGGGTTGGAGGAATCCGCCGCCGGGGTGGGGCACGTACACCCCCCGCGGGGCGAATTGATCGAACTCGGGAAGATTGGCGCCGTTGCCGATGGGGGCGACGGGGATGCGCAGCAGGATGGCCTCGTGAACCACCTCCTCGGTGGTGCGCGCCGAGGTCCACTCCCGGATGGCCCCGGCTATGGACTCGCCGGCGGCGATGCGCCCGCCCATGGTGGCCAGTTGGGGATCTTCGGCCCACTCCGGGTGGCCCACCAGCACGGTGAAGTCTTGCCACTGCTGGCCGGTGAACACGCAGAACCCCACGTAGCCGTCCCGGGTGGGCTCCACCGAAGGCACCTCCAGCAATGCCTTGGTGTCGTAGTCGCCGGTGAACGATCCCCACAGCGTCTGCACGTTGGTGCAGGTGGGGGTGATGGTCTCCAACAGCGAGAGGTCCACATGGTCGCCCACTCCGGTGCGGCGAGCCCGGCGCAGCGCGGCGGTGGCGGCCACGGCCGCGGTCACCCCGCCCATCCATTCGCCGATGCGTCCCCCGGCATTGAATGGGATCCGGCCCGGCTGGCCCCGAGTGGCGGTGGAACCGGCGATGGCCATCAGGGTGAACTCGTTGGCCGGGCGCTGGCTCCACGGGCCGCCCCGCCCGAAGTTGGACACCGACACCATGGTGGCGTCGGGCCGTCGTTCGGCCAACGCCTCCCAGCCCACCCCCAGATCCTCTAGCTCTCCCGGCTCCGACCGCTCCATCACCAGATCGGCGGTGGCATACAGATCGAGCAGCCGGTCGCGGCCCGCCGCGGTTCGGTAGTCCAGCATCACCCCCTGCTTGGTGGTGTTGAGAAAACGGAACAGCGGCCCGTAACCGTCGGCGGCGGCGAAGGAGGCCGAATAGTCCCGCAGCGGGTCGCCGTCGGGCAACTCCACCTTCACCACCTCGGCCCCGGCGTCGGCCAACAGCTTGGTGGCGTAGCCCCCGGCGATGCCCCAGCCCAGATCGACTATCCGAACGCCGTCCAGCGCGGGCCGCTCAACCATGAGTTTTCGAGATTACCGGACTAACGCCCAACCATGAGTTTGCGACACTACCGGGCTACCGTCGTGGCCGATGGGCGACGACAAGAAGGGCGCGGTGGACCAGCCTCGGATCGAGGCCGCAGTGCGGGAGATCCTGGCTGCCATCGGCGAAGACCCCGACCGAGACGGTCTGCTGGACACCCCGGAGCGGGTGGCCCGCATGTACGCCAAGATCTGCGGGGGGCTTCACGAAGACCCGGCCGCCCACCTGACCCGCCAGTTCGAGGCCGACCACGATGAGATGATCCTGGTGCGAGACATCCCCTTGTACTCGCTGTGCGAGCACCATCTGATCCCGTTTCTGGGCAAGGCCCATGTGGGCTACATCCCCAACAAGGATGGATGCATCACCGGGCTGTCGAAGCTGGCCCGGGTGGTGGAGGGCTACTCCCGGATGCCCCAAGTGCAGGAGCGGCTCACCACTCAGATTGCCGACGCCATCGAAAACGCTCTCGACCCCCGGGGCGTACTGGTGGTGGTGGAGGCCGAGCACCTGTGCATGTCGATGCGGGGCATCCGCAAACCGGGGGCCAACACGGTTACCTCGGCGGTGCGGGGTCTGTTCCGCACCGACATCGCCACCCGAGCCGAGGCGATGCGGTTTATCGACCGCTAATCGCTGCCCTAGAGCCACTTGGCATAGTGGCACCCTGAAATTCGGCGGTACTCTGAGGCCGTGGAGACACTGGAAACGGGGCCGATGGTCATGGGCATCGTCAACGTGACGCCCGACTCGTTCTCCGACGGCGCCCGATTCTCCTCGCCAGAGGCAGCCGTCGTCCGAGGCCGCAAGCTTTTCGACGAGGGCGCCGCGGTGGTGGATGTGGGCGGCGAGTCCACCCGTCCAGGCGCCGAGCCAGTGCCGGTACACGAAGAGCTGGCTCGGGTGGTGGATGTGGTGGCCGGATTGGCCCCGCACGGCCGGGTCTCCATCGACACCACCAAACCCGAGGTGGCCCGGGCCGCGGTGGCCGCGGGGGCGGAAATCCTGAACGACGTCTCTGCCTCACTGCACGAGGTGGCCGCCGAGCTGAATGTGACCTGGATTGCGGTCCATCGCCAGGGCACCCCTGCCACCATGCAGATCGCCCCCCATTACGGCGATGTGGTGGCTGAGGTGCGTGATTTTCTGGTCGAGGCCGTTGAGCGGGGACGAGCTGTGGGAGTTCCCGACGTGTGGATCGATCCGGGAATCGGCTTCGGAAAGACCACCGGCCACAACCTGGAGCTGCTGGCCAACTTGCGACAGCTCACCACGCTGGGATCACCCGTGGTTTTGGGCGCCAGTCGCAAGCGCTTCATCGGGGAGCTGCACGCCATGAGCGATGGCGGCGACCGGGGGGAAGTGCCGACCGACGACCGGCTCGAGGGGTCGCTGGCTGCTGCGGCCTGGGCGTTTGCCCAGGGGGCTGCGGTGGTCCGGGTTCACGACGTGGCCGCCACCGTGGGGACCATGAAGGTGGTGGCGGCGTGAGGCGTGAGGGCAGCGGCAGCGCGAGGGCGGTGGCGCCGTGAAGGGCAAGTGGGCCGCGGGAATCCAACCGCGCAACTTCTACTGGATCATGAAGGACCGATTGGCAATCTGCGAGCGTCCGGGAGGCAGGGGGGAAAGCCATCGGCGGGTTCGGCGCACCGAGGAGATCAATTGGATCCGCCAGCAGGGCTTTACTCGGGTGGTATCGCTGATTCCCTCCACCCACAACCTCCACAACTACAGCGAGCAGAACATCGCCTGGAGCCACTGGCCCATCGCTGACAACGAGGATTACTCCACCCGACTCGGCCCGCTGTTCATTGAGTTGCAGTCACTGCTAGCCAGAGGGGAGAAGCTGCTGGTGCACCGCCGTGGCCTGAGCGACGAGGTGTGCGGTCTATTGGCGGGCTATCTGGTGTGGACAGGAATGGTCTCCAGCGAGTCGCAAGCGGTGGTTGCGATGGAGAAGATGACCGAGCGTCCGATCGGCTCGGTGGGCCGCCGCATTGTGAACGCGGCCGCCGCGCTCCCCAAACCCGAAGTAGAGCTCTCCCCCGTTGAAGATCTCGAGGAGCAAGAGGGACAACGAGAAGAGATCCCCGAAGATGACTGAAGACCGCATACTGCTTCAGGGCCTTCGGGTGATGGCTCTGTGCGGGGCACTTCCCGAGGAGAGGGACCGGGTTCAGCCGTTTGAGTTGGACATCGAGATCGGCGCCGATCTGGCGCCGTCGGGCAGTTCCGACGACTTGGGCGACACTGTCGACTACGGGGCGGTGTGCGCCGCCGTGGCTGCGGCGTCCGAGGGCGAGCAGTTCACCCTGATGGAGGCCATGGCCCAGAGGGTGGCCTCGGTGTGCCTGGGCGCAGACCGACGGGTGGTGTGGGTGACCGTAGAGGTCCGCAAGCTCCGCCCACCGGTGCCCCAGGAGCTCTCGACCAGCGGTGTTCGCATTACTCGCCACCGGCAATGACCAGAGCTTTTCTGGGCTTGGGGTCCAACATGGGCGACCGCATGGGCTACCTCGAAGACGCGGTGGCGGCCATGGACGACTGCGTCGCAGTATCCGGGGTGTATGAGACCGATCCGGTGGGCGGCCCCGACCAGGGCCATTACCTGAACGTGGTGGCCGAGCTGGACACCAGTCGGTCGGCCCGAGGTTTATTGGAGCTTTGCCAGGCGTTGGAGGCGTCGGCGGGCCGAGTGCGGGAAGTGCGCTGGGGCCCCCGTACGCTGGATGTCGATGTCTTGTGGGTGGACGGCGAGACTGTGGACAAGCCCGACCTGGTGGTACCCCATCCCCGGATGTTCGAGCGGGCCTTCGTGATGGTGCCCATCGGAGAATTGGCCCCCGATCTGTTCGAGGGGTGGAGCGATCCCGACACCGGCGGCTGCCACCGATTGGGGGATTGGGACGAGTTCGTCCCTCGAACAGGCAAGGGCATTTCGTGAGCGCCGGTGCCGAGATTCCCCTGGTTGAGCGGGTATCTGAGCTGCGGGACGCAGTGGGGGCCGCTCGCGCCCAGGGTGGTTCGGTCGGCTTGGTGCCCACCATGGGGTATCTCCACGAGGGCCACCAGTCTCTGGTGACCCGCTCGGCGGCCGAGAACGACCTGACCGTGGTGAGCATCTTCGTGAACCCGCTTCAATTTGCCGAGGGGGAGGACTACGGGGCCTATCCCCGGGACCTTGAACGGGATCGGAAGATGTGTGCCGCAGCGGGGGCCGGATTGGTGTTTGCTCCTCCCGCCGACGAGATGTATCCGCAGACCCCGATCACCTCGGTGACGGTCAAAGGGCTCAACGCCGTATTGGAGGGGCGGGTTCGTCCCACCCACTTCGATGGAGTGGCAACGGTGGTGGCCAAGCTGTTCGCGATGCTGGGGCCGGGTCGGGCTTATTTCGGAGAGAAGGACTACCAGCAGCTGGCCATTATCCGCCGGTTGACCACCGACTTGTCCCTGCCGGTGGAGGTAGTGGGCTGTCCCACATTCCGAGAGTCAGACGGCCTGGCCATGTCGAGCCGGAACGTGTACCTGACCGCCGAGGAGCGGCCCGCGGCCACGGTGCTGTGGCGGTCGCTGCAAGCCGGGCGGGATGCGGTGGTGAAGGGCAGCCGGAGCCCCGACGAGGTGGAGGCGGTAATGGCCGCGGTGCTGGCCGCTGAGCCCAAGGCGTCTCCCGACTACGCCGCCGTGGTTGACGCCGCCACTCTGGATCGGCCCCATGTGCTGGCTGGCGAGTTGCGCCTGCTGGTGGCGGCCCGCGTCGGTAGAGCCCGCCTCATCGACAATCTGGGTGTTGACTGTGCCCGGCTTTGATCCTCCGTCCGAAGTGGTTCACGCCGCGGTGAAATTGGCCTTGGCCGAGGACGTGGGGCCGGAGGGCGACCTCACGTCGTCGCTTGTCCCCCCGGGAGATATCACTGCGGAGATCACCGCCCGAGACGCTGGTCGTTTGGCGGGGCGGGCCTGTGTCACCGAAGTGTTCCGGCAGGTGGACCCCTCGGTGACGGTGGAGTGGCATGCCGCCGACGGAGACCCGGTGGTCCCTGGTCAGTGCTTGGCCGCAGTTGTCGGGCCTCGGGCCTCAGTGCTCACTGCCGAGCGCACCGCATTGAACTTTTTGAGCCACCTGTCGGGTATCGCCACCGAGGTGTCCCGGTACGTGGCGGCCGCGGCGTCGGCCGGTGAGGGCCGAGCCCGCATCCGGGACACCCGCAAGACCACGCCCGGTCTGCGGGTGTTGGAGAAGGCCGCGGTTCGGGCCGGCGGGGGCGACAACCACCGGATGGGACTGTCGGAATGGGTCATGTTCAAAGACAACCATCTGGCGGGGATGTCCATTGCCGACGGGGTGGCGGCCGCCCGCAGGAGCTGGCCGGATCGCATTGTCTATGCGGAGTGCGACCGCATCGAACAGGTTGAAGAGGCATTGGCGGCGGGGGCCGATGCCCTGCTGCTGGACAACATGGCTCCCGATGCGGTTCAGGCCTGCGTGGCCCAGGCTGCCGGACATGACTGCCTCTTGGAGGTGAGCGGCGGCATCACGCTGGAGACGGTGGCCGAGTACGCAGCCACCGGCGTGGATTTCATTTCGGTGGGCCGCATCACCAACTCGGCTCCGGTGCTTGACATCGGGCTAGATGTTGGCAATGTTCCGGTCAGCGCAGAAGAGGAGTAAACAGGGGTTCCTATGCTGTTGGCCCTCGACATCGGCAACACCCAGACCGTGGTCGGCCTGTATGAGGCCGAACGGGCCGAGGACTGCCGGGCCGACGACGGCCTGATAGAGCATTGGCGCCTGTCCACGGTGCACGAGCGCACCCCCGACGAGGTGGCCGTGCTGCTGCGCAGCCTGCTGGACAGCGTTGACGTGGCCATGGAGGACGACCTCACCGGGGTGGCGGTGTGCTCCGGGGTGCCCCAGATCCGCGAGAGCGTGCGGATGATGGTGCAGCGCTACTTCGAGTTTGACCCGGTGGTGATCGAGCCCGGCACCCGCAGCGGCATCCCCATCTTGTACGACAACCCCCGCGAGGTGGGCGCCGATCGCATCGCCAACGCGGTGGCCGCCCACCACCTCTACGGCGGTCCCGCAGTGGTGGTCGACTTTGGAACCACCAACAATTTCGATGTGATCTCCGCGGCCGGTGAGTTCATGGGCGGGGCCATCGGGCCGGGAATCGAGGTCAGCCTGGAAGCCATGGTGGGCCGGGCCGCCGCCTTGGGGCCGGTGGCGCTCACCGAGCCCCGCAATGTGATCGGCAAGACCACTATAGAGTCGATCCAATCGGGCGTTATCTACGGGTTCGTCGCCCAGATCGACGGCATGGTGACCCGCTTCATGAAGGAGCTGGACGGCGAGGCGGTTGTGATCGCCACCGGCGGGCTGGCCCATCTCATCGCCCCCCTGTCCGACACCATCCAGTACGTCGAGCCTTATCTCACCCTCCACGGCCTGTGGCTGGTCCACGGGCGCAACCAGTAGGCCGGCCGGTGAGCGCCCCCTACCGGTTCGAGACCACCGCAACCGCCGCCGAGTGCCAACAGCGCCACGGCGAAATCGAGGCCGGCACTGAGACCGGCCAGGCGGTGTCGGTGGCCGGGCGGATCATGTTGCGGCGGGTGCAGGGCAAACTGGCGTTCGCCACTTTGCAAGACGCCACCGGGCGCATCCAATTGTTCGCCCCGGCCAAGGTCACCCCCGACTACGACGGGTTCTGCACTCTTTCCCTGGGCGACTGGGTGGGCGTGCGCGGCGAGGTGATGAAGACCCGGAAAGGGGAGCTGTCGGTAAAGGTGGAGCAGTGGGAGCTGCTGGCCGAGGCCCGTAGGAGCTTCCCCGACAAGTGGCACGGGCTGTCGGATCCCGACATCCGGTTCCGCCAGCGCTATGTGGACCTGTGGGTGACCGAGGAGGCCCGCGAGACCTTCCGGCTGCGCTCGGAGATGATGTCGCTCACCCGGCGCTGGCTGGAGGATCGGGATTTCGTGGAGGTGGAGACGCCGGTGTTCCACCCGGTGCCCGGCGGCGCGCTGGCCCGGCCGTTCAGCACCCATCACAACGCGCTGGACATGGAGCTGTTCTTGCGGATCGCTCCCGAGCTGTACCTGAAACGGCTGGTAGTAGGCGGGTTGGAGCGGGTGTATGAGATTGCCCGGGTGTTCCGCAACGAGGGGATCTCCACCCGCCACAATCCCGAGTTCACCATGCTGGAGCTGTACTGGGCCTACGCCGACTACGGCGACATCATGGAGCTGGTCGAGCAGCTTGTGGCGCATCTGGCTCTGGAGCTGAAGGGCGCCACCGTTATCAGCTACGGCGGGCGGGAGCTGGACCTGACCCCGCCGTGGCCCAGATCCCGATTCGTCGACTTGCTGGCCGAGCACAGCGGCCTGGAGGTGGACCTCGACACTCCAGTGGCCGAGCTGCGGTCGCACTGTGCTGAGCGGGAGATCCCGGTGGAAGACCGCTGGGGGCCGGGCAAGCTCCTCCTGGAGCTGTACGAGAAGACCACCGAAGCCGAATTGTGGGGTCCGGTGTTCGTGTGCGACTACCCCAAGGAAGTGTCGCCGCTGGCCCGGGAGCACCGCGACCACCCCGGCTGGGTGGAGCGATTCGAGGCCATCGTGGCCGGCCGGGAGCTGGCCAACGCCTTCAGCGAGCTCACCGACCCCGACGAGCAGCGGGCCCGCTTCGAAGACCAGGCCGCCGACCGGGACGCGGGCGATGCCGAGGCCATGGCCGTGGACTGGGACTACCTGCGGGCCCTCGAGTTCGGCCTGCCCCCCACCGGCGGTCTCGGAGTCGGCATGGACCGCCTGGCCATGCTGCTGGCCGACGTCCCCAGCATCCGCGAAGTAATCCTGTTCCCCACCCTCCGCCCCGAGCCCCCAGAGCGCCCAACCCCATCGGAGAGATAGAGCTAGCGGTCGCCGAGGGGGATTCGGGCTCGGTCGATCAGATGGTCGGTGGCCACCTGAAGGGCGGCGGTGGCCGTGGTGGGGGGTAGCGAGTGCAGGCTGGTGGAGGCCTGCTGGACGTACTGCCGGGCCACATCGAGGGCTTCTTCCACGCCGCCGCTGGCCCGCACTAGCTGAAGGGCAGAGCGGACGGTGGCGTCTGACAGCGTTCCGCCGAGCAGTTCCAGCAACTGGGGGCCGCAGTCGGAGTGCAGCGCCCGGATCACCGGCAGGGTGTAGATCCCCTCGTGGAGGTCGTTGCCCGAGGGCTTGCCCAGGTGCTCGTCGGTGGCCACGATGTCCAAGATGTCGTCCACCACCTGGAAGGCCAGCCCGTAGTAGCGCCCGAACTTGGTGAGGGTGTCCACCGTCGGCCGATCCAGTCCGGCTACCAGGCCGCCGATGCGACACGAGGTGGCCAGCAACGAGGCGGTTTTGCCCTCGATGGAGTCGGTGTAGGAACTCTCGGCGCGGTCGGGGTTGCCGGTGTCCTGCAACTCCCGCACCTGGCCTTCGCACAGCCGTCCGATGGTGGCGGCCAGCAGCCCGGCCACCTCGGTGCCGAGGGAGGCGGCCAGTTCTGATGCCCGGGCCAGCAGGAAATCGCCGGCCAGGATGGCCCGCAGGTTGCCCCACTTGGCGTTCACGCTGGCCACGTTGCGCCGAACCTGGGCCTCGTCCATCACGTCGTCGTGGTACAGCGATCCCAAATGGACCAACTCCACCGCCACACCGCCGGTGAGCACGTCGTCGGCGGCCGGCACCGGCTGGTTCTGGGAGATGGCCGCCGAAGCGATCACGAACCCCGGTCGGACCCGCTTGCCCCCCGCCCGAATGAGATGGCTGGCCACTTCGGTGAGGAACGGGTCTTGGGTTTGCACCGAGCCTTCCAGGCGCAGTTCCAGCCGTTCGAGGTCGCGCGCCATGGTGGGAATCAGGTCGAGGGGGCTGCGAACCACGGAGCAAGCGTAGTGGCACCATTGGCTGTTTCCCCCATCCAGAACCGGCATCGAATTGGCCGGTCAGAGAAGCGGTTGGGGCTTCAGGAACAAAATGCGAGGGTGGGATGGTTACACTCAGAGTTGAGCCCTCTATCGGGAGTTTGCCGTGTTCGAGAGATTCACAGATCGTGCCCGCCGGGTTGTTGTGCTGGCCCAGGAAGAAGCGCGCCTGCTCCACCACAACTACATCGGCACCGAGCACATCCTGCTGGGCCTGATCCACGAGGGCGAGGGCGTGGCGGCTAAATCGCTGGAGTCGCTGGGCATCTCCCTGGAGGCGGTGCGCAACCAGGTTGAGGAGATCATCGGCCAGGGCGGGTCGTCGCCGTCGGGCCACATCCCGTTCACCCCCCGGGCCAAGAAGGTACTGGAGCTGTCGCTGCGGGAGGCATTGCAGCTCGGCCACAACTACATCGGCACCGAGCACATCCTGCTAGGCCTGATCCGAGAGGGCGAGGGGGTGGCCGCCCAGGTGCTGGTGAAGCTAGGGGCCGACCTGTCGCGCGTCCGCCAGCAGGTGATCCAGCTCTTGTCGGGCTATGGCGGGCCCCAGGGCTCGGGATCGCCGGATAAGGCCACCACCTCTCCCGGCGACCGCGGCGAGACTGGATCAGGCTCGCTGGTGCTCGACCAGTTCGGTCGCAACCTCACCAAGCTGGCCAAAGACAGCGGGCTCGACCCGGTGATCGGCCGCCAGCGGGAGACCGAACGGGTGATGCAGGTGCTGTCTCGGCGCACCAAGAACAACCCGGTGCTAGTAGGCGAGCCCGGTGTGGGCAAGACCGCCATTGTGGAGGGCCTGGCCCAGAAGATCGCGGCCGACGACGTGCCTGAGACCATCCGCAACAAGCAGCTCTACACCCTCGACCTGGGTGCGCTGGTGGCCGGGTCTCGCTATCGGGGTGATTTCGAGGAGCGCCTCAAGAAGGTGCTCAAGGAGATCAAGACCCGGGGCGACATCATCTTGTTCATCGACGAGCTGCACACCCTGGTGGGTGCGGGTGCGGCTGAGGGGGCTATCGATGCCGCCTCCATCCTCAAGCCCATGCTGGCTCGGGGCGAGCTTCAGACCATCGGGGCCACCACCCTGGACGAGTACCGCAAGCACTTGGAGAAGGACTCCGCGCTGGAGCGCCGGTTCCAGCCGGTGAAGGTGGACGAGCCCACCATCGCCCACACCATCGAGATCCTCAAGGGGCTAAGAGACCGCTACGAGGCCCACCACCGGGTGACCATCACCGACCAGGCCCTCGTGGCGTCGGCCAACCTGGCCGACCGCTACATCTCCGACCGCCACCTTCCCGACAAGGCCATCGACCTCATTGACGAGGCCGGCTCCCGCCTGCGCATCAAGCGGATGGACACCCCCACCGAGTACATGGACTTCGAGACCCAGCTCTCCCAGGTTGTGGCCCAGAAGAAGAGCGCGGTGGAGCAGCAGGACTTCGAAGAGGCCGGACGGCTGCGGGACCAGGAGAAGGAGCTGCTGGCCGGCAAGGAGCAGATGGAAGAGGAGATCCGGGCCAAGGGCGTGGATCTGTTCGACGAGGTGGACGAGGAGGCGGTGGCCGAGGTGCTGTCCATCTGGACCGGCATTCCCGTCTACAAGCTCACCGAGGAGGAGACGGCCAAGCTCCTGCGCATGGAAGACGAGCTGCACAAGCGGGTTGTGGGCCAAGAGGACTCCATCAAGGCGGTGTCACAGGCCATCCGCCGCACCCGGGCCGGGCTCAAGGACCCCAAGCGGCCCAGCGGGTCGTTCATCTTCTTGGGCCCGTCGGGAGTGGGCAAGACCGAGCTGGCGAAGACGCTGGCCGAGTTCCTGTTCGGCGACGAGCAGGCGCTCATCGCCCTGGACATGTCGGAGTACATGGAGAAGCACACCGTCAGCCGGCTGGTGGGCTCGCCTCCGGGCTACGTCGGCTATGAGGAGGGCGGGCAGCTCACCGAGGCGGTGCGTCGCAAGCCATTCTCGGTGGTCCTGTTCGACGAGATCGAAAAGGCCCACCCCGATGTGTTCAACACCCTTTTGCAGATCCTGGAAGAGGGCCGCCTCACCGACAGCCAGGGCCGGTCGGTGGACTTCCGCAACACCGTGCTCATCATGACCTCCAACCTGGGCACCCAGAACCTGCGCAAGGCCAACCTGGGGTTCACCAAGGCTGATGAGGCCATCACCTATGAGCGCATGAAGGAGAAGGTCACCGATGCGCTCAAGGACCACTTCCGCCCCGAGTTCTTGAACCGCATCGACGAGGTCATCGTGTTCCACGAGCTCACTCGGGAAGAGGTGACCCGGATCGTCGACTTGATGATCAAGCGGTTGCAGAACCAGCTCGAAGCCCAGGGCATCGGGCTGGAGCTCACCGATTCAGCCAAGGTGCTGCTGGCCCTGCGGGGTTACGACCCCACGTTGGGGGCTCGACCTCTGCGCCGGGCCATCCAGCGGCTGGTGGAAGACCCGCTGTCGGAGCGGCTCTTGTGGAAGGAGTTCCGGGCCGGCGAGACGATTCTGGTGGACGCTGAAGACGACCCCGATGAACCCGGCGCGGAGCGGATCTGCTTCAAGGCGGTTGAGGGGTTCGAACCACCCCCGGTGGAAGAACTGGCCGGCGCATAATCGACATGCCCGGAGGGGTTGGCAGGGGGGCTGAGAGGCGGCGGGCTAGCCTGCCCTCAATGGTCAGCAGGCTTAAGCGATTGCGCACAGCAGTGCCTCTGCTGGCGCTGGTTCTCGCGCTGACCGCTTGCCAGGTGGACATCGAGGTGGGCATCGGCTTCAACGAGGACGGCTCCGGGGTGGTCACGGTGGATGTGGCGCTCGACCAGGAGGCCATGGCGCAGACCGACGACATCACATCGCTGCTATTGACCGAGGACATCGAAAACCCGGCTTCGGGCTGGTCGTACAACGACCCCCGCATCGACGATGAGGGCCGCACAAGCTTCTCCGCCTCGAAGCCCTTCGGGTCGATCCACCAACTCGAGTCGGTGCTGGCCGAGATCTTCGGCTCCGAACAGGTATTCCGCGACTTCACGTTTGAGCGCGACACCTCCTTCGCCCAGACCGACTATCGGGTGACCGGCGTGGTGGACCTGTCAGACGGACTTGACCTGTTCACCGATCCCGAGCTCACCGATCGACTGGGCGGCGAGCCTTTCGGCGAGCCGATACCCGATGTGGCGGCTGCACTGGCGGGAGTGACGGTGCGAATTGTTCTGGATCTGCCGGTGGGCGCGGAGGAGCAGGTGGAATTGCAGCTCGGGCAGGGTGCAGAGAGAATCGAGATGACGGCCCAAGAGGAGAGCGTTACCGCGGTGACCCTGCGGTGGGTGGCCTGGGCCGCGTTTGCGCTGGTGGGCTTGTCGGTGCTGATCGCGGTGGCCGGGTATCTTCTGGAGCGCAGGGCCCGAGACCGCAGCACCGATCCAACCATTACTCAGGAGTCGATGATTCGGGCTACCGGTCCCACTGCGGCACAGCCACCCCAGAGGCGGCTGCGGCTGGTGGTGCTGAACCCCCTCGGGGTGCTGTTCGAGCCGATCGAGGAGCCGGCCCGGCTTCTGGCTTCTTTCGCGGCCGAAAGAGGCCTTGAAGTGGATGAGGAAGATGTGGAGCAGCTCCACCACCAGGCGGCACTCGGCCGGATATCCCCGGTGGAATTGTGGGCCGGGATCGGTTTGGACGACGACCCCGACGAGCTCACCGAGCAGTTCTTAGACCAGTACACCGTGCGATCCGGGGTTCGGGACTTCATGGCTGAGATGGGTCGCCGGGACCTGCCGGTGGCCTGTTTGACCAATGACATCGCCTCGTGGTCGACCGAGCTGAGAGACAGGCACGACATCACCGGCGTTGACACCTGGATCGTGAGCAGCGACGTCGGCGTGTGCTTGCCCGCTCCCGGAATCTACGAGGCCCTGCGCCGGACAACGTCGGTTCCCTACGAGAACGCGCTGCTGGTGGATGTGAGGGTTGAGAGTCTCGACGCCGCCCAGGCGTTGGGGATGTCCACCGCCCTTCTGGCCGATGCTCGCCCCAAGGAGGGCGAGACCCCGGGCCACGCGGTGGTGACGAGCTTCTCCGACTTTTTCCGTCGCCGGCCCCGCTCCTGACTCGGAGCCCGGTCGGCTAGCTGAGAATCTGGGCGGCCTGCACCGCGAAGTAGGTCAAGATGACGTCGGCGCCGGCTCGACGGATGCCGCACAGGGTCTCGGTGATGATGGCCTGCTCGTCCAGCCATCCCGATTCTGCGGCTGCTTTGACCATGAGGTACTCGCCGCTCACCTGGTAGGCGGCCACTGGCACCACTGAGGCATCGGCGAAGCGCCTCACCACATCCAAGTACGGCCCGGCTGGCTTGACCATGACCATGTCGGCGCCCTCGGCGATGTCCAACTCCATTTCTCGCAGGGCCTCGCGGCTGTTGGCCGGGTCCATCTGGTAGGTCTTCTTGTCGCCGGAGCGGGGCGCCGAGTCGAGCGCTCCCCGGAACGGCCCGAAGAACGAGGAGGCGTATTTGGCGGTGTAGGCGCAGATGCCCACCTCGGTGTGCCCGTGGTGGTCGAGCGTCTCTCGTATGGCTCCTACCCGGCCGTCCATCATGTCGCTGGGGGCCACGATGTCGGCCCCGGCGTCGGCGTGGGTCAGAGCCTGGCGGCACAGCACCTCGACGGTCTCGTCGTTGACGATGGTGCCGTCGGGGGCCACGATGCCGTCGTGGCCGTCGCTGTTGTAGGGGTCGAGGGCTACATCGGTCATCACCACCGTGTCGGGGTGGGCGGCCTTGATAGCCCCGATGGTCTGGGGGATGAGCCCGTCGGGGTTCCACGCCTCATCGCCGGTCGGGGTCTTCAATTCGTCGGGGGCGGCCTCGAACAGCACCACCGCCCGGACCCCCAGATCAGCGGCCCGGCCAACCTCGCCCACCAGGCCGTCGACGCTCCAGCGGTTCACGCCGGGCATCGAGTCGATGGGCTCGTCGGGACCCCGGTGTACGAACAGGGGCAGCACGAAATGGGCTGGGCTGAGCTCGGTCTCGCGCACCATGTCGCGAATGGCCGCGGTGCGCCGGTTGCGCCGGGGCCGAGCCGTGAGCTCCAAATGCGGATGCGCCATGCCCCTATGCTCCCATCTATGGCCGGGTTGCGGCTAAACAAGGGCTATGCGCATCGAGTTGTCGACGGGAACACCGGCTGAGCTGGTCCCGGTCGCCGATGCCGACCGGGGGCTGGTGCTGATTCCGGATCTGATGGGGCTGCGGTCTCTGTTCGACGACCATGTGGCCCGCCTTGCCGCTGAGCAGGGCTGGACGGTGTGCGCTCCCCAGGTTTTCGCCGGTCGGGAACACTTGGCGGCTGAAGAGCGGATGGCCGCGGTTTGCGAGTTGGTCGACGAGCAGGTGCTGGCCGACGTGCTGGCCGCAGCCGACGCCACCGAATGCGAGACGGTCGTGCTCACCGGCTTCTGCATGGGCGGCATGTACACCATCAAGGCCGCAGCCACCGGGCGGTTCCACCGGGCAGCCGCCTTCTACGGGATGATTCGCCTACCCGAGCACTGGAAGGGTCCCGGCCAGGGCGAGCCGCTGGATCTGTTGGCCCAGGGCAATCCGTGCCCGCTATTGGCGATCATTGGCACCGAGGATCCGTTCACACCGGCCGAGGATGTGGCCGCGCTGGGGGCGGCTGGGGCAGAGATCGTGTCCTACGAGGGCGCCGACCATGGATTCGTTCACGATCCTGTTCGTCCTGCCCACCGTCCCGATGATGCCGCCGACGCCTGGGCTCGGGTCATCGAGTTCCTGAGCCAATAGCGGCGATGGCAACCCGGCCCTCGGTTTGGACGGTCATCGTGGCCGCCGGGTCGGGCACCCGTTTCGGCGGCGCCAAGCAGTACCTGGAATTGGCCGGCGCCCGGGTAGTGGACCGCAGCGTGGCAGTAGCCGCCCAGGTGAGCGACGGGGTGGTGGTGGTGGTTCCTGGCGGGGACGTAGAAGCCGAATCGGCCCGGTTGGCCGCCAGCGCAGTGGTGGCCGGTGGGGCGAGCCGGGCCGCTTCGGTGCGCAATGGGCTTGAGGCGGTGCCCGACGACGCGGCCATCATCTGCGTCCACGACGCCGCCCGGCCCCTGGCCGGTGCCGACGTCTATGAGCGAGTGGTTCAGGAGGTGCGCTCAGGGGCGGCCGGTGCGGTGCCGGTGATGCCGGTAACCGATACCATCCGCAGGGTGGACGGGGGAGTGGTAGATCGCAGCACCCTGCAAGCCGTGCAGACCCCGCAGGCCTTCCGGGCCGAGCTGTTGCGGGCGGCCCACGCCGATGCCGCTGATGCCACCGACGATGCCAGCCTGGTGGAGGCGGCCGGCTACTCCGTGGTTGCGGTGGAAGGCCATTCCCGCAACATCAAGATCACTCACCCCGACGACTTGGCCGCGGCCGAAGCCTGGTTGGCGACATGAGTGGGGAGATCCGAGTAGGCCACGGGTTCGACACCCACCGGTTCAGCGACGATCCCGACCGGTCCTTGATCCTGGGCGGAGTCGAGTTTGAGGGTGCGCCGGGCTTGGTTGGCCACAGCGACGGAGATGCAGTGGCCCATGCCGTGACCGACGCCCTGCTGAGTGCTGCTGGCTTGGGCGACATCGGCGTGCTGTTCCCCGACACCGACGACAAGTGGGCCGGTGCCGACAGCATTGGGCTGCTCGCCGACGCGGTGGCTCGGCTGGCCGACAAGGGCTGGAGGGTGGTGAACGCCGACTGCACCGTTGTAACCGAGGCCCCCCGCATTGCGCCCCAACGTGAACAGATGCAAGCCCGGCTCAGCGACGTGGTTGGTGCCCCGGTGACGGTGAAGGGCAAGCGGGCCGAGGCGATGGGGGCGCTGGGCCGGGGTGAGGGCCTGGCTTGCTGGGCGGTGGCGCTGATCGAACGCCAGTGAGCGCACAGGGCCCGAGAGGCGGCAACCGGCGAGGCCGGGGCGGTGGCCCCAACCAGGGTGCCAACAGGGGCCCCAACAAGGGTCACGGAAAAGGCCGACCGCCTGGCGATCAGCGCAGCCGCCGCCAGCGGGCTGGCTTGGGCGGTGATCGGGTGGAGGGCCGCCAAGCGGTGCGGGAGCTACTGCTGGCCGGCACCCGCCCGGCACACGAGGTTGTGATTGCCACGGGGCAGAACCAAACCGGAGCTCTAGCCCAGATCGTGGAGCTGGCCACCGAGCTGCGGGTGCCTGTGAAAGAAGTGGCCCGGTCCAAGTTCGAGTCGATGGCCAACACCGAAGCCCCCCAAGGAGTGATCGCCCGGGCTGCCCCCCTGGCCGAGCACGACCTGGAAGAGCTGGCCCGTCCCCCCGACGGCAGCTCCCCGTTCTTGCTGGTGCTCGACGGTGTTACCGATCCGGGCAATGTAGGCGCCGCCCTGCGCACCGCCGAGTGCGCGGGAGTCACCGGGGCGGTGCTGGGGCGCCATCGCTCGGCCCACATCACCCCCGCCGCAACCAAGGCGGCGGCGGGCGCCATCGAGCACGTACCGATGGCGGTGGTGCCAGGCATCCCCAACGCCCTGGCCCGCCTGGGAGAGCTCGGGGTGTGGACGGTGGGCCTGGACGTGGCCGCGCCCACGTCGGTATACGAAATAAGCGTGGCCGCCGAAGCCGTGGCCCTGGTAGTGGGCAGCGAGGGCCGCGGCCTGTCCCGCCTCTCTCGGCAGCGCTGCGACGTGGTGGCCACCATCCCCCTCATGGGCCACCTCAGCTCCCTCAACGCAGCGGCCGCCACCGCCATTGGCTGCTTCGAAGTAGCCCGCCACCGCCAGCCGGACTGCTAGGTCTGGGGTGGGGCGATGGTGTCGGCGATGAGGGTTTGAACGACGGCGTGGAGCGCTTCTTCTTCGGTGGCGCCTTCCTCTTGTGCCTCGTGGTAGACGGCCAGTTGGCGGTCGGCTGAGGTGCCCCGTTTGCAGATGGTGCGGGTGTGCTCGATTTGCGACACGCAGTCCAAGGCCTCAGCGTCGGGCCGGACCAATTCGATCATCTCCTCCACCAGGTCGGGCATCGGCACCATCTCGCCTTTGCCGAAGTCGATGAGGCGGTCGCTGATCCCGTAGCGCTCGGCCCGCCACAGGTTCTCGGCCACGAGGAAGTTGGCGTAACTGCGCCACCGGCGATTCTCAAGCTTGAGCCTCCACAGCATCCGCAGCAAGCACACGTACATGGCGGCGACGGCAACCGTGTCCTCCATCCTCGTGGGCAGGTCGGTGACCCGCATCTCCAAAGTGGGGTAGCGCTCCGACGGGCGGATGTCCCACCACACCTTGGTGGAGTCCTCGATGACCCCGGCTCGCACCAGCACGTCCACATGGCGCCGGTACTCGGCCCACGAGTCGAACTTCTCCGGCAGCCCCGTGCGGGGCAGCGACCGGAACACCGCCATGCGGTAGCTCTTGAGACCGGTGTTGCGGCCCTCCCAGAACGGCGATGAGGTGGAAAGGGCCAGCAAGTGGGGCAGGAAGTAGGAGACCTGGTTCATCAGGTCTATCCGAAGGTCGGGGTCTTCGATGCCGACGTGAACGTGCAGGCCGGAGATGACCAGCCCGCGGGACACGCCCTGGAGATCCTCAGCCAAAGCCCGATAGCGCTCTCCTTCGGTCACCTTCTGCTCGTGCGGGCGAGCGAACGGGTGGGAGGAGGCCGCGATGGGCGCCAGTCCGTATTCGGCCGCGGCCTCGGTGACCGCAAGGCGCAGGAGTCCGATGTCGGCCCGCAGATGCTTGAAGTCAGTACAGATGCCGGTGCCGATCTCGAGCTGCGAGCTGAATAGCTCCCTGGCGACGAGACCGTGGTGCAGGTTGGTCACCGTTTTCAGGATCCCGGACGGCTGCTCGGTGATGAGCTCTCCGCTCTCCTGCTCAACAAGGAGGTACTCCTCCTCTATCCCGATCGACCAGGCTGGCTCGTCGGCCATGGCGAATCCCCTCCAATGATTGCCGCGAGGTTAGCCATCTCCGCCGGTGGAGGGATTCACGCAGAGCCCGAGACAGTGTGTTGGTTCAGGACATGGGAATGGGGTGTGTCAGGACATGGGAAAGTCGGTGTGGGTGATGGTTGGCGGTGTCGAAGGCTCAAGCGATCGTCTTGTCGGTTGTCCTGGAGGGCCTGTCCCAGGCCGAGACTGCCAGGCTCTATGGGGTGTCTCAGGGCTGGGTCTCCAAGCTCGTGGCCCGTTACCGCGCTGAGGGCCCCGCTGCTTTTGAGCCCCGGTCGCGCCGGCCCCATACATCGCCGGCCAAGGTCCCCGACCCGGTCATCGAGCTGGCGGTGAACCTGCGCTCAGAGCTGGCCGCCCAGGGGCTCGACGCGGGGCCGCACACCATCTGCTGGCACCTCCAGCAGCGCCACCGCATCACCGTGTCGCCGTCCACGATCCGCCGCCGCCTCGTCGAGCTGGGCCTGGTCGAGCCCAACCCGAAGAAGCGCCCGAAGTCGTCCTATGTGCGGTTCGAGGCCGACCTGCCCAACCAGTGCTGGCAGTCGGACTTCACGCACTGGCGCCTCGCCGACGGGTCCGACGCCGAGATCATCACCTGGCTCGACGACCATTCCCGCTTTGCCCTGTCGGTGAGCGCCCACCGGCGCATAACCGGCCCCGCCGTCGCCGACACCTTCCGCGAAACCGCAGACCAGCACGGGCTCCCCGCCTCGACGCTGACCGACAACGCCATGGTCTACACCACCCGCCTCGCCGGCGGGAAAGGCGGGCGCAACGCCTTGGAGGCGCTCCTGGCAGACCACGGGATCGAACAGAAGAACTCCGCGCCCAACCGGCCCACCACCTGCGGGAAAGTCGAGCGGTTCCAGCAAACCCTCAAAAAATGGCTCAAAGCCCGAACCCCCGCCGACGGCCTCGACGCCCTCCAGGCCCAAATCGACGAATTCACCGCCGCCTACAACCACCACCGCCCCCACCGGGCACTCGACCGGACCACACCAGCAGCCGCCTACACCCGCCTGCCCAAAACCGGCCCCGACCACAACCGCGACCGAACCCACTTCCGAGTCCGCAAAGACCGCATCGACAAATCAGGAACCGTCACCCTGCGCCACAACGGCAGACTCCACCACATCGGCATCGGCCGAGCCCACAAACACACCCCCGTAACCCTGCTGGTCGCCGGCACCCACATCCGCGTCATCGACCACACCACCGGCGAACTCCTCCGCACCCTCGTCCTCAACCCCCAACGCGACTACCAACCCCAACCCAAACCATGAAAAACACCCGCCCGCGCAGGTTCACGCCTTTCCGATGTCTTGACACATCACAGGGTCGGGCAGGCGGGATTTGAACCCACGACCTCTTCGTCCCGAACGAAGCGCGCTACCAAGCTGCGCCACTGCCCGTACGTTCAAATATATCGGCTTAGCTCAAAACAGCTAATACCGCCCGCTGCACACTCACCGCGTCCAAAGGCTTCACCAACCACCCATCCGACCTGGCCTGCTTCGCCAGATATACATCAGCCTCACGATCCAGCAACATCAAAACCCGAGTCTCCGGCGCCCGCCCCATTTCCGCCTCCAAACGCAGATCCAGGCAAGTCGCCATCCCCCCCATGTTCCCGATCTGAAGATCGCAGATCACCACGTCTGGCTTCTGCTCCCGCACCGCGTCCAGCACTTCCACCCCCGCCCGCACCCTGCTGATCTCGGAGGCATCACTGCCCAAAGCAGCATCTACCGCGTTGAACACGGAATCGCTGTCAGTGGCCAAGAGCACGTGGGTCACACCACGATGGTATCCAAATCGATATGGCCTCAGCGTGCTGGGGAAATGTGGCTGGGACTGACGGACCATGGCGTGGGCCTGCGAGGCTTGGCGATGGCATTGGGGCTGTGTCGCGTTAGCATCAGGGACGGTCAAGGGGAGGCGCATTGCTCGAGATCGACGTCGAAAATCTAGACACTCACACGGTGCTTCGCCCCAGTGGTGAGATCGACGCCTACACCGTGGCCCAATTTCGGGAGCGGATCGGCGACTTGGCCCTTGAACCCCGCCTGCTCATCGACTTGGGGTCGGTCCCGTTCATGGACTCCGCTGGATTGGGGGCGCTGATCGGCGGCATCCGCCGGATTCGCGATTCCGACGGTGAGGTTGTAGTGGCCTGCGGTGAAGGGGCATTGGCCCGGCTGCTGCATACAACCGGCTTCGACCGGATTGTTCCCGTGGCTGAGACCCCTGAAGAAGCGCTGGCCTCACTGCTCAGCGACGAATCACCTGAGGCGTTGTAGATCCAACAGTGCGAATCCCGCGGTTGAAGTTGGCTGCTGCCTGCCTCGTCGGAGGCGCAGTGTTGGTTCAGTTCGGCTCGACGGCTACTGCGGCGGTGTCCAGCGATCCTGCTGATCCCGGCGTGGCCGTGGTAGTCGAGGTCACCGGCCTTTTGGACCCGGTCATGGCCGAGCTCATTGAGAACACGGTGGCCGATGCTGCCGACGCGGGTGCCACTCTTCTGGTTTTCAGAGTCGACAGCAATCGCTCGGTGGTTTCTGACGAGCGCCTGGGCGAACTGGCTCATGCCATTGCCACCTCGCCGGTGCCAATCGCGGTTTGGGTCGGCCCGAACGGTGCTTCTCTGGAAGGCAGAGTCGCCCAGCTCTTCGCTACTGCCGATGAGGTGGGCATAGCCCCCGGCACCGGCGTGGGTGATCTTGGCCCCCCGCTTCCGATGCTGGCCGACTATCCCGTCGCCTGGGCCAACCAAGACCTGATCCGAGACCAGAAACTCGGTTGGCGACAGCTCATCTCCGAGGGGGTGATCGCCTGTGAGCCCCTCACCATCGACGATCTTCGAGATCGGTACAACGAGGCTGGCATCCCCTTCGATCCCCAAACCGTTCGGGTTCCCCCTCAAGAAGAACAGTGCGTGGCCCCGCTCATCGGCGACTTCCTGGTTGACCTCGACCATCTCGGCTTCGTGTCCAACTTGGTCAATGTGGACGGTCAGCCTCGTCTGGAGCCGATTACCCAGGTTCAGTTCCGAGGTTTGTCGCTCGCCCACCAGTTGTTCCACACCGTGGCCAGTCCCCCGGTGGCCTATCTGCTGCTGAGCATCGGCATGGGCCTGATGCTGTTCGAGTTCTTCACCGCGGGCATCGGAGTTGCCGGAGTCGTGGGCGCAGTGCTGTTCATCCTGGCCGGCTACGGACTCTCCGTGCTGCCCCACAACACTTGGGCATTGGTCCTGTTGGGGTTATCGATGGTGGCGTTCGGCATCGACATCCAAACCTCGGTTCCCCGGTTTTGGATCGGCGCTGGACTGGTCATGTTCGCGGCGGGAACATGGTGGCTCTACGACGGCGTGTCCATGTCGTGGATTCCCATGGTGGTGATGACCGGGGCGGTGGCGGTGGCCATGTTCTCGGGGATGCCGTCGATGGTGCGCACCCGCTTTTCCACGCCCACCATTGGCCGGGAATGGATGATCGGTGAACGGGGAGAGGTCGTCGAAGACGTCTCCCCCGACGGGGTGGTGCGAATTCGCGGTGCCCTGTGGCGGGCTCGAGCCAACCGGGCAACGCCGGTAACCGCTGGTGACGAGGTCAGAGTGGCTGAAATTGACGGTTTGTGGCTGGAAGTGGAGCCTTTGGAGGGCGCCGCTCGTGACTACCGAGAGCCCCGCCGAAAGGACTCCGGGCCGTCCTGAACCCCGAAAATCAGCCAAAAGTGATCTTCGATTGCTTTGTCCTCATCTTGTGCGCGGCCAACTTCGCCTATAAGGTCCGCCAAAAGGGGGTAGGCAAGAGTGAGCGCTGTTACCAGTGAGAGGGCCTGGCAAGTCAAGGCAGCCTGTCGTGGACCGCACGCGGCTGTGTTCTTCCCGCCCCCCTCTTTTGAGCGCAAAGAAGAGAAGCTCGAGCGGGAAGGTCGGGCAAAGGCCATCTGCGAGGAATGCAGTGTCATTGACGAATGTCGCGAATATGCCCTGGAAATTCGCGAGCAACACGGCATCTGGGGCGGCCTGAACGAGTTGGAGCGCCGGGAGATCCTCAACGGCCGCCGGAACTGATCACACCGTTGATCTGATCCCATCCTCATAGGCGGGGGCCGGCGATTCTCACATCACCTCTTCGGCGGGTCGCGCCATGCCCGTCCATCCACGCCAGCAGCGGCAGAGCGTACTTGCGCGTGGTGGCCAAGCGTTCTCGCACCTCAGCCACCGTGACTCCATCGGGCTGGGATGCCAACATCTCGGCCAGCACCGATTGAGCCCCCTCCACTGCTGCGGCGGCAAAGAACACCCCATCTTGCTCCACGATCAAGCCTCGCTTCACCAACTCCCGCACCTCGCTTCGGTCCACGCCCACGGCTTCGGGGTCGGGTGGGGTGAACGGCGCCGCCTCCAGTGCCGCGGTGTACCGGTGATTCTCGAACGGGTCCGACTGGCCGACGAGGCGAACTCGGCCTCCCTCGGCCGCCACGTCCACCATGAGACTGAGCACCGCTCGATCTCGTTCGTCCAATCCGGCGATGTCCAACCCAAGCGGACCAGCGTCTTTCACCGCGTTCCGAAGCCGAGTCTGAGCATCCTCCAGCACGGTCGCGCTCACCACCCACCGGCCGACATCGGGTTCTCGCCGTTGCCCGGTAAGCAGAGTCAGTTGATCAGCCTCCACCCATCCCCGCTCGGCCACCACTCGGTCAACAGACAGGTCGGGCTTGGCCTTCGAAGCAGGTAGCACCGGGTCGACATCGAGAACGGTGCCGCCCCCGATGGTCTCGGCCCGGCCGCTCTCCCGCAAGACGAAGCGGTCTCCGGGTAGAAGCGGCAGCCGGCGGGGGAGATGCAGCCGCACCAGTCCGGTTTCGCCCGGCGACAGCGCCTCAAGCCCGAGGATGCGCATTCGGGCCGGCAGCTCGCACGCGCCCACATAAACGGCGTGGGCCCCTCGACGGGATACTTCGTGGTCCAGAGTGCTCAACACCGTCAAAGAGGCGTCGAACCGATTGGTGAGATGCCACTGACCGGTCCGGACGAGCACATCGCCACGGGCGACCTCTTGGTGGCCGACGCCCGACAAGTTGACCGCCACCCGGTTGCCCGGACCGATTTTGGTGCGCTGGCTGTGGTGGCTCTGCAACGCCCGGATCCGCACCGCCGCGCCCTTGGGCCGCAGTTCCAACTCGTCGTCCACCCGGATTTGCCCGCCGGTGAGGGTGCCGGTCACCACCGTGCCTGCCCCTCGGGCGGCGAACGCCCGATCTACCCACAGCCGGGGACGGCGCTGGTCGGCAGCCGCGGGGGTTCGATCCACCAAATCGTCCAACTCGGCGCGGAGCTCATCAACGCCCAAACCATCCACCACGTCGGTTTCCACCACCGGAGCACCGGCCAAGAATGTGTCCTCGACTCGCTCTTCCACCTCCAAACGAGCCAGTTCGGCGATGTCGGGATCGCACAATCCCACCTTGGTCAGGGCAATCAATCCGTGCGACACCCCCAGAAGTTCCAGGATGCGGAGGTGCTCCTCCGACTGGGGCATCCACCCTTCGTTGGCCGCGATCACAAACAGGCAGGCATCCACTGCGCCCACCCCGGCCAGCATGTTGCGGATGAACCGCTCATGGCCGGGAACGTCGATGATCGATACCGACCGGCCCGAAGGCAGCGGCGCGGAGCCGAAGCCCAGGTCGATGGTCAACCCTCGAGCCTTCTCCTCGGCAAATCGGTCGGGGTCAACCCCGGTGAGCGCCTCCACCAGCGTGGACTTCCCGTGGTCCACATGGCCGGCGGTGGAGATGGTGATGCTCACCCAAGGGCTTTCAGAACGGCGATCACGTGCTGGTCGTCGTCAGGAGCCACCGTCCTCAGGTCGAGCCAAGTGCGGTGGTCGCTCACTCGGGCGATGATGGGAGGTGACCCGGCGCGCAGGGGAGCCGAGTGATCGCCGTCCAACACCACACCGAGCGAGTCGATCTCGGTGCCGGGAAGCGTGCCGCCGCCGGGCACTGACGCCATCTCGGCCACCTCGCCCGCCCCCGACTCGGCCACCACCGCATGGGCCCGGCGTTCCAGCTCGGCGGTGGTCAGCGATGCCATTCGCCAGAATTCGATGGCCTGTCCGTCTCGCCGCAGATAGGCCAAGGCCACCTGTTGGAGGGCGTTCAGCACCAGGCTTCCCGGTCGCAGCGCTCGGGCCAGGGGGTGTCGAGCGCATTGGCTCACCAGGTCGGCTCGCCCGGCGATGATCCCGGCTTGGGGACCGCCGAACAGCTTGTCGCCGGAAAAAACCACCAGCGCCGCCCCGTCGGCCAGGGTCTGGCGGGCCGCGGGCTCGCCGGCCAGCCACGCTGGTGGGCCGTCGGCCAGCCACGGGCAGGCGGCATCCACCAATCCCGATCCGATGTCGGCCACCACCGGGACGGAGAGAGAGGCCATCTCGGCCACGGTCACATGTTCGGTGAACCCCACGATGCGGTAGTTCGACTGGTGCACCTTGAGAGCGAGCGCGGTGTCGTTGGCCGGATTCTCCACGGCCGATGCGAAGTCGGCCATGCGAGTGCGGTTGGTGGTACCCACCTCCACAAGCCGCGCCCCCGACTGCTCCATGACCTCTGGAACCCGGAACCCGCCGCCGATCTCCACCAACTCGCCCCGCGACACCGCCGCTCCTCGTCCGGCGGCTAACGCGGCCAGCACTAACAGCACTGCCGACGCCCCATTGTTCACCACGATGGCGTCGTCGGCGCCGCACAGCCGGGCGAGCAGCGCCGCGGCACGGGCGTGGCGGGATCCCCTTCGGCCCGAGGACAGATCCAGTTCCAGGTTGGTATAGGCCGCTTCGGCGGCGATGGCCAGCGGCGCCCGTCCCAGGTTGGTGTGCAACAGGACCCCGGTGGCGTTCACCACGGGCTGAAGCAGCGACCGAGCCGCGGCGTGAGCGTGGGCACGGGCCCGCTCCTCCACTCCTTCTATGTCGCCGTCGGCGATAGCCGCCCGAGCGGCGTCCACCAGCAGGGGATGGGGAAGCCCGGTGTCGGTCAAAGACCGGGCCAGGGCATCCACCGAAGGGGGTCTCACGGGTCTCAGCGTATGGCGCTAGCGGTATGCCGTCATCTGTAGCCGGTCAATCCCCATCGGCCAGATCGGTGTCGTGGATGGTTCCCGGCCGAGTGCCCTCGGGACCGATGTAGGTCACGCGATGGCGAAAACGGCGGATGATGAACGGGCGGATCGCCATTCGGGTGGGGGGGAACAACAAGAGCAGGCCCACCGCGTCGGTCACGAATCCAGGGGTGAGCATGAGTGCCCCAGCCAGCAGCACCAAGGCACCGTCCACCAACTCCCGGCCGGGCATCACGCCCTCGCCCAGCTTGCTCCTGACCCGCCAGAGCACCGCCAGCCCCTGGGCCTTCACCATCCACGCCCCCACCACGCTCACTACGATCAACAGGCCGATGGTCTCCAGCGTTCCGATGCTTCGGGCGGTCTCCACAATCACATACAGCTCCACCAGTGGCACCGCAATGAACAGGAGCACCAACCAGACGACCACGGCGAGTTCCTTTGCTGAGTCCTACGACGAGACGATGTCGAGTTTGGCCAGGGCCTCTTCAGCGGCCTCGAAAATCCGAGCGGTACAAGAGGCCATATCCACCGGGGGGATCTCTTCCAACAGCCGATCGGCAATGGTTCGCAACGCATCACCCGCGGGACCAGGGGCGTCTTCCAGCACCACCGGCGCCCCCTCGTCCCCGCCAGGGGCCACGGCACCGTCGATGGGCACCTGACCGAGCAGGGGCACACCGAGTTCGTCGGCGAGCTCTTGTCCGCCTCCTTGGCCGAAAATCTCGTACGACGCCCCATCAGGAGCCACGAACGCGCTCATGTTCTCGATCACCCCGGCGATCCGGAGATAGTTGGAACGCCCCATTGAGGCCACCCGGGTAGCCACCTTCTGGGCACTGAGAGCCGGGGTGGTCACCACCACCATCTCGGCTTGAGGGAGCATTTTGGCGATACCCATCTGCACATCGCCAGTGCCCGGCGGCATGTCGATCAGCAGATAGTCCACCGGACCCCAGCGCACGTCCTCGAGAAAATGCTGGACCGCCCGGTTCAGAATGAGGCCCCGCCACATCAGCGCGGTCTCCTCTCGGTCGACAAGGAAGCCCATCGACACCACTTCCAGGGTGCCATCGCCCACTTGTTTCTCGTTGGGAACGATCTTCTTCTCGTCTTCGGCCCCCGCCAAACGGCCTTCCACTCCCAGCATTCGGGGCACCGAGTAGCCCCAGATATCGGCGTCCATCACCCCGACCCGCATGCCTCGGCGGGCCAGTTCGGCAGCCAGATTCACCGTCACGGTGGATTTGCCCACCCCGCCTTTGCCCGATGCCACCATCACCACTTTGGCGGTGGGGGGCACCGCGGTGTCGGGAGCGTTCTGGGCCACGTTGAAGCGGGCTTTGGCCATGGCCGCGGCCTTCTCCTCCTGGGTCAGCTCGCTCCAGTGGATCTTGACCTTCTCCACGCCGGGCAACCCGCCCACCCGGCTGCGGACATCTCGCTGGATCTGGGCCCGCAGCGGGCATCCCGCGGTGGTGAGCGCCACCGTCACCTCGACGAGACCGTCGGGATTGACCACCGCGCCTCGCGCCATGCCCAGTTCAACAATGTCGCTGCCCAATTCAGGGTCGATAACCCCGCGCAGCACGGCCATCACATCGTCGACCGTTGGCTGATTGGAAGCCGATCCGTCGCTCACACTCAATGATGCTAACGGGTAGGGGTGTGAGGCTCTACAGGCGTGCGCCGCGGTTGGGTGTGTTGGGCAACCGTTTCTGCGGGTAAACTGATGACGCGTCGCAGCACCGAGTAGGGAGAAGTTTGTGATCACACTCACAGATTCAGCAACCAGCAAAGTCGGAGATCTGGTTCGCCAAGAGCAGGCCGACGACGAGGAACTGGCCCTGCGGGTGGCGGTTCGCCCTGGCGGCTGCTCCGGATTCAGCTACGAGATGTATTTCGACGCCGACTTCGGTTCCGAAGACCAGGAAGTTCTCTTTGGCGATGTCAAGGTGGTGGTTGACTCTTCTAGCGCCGCCCTGCTGGAGGGCGCGGTGCTTGACTACAAAGACGGTCTGACCGAAGCAGGGTTCTCCATCACCAACCCCAACGCTCAGCGCACCTGCGGCTGCGGACAGAGCTTTAGCTAACCCCCATCGCCGCGCCGCCCGGCGCTGGCTACCCTCATCCAATGGCCGCCGCTTTGGAGTTCACCGTCGACGGTCGCTCCGTGGAAGTGCCCGACGACGGCGCTTCGCTCATGGAGGTGTTGCGCGACCGGCTTGGCATCCGCACAGTGAAAGACGGATGCAGCCCGCAAGGACAATGCGGTTGCTGCACCGTGTGGGTTGATGGGAAGCCTCGAGTGTCTTGCGTGACCCCCGCCCGCCGGGTGGCCGGACGGGCGATCACCACCCTGGCCGGGCTGCCTTCCGACACCTGCGCCGCTTGGGGGGAGGCGTTTTGCGCGGCCGGCGCCAGCCAATGCGGCTTCTGCACTCCCGGCATCATCATGCGCCTCGCCGGTCTGGATGCCCGACTGGACCAGGATCGCCCCCGCTCATCTGCGGCCACCGCGCTCGCGGCCCATCTGTGTCGGTGCACGGGATGGCAGACCATCTTGGAGGCGTGGGAGCACTTTGGTGGCGCTGCCCCCGGTCGGGATTGGGCCGCGGCGGCCCGACGAGCAGAGATCGAGGGCGGCGTTGCCCAGGCCGTGGGGCCGGAGGTGGCCTTAGGAGAGGGTGGCTTTGCCGACGACACCGGGCCCAACGGGGCGCTGGTGGCGCTGTCCGATGGCCGAGGCGGTTGGGTGCTGGGAGAGACGGTGGCCGAAGCCCGGGCCGTAGCGGGAAAAGTGCAGGGCCGACGCACGCCGACAGAGCTGCCTATGCCGTTGGAATTCCCGGAAGGCGACTGGGCAGTGCGCCTTCGGACCTCGTGGGTGGAGCCCGCCTATCTGGAAACCGACGCTTCGTGGTGTGTACCCGGCGGCGAACCGGCGAGCCCACTGGCCAACGGCGGCGCATTCGGCGCCAAGCTTGCGTCTCCGCTCCCGGAAGTGGCCCGTCGGTTGGCCGATGAGCACGGCCGTCCGGTGCGGGTGCTGTGGTCTCGTGAGGACACCGTGCGGCACGGCCCCAAACGCCCGCCGGTGGCCATTGGGATCAATGCCGATGGCCAAGGGGTGGTTCGGGTAGTGCGCACGCCGGGGGTGGCCGAGGCCGTCGCGTCGGTTTCCTCTGCCCTGACGGTAGAAGAAGTGGACATTGCCGGACCTCCCACCTCGGTCGCCATTCGGGGCGCAGGGTGGGTTGAGGCCGCCGTAGCGCTGAGCGCGTTGGGCGATGGCTTTCATCCGATCACCTCTCCCGGCGGGGGCTCGGCCCGAGCCGAGTGGCATGGAAGCAGCCTGCGGATTCAGGTGTACGGCGGCGAACCGCTGGATGAGGTCGTGTTGCGCTCCTATTGCATCGGCGCCGCGCATATGGCCTATAGCTGGGTGACCTCCGAGGCGCTCACCGTCGGCCCCGACGGCGAGGTCCACGACCTCACTATCCGCTCTTTCGGCGTCGTGCCCGCATCTCGGATGCCCCCGGTGGAGGTGGAGATCGAGCCGTCCGGCGGCCCGCCGGTCAACTGCTCCGACGCCGTGTTCGCCGCCGTGGCCGCAGCCACCTGGCGGGCCGCCGGCCATCCCCCCGACTGGCCAACCGGTCGGCTGGATGCTCAGTCAGACTCTCCGTAGAGCAGCCGGTCGGTCACTTCTCGAACGGCGTCGGTGATCTCCTGGTAGTCGGCTTCCAAGTCCCGGTTGCTGGGATAGCCGAGTCGTCGGGCCAGCAACAGCTCCTCGTGGTCGTCGTCGGGGAACACGTCCGACGACAGTCCTGAGAGGTGGTAGCGGGCGTTGCGGAACCGCTGGCAGAAGCGATAGCCCACATCCAGGGTGGCCCGGTCGCCGATGTCCAGCAGGTTGTGTTCCGACAACCCGGCCAGCGCCGGCAGCGTGCGATTGTCGCGGATCGAAGTCCTTCCGAATCCGTGCTGAAGCTGCATGAGCTGCACAGTGAACTCGATGTCGCTGAGCCCGCCCGCGCCGAGCTTCACATCCCGGGCCTTGCTGCCGGTGCCCAGGCGCTCAGCTTCGATGCGGCGCTTCATCGCTCGGATCTCTTCAGCCTCGGCCTCGCTGAACTCGGGCTGATAGCACCACTTGTCGGCCAACTGGAGAAATCGGTTTCCCAAATCGGCGTCTCCCGCCACGAAGCGGCGCTTCAGCAGAGACTGGCGCTCCCATAGCTGACCCCGCTCCTCGTAGTACCGCTGGTACCCCTCCAGCGATCGGGCGAGCTGTCCGTTTTCGCCCTCAGGGCGCAACCGAGCGTCAATCTCCCAGGCTCGGCCTTCGGCGGTTTGAGCCCCGATCTCTTTGAGCAGGCCCCGGGCGGTGCGGTTGGCCGCCCGGGCATCATCAGAGCCCGCCCCCTCGTACACGAAGATCACATCCAGATCAGAGGCATAGGAAAGGTCAAGGCCCCCATAGCGCCCCATTCCGATCACGGCGAAGGGCACCTCTGGGGCCAGCGAGTCGACGGCGGCCGCCACCGCGGCGTCGGCGATAAGGGTCAGCTCCTGGGGAATCTCGATGATCGAGGCCAGCCCCAGGATGTCTCGGGCCGCCACCCGAAGCTGCTCGCGCCGCACGAACCGCCGCAGCTCGGCCATCTGGAGGTCGTGATCGCCAGCGGCTGACTGCATGGCCTCGGTGGCCTCGGCAACCAGGGCCTCCGCAGTGCGGGCATGGGCCAGCTCCTCGGGGTTCATCAGCGAGCGGGCGAACTCCGGGTGGTTGCGCATCCATCCCGCCGCCACCCGGCTGGAACCCAGCAATCGGGCGATGTCGCTGATGGCAATGGGGGAGTCGCGCAAAACCGGGAGAATGGTGCCGACTCGGAAGGAGCCGTCTAAGAGCCAGGCCAGGCGGACGAGTCCTAGGTCGGGATCGGGGGTAGTGGCCAGAGCCTCCACCATGATGACCAGAACCTGCTGCATCACGTTGGCCCGCCGGCCGAGGTTCTCGGTAAGGCGCTCGATAGTGGCGGCGGCCCGATCGGGATCGGCGAAACCCAGCTGCCCGAGGTGAGCGGGAAGCAGCTCGCTCACCAGTCCGGTCTCGTGCATCCGGTCGAGGGTTTGACGGTAGAAGATCCGCTGGTGGATCTCCCGAACCGAGGTCTGATGGCGGGTGTGGGAGTCCTGGAATGCCTCCAAGCTTTCGAATCCGGATGCTCGGGCCGCCCATTCCCGGTCGGCATCGGCGGTGGGCAGTTCATGGGTCTGGCGCTCGTCGCGGAGCTGCACGCGGTGCTCCACCGTGCGCAGATGGATATAGGCGGTGGTGAAGTGGACGGCGTCGGCCTGGTCGATGTACTCCCCCCAACTCAGCTGCCGAAGGGCAGTGAGGGTGTTGGGGGAGCGGATGGTGGGATCGGTGCGGCCGTGAATCAACTGCAGGAGCTGCACGGTGAACTCGATGTCTCGCAGACCCCCAGGGCCCTTCTTGAGCTCCCGGTCGCCCTTCAGCTTGGCCGACTCCTCCACCCGCAGTTTCAGGGCTCGCAGGTGGGGCACCGTGTCGGCTTCGAGGTTCTCGCCCCACACCCCGGGCTTGATGGCATCGAAAAAGGCATTGCCCAATTCAGGATCGCCGGCTGACAGCCGAGTCTTGATGTAGGCCTGGCGCTCCCAGGGCACTGCCCAGCGATCGAAGTAGGTTCCGAACGCCTCTGGGGTGCGGCTCAGCGCTCCAGCGCCTCCTTCGGGCCGCAACTCGATGTCCACCCGGTACACCTGCCCCTCGGGGGTGAACGCGGTGAGGATGTCCAGCACTTTCCGGGCTCGACGGGCGGCCGCGGTGGAGTCGCCATCGTGGGCGAAGACGATGTCGACATCGCTGGCGTAGTTCAGCTCGTTGCCGCCCAGCTTGCCCATCCCGATGATGGCCAACGGCGGTCCTTCGTCGGCGATCTCCAAGGCACGGACGAAACAAGCGTCGGCCAACAGCGATAGTTCTCGGCCCACGGTGGCCAGGTCGGCCTCGCCCAGCAGATCGCGCAGCGCGATACGCAGAAGCTGGCGCCGCTTCCACCGCCGCAGGCCGTCGAGGGCATCATCGTCGTCGGGGGCGGTCAGCGAGATTTTCTCGGTGGCGAAGTCGGCGGGCGGGTCGAGCACTCCGAGCAGACTGGGATCGCGCCGCACCGCCTTGCTCATGCTGCGAGAAGCTCCGGCCAGCATGGCCGCAGCCCGGGCTCGGCGCTCGTCGGTGATGCTGAGGTCGTCGATGAGGGAACGGGCATCCTCCGGCCATGGACTGGTGGCAATCAGGTGCTCGATGTCTTGGTTCGGCTGATCTCGGCCTTCAGCTTCCATATGGTCCCATGCTATGAGCACTCCTGAAGATCCGTATTCTTCTCAGACACGAGCACCCCTCAAGGCCCGTATTCTTCTCAGACATGAGCACCCCAGTCGGACCGTATTCCCCCATCGTTCGCGCCGGTGATTTTCTCATCTGCTCCGGTCAGATCGGTATCGCCGACGGATCGCTGGTGCCCGGTGGGCTCATCGCGCAATTCCGCCAAGCGGTGGCCAATGCCGAGGCGGTGCTGGCCACCGAGGGGGCCACGCTCGACGACGTGGTGAAGGCCACAGTGTTCCTGCTGCACATGGACGACTTCGGCGCCATGAACCAGGCCTACATCGAGTGCTTCGGCGACAACCGCCCCGCCCGCTCCGCCGTAGGCGTCGCCGCCCTCCCCCTCGGCGCCCTCGTGGAAATCGAACTCTGGGCCTACTCCGGCTGAGTGGTTACCGCTCCCAGCGGGAGAGGCCGAAGCGGTAGCCGACAGACCGCACAGTGGTGATGAGGCCGGCGTGCTCTTCGCCGAGTTTGGCCCGCAGACGCCGAACGTGGACGTCCACAGTGCGGGCGCCGCCGAAGTAGTCGTAGCCCCACACCCGGCTGAGCAGCGTCTCGCGGGTGAATACCTTGCCGGGCGAACTGGCCAGGAACTTCAGCAATTCGTACTCCATGTAGGTGAGGTCGAGCGGCCGGCCGGTGATGGTGGCCTGATAGGTCTCCACGTTCAGCACCAGCGGCCCGTATTCGATGAGCTCCGGGCGCAGCGCGGTGCCCGATCGCCACACCAGGTGGGCCAGCCGGGCTTCCAATTCCCGCTGGTGGAATGGGGTGAGGCAGAAGTCGGTGTAGAGGTCGTCGCGCATCTCCAGTTCGTCTAGGCGAGCACCGGAGATAAGCAGCAGAACCGGGATGTCCAAGCCCCTTCGGTTCAGTGAACGACAGAATCCGAATGCGTCTTCGGGGTTCTCATCCACCGCCACCACCGCG
Source organism: Acidimicrobiia bacterium (assembly GCA_022819825.1). Lineage (GTDB taxonomy): Bacteria > Actinomycetota > Acidimicrobiia > Acidimicrobiales > Bin134 > Poriferisocius. The sequence continues at coordinate 7,269 of JAJEGM010000010.1, read as the reverse complement.
CCCAGCCACCGGCCCTCCGGCTCTTGGGCGCTGCCCACCGCCTTCCAGTTGTAGCCCCCCAAGTCCAGCGTGCGCACCAGTTCCGGCGGCGGCGGATCGGGAAAAACGAGCAGCGGCTCAGTCACAGCAGCTACCAGGTGTTCAAGTACCGGCGGAGCTCGAAGGGCGTGACCTCCCGGCGGTACTCGGCGAATTCGGCCCGCTTGTTGCGCAAGAACCACTCGTGGATGTGCTCGCCCAACACGTCAACCATCAGCGGCGATTCCTCCAGCACGTCCAGGGCCTCCGACAGCGACATGGGCAGCTCCTCGAAACCCTTGGTCCGAGCTTGGCCCCTGGTCATGGTGTAGAGGTCGGCTGCTGCCTCAGGAGGCAGCTCATAGCCCTCCTGCACTCCTTTCAAGCCGGCGGCCAACACCGCGGAGAACGCCAAATAGGGGTTGGCCGCCGAGTCGAGCGCCCGGTATTCGATTCGAGTGGACGATTCCTTGCCCGGTTTCACCACCGGCACCCGCACCAGCGCCGAGCGGTTGTTGCGGGCCCACGACACGAAGGTGGGCGCCTCATCACCGGCCACCAGCCGCTTGTAGCTGTTCACCAGCTGGTTGGTGACCGCGGTGATCTCCCGGGCGTGGTGCAGCAGACCGGCGATAAAGGCCTTGGCCGTTTTCGACAGGCCGTAGTCGTCTCCGGCGTCGTGGAAGGCGTTGATGTCGTTCTCGAACAGCGACATGTGGGTGTGCATGCCCGATCCCTGCACGCCGTTGAGCGGCTTGGGCATGAACGTGGCGTGCAGATCCCGGTCGAGCGCCAGCTTGCGCACCACCAGCCTCAGTGTCATCACATTGTCGGCCATGCTCAGCGCCTCGGTGTAGCGCAGGTCGATCTCATGCTGGCTGGGGCTGTCCTCGTGGAAGGAGTACTCCACCGGGATGCCCATGGCCTCCAACATGGTGATGGTGCGTTTACGCAGCGGGCTGGCCACATCCGCAGTGGTTAAATCGAAGTAGGAGGCGTTGTCCAGCGGCGTCAGCGGCTGGTCGGGATCGCCATGCCGGAAGTAGAAGAACTCCACTTCGGGAGCGGTGTAGAACGTGTAGCCCATCTCGGCCGCCTTGGCCAGGCTGCGGCGCATCACCCAGCGGGGATCGCCCTCAAAGGGGGTACCGTCGGGGTTGCGGATGTCGCAGAACACGCGTCCGGAGGGCTCTTCGGGGTCGGCCCACGGCAGCAGCTCGAATGTGGACGCGTCGGGTACGGCCAGCACATCGCTCTCCTGCACCCGGGAGAAGCCGTCGATGGCCGAGCCGTCGAACTGCAGTCCCTCGTCGAAGGCGTCGGCCAACTCCGCCGGGGAGATGGCCACCGACTTGAGCTGGCCCAGCACATCGGTGAACCAGAGCCGGATGAGGCGCACCCCCCGCTCCTCCACGGTGCGAAGCACATAGTCCTTTTGCGGTTCCATAGGAGACCACCAGAGTGCCCCGTCACCCGCCTTCAACGCCAGCCCATTGGTGACGTTCACAGAGCTTTCACAATCGAGAAAATCTTTGGAAACTCGGCTTTGGCACGATGCGAAGTGCCCTTGTCGCTTGTGGGAAAGTAAGGGCGCGAAACAAGGAGGAACCCACTGTGTCAACTCCCCAAGAAGTCATTGCTCTAGCCGCATCTGAGGGAGCGGAGTTCGTGGACATGCGCTTCACCGACGTTCCCGGTGTGCAGCACCACTTCTCGCTGCCCATCCGCGAGCTGACCGAAGCAGTATTTGAGGAGGGTCTCGGATTCGACGGCTCTTCGGTGAGCGGTTTTCAGACCATCGACGCCTCCGACATGCTCCTCATCCCCGATCCCGACTCCGCGATCTTCGACCCGTTCATGAAGCGCAAGACCTTGGTGCTGCTGTGCGACGTGAAGGATCCCGTGACCGGCGAGATGTACGGCAAAGATCCCCGGGGCGTGGTGCGCCGCTCCCTGTCCTATCTGGCCAGCACCGGAATCGCCGATGCCGCCTACTTCGGGCCGGAAGCCGAGTTCTTCATCTTCGACAGCGTGGCCTTCCAGAACCAGCCCGACGTAGCCGGCTATCAGATTCGCTCGGCTGAGGGCATTTTCGAGAGCGGTCGCCCCTCGGTGACCGGAGCTCCCAGTCCCGGCCACCGCATTCCCTACAAGGGAGGGTATTTCCCGCTGTCGCCGATGGACACCTTCCAGGATCTGCGCTCGGAGATGGTTGTAGCCCTCGAATCGGTGGGCATCCCCATCGAGGTCCAACACCACGAGGTGGGCACTGCGGGCCAGGCCGAGATCGACATGGTGTTCGACGAGATGCTGGCCATGGCCGACAAAGTGCAGCTCTACAAGTACGTGGTGAAGAACGTGGCCCGCGAGCACGGTCGCACCGTCACGTTCATGCCCAAGCCGATCTACGGCGACAACGGCTCGGGGATGCACACCCACCAGTCGCTGTGGCAGGACGGCGACACGCTCATGTACGACGAGCGGGGGTACGCCGGCTTGTCTGATCTGGCTCGCTGGTACATCGGCGGGCTGCTGGCCCACGCCCCGGCGATCCTGGCCTTCGCCGCTCCCACCACCAACTCCTACAAGCGGCTGGTGCCCGGCTACGAGGCCCCGGTGAACCTGGCTTACTCCCAGCGGAACCGCTCCGCGGCCATCCGCATCCCGCTGATCTCTGACAACCCCAAGGCCAAGCGCCTGGAGTTCCGCTGCCCCGATCCCAGCGCCAACCCCTACCTGGCGTTCGCCGCCATGTTGATGGCCGGAATCGACGGCATCCAAAACCAGATGGATCCGGGCGAGCCGCTCGACAAGAACATCTACGACTTGCCGCCTGACGAGGCCGCCGGCATTGAGACCGTGCCTGGTTCACTGGCCGAGGCGCTGAGTGCTCTCGAAGCCGACCACGACTTCCTGCTGGCTGGCGATGTGTTCAACACATCGCTGATCGAGTCGTACATCGAGGTCAAGCAAGAGGAGGTGGACGCTGTCAACTTGCGGCCCCATCCCCTCGAGTACGAGATGTACTACTCCGTCTAACCGGACACCTCTACAGCTCCAATCTGTGTTCGGGCTGCGGCCCTTCTAGCCTGTTCTTGTGGCCAAGCTGCGGGTGGCCCTGTGCCAGATCAACTCAGTGGTTGGCGATATCGACGCCAACACCAAGCGGATTCTCTCTGCGCTGGCTGCCGCCGAAGAGGCCGGGTGCCAGGCTGCGGTTTTCCCGGAGCTGGCGATTACCGGGTATCCCCCGGAGGACTTGGTGCTCAAGCGGCGATTTGTGCAGGACAGCCGTGATGCGATGGAGCATATTGCGGCCCAGTCGGAATCGTGTGCCGCGGTGGTGGGATTTGTAGATGGTGCCGATGGGTGCCAGAACGCAGCTGGCGTCGCAGCCAATGGCCGACTTGAGGGCGTCTACCACAAGCGGGAGCTGCCCAACTACGGGGTGTTCGATGAGCGCCGTTACTTCCTCCCCGGCACTGGCGATCCCGTGCTGCACGACGTGGCCGGCGTCGCCGTCGGCGTGTCGATCTGCGAGGACGCGTGGGTGTCGGGGGGTCCGATGAGCCAGATGGCCGCAGCCGGTGCTGAGGTCATCTTCAATCTGAACGCCTCGCCCTATCACGTGGGCAAGCTGGACCAACGTTTGGAGGTCCTCCGCCAGCGGGTCTCGGAGACGGGGTGCGCCGTCGCCTATGCCAACTTGGTGGGAGGTCAAGACGAGCTGGTCTTCGACGGCGCATCGCTGATGCTGGACGCCGACGGTCGCGTCATTGCCCAGGCACCCCCCTTCCGAGAGCATCTGCTGATCGCCGAAGTAGAAGTGGCCGACCGGCCTGAACTGTCGTCCCCGCCGGCCATTCCCCAGGAGATCAACAAGGTGGATCCTGGATTGGACGAGCTCGACGAGCAGTACGAGGCCCTCGTGCTGGCCACCCGGGACTATGTGCACAAGAACGGCTTCACCGATGTGGGTATCGGAGTGTCGGGGGGAATCGACTCCTCGCTGGTGGCCGCCATCGCCACCGACGCTCTGGGTGCCGACCATGTGCACGGCGTGTTGATGCCCTCTCGCTATTCCAGCGATCACTCGGTGGCCGACGCCGAGGCACTGTGCCGGAACCTGGGCATCGACCATCGGGTCATACCAGTGGAGCCCGGCCATAAGGCCTTCCTGAACATGCTGGCGCCGTCGTTCGACGGGCTCGACCCCGACCTGGCCGAGGAGAACGTGCAGTCCCGCATTCGGGGGACGCTGCTCATGGCCTTGTCCAACAAGTTCGGCTGGCTCATCTTGACCACCGGGAACAAGAGCGAGAGCGCGGTGGGCTACTCCACCCTGTACGGCGACACCGCTGGGGCCTATGCCGTGATCAAAGACCTGTGGAAGCTCCAGGTGTACGCCTTCGCCCGCTACCGCAACCAGCGGGCCGGTCGCGACTTGATCCCCGAGAATGTGCTGGTCAAACCGCCATCGGCCGAGCTTCGCCCCGACCAGCGAGACGACCAGAGCCTGCCCCCCTACGACGTGCTCGATCCGCTGTTGGAGGTCTATGTGGAGGGCGACCTCACCCCCGCCGACCTGTGCGGCCAGGGCTACGACCCCGAGTTGGTGACCCGTATCACCGGCTTGGTGGACCGTGCCGAGTACAAGCGCCGCCAGAACCCCCCCGGGGTGCGCATCACCGCCAAGGCCTTCGGCCGCGACCGCCGCTTGCCCATCACCAACCGCTACCGGGGTGGGGACTGATGGCTATCGGACTCCAAGAAACGCGAGCTAGGTGCTTTAGTCGCTACCGGGGTGGGGACTGAGGATGGACATCGAGCAGTCGGCCGACGCCTGCGGCGGTTTGGCCTGGATTTCTGAGCGGCTGTTCGAGATCGAAGGCCACCTGGCCGTTAAATCGGCCGAAGGCGAGTCTCTGGACGCCCGCACCCGGGCACTTCTGGCCCGCTCCAGCCGTCGTCATGGACAGCACGCCCAGTGGTGGAAGAACCTGCTGCCTGACTCGCCGGCACTGGCCGGAACTGATCGGATTGGCTGTCCCACACAATCATGGGAGCACTTGTTGGGCTACATCGAGGATGAGGCACCGACAGGCACCGTCGCCGCGCTCTACGAAGTAGCCCTGCCCCAGTTGGACTTGGTGATCCAGCAATTGGATCAGGAGTTGTCGCCGGTGTGCGACGGAGCTGTGATCCGCACCGCCCGCATGGTGGCCGCCGACTTGGCCGAGGAGCGATATGACTCCAAGGAAGTGTGGAATCCCCCCAATATCCCCTCTGGTGGAGACATCGAAGAGCTCATCATCGGCTTTGCTGACGACTATCGCGAAAAAAGATGGCCTCCACTGGTGACGCATCCGCGATGAAGCGGGTATCGTTATTGGCTAAGCATTGTCCGTGTCTCTGCTCGGTCAGCGTCGACCGGTTCGACAGCGGCATCGGTAACCCCACGGATTATCGGGCCAAAGGATTTTCGGGAAGGTGTGACTGTGCCGAAAGAGCGTGTTGAGCGAGACGACGAAGATCTTGTCCGCCTCTATCTGACCGACATCGGCCAATACCCGCTGCTCACCAAAGACGACGAGGTTGAGCTAGCCCAGAAAATCGAGGAAGGCAACGAAGCGCAAGCCCTCCTTGACCAGGACAAAGAAGGCGATTCCGACAGTTCGGAACGGCTCTCACCCGCCCGCCGCCGCATTCTGCGCCGCCAGGTCAAAGTCGGCGAGGCGGCTGAGCGCCGATTCGTGCAGTCCAACCTCCGCCTGGTGGTGTCCATTGCCAAGAAGTACCAGGCCTCCGGCCTGCCTCTGCTGGATCTGATCCAGGAGGGCAATCTCGGCCTGATGCACGCGGTGGAGAAGTTCGACTGGCGCAAAGGCTTCAAGTTCTCCACCTACGCCACCTGGTGGATCCGCCAGGCCATCACCCGGGGAATCGCCAACACCGGCCGCACCATTCGCCTGCCGGTCCACGCCGGCGACACCCTGGCCCGCCTCCAGAAGGCCCGGGCCAACCTGGAGAAGAAGCTGGGCCGCCCGGCCACCCTGGCTGAGTTGGCCGTTGAGGTAGACCTCTCCGAGGAAAAGGTGACCGAGGCTCTGCGCTTCGCCGCCGAGCCGCTCTCGTTGAGCGAGCCGCTGCGGGAAGACGGAGACGCCGAGTTGGGCGACGTGGTGGAGGACCGCTCTGCCGAGTCCCCCTTCGAAGTGGCCGCCACCGCGCTGTTGCCCGAAGAGATCACCCGACTGCTCGGTCCCCTTGACGAGCGTGAGCGGGAAATCCTCAAGCTCCGCTTCGGACTCGACCGCGGCGAGCCCCGCACCCTCGAAGAAGTAGGCGAGCACTTCAACCTCACCCGCGAGCGCATCCGCCAAATCGAGGCCCGGGCCATGTCCAAACTCCGCCACCCCAGCAGCGACACCGGCGCCCGCGACCTATTGGCGGTTTGAATCTCCCTTTTGCTCGGTAAGATCTGTTGATGGTCGGTCGCGGCTCTACCAAAGATCAGAATTCAGAGCAGCGTCGGCGTGCCTATTTGCAATTCCGAAAGTTTCGGGGAGCTGGCGCAGGCACGCGCACAACCGATGTCCTTGAAGCACAGCGCCAGCAGGGAGCCTCTTTCGAGGGTCTCGAAAAGCCTCAGAGCAACCATGCTGATTGAGTTCTGACAAGTTAGTAGTGCTCGACGCCTGGCCGGTCGTCGAGTACTACGACGGAAATGACCCTTCCGCCGCTGAGGTGGACAGGCTGTTGTCCGGGAAGGGCACCGAAGCGGTGATGTGCTCGGTGAACTTCGCTGAGGTCTATAGCGCAATGGCAAGCAATGCCCGCGATTTCACCGTGGCCATGAGATTTGTGGAGAGCCTCAAGGGAGTAGTCACCATTGACGAGCCATCCGCGGAGGTCGCGAAGCTGGCCGCATTGCTTAAGCACTGCTACCACATGAGCCTCGGCGACAGCTTTGCCGCAGCAACGGCCATCTCCCGGAGCTCTGGGTTGTGGCCAAGCAATACCCGAGCGGCCTCTGAAGGACATCCTGCGGAGTACGTGCCACTTTGGACTGGTGACAGCGAGTTGCTAAGCGACGATCGAGTCTGGGAAGTCGGCTCTACGCGATGAAGCGGGGACGTCGGGTTCTGATTTTTGTGACGGGTTGAGTTTGGCCTGGTTTTCGTCCGGCGGCAAGCAGGATTCTGAGCCGGTAGTTGTGTAGGTTTCGGTAGCCTCGGGCTGAGCGTTTGA
>JAJEGM010000009.1 GCA_022819825.1 Acidimicrobiia bacterium | reverse complement strand
CGCCGCTGCACTACCTTCAACCACCGGGGGCCTCCCGTCTCTTGGACTATGTGTCAGTCACAAGAATCGGCGAGGCCCCCACCCTCAGTGGTGGACCCCCAAATCACCCTGGTCCCAGCTTCGACGCGAAGAGCCCCTTTGAGGCCTTGAACCCGGCCGCAAATGTGGTGACCTGGTTGATGTCTGATCGATTGAGTGTGGACGAAAGACGGTACTTGACGTCGCCGATTGCCGGACTTGGATTGAAGACGAGATCAGGATTGATTGTCCGTCGACCTGCTCCGCCCAGCCTCCGCCCCTCCTTTTTGACATTCCAGTTGGGATGAAGAGCGTCTTTCAATACTCGACGGATACCTTCCTCCACAGCCTCTGGAGTGCGGAATAGGAAAGTGCCTCCTGGATTTGGACCATGCAGTGTGCTAGTTCCCTGCGATGACAGGAGCATGCGAGCGAGGGTGACTGCATCCCGGTAATGCTTCGTGTTGGCATCTGTAGACGCATTCAGGTCGGCCGGCCGGTAATCGCCGACACCGTCGAATCGTTCTTGCGCGCGTCTGGCACGTCTTCTTACCTCCATCCGGAATACAGGTTTCTGCTGAATCACACTGAGGGCGTGGTTGAGGAGGCGGTTCAGGGAGGAGTCGTTACCAAAGTTGTCGTACGTGCAACGAACCTCCACCTTTCCCACGAGAATCGAGCGCGTCGTCCTGAGACTGTCTACTCGACCTCGTGCCGTGGGCAGGTCGGCGGTTGTCTTGTGATAGTCGCGGGTAAGACCTCTGCGAAGGACGTACTCGCACTCGGATACGAACCAATGAGCGATCAGTGTGAAGAAGTTTTCGTCTTGCTCGAGTCTGGCGGGGTCCTCTGAGGGGCGTGGCAGGTACTCACTCTCGGTGATGAGGTGCAGAAAGTGTGGGAGGGGGATCTTTGGTTTGACCGCGATTTGGAGGTCGCTTAGGCCGATCACGCCGATGGCATTGTCGACCGTGAGCATGTACTCGCCAGACGTTGCTGGATCGCAACGGATGACTGTGCGGGTGGCTTGTGATTGTGCCTCGGAGCCCTCGTTGCTTCCTTCTGGCTCGTCAGAGGCTCCCCACCAGCGCCGGTCGGAGGCAAGCTGTCGCCCAATTCGACGAAGAGCTTCAGCCTGATCTTCGGTGAGGCTGAGCTGGGCCTTCTTCGACTCAGTGACTGTCTCGGTGCGCACTACTCAGGCCAGAAATTCTCGAACGAGAATTTCTCTGCAGTATCGGGTTGGTCAAAGAAGTACTCGTCGATCAGGGGCTTCAGCTGCCGATCCCAGGTTCGCTGGAGGTCGACCCGGTCGAAGCGCTCTTGCATGAAGAAGGTGTGACCGATTGCGTGATGGCGATCTAGGTGCTCCTCTAGCTGGATGTTGAGCAACTCCATCCCATCGCTCAGGTCGGTAACGGTGTATCCGTGGGAACCGTTGTCGTAGAAGGCGTTCAGTATTTGCGCGCTAGGCGGGCATTCGAAGATGTCGAACCGGCGCCTCAGGGCAGTATCGATGCTCCGGATGCTGCGATCAGCAGTGTTCATGGTCCCGATGACGTAGAGATTGTCGGGAAGAGAGAATCTTGGACGTTGGAGAAGACGGATTTCCTTCTCTCGGTATTCCAGTAGGTAGAAGAGTTCTCCGAACACGCTGGGAAGGTTGGCGCGGTTCATCTCGTCGATTACAAGGACCACCGGGTGATCCACGTCTCTTGCTTGGTCGGCGGCCTGGACGAGTATGCCTTCGACGACCTCGAACTCAATTGAACCTCCATTTCCAGCCGCCGGCCGTAGCCCCTCGACGAAGTCCTCGTAGGCATAGGTCGGATGAAACTGAACGAGGTGCACAGCATCGTTCCGGCCCTCGGTCAAGTAGAGCGCCAGGCTCTCGGCTACCCAGGTCTTGCTGGTCCCGGGCGGACCCGCTAACACGATTTGAGGTCGCCGGTCTCGGAACGTGTCGAGAATCTCTTCAAGTCTTTCGGGAGCCCACAGGGTTCGTTCGACCAGCCAGTCGAAATCAACTGTCGGGTCCTTGGATGGCGACTCCAAGGGAGTGGGAGTAGCTAGTGGCTCGACCCTGGGATCAATGGTCGTACCTTCAGCTGAGTACAACACCCGCAGCATTTCAAGCATCTGTGCCAAGTCCTTGCGCAACTGCTCATCTTCCGGGATGTTCTGATCCCCGTAAACGATCGCGGCCGCGCTGCCTGCCTCGTATCCATCGCCGCGCCCACCAGGATCGGCAAGGTCAAATTCCTTCTCTAGTTGGGGGTTGGCATCAAGGTGGGGTGCAAGATGGCTTCGCGCCCATCTCACTTTCTCGGCCAAGCGAGTACCGCTCTTGGTTTTCACCTCTCGAACTTCGACCGTGCTGTGTCCGACATGAAGCACGACTTTGGAACCATCGAAGGCAAACAGATATACGACGTACCAACCCTTTTGTGCTGTGGGGCTGAAGGTCTTGTCATAGACCCTTACCCACGGGATCCGACTCTTGCGGCCGGCACCGTCCTTCCCTTCTGATTCCCATTCGCTGTCGGTGAGCCAAGGATCCAAGATGTTGGGGATCTGATTTCGAATCAGCTCCCCGCGCTCCTTCATCGCGGGGGTGTTTAGATCAGACCATCTTGATTGGAGATCCAGCACCCGCTGCATTGCCTCTCTGAGAGGGTTTGGCGTGCTGGGCGTAGCCGAGTCAGTCATTTCCAGTCTCCGCAACCGTCAAACAATGTGATGCAGCGATTCTCATATCCCGCACCGTAGCCAGTGAGGGAGACCCACTCGCCTTTGGCAGCACATCTGAAGGGTCGCCTCGCCTGGGAGTGAAGCATCTGGAGGTCAATATCATGCCCGGCATGGTTGATATGCCTCCGGAGGTGGGAACGGCTATTGGACCGTATTACGTGTATGCGCTGATTGATCCGCGGGACGACACGATTTTCTACATCGGCAAGGGGACTGGGCAGCGGCTTCTGGCGCATGGCTGGGAAGCTCATATGGCTGCTGATGGTCGGAGGCATTCTGAGAAGATCGAGCGGATCAAGGCGATTCGCAGAGCAGGGCTGGAGCCTCGGATTGATGTCATGCGGCATGGCATTGTCGATGAGGACGATGCCTTCATGGTTGAAGCGGTGTTGATCGACTGCCTTGGGATCGACAATTTGACCAACAAGCCGCGTGGGCATGGCGTTGAGAAGGGCAGGCACACGCTCGACGAGTTGGTTCGCCGGTACGGGGCACCTCGATTCCAGATTGATGCTCCTCCCGCGCTTCTTGTCCGGCTTAGGTACTGGCAGGACGAGAAGGTGAAAATCGAGCCTGGCTATTACCGCTCGGGGTATGGCTATCGGGACGGGATGACGGGTGTCGAGATGGGTGACTCGGTGCGGGCGTGGTGGAGGATCAGTCCGGGTTCAGTCAAGGCAAGGAGGGCTGACTACGTGGTGGCCGTCCATGAGGGGATCACCCGCGGCTTGTTCAAGATCGGAGACAACTGGATCCAGCGTGATGACGGTCGATGGGCCTTCGACGTGGAGCAAGTAGGTGGTGGTGAGGTGTTTGATAGCTGGGTTGGTCCGCTGGGACGCAGCGTCCGCGATCACTTCTCCAAGTACAGCCAAACCCCGATTAGGTACTACCCCTAGCTACCGCGGGGGGATGAAGCCTCCGTCGATGATTATGCATTGGCCGGTGATGTAGCTGCCGGCGTCGGAGGCTAGGAGGAGGGCGGCGCCTACTAGCTCGTCGGGGTGGCCGATGCGGCCGATGTGGCTGAGGTCGGCCATGCGGGCCATGGCTTCGGGGCCGGTGTTGCGGGTCATGGTGGTGTCGACGGTGCCGGGGGCGATGGCGTTGACCCGCACGCCGTGGGGGGAGTACTCGCCGGCCATCGACCGGGTAAACGACAGCAGGCCGGCTTTGGCGGCCGAGTACATGGACGTGTTGCCCGCCGGTATGTAGGCCCCCACCGAGATCACGTTGATGACCGAGGCGTGGTCGGATTCGAGCAGCGACGGCAAACAGCGCTGGAACAAGAAGAACGGCCCCCGCAGGTTCACGGTGAACGAGCTCTCCCACGCCTCGGGGGTGATGTCGGTCATGGGCAGGCCCAGCGGGTTGGCCGCGTTGTTCACCAGGATGTCGATCTGGCCGAAGTGCTCCAGGGTGGCGTCGGCCAACTGGTTCACGCTGTCGAGGTCTCCCATGTGGGCGGGTATGGCCAGCGCTTCCCCGCCGGCCTCGGCGATCTCGGCCACGGCCCGGTCGCAGGCCTCGGCCTTGCGGCTGGCCACAACCACCTTGGCTCCTTGGGCGGCAAAGCCGTAGGCGATGGACAGGCCGATGCCCCGGCTGCCACCGGTGACGATGGCCACCCGCCCCGCAAGGTCAAACAAATGGGCGGCGTCTAGCGAACCCGAGTCGGGACGGGGAGCAAACTTCGGGTCAGTGGTGGGATCAGCGGCGGGGGAGTCGGCCATGGCCGCACCCTAGAGCGAGAACTGAATCGATCTAGAAGTGATAGGGGAACTGGGAGAAATCAGCCGGGCGCTTCTCCAGGAACGAGTCCCGCCCTTCGGCGGCTTCGTCGGAACCGTAGGCCAGGCGGGTAGCCTCCCCGGCGAACACCTGCTGGCCCACCAGTCCGTCGTCGATGAGGTTGAAGGCGAACTTCAGCATTCGCTGTGCGGTGGGGCTCTTGGCATTCACCGCTTCGGCCCACTCCAGCGCCGTCTGCTCCAGCTCGGCGTGGGGCACCACCGCATTGACCATGCCCATCTCGTAGGCCTCGGCTGCGGTGTAGGCCTTGCCTACGAAGAACACCTCACGGGCCCGCTTCTGGCCCACTTGGCGGGCCAGGTAGGCCGATCCGAAGCCACCGTCGAAGCTGGCTACATCGGCGTCGGTCTGCTTGAACATGGCGTGCTCAGCCGACGCCAAGGTCATGTCGCTCACCACGTGCAGGCTGTGGCCCCCGCCGGCCGCCCATCCCGGCACCACCGCGATCACCACCTTGGGCATGAACCTAATGAGCCGCTGCACCTCCAAGATGTGCAGTCGCCCGGTGCGGGCATCGTCCACCGTGTCGGCGGTCTCTCCGCTGGCGTACTGGTAGCCGTCGGCTCCCCGGATGCGCTGGTCACCCCCCGAGCTGAAGGCCCAGCCGCCGTCGGTGGGCGACGGCCCGTTGCCGGTGAGCAGCACGGTGCCCACATCGGGGGTCATGCGAGCATGGTCCAGCGTGCGATGCAACTCGTCCACCGTGTGGGGGCGGAAGGCGTTGCGCACCTCGGGACGGTCGAAGGCAATCCGCACCGTGGCCTGGTTGACGGCGCGGTGATAGGTCACGTCGGTGAGGTCGAACCCCTCCACCGGCTTCCACAGTTCGGCGTCGAACAGCTCCGAGACCATGCCCAAAGACTACGGGCGATGGGATGGGGGCAGGTACTCGAATCCGGCCGGAGCGTCGTCCCGCCAATCTTGATAGGTGTCCTTGGCCTTGGCGGTCGTTCTCTTGCGGACGGTCTTGGCCACCTTCTTCTTGGCTTTCTCCGCCGATTGGGTGAGGGTGTAGTACTGCATCTCCTTGAACGCCCGGCGGCGGCCCATCTCCACCAGCGCCCGAGCCGCGCTCAGCGTTTTGCCCGATCCCAGGGGCATGGCCACCCGGCCGGCGAACATCAGCGCCGACCTCCAGTCGCCCTGGCTCAGCGCATACAGCGCCCGGGTGGTGTCCACGATCTCGCCCACCACCGGCAGCACCCCAGCGGCCTCCATGGCCCAGAACCCCACGTCGTCCCAGCCGAAGCCGTCTTTGCGGTGGTAGGCGCCGTGGGCGACGACCGCGGCGGCCGCCTCCCGCACCTCAGGCGGCATGCTGGGATCGGCAGCGATGGCTTCGAAGTCGGCCTTGGACAAGAACCGGTCGGCCTTGGTGGGATCACCCTGGGCCGCGGTGTCGATGGCCGCCAAGTAGGGCAAAAGGGTGGTGTAGGCCGACATCTTGGACTCGAAGGCGTCGAGGTCTTCGAGGCTGATGCGCCCATCGCCACCGCTGGCCGAGAACCCTTCGGTGGGGTCGGACAGGTAGTCGCGATTGTTCTTGGCCGTGTCCACCATGGTGAACAGGCTGCGATTGGTGAGCAGGATCCGGGCCGCCTCGCCCAGGTCGTCGGTGCGGGTGACGAAGCCCTCCAAATCGCCCCGCGACACAATGTCGTCGCCGCCCCACGCCTCGGGAGCATCGCGGAGAACCTCGATGGCCCACAGGGCCAGGTTCAGCCCTTCGGGGCCCAGCAGGATCATCTGGGCTCTCTGGGAGATGTCCCCAGAGTCGACGCGAAGCTGCTGGCTGATCCCGCCTAGCGACTGCTCCACCGGATACTGCTCGCCCCCCAGCCAATACTCAACCTCACCCACCACCGCGGCCCACCGCAGGCGCCGCAGGTCGATCTCATCAGCTACGGCCTGGTAGTCGATGGCCAGTTCAAAGGCTGCTTCGGCATCCATTCCCACGGTGGGCATAAAGGAAAGATATCGAAAATAAGTGAAATTAGCTACATGGAATTGCTATGCCGATTGCCTTGTTCCAGACCCGCCGTTTTTCCTTATGGGCCGGGCGGGGCGGCGCAGCAGATTGACGGCCATCGCCGAGGCTCGCACCGGCCACGGCGCGAACTTGGTCTGCTCATTGACGAGGATGCCTTTGCGGGCGGCGATCCTCCACCCGATGAACATCGTGATCACCGCGTGGGGCGCCACCAGAACAATGAAGAAGGCCCACGGGACGGTGAGGGCCATGGCCAGCCCGGCCGCCACCGGGCCGATCACCGCACCCACTCCGGTCACTCGTACCAGTCCCGCGCTGGCCCCGTTCAACTGATTGGACGGAACCCAGTCGCCGGTATGGCTGATGGCCAGGGAGTAGAGGGGGAACGTGGTGCCCCCGAAAAGGAACATTAGGGCCAGAGAAAGGCCCGACCCGGGCTCGATCATGGCCATGACCGCGGCTATGCCCGCAGCGCCCGCAGCCACCATAAAGATGACTACTCGCCGGGACATGCGATCAGAAATCGCCCCGATGGGCCAGGTCAACACGATGGCTCCGATGGTGGCCACCGACAGGAATAGCGCAATGCGCGAAGCGGGCAGCCCCTCACTGGCTGCATATATCGCACCAACCCCAAGTAGGGCGCCGTGGCTGATGCCAGCGCAAAAACTGGTCAGCACTCCGGAAGGCACCAGCGCGATGAGATGGCGCAGCGGCAGGGGTTCGGGCGCAACCAGGGGGGGTGCGCTGGTGGCCGACAGGGCGATGGGAACCAGCGCAACCGAGATGAGCGCTGAAGAGAAGATGTAGAGGTCGAAATCCGCGGGGTCACCGCCGTTGAGCAGAAGCTGTCCAACCGACAACCCGCCCATGGTCACCACCAGATACATGCCCAGCACGCGGCCGCGGTTGGTGTTGGTGCCCATGTCATTGAGCCATGACTCCACCGTCACGTAGATGCCGGCCATGGCCAGTCCGAAGATCACTCGCAGCACCACCCACGCGGGAGGATTCACCCACAGCGGATGGAGGATGGACACCGCGGAGGCCACCGAGGCCAATGCCGCGAACACTCGAATATGGCCTACCGCGCCCAGGAAGTGCTCGGCCAGCCTGGCCCCGAGCAGAAAGCCCACGAAGTAGCCGGCCATGACCGCGCCGCTGACGGCCAGCCCGAACCCCTCGTTCTCCGCTCGCACTCCCAGCACCGCTCCTTGGAGGCCGTTGCCTGCCATGATGAGCGCCATCCCGGCCAGCAGTGCCCGGGCCGCTCCCAGGGCGCGCCCCTTGGGCTCGGTCTCAATCCAAGGACCGCCGACGACACCGCCGTCGTCATCCTCTAGCCACCCGACGGCGTTCTCGGCCACTGCTGCTTAGCCTACCGACGCGCCTCCAGATTCCAAGATGAATTTCGCCATTCCAGGGAGCATCTTTTTCGGCGCCAAGCCGCTCGTGGAGTCAGTCGTTGAGCGCGGCCGGATCGGCGATGATCTCTGCCAAGGTCTGGAGGAATTGGGCTCCCGGTGCACCGTCCACCGCGCGGTGGTCGATGGTGAGGCTGAAGGTGATCATCTGGCGCCAGGCCACATCGTCGCCGTCGCGGACGGGCACCTCTACCGCCTGCCCCACGCCGAGGATGGCCACTTCGGGAGGGTTGATTATCGGGGTGAAGGCGTCGATGCCGTAGGCGCCCAGGTTCGTGACCGTGAACGTGCTGCCGGAGATCTCCGATGGCGTGGCGGATTTGGTGCGCGCCCTCTCGGCGAGATAGCGCACCTCGCCAGAGAGCTCGGCGAGGGACTTGGCGGCGGCGTCTCGCACCACCGGCACGATCAGCCCGTCGTCGAGCGCCACCGCAACGCCCAAGTCGATGTCGTCATGCTGGGTGATCACTTCGTCTTCAAGGGTGGCGTTGAGTACCGGGTGGCGCGCCAGGCCCGCAGCCACCGCCTTGAGCAATAGATCGGTCACTGACACACCGCTTCCCTCGGCCTTCAGGGCCTGCTGATATGCGATCAGCTCGGTGGCGTCGATTTGGCGGGTCAGGGTGAGCTGGGCCATCGATTGGATGCTGTCGTGCATCCGGGCGGCGATGATCCCCCGCATCCCGGTCAGCGGGACCGCTGTGGAGCCGGGGGTTCGCTCTCCCACGGCGTCTTGTGGAGTGTCGGTGGCATGGCTGAGGACGTCGTATTCAGTGATGCGCCCTCCCGGGCCGGTGCCGGTGACTGCGGCCAGGTCGACGCCGAGTTCCTTGGCCGTCCGGCGGGCCACCGGGGTGATCTGCACGGGTGGCCGGTCCGGCGTCGGGCTGGCTACCGCCTCGTCAGGTTCGCCGATCAGCGCCAATACCGTGAGCACCGGCACTGTTGCTCCTTCGGAGACGAGGATCTCGAGGATGGTTCCGGCCACGGGGGCGAGCACGTCGTCGGTGGTCTTCTCCGCCTCGATTTCGACCAGGGGCTCTTCGACGGCCACCACATCGCCAACCTGCTTGTGCCACGTGACCACTTGGCCCTCTTCCATTCCCATGCTCCACTGGGGGAGCCGCACCTCGGTAGCCATGTTGTTGTGGAGACTAGCCATCATCATCCGCGGTTCCGAATACCATCGGCAGGGCGTTTCCACAGAGAAGGGTGAGCCGATGATCACAGTCGATGACGATCTCTTGCGGGAGATGTATCGGCGGATGTCCCGCATCCGAAAATTCGAGGACACCACCAAGGAACTGCTGCTGGCCGGGGAGTTATATGGCGCGTTCCACACCTCTACTGGCCAGGAGGCGTCGATAGTCGGGTCGTGCATGGCGCTGCGCATCGATGACTCGATGGTTGGGACCCATCGCTCCCACGGGCATCCGATCGGCAAGGGCGCTCAGCTCGATCGGCTGCTGGCTGAGCTGATGGGCAAGGAGACCGGCGTGAACCAGGGCAAGGGCGGGTCGATGCACCTGTCAGACTTCAGCATCGGAAGCCTTGGCGAGACGTCAATCGTCGGCTCCGGACTCCCGGTGGCCACCGGCGCGGCGTTGGCCTACAAAATGCGGGGCGACGACAACGTGAGCCTGTGCTTCTTCGGCGACGGTGCATCGAATCAGGGCACGTTCCACGAGTCGCTGAACCTGGCCGCAATCTGGAAGCTCCCCGTGGTGTACGTGTGCGAGAACAACGGGTACGGCGAGCTCACTTCCGCCAAGGACGCCATCTCGGTGGAGGACATTTCGATCCGGGCCGTGGGCTACGACATGCCCGGCGTGACCGTCGACGGCCAAGACGTGCTGGCCGTATTCGAGGCGGTCAGTGAAGCGGTGGATCGGGCTCGCCGGGGGGACGGCCCCTCCCTGGTGGAAACCAAGACCTATCGGTTTGAGAACCACGCCGTGGGCCGGCTGCCCGAGCACTACCGGTCGGCTGAGGAAGTGGAGTACTGGCGCACCGAGCGCGACCCCCTGGCACTGTTCCGCCAAGTGCTAATCGAGCGGGGGTTCGACGAGCAGCAGATCGACGATCTCGAGGCCGCGGTCAGCGAGGAGATCGTGGCCGCCATCGAGTTCGCCCGGCAGAGCCCGGCACCCCCGCCCGAAGCCGCCTTCACCCATCTCTTCTCCCCCAGCGCGGGCTGATTGCAGGAGGAATCCACCATGCGCACCGTGTCTTACATCCAAGCGGTTACCGAAGCGATGACCGAGGAGATGGAGCGTGACGAGAGCGTCTTCATCATGGGCGAGGACGTGGCCTGGAACATGATGGGCGACTGCACCGGACTAGTGGAGAAGTTCGGCACCGAGCGGGTTCGCAACACGCCGATATCCGAGGCGGGCTTCGTGGGTGCCGGTGCCGGCGCGGCCATGGTCGGAATGAGGCCGATCGTCCACATGCTGATCGCCCCCTTCATGTACGTGGCCTTCGACCAGATTGTCTCCATCATCTCCAAGTCCACCTACACCTATGGCGGTCAGGCCCGGCTGCCCATAACCCTGCGGGCCCCGATGATGTACGGCGTGTCCAACGCGGCCCAGCACTCCGACCGCCCCTACGCCACGCTGATGACCATTCCGGGGCTCAAGCTGATCGCTCCCGCCACCCCTCACGATGCCAAGGGGATGCTCAAAGCCGCGATCCGCGACGACAACCCCGTCATCTCCTTTGAGGACCGGAGCCTGTGGGGCCAAAGCGGCGAGGTGCCCGACGACGACCTGATCGTGCCCCTCGGTCACGCCGCCGTGCGCCGCGAGGGCACCGATGTGACGGTGGTGACGGTGGCCGGGGCGATCACCCTTGGGCTCGCCGCCGCCGAGCAGCTCGCTGCCGAAGGGGTGTCGGTTGAAGTGGTCGACCTGCGCTCCATCGTGCCGATGGACACCGAGACCATCCTGGATTCGGTGGCCAAGACCGGTCGATTGCTTATCGCCGACCCTGCCCATGAGATGGGATCGGTGGCCTCGGAGATCTCGGCTGTGGTGGCCCAGCACGGGTTCTGGAACCTTCAAGCCCCCATCGCCCGGGTGACCACGCCTCATACCCACATGCCGTTCAACGCCGACTTGGAGAAGCTGCTCTTGCCCAACGCCGACAAGATCGTCTCCGAGGTCCGCGCCCTGATGGAGTGAACCGCCATTGAGGGATCAAGTTGATGCGAATCCAAGTATTGCAAGTAGGGCTGGAACTGACCCTCTGGAGGGGCGAGGGTTGACTAATCCTGAGATGGTGGGGGGCCGTGTCGCCGTTGCCGAGTTGTGGCGTCAACAGGCGCGTGCCGCCCGCATGCGGGTGGTGCTGGCCGACGGCCGCGACGAGCGAGCGGCCGAGGCCGCCAAGATCCTTGAGCGGGAGGAGCTGGCCATCCCGGTTCTGCTCGACGATCCCGCCGGCTTCTGCTCTGGTGCAGTGCGAGCTGCGGCCGAGGCCTCGACCTGGAGCGAGCGCATCGACCTGGGCGACCCGCTCCATGTTGGCGCCCTCATGGTGGCGGTCGGTGATGCCGACGCCTGCGTAGGCGGTGCGAGCCGATCCAGTGCCGATGTAGTGAGGGCCGCCCTTTACTGCATCGGCCTGGCCCCCGGTGTCGAGACCATCAGCAGCTGCTTCCTATTGGTGCTGCCCGACGGGACCCCGATCACCTACGGGGATTGCGGCGTGGTCCCCGATCCCGACCCCGACCAGCTCGCCTCCATCGCCATCTCGACGGCAACCACCCATGAGCAGCTGGCGGGGGAGAAGGCTCGGGTGGCCATGCTGTCGTACTCCACCAAGGGGAGTGCCGATGGCTCTCGAGTGGAGCGGGTTCGCACGGCCACCGAGATCGTGCGCCAGCGGATGCCTTCGCTGGCCGTCGACGGGGAGATGCAATTCGATGCGGCCTGGGACCAGCAGGTGGCAGCGGCCAAGGCACCAGGCTCAGATGTGGCCGGTCGAGCCAATGTGTTCGTATTTCCCGATCTCGACTCGGGAAACATCGCCTACAAGATCACCGAGTGCCTCGCCGGAGCCCGGGCGTACGGTCCGCTGCTTCAGGGAACCGCCGGTGTGGTCCACGACCTGTCGCGGGGTTGCAGCGCCGACGACATCGCCACTGTGGCCGTTATAGCGGCTTGCCAGGCTGCGAAGGGTCGTCCCTGATGTCATTGGGTTCTAACAAATTCGCTATAGCTGCTAACTTGCCTGCCATCCACCCCTGGGTGTTGGGAACGGGCGAGGAAGGACGGAATCCAGCGACTCTCCCGCAAGTCCCAGATGAGTGCCGAGGTGACGGGATGACTGGCAAGCCCCAGATGAGTGCCGAGCGTCTCGGATGACCCGACTCGGGTTCCTCCTCGACAGCGAAAGCTGCATCGGATGCCACGCCTGCACGGTGGCGTGCAAGGCAGAGCACGATGTGCCTCTCGGAGTGAACCGAACCTGGGTGAAGTACATCGAGACCGGCACGTTCCCCGACGTCAAACGGCACTTCTCGGTGATGCGCTGCAACCACTGCGACGACGCGCCGTGCATCTCCATCTGCCCCACCAATGCCCTGTTTCGGGCCGACAACGGGGTGGTGGACTTCGACGACGACAACTGTATCGGCTGCAAGGGGTGTATGAACGCCTGCCCCTACGACGCCATCTACATCAATCCGGTCACCAACACGGCCAACAAGTGCAATTTCTGCAACCACCGCATCGAACAGGGCCTTGAGCCGAGTTGCGTGGTGGTTTGCCCCACCCACGCCATCAAGGTGGCCGACCTCGACGACCCCGCCGATGCCACTGTTCAGATCATCGCCCGCAGCGACACCGCGGTGCGGGCACCGGAGCAGAACACGTTGCCCAAGGTGTACTACCGAGGGGCTGACGCGGCATCGCTCGACCCGCTGCAAACGGCCATCGCCGACGATGGGATGATCTGGGCCGACACCACTTCCCGGCACCCGACCGCGGTGGACGGAGGCGATGGGGTGGTGGCCCGCACCGCCTACACCACTGCCCATGAGATGACGTGGAAGGCCAAGGTCTCCAGTTATCTGGTGACCAAGGCGGTGGCTGCGGGGGTGATGATGGTGGCCGCGCTGCTGGTGGTGCTGGGCCATGGCCGCGAGCAGGCCGCGGTGGGCGTGGTGCCGCCGGTGGTGGCGGGAGTGTTCCTGGCTTTGACCGCAGTGCTGTTGGTGGGTGATCTGAAGCGTCCGGAGCGGTTCTATTACCTGATTACCCGGGGTAATCGCCGGTCGTGGCTGGTGAAAGGCGCGGCCGTGTTGGGCGCGTTTGCCGCGGTGAGCGCGGCGTGGTTTGTGGCTGGTGTGGTGGAGTCGATAGGAGCGCTACAAGTGCTGGCTGCGCCCGCCGCGCTGTTGGGATTGGCCACCGCGGGCTACACGGCCTTCTTGTTTGCCCAGTGCGAGGGCCGCGATCTTTGGCAGTCGCCCCTGGTGCTGCCCACGCTCTTGGCCCAGGCGGTTGTCGCCGGGGGTGCGGGGTATGCGGTGATGGAACTGGCGGTGGACGGGCCCGATTCTGCTGCTGTCCAGTGGGTGCTGCTGGCGGGGGTGCTGGCCACTGCGGTGCTGGTGGCCGCTGAGCTCTTGGGCCGGGGAACGCCCCATGTTGAGGCCGCAGTGGCGGCTATGGCCCGGGGGCGATACGCCCGGCAATTCTGGATCGGAGGGGTGGCGTTGGGGCTGGTTGTGCCGGCCGTGCTGGTTGCGGTCAGCCTGGCCTCAGATTCTGGGTCGGTGCCGGCCGCGGTGGCCGGTATCTGCGCGGTGGCGGGCATGTGGTGCTATGAGGACAGCTTCGTGCGGGCGGGCCAGTCCGTGCCGCTCTCATAGGGGAGGGTCGGGTTATGAACGAGCTGCACAGCTATCCGCCCCACGAGACGGTGATCGCAGCATGAACGAGCTGCACAGCTATCCGCCCCATGAGACGTGGCACGACACCGTGTCGCTCGATGCCAAGGCCTGGCCCCGCCGGGTTGAACACCACCACACCCTGGTGCCCACCACCTGCTTCAACTGCGAGGCGGCCTGCGGGCTGGTGTGCCATGTGAACCATGCCACCGGGCGCATCGACCGCATCGAGGGCAACCCCCTGCATCCCGCCAGCCGGGGCCGCAACTGCGCCAAGGGCCCGGCCACCCTCAACCAGATCGACGATCACGAGCGCATCCTTCATCCGCTGCGCCGGGCCGGCGAGCGGGGATCGGGCCAGTGGGAGCGGGTGAGCTGGGAGGAGGCCCTCGACGACATCGGTGGCCGTATCCGGGGTGCTATTGCCGAGGGCCGCCACGACGAGGTGATGTACCACGTGGGCCGCCCGGGCGAGGACGGCTTCGCCGAGCGGGTGCTCCAGTGCTGGGGGGTGGACGGCCACAACAGCCACACCAACGTGTGCAGCTCCAACGCCCGGGTGGGCTACCAGAGCTGGATGGGGCACGACCGCCCATCGGCAGATTTCGCCAACGCCGAGGTGATCTTCCTCATCTCGTCGCACCTGGAGTCGGGCCATTACTTCAATCCCCACGCCCAGCGGATCGTCGAAGCCCAATCCAAGGGGGCCACCGTCATCTGCGTCGACCCCCGGCTCTCCAACACCGGCTCTAAGGCCGACTACTGGCTGCCCGCCTGGCCCGGCACCGAGCCTTTCTTGCTGCTGGCCATCGCCCGGCTGCTGTTGCTCAACGGCACCTGGGAGCGCGACTTCGTGCGGCGCTGGACCAACTGGGAGGTCTATCTGCGCGAGCGCCACCCGCATCGGCCGGTGGAATTCGACTCGGTGGGTCCGGCCCTGGCCGACGACTACGCCGCCTATACCCCTGAGGAGGCCGAGCGGGTATGCGGGGTGCCCGCGGCCCAGATCATCGAGATCGCCCGGATCATCGGCGCCCATCCCACCAAGTTCGCCTCCCACAACTGGCGGGCCGCTGGCGCTGGCAATCTGGGCGGCTGGCAGACGGCCCGGTGCCTGTTCTTCCTCAATGTGCTCACCGGCTCGGTGGGCACCGTGGGGGGCACCACCGGCAACGGCTGGAACAAGTACAAGGCACCGCACCCCACGGGGGCGCCGCCCTTCGAGCAGTGGAACGAGCTGAGCTGGCCTCAGGAGTACCCGCTGGCCCATCACGAGATGTCGATCTTGCTGCCCCATTTCTTGGCCGAGGGCCGTGGCCGCCTCGAGGTGTACTTCAGCCGGGTGTACAACCCGGTGTGGACCAACCCCGACGGGTTCAGCTGGCTGGAGGCTCTCAAAGATCCGGACAAGGTGGCCTGCCATGTGGCGCTCACGCCCACCTGGTCGGAGACGGCTACGTTCGCCGACTACGTGCTGCCCATGGGGGTGGGGGCCGAGCGCCACGATGTGGCCAGCTTCGAGACCCACGCCGGGCGCTGGATCGGCTTCCGCCAGCCGGTGCTGCGCCGCTTCGCCGAGATCCGGGGTGGCGAGGTGACCAACGGATCGCGCACCCACGAGTTCAACCCGGGCGAGGTTTGGGAGGAGAACGAATTCTGGATCGACCTGTCGTGGCGCATCGACCCCGACGGCTCCATGGGCATTCGCCGCTGGTTCGAGAGCCCCGCGGAGCCCGGCACGCCGATGAGCGTGGACGAGTACTACGGGGTCATGTTCGCGGGCGTGCCCGGCTTGGCCGAAGATGCCGAATCGGCCGGCCAGAGTCCGTTGGAGTTCATGCGCGACCGGGGGGCCTATGCCCTCGACGGCGACATGTACCAGCCCTACGAGCGGGAGGTGGATCCCGCCGAACTGGATGGCTGCCACCTCGATGACTCCGGCGTGTACCGCCGCTCCGGCACACCCGGCACCTGGTCGGGTTCGGCGGAAGACCTGGCCGCTTTGGAGCTGGCCGGCCTCGGCGATGGCTCCCCGGCGGTGCAGGTAGACGGTGCTCCCAAGGAGGGCTTTCCCACTCCGTCGCGCAAACTGGAGCTCTTCTCGGAGACGCTGGCCGACTGGGGCTGGCCCGAGTACGCCACCCCAACTTGGATTCCATCGCACGTGCACTGGGAAGACCTCGACCTCTCCGGCGACGAGCGCATCCTGATTCCGACGTTTCGCATCCCCACTTTGATCCACACCCGCTCAGCCAACAGCAAGTGGCTGTCGGAGCTCAGCCACCGCCACCCGCTGTGGATCCACCCCTCCGATGCCGAGGCACTGGGCATCGAGATGAACGGCCTGGTGAGGATCACCACCCGCATCGGCCACTTCGTGATCGGGGCGTGGCGCACCGAGGGCATCCGACCCGGCGTGGTGGCGGCATCGCATCACATGGGCCGTTGGCGCATCGATCCGGGCAAAGGCGGGTCGTGGACCGGGGGCGATGCCGACATCACCAACGACGGCACGTTGTGGCGGCTCACCCGTCGAGGGAAACCGGAGCGCCATTCCAGCGCCGATGACGACACCGAGCGGATCTGGTGGAGCGATACCGGTGTCCACCAGAACCTGACGTTCAGTGTGCAGCCCGACCCGGTATCGGGCATGCAGTGCTGGCACCAGCGGGTGCGGGTAACGCCCGCTCAGCCCGGGGACGCCCCGGGCGACGTGGTGGTGGACACCGCTGAAGCCCGCAAGGCCTATCAGGAGTGGCTGGCCATGACCCGACCGGCCCCCGGCCCCGGCGGTCTGCGCCGACCCCTGTGGTACTCCCGCCCGCTCAAACCCGCCCCTGCTGCTTATGCCCTTTGATCTCCCTCTTGCACCCGAATTCCCATTCAACGGAGGATGAACATATGACCCGCATGACACCCAGTGAAGCGTTCGTGGAGACGATGGTCGCCCACGGCGTCGACACCGTCTTCGGCATCATGGGCAGCGCTTTCATGGATGCCATGGACATCTTCGAACCAGCCGGCATCGAGTTGGTGCCGGTGGTCCACGAGCAGGGCGCGGCCCACATGGCCGACGGCTTCAGCCGGGTCAGTGGCCGCCACGGGGTGGTGATCGGCCAGAACGGGCCGGGCATATCCAACTGCGTGACCGCCATCGCCGCCGCGTTTTGGGCTCACAGCCCCGTGGTTGTTGTCACCCCCGAGACCGGGACCATGGGCATCGGCCTGGGCGGCTTCCAAGAGGCCAACCAGCTCCCGATGTTCGAGGAGTTCACCAAGTATCAGGGCCACGTCAACAACGAGCACCGCATGGCCGAGCTGACCGGTCGGTGCTTCGACCGAGCCCTGTCGGAGATGGGCCCCACCCAGCTCAACATCCCCCGCGACCGCTTCTACGGCGACATTGACGTGGAAATCCCGGCACCGCAACAGCTTGATCGGGGCCCGGGGGGCGAGCGCACCCTGAACGAAGCCGCCGAACTGCTGGCCAACGCCTCGTTCCCGGTGATGGTCTCCGGCGGCGGGGTGGTGATGGGCGACGCCATGGCCGAGACAGTGGCGCTGGCCGAGCGGTTGGGCTGCCCGGTGGTGAACAGTTATCTGCACAACGACTCCTTCCCGGCGTCGCATCCCCAGTGGTGCGGGCCTCTCGGCTACCAGGGCTCAAAGGCGGCCATGCGCTTGATCTCGCGGGCCGATGTGGTGCTGGCGCTGGGCACCCGGCTCGGCCCGTTCGGCACCCTGCCCCAGCACGACATGGACTACTGGCCCAACGAGGCCAAGATCATCCAGGTGGACGCCGACAACAAGATGCTCGGGCTGGTCAAGCGCATCGATGTGGGCATCTGTGGCGATGCCGGTGCCGCGGCCACGGCGCTTCTTCAGCGCCTGGAGGGCCGGGAGCTGGCGTGCGACGCCACCCGGGTCCAGCGGGCCGCGGAGATTGCGGACGACAAGGCCGATTGGGAGGCCGAGCTGGACGACTGGATCCACGAGACCGACGACTTCAGCGTGGACATGATCAAGCAGGCCACCGAGGAGCGCTACAACTGGATGCATCCCCGCCAGGTGCTACGGGAGCTGGAGAGTGCCATGCCCGAGCGGGTGATGGTTTCCACCGACATCGGCAACATCAACTCGGTGGCCAACAGCTACCTGCGCTTCGAGGAGCCCCGGTCGTTCTTTGCCGCCATGAGCTGGGGCAACTGCGGCTATGCGCTGCCCACCATCATCGGAGCCAAAAAGGCCGCACCGGACCGGCCCGCGGTGGCCTACGCCGGGGACGGCGCATGGGCCATGAGCATGGTGGAGACCATGACCGCGGTGCGCCACAACATTCCCGTCACCGCGGTGGTGTTCCACAACCGCCAGTGGGGTGCGGAGAAGAAGAACCAGGTGGACTTCTACGGTCGCCGGTTCGTGGCCGGCGAGCTCGACGGCGGCGAGGACTGGTCGGAAGTAGCCCGGGCCATGGGCGCCGACGGCGTGCGGGTGAACGAGCTCGAAGAAGTGGGCCCCGCGCTCACCAAGGCCATCGACGCCCAGATGAACGGCGGCCGCACCACCGTCATCGAGGCCATGTGCACCATGGAGCTCGGCGACCCCTTCCGCAAAGACGCCCTAAAGCGCCCCACCCGCCACCTGGACAAGTACGAGGACTACGTCTGAAAGGCAGGGTAGAAGGGCCAGCATCGATGGGGTAGGGTGGACTCGGCCCGATCCCGGTCCGGTGCCGAGTACGAGGTTGAAGGACCGGACCGGGTGGGCCGAGCCACCCATAAAGTCAGCATATTGCTTTTCACTTAGTTTCTATACCTTTCAATCGGCACAAGCCCGCCCACGTAGCTCAGTTAGGACAGAGCAGGGACCTCCTAAGTCCAAGGTCGCAGGTTCGAATCCTGCCGTGGGCGCTGTGTGATGTGTCAAGACATCGGAAAGGCGTGAACCTGCGCGGGCGGGTGTTTTTCATGGTTTGGGTTGGGGTTGGTAGTCGCGTTGGGGGTTGAGGACGAGGGTGCGGAGGAGTTCGCCGGTGGTGTGGTCGAT
>JAJEGM010000025.1 GCA_022819825.1 Acidimicrobiia bacterium | reverse complement strand
CCACGCCGCTGCACTACCTTCAACCACCGGGGGCCTCCCGTCTCTTGGACTATGTGTCAGTCACAAGAATCGGCGAGGCCCCCACCCTCAGTGGTGGACCCCCAAATCACCCTGGTCCCAGCTTCGACGCGAAGAGCCATTAAACGAGCCGAAAATCGCGCTAGGGAGATACGAGATTATTTCGGATGGTGATGCTTCAAGCGCCGGAGGACGACGAAATCGAAATATCTCTCTTCGGCCCAGGCCTGGGAGAGTGCTGCGTGCTACATGTAGGCAGGGATGAATGGCTCATTGTCGATTCCTGCATGACGCAAGCAGGCCAACCCGCAGCACTCACATATCTTGGATCTTTGGGAGTGTCTCCTTCTTCAGTGCGCTGGCTAGTTGCCACTCACTGGCACGATGATCACATCCGCGGCTTTGCCAAACTCGTAGAGGAGTGCTCAAACGCCAGAGTGCTGCATTCAGCCGCCCTCGAAAATGATGAGTTCACGATGCTTGCCGCCCTAGATTCTGATTCCCTTACTGAGGGTTCAACTGGGGTCAAGGAGATGTGGAAAACCTGGAACCACCTCAAGAGAATGCAACGAGGCGCACCGGAACTTGCCTCGTCAGATGTGCGGATTTATCAACGACCGTTGGATCTGTCTCCAAATTGTGAGATCTGGTCACTGTCTCCAAGCAACACCTCAGTGTCAGATGCCCTAATTGACTTCAGCACTCAGATTGCCGAGGCTGGCCAGCCCAAACGCGCCATCCCGAAACCAAAACGAAACCCATCTTCAGTAGTGATCTGGGTGCGGGTAGGGGATGTAATTGCTCTACTGGGAGGGGACCTAGAGCGGTCTTCAGACGTGACGAAGGGCTGGCAGGCCATCGTCAACTCAAGCGGAAGGCCATCCGATAAGGCTCACATGGTCAAGATTCCTCATCATGGCTCGAGGGACGCGCATGACCAGTCAATGTGGAATGACCTTCTCGTCCCCCAGCCCCTTGTCGGCATCACTCCCTTCAAACAGGGAAACGCAGATCTACCCCGAGACAGCGATCGTGCCAGAATCGTGGGGCTGACGTCTCAGGCCTGGCTTACTCGCAACAACGCCTCTGCACGCCCGAGACGACGCTCTCGTGCCGTCAGCAAGACTATCGAAGAAGCAACCCGAGAATTCGAGCGATTGTCAGTCGAACCTGGACGCGTGACTTTTCGCTGCAACGCAACTCAGCCCGAAGACTGGACAGTTGACGCTCCTTCTCCAGCCATTCGGTTATAGCTCCTTCGCCGGGTCCCGGTTCTGTGGCGCCGAGGGCATCGAGAACGTGACCATCGGCTCCATTTTCCGCAACCGGGAGTTTTTGGACGACTACGGCGTGGAGATGGTCGACGGCCCCCTGTCCGGCCTCACCGCCCGAGCGGTAGTAGTAATCGCCCCCGACGGCACCGTGGCCCACACCGAATTGGTAGGCGCCATCGCCACCGAGCCCGACTACGACGCCGCCCTCGCCGCCTGCTCCTGACCGGGGCTAACCCGTCATTTGGGAGTGAACACCCGGTCCATCAGGTGGCGGATGCGATCCCCTAGGGGCTCGCGGTCCGGATGCTGGGCTGCTTCGGCGTCTTCGAGCTCCTGCACAACTTCATGCCGTTCGAGATAGCTGGCCAAAAAGGCCTGGATGGTGGCGGCCGCGGGAAGGGCCAGGACCGCCCCCACCGCCCCTAGCAGCAGTCCTCCGACAATCACTGATCCAAAGGCCACGGTCACGTGTATCTCCATGGTGTGGGCGGTCACCTTGGGCTGGAGCAGGTAGTTCTCCACCTGCTGGTACACCACAATGGCGATCAAGATAGCCAGGCCTGTGGACGGCTGGTCCAACAGCCCGATGATCACGGGCAGCGCCCCGGCAATGTAGGTGCCAATGACCGGGACGAACTGCGATATCAGGCCCACCCACATGGCCATCGGCATCGGGAACGGCGCTCCCACCAGCCAGAACACCAGCCAGTGGACCAAGAACGAGATCACCGCCAAGATCAGCCGGCTGTAGATGTACCCCCCGGTCTTGTCGATCGCCAGATTCCAGATGCTCAACACCTGTCGCTGATGTTCGGGCGACAGCAGGGAACAGATGTTGCGGCGCAGTTTGGGGCCTTCGGCCACCAGATAGAACGTGAACAACGCGATAGTCAGGATCTGGAATAAGACCTGCAAGACGGTGGCACCGAGATTGATCAGATTGTCGGCCAGCCGGGTGGCCAAGTTGGCCACTGCGCCACCCTCTTGAAACTCATCAAGCAGCCCTTGGGCGTCGACCTCAATGTCGAATGTGTCCTCCAGCCAGTCCTCTATGTCGTTGATGTACCCGGGTGCGTCGTCAGCGAACTCGCCTATCTGGTCGGCCAGCACCGTGCCAATGGCCCACAGAAACAACCCCACTGCCGCCAGCAACGCCAGGAACATGATCCCGGTGCCGACACCTCGGCGAATGCCCGCCCTCTCCATGCGATTCACCGCAGGCTCCAGCGCGAAAGACAGGAAGAATGACACCAGCAAGATCACGATGAGCGTCTTCAACTCCGCGATCAGCCACCCCAGCACGTACAGCCCGCCGAGAGCGGCCGCGCCGGTCAGGATGGCCCGAAATAGCCATGGCGGTACTTTCCGGGACGGTGTCTCTTCAGGCGAAACTTCGTCCACGGTTTCACGTTAACCCTCGCCTTTTGCCCGATTGGGGATTTGGCCATTCCACCAGCAACCGCTATCATTTCAATTTCGTGCCGGCTCCGGTCGGCACTGTTCGTGTCAAACGACGTCCGTCTAGGCCTGCAAGGTGCAATCACCCTGCTCCGGGAACCGGACGGCACAACCGAAGCCCGCTCCGCCGGAGAGTCCCACCAAGTGGGTCTGCACCCGTGCGGAGCGTTCGCGTGAAGGCAGGGTCGCGATGGTTGCCAAGGCGATTGTCGGCGAAAAAGTAGGAATGACCCAGGTGTGGGACGAGGACGACCGCGTCGTTCCCGTTACCGTGCTGCGGGTCGAGCCCTGCCGCATTGTGCAGGTCAAACGGCCGGAGACCGATGGCTATTCGGCCCTTCAGGTCACCTACGGAACCCAGAGCCCCGATCGGCTGACTCAGCCGGAGCGTGGCCATTTGGACAAGGCGGGTGTCGCTCCGGGCCGCAAGCTGGTCGAGCTGCGCCTCGACGACGTGGGCACCTACGAGGCTGGCCAGGAGATCGGGGTCGACGTGTTCGACGGGGGCGAGTTGGTAGATGTCACCGGCGTCAGCAAGGGCAAGGGCTTCTCCGGTGTCATGAAGCGGCACAATTTCAGCGGTCAAAAGGCCAGCCACGGTGCCCACAAAGTGCACCGCAAGCCCGGCGCGGTCGGCCAGTGCGCCACCCCTTCGAGGATTTTCCGAGGCAAGAAGATGCCCGGGCGGGCAGGCGCCGAGAAGGTCACCACTCTGAACCTCCAGGTAGTCCAGGTGGATGCCGAAAACGATCTGATCTTGCTCAAGGGCTCGGTTCCCGGCCGGCGAGGATCCACCGTGTTGATCCGCAGCGCGGTCAAGAACGGGGCGAAATGACCGTGACCACCACCCCCGTTGACGAGGCACCTGTGCGGCAAATGCACTCCGTCACCGTTCGCAACCCCTCCTCCGGGCGGAAAACCGGGTCAGTAGACCTAGACCCCGAAGTGTTCGGCATCGAGCCCAACGTGGCCGTCATGCACCAGGTGGTCACCGCCCAATTGGCGGCCCGGCGTCGGGGCACTCAGAGCACCAAGACCAGGGCCGAAGTCAGAGGCGGTGGCGGGAAGCCGTGGCGTCAGAAGGGCACGGGTCGGGCCCGTCACGGCTCCACCCGCAACCCCCAATGGCGGGGAGGGGGCGTGGCCCTCGGTCCCAAGCCCCGGAGTTACCGTCAGCGCACACCCAAGAAGATGGTCAGCTTGGCCCTCCGATCAGCGCTGTCCGATCGAGCCCGCGACGAGAAGGTAGTGGTGGTGGACCGCTGGCGGTTCGAGTCTCCCCGCACCAAAGATGCGATGGCCGCACTCGACGCATTGAAGGTAGAAGGTCGAGTGCTTCTGGTGGCCGAGCGCGACGAGACAGACGTGTGGAAGAGCTTCCGCAACCTCCCCCACGTCCATCTCATCAGCCCCCGAGAGCTGAATGCCTACGACGTGCTGGTCTCCGATGTGGTGGTATTCACCCTCGACACCCTGCCCGCCAACACCCCAGTCGAAGCAGAAGCCGACGAGGCCGATGACGGCGGGGAGGACGAATCATGAAGGATCCCCGCGATGTGGTGCTCGCCCCGGTGGTCTCGGAGAAGTCCTACGAGTTGCTGGAGTCCAACGTCTACACCTTCCGGGTTCACCCCACTGCCTCCAAGCCTGAGATCAAAGACGCCATCGAGTCGCTGTTCGATGTCACCGTTCTCAAGGTCAACACCATGAACCGCAAGGGCAAGCGCCGTCGCAACCGGCGCAGCCCCACCTTCGGCCGCAAACCCGACACCAAGCGGGCATTGGTCACACTGGCCGAAGGCGACGAGATCGAATTGTTCGATGTTTAGAGCAGCGACCCAAGCCACCAACCGCGTTTGTTCGACGTCTGAGGCACATCATGGCAGTACGTAGACGAAATCCCACCAGCCCCGGCCGACGCTTTCAGACCGTGTCGGACTTCTCCGGCATAACCACCGCAAAGCCGGAGCGATCCCTGGTCGTCAAGAAGCCCAGCACCGGAGGGCGCAACAACCACGGCCGCATGACCTCCCGTCACCGGGGCGGCGGTCACAAGCAGCGCTATCGCGTGATCGACTTCAAACGGGCCAAAGACGGCGTCCCGGCCACCGTGGCCTCGGTGGAATACGACCCCAACCGCAACTGCCGCATCCTGTTGCTGCACTTCCACGATGGAGAGAAGCGCTACGTCCTGGCGCCTGAAGGCGTGGGCGTGGGCGACATCTTGCAGAACGGTCCCGGTTCCGAGATCAAGCCGGGCAACGCCTTGCCGCTGCGCTATATCCCGGTGGGTACCACCGTCCACGCCGTTGAGCTAAAGCCCGGCGGCGGCGCCCGCATGGCCCGTTCCGCCGGCGCCAGCGCCCAACTCGTGGCCAAAGAGGGCAGCTTCGCCACCATTCGACTGCCCAGTACCGAGATGCGCCGAGTGCCCATCGACTGCCGGGCCACCGTAGGAGAGGTGGGCAACGCCGAGGCTGAGCTCATCAAGCTGGGCAAAGCCGGCCGAGCCCGCTGGAAGGGGGTGCGGCCCCAGACCCGAGGCGTCGCCATGAACCCCGTGGACCACCCGCTGGGCGGTGGTGAGGGCAAGTCCTCCGGCGGACGCCACCCGGTGTCCCCTTGGGGTAAGCCCGAGGGCCGTACTCGCAACAAGAAGAAGAAGTCTCAGCAGATGATCGTTCGACGACGCCGTACTCGCGGCAAGCGTCGCTAAGGGGGACCGCACATGCCCAGGAGTTTGAAGAAGGGCCCGTTCGTTGACGGCCACTTGTTGCGCAAGGTCGATGCGCTCAACGACCAGAACAACAAGCAGGTCATCCGGACGTGGTCCCGCCGCTCCACCATCATCCCCGACATGGTGGGCCACACCATCGCGGTCCACGACGGGCGCAAGCACGTGCCGGTGTACATCACCGAGTCGATGGTGGGCCACAAGCTGGGCGAGTTCGCCCCCACTCGCACGTTCCGGGCCCACGCCGGCCAAGAGCGGGGAGCCCGTCGCTGATGGCCGCGGTCGCCGTGGGCACCGAAACCCGCCCGGGCAGCCGGGCCGTGGCCAGGTATGTGCGCTCGTCGGCCTTCAAGGCCCGAGAGGTGCTCGACTTGGTCCGAGGTAAGTCGTACTCCGAGGCTCGAGAGATTTTGACCTTCTCCGAGCGGCGCATCTCCGACACGATCGCCAAGTGCCTCGACTCCGCGGTGGCCAATGCCGAGCACAACGACGATCTCGACGGCGACGAGTTGTTTGTCGCCGCCTGCTACGCCGATGAGGGTCCCACGCTGAAGCGCTGGCGGCCGCGAGCCCGAGGTCGGGCCACCCGCATTCGCAAGCGGACCTGCCACATCACCGTGGTGGTGGCTCGCTACTCCGACGAGGAGCTGGCTGCCATTGACGCCCGCATGGCGCTTAAGGGCTCCGGTCGGCGCAGTTCAGCCGCCGAAGCCCGCCGGCGGCGAGTGGCGGCCAGCCGGGAGCGCGACGCGGCGCGGGAGGAAGAGCACGACCACGAGCACGACGAGGAAGGCATCGAGACATTCGAGGAAGAACTCGATGACGAGGCCTTGGAGGAAGAAGTCGATGACGCTGCTGACGAGGTTGAGGACGACATCGAGGACACCGCCGACGAAGACGAGACCGATGACGATGGCGACGAAACAGCCGCGGTAGCCGAAGCCGAAGAAGACAACGAGACCGAAGAAGACGAGAAGGAATCCTGATGGGCCAGAAGATCAATCCTTACGGGTTCCGACTCGGGGTTACCACCGATTGGAAATCGCGCTGGTTCGCCAACCGGCGAGAGTACGGCGACTTCATCATCGAAGACTGGAAAGTTCGCGACTACCTGATGACGGAGCTGCCCCACGCCGCCATCAGCCGCATCGAGATCGAGCGCACTCGCGATCGGCTGCGAGTAGACGTCCACACCGCACGACCGGGAATCGTCATCGGGCGCCGGGGCAGCGAGGCCGATCGGCTGCGCAACGGCCTGGCCAAGATCACCGGCAACAACCGGGTCCAGCTCAATATCCAGGAGATCAAGCAGCCCGAACTGGACGCCGCCCTCATTTCCCAGGGAGTTGCCGACCAGCTGGCCAACCGGGTGGCTTTCCGCCGAGCCATGAAGCGAGCGGTCCAAAACGCCCAAAAAGCCGGCGCACTTGGCATCCGGGTGCAGTGCTCCGGCCGTTTGGGCGGCTCGGAGATGGCCCGCACCGAGTGGTACCGGGAAGGCCGGGTTCCCCTGCATACCCTTCGGGCCGACATCGACTATGGCTTCAGAGAAGCCCACACCACCTACGGCCGCATCGGGGTGAAGGTGTGGATCTACAAGGGCGACATCCTCCCCTATAAGACCCAGGCCGAAGACAAGATCAGCCGAGAGGCGGCCATGGCGGTGGGCGAGGCATCCGGCACCCAAAAGCCCCGGGCAGTGGTCTCGTCGGCCGCGGCCCGGCGCCAAACCGACCTCGACCGGCCCGAGGACACCGAGGAACCCGCCCCGTTGATCAAAGAGGCCGATCCAGAGTTCGAGAAGTTGCTCGAGGAGGAGGAGGACATCCTCCGCACCACCCGCGAGCACCGCGAGACCCCGCACTTCCGACCCGGCGATGCCGACTGATCCGCCATGTTGACTCCCGACACCATCGACCACCGCAAGGGCCAGGACCAGCCATGTTGATGCCCAAAAAGGTCAAGCACCGCAAGCACCATCGAGGCCGGACCAAAGGCACCGCCAAAGGCGGCACCACGGTGACTTTCGGCGAGTACGGCATCAAGGCCCTCGAACCGGGGTGGATCACGGCGCGCCAGATCGAAGCCACCCGTATCGCCATCACCCGCCACATTCGACGGGGTGGCAAGGTCTGGATCAACATCTTCCCCGACAAGCCGGTCACCGAGAAGCCGGCGGAAACCCGCATGGGCTCGGGCAAGGGTAATCCCGAGCGCTGGGTAGCGGTCGTGAAACCAGGCCGCATCCTATTCGAGCTGTCCTACCACGACCGCGAGGTGGCCAAAACGGCCATTGAGCGGGGAATCCAGAAGCTCCCGATCAAAGCTCGATTCGTCGAGCGCCAGGAGGGCTGATAGCTATGGCTCGACAGACCAACTGGCAGAACCTGAGCGACGCCGATCTCATCGAGCAACTGGACGAGGCCAAAGAAGAGGTGTTCAAGCTCCGCTTCCAAATCGTCACCGGCCGCTTGGACAACACCGCCCGCCTGAAGCAGGCCAAAAAGGAAGTGGCCCGGGCCATGACCGAGCTGCGGACGCGGGAGATCCAAGCCGCAGAGGCGCTTGAAGCCCAGATGCAGGAGGCCGGCAGTGGCTGACCCCAACGTTGAAACGAATGAGGCAGCCATGGCAGCTGACCCGACAACTGAGACGCAGACCGAAACCCGGCCCAACCGCCGCAAGGTGCGGGAGGGGATGGTGACGTCAGTGTCCATGGACAAGACCGCGGTGGTGGTCTCCACCGACCGCGTCCGACATCGCCGTTACAACAAGACCGTGCAGCGCACCACCCGGCTGTACGTCCACGACGAGTCCAATGAACTCGCAGTGGGCGATCGGGTGCGGGTGCAGGAAACCCGCCCCCTCTCCAAGACCAAGCGGTGGCGGCTGCTGGAGATCGTGGAGCGTGCCCGATGATCCAACAAGAGACCCGGGTCAAAGTGGCTGACAATTCCGGTGCCAAAGAAGTGCTGTGCATTCGGGTGCTGGGCTCGTCCCGCAAGCGCTACGCCACCATCGGCGACGTGTTCGTGGCCACCGTCAAAGACGCCATGCCCGGCGCCGCAGTCCGCAAGGGCGAAGTGGTGCGCTGTGTATTGGTTCGGGCCAAGAAGGAAAAGCGCCGCAAAGACGGCTCCTACATCCGCTTCGACGAGAACGCCGCCGTGCTCATCAATGAACAGCAGCAGCCGCGGGGAACCCGCATCTTCGGGCCGGTGGGCCGGGAACTGCGCGACAAGCGCTTCATGCGCATCGTGTCGCTGGCACCGGAGGTGTTGTAGCTGCCATGAAGATCCGCAAGGGAGACCGGGTTCGAGTGCTCAGCGGAAAAGACCGCGGCAAGGAGGGCGAGGTGGTCTTCGCCTTCCCGGCCGAGGGAACCGTGATCGTCGACGGTGTGAACATCGCCACCAAGCACCAAGGGCCTCGTCAGGGAATCATGCAGACCGGCATCATCGACAAAGAGATGCCCATCAGAGCCGCCAACGTGGCGGTGATCAGCCCGGCCGACGGTCGCCCCACTCGGGTGGGGTACCGGTTCGACACCGATGGGCGAAAGATCCGCATCTGCCGCCGCACGGGAGTTGATCTGTAATGGCTGCCACTGCAACCGGCCCCCGGCTTCAAGCCCTGTATCGGGCAGAGATCCGCGACCTCCTCAAAGAGCAGTTGGAGTTGGACAACATCATGGAGGTGCCCCGCTTCGAGAAAATCGTGGTGAACATGGGTGTCGGTGAAGCCATAGCCCAAGCCAAGCTGCTCGACGGCGCGGTAGCCGATCTGACCACCATCGCCGGCCAGCGCCCCGTCATCACCCGGGCCAAGAAGTCCATCGCCAACTTCAAGATCCGCGAGGGAAATCCCATCGGCGCCAAGGTCACCCTGAGGGGGGCCCGCATGTGGGAGTTCTTGGACCGCCTCATCAATCTGGCCATCCCCCGCATCCGAGACTTCCGGGGCCTCTCGCCCCGCTCCTTCGACGGGAATGGCAACTACTCCTTCGGGGTCACTGAGCAGCTCATCTTCCCCGAGGTTGACTACGACTCCATCGACACCATCAGAGGCATGGACATCACAATCGTTACCACTGCAAGAACCGACGAGGAGGGCCGGGCACTGCTTGAGGCCTTCTCGTTCCCATTCCGAGCCGAGGGACAGTAACTCAATGGCAAAAAAGGCGCTTATACAAAAGCAACAGCGAACGCCGAAGTTCAAGGTGCGGGGTTACACCCGCTGCCGCCGCTGCGGCCGACCCCGGGCCGTGTACCGAAAGTTCGGCCTGTGTCGAGTGTGCCTGAGGGAACTGGCCCATGCCGGAGAGATTCCCGGCCTGACCAAAGCGAGCTGGTGAGGTGACCGAGACTATGACCGATCCCAAAGAGCTGGTGAGGTGATGCGACTGTGACTATGACCGACCCCATCGCCGACATGTTGACCCGCATCCGCAATGCCAACACCGCCATGCGTGATGAGGTGACGATGCCGTCCTCCAAGATGAAGGTGGCGCTGGCCGACGTCCTCAAGCAGGAGGGCTACATCAGCAACTTCGCAGTGGCCGAGGCCAAGACCGGCCCCGGACAGACCCTTACCATCGACATGAAGTACTCCGATCAGCGGGAGCGAGTCATCTCCGGCATTACCCGGGTGTCCAAGCCCGGCCTGCGGGTGTACTCCAAGTCGGACAAAATCCCTCGAGTCCTGGGCGGGCTCGGAGTGGCCATCGTGTCCACCAGCAAAGGCCTGATGAGCGACCGCGAAGCTCGCCGCCGCCGCATGGGCGGCGAAGTCGTCTGCGTGGTCTGGTAGGAGGCCTGAGGTGTCACGAGTCGGAAGCAACCCCATCCCGGTGCCAGACGGCGTGGATGTGGCCATCGACGGCGCCCACGTCACCGTGACCGGTAGCCGCGGCGCGCTGGAGCACGACCTCCCCGAAGCCATCTCGGCCCGAATCGAGGATGGTTTTGTTATCGTCGAGCGCGCCGACGAACTGCGCAACACCAAGGCCCTGCACGGGTTGAGCCGTTCGCTGTTGGCCAACATGGTCACCGGCGTCAGCGAGGGCTACCGCAAAGAACTCGAGATCGTGGGAGTGGGCTACCGGGCCATTTCCCAAGGCGACGCCAAGATCGAACTGCAGTTGGGCTTCAGCCATCCGGTACACGTTGAGGCCCCTGATGGCGTGACGTTCGAAGTACCGAACCAGACGAGCATCCATGTGCTGGGAATCGACAAGCAGGCGGTCGGCCAGGTAGCGGC
Organism: Acidimicrobiia bacterium; assembly: GCA_022819825.1. Classification (GTDB taxonomy): domain Bacteria; phylum Actinomycetota; class Acidimicrobiia; order Acidimicrobiales; family Bin134; genus Poriferisocius. The sequence goes on along the minus strand of JAJEGM010000025.1, from coordinate 35,715 downwards.
CGACATCCGAGCCATCCGCAAGCCCGAGCCCTACCGGGGCAAAGGCATTCGCTACGCCGGCGAGCGGATCATTCGCAAGGCCGGGAAAGCGGCCAAGTAAAGGGTCGGGGAATCGACATGAGCAGCGTCAAGCACAAGCACGAGAGCAGAGTCCGGCGCCACCGCCGGGTTCGCAAGAAGATCCGGGGCACCCCCGAGCGCCCTCGCCTGGCCGTCTACCGGTCCAATCGCCACATCATCGCTCAGCTCATCGACGACACCGCGGGCCACACCATTGCGTCGGCCTCCTCAACTGAGGCCGATTTGCGATCCGGCCCCACCGGAAACGTGGCCGGTGCCGCGGTGGTGGGCAAGCTCATCGCCGAGCGGGCCAAGGAGAAGAACATCACTGCGGTGGTGTTCGACCGAGGCGGCTTCCGCTATCACGGACGAGTAGCCGCCCTGGCTGATTCAGCTCGAGAAGCTGGACTGGAGTTTTAGTGACCATCATCACCCCTTCCCTCAATCCCTCCTCAAACACCTCGCGGCGGTGACAGCCATGACCGATACCTCAACCGCAACACCGACCGGCGACGGCCAGCTGCGCGATTCCCGGGTGATCAATATCAACCGGGTGGCCAAGGTGGTCAAGGGCGGACGCCGCTTCTCCTTCACCGCCCTGGTGGTGATCGGCGACGGTGCCGGCCGGGTCGGCTTGGGCTACGGCAAGGCCAAAGAGGTACCCCTGGCCATACAGAAGGGAACCGAGGAGGCCCGGCGCAACCTATTCCGGGTGCCGTTGGCGTCGTCAACCATCACCCACCCGGTGATCGGCGAGATGGGCGCGGGTCGGGTGCTGCTCAAGCCCGCGGCGCCGGGAACCGGCGTTATCGCCGGAGGCGCCGCTCGAGCGATCCTCGAAGAAGCCGGGATCGGCGACGTGCTGTGCAAGTCGTTGGGCTCCCCCAACCACATCAACGTGGCTCGGGCCACCATCGCCGGGCTCAAGGCCCTCAAGCGTCCTGACGAGGTGGCCCGTCAGCGGGGGATTCCCGCCGACGAATTCGTGCCCGCCGGACTGCTCGCCGCCTACCGGGAGTCGGAGCGTCAGTCTGCTGCTGCGGCCGAGGACGAAGAGGAGTAGTCGCCATGGCCATCAAGGTCACCCAGATCCGATCCCAGATCGGCACCCGGCCCAAGCAGCGAGGCACACTGCGGGCCCTGGGTTTGCGAGGCATCGGCCAGACCAACACCTTGCCCGATGCCCCCGAAGTCAGGGGGATGATCGACAAGGTGTCCCACTTGATTTCCTGGGAGGAAACGGACGAGTCATGAAGGTTCACGATCTGAAGCCAGCCCCGGGGTCCCGCAAGCGGCCGCAGCGCAAAGCGCGGGGCATCGCCGGAAAGGGAGGCAAAACCGCAGGCCGCGGAACCAAGGGACAGCGGGCCCGGAGCAAGATCCCCGTCGGATTTGAGGGCGGCCAGATGCCGCTGGCCCGCCGGGTGCCCAAGCTGCGGGGATTCAAGAACCCGTTTCGAGTGGAGTATCAGGCCATCAACCTCGACGTGATCGAGGCCACGGAACTGGACGAGATCACCCCGGACGTGCTGCATGAGCACGGACTCTTGCACAAGGGTGCTCTGGCCAAAGTTCTGGGCCGCGGCGAGCTGACCCGAGCCGTCACCGTGAAGGCCCACGGCTTCTCCGAGTCGGCGAAAGCAGCCATCATTGCCGCAGGCGGTAGCGTGGAGGTGTTGCCCAAGCCCTTCACCGGGCGGCCTCCGGCCAAGGGCAATGCCCTTACCAACCGATAGCCGAAGCCCAGCAGGGTCGAAGGAGTAGGAGTCGTCGTGCTCACCAGGGTGACCAAGGCACCATGACGGTGTCTCGGGCAAAAAAAGGGGAATTCCTGTGCTCACCAGGGTGACGAATATGTTCCGGGTCGCCGACCTGCGGAACAAGATCCTGTTCACCCTGTCAATGCTGGTGATATTCCGCCTCGGCGTGGCCATCCCCTCCCCCGGCGTCGACCTCGATGCCGTGGACCAGCTTCGCAACCAAGCCGATGCCGGAGGTGTCACCGGACTTCTGAACTTCTTTTCCGGCGGCGCCTTGTCGCAGTTCGCCATCTTCGCCCTCGGAATCTTCCCCTACATCACCGCGTCCATCATCATGCAGGTGCTGGGCGTGGTGATTCCCCGCATCGAACAGTGGCAGAACCAGGGGGCGGTGGGCCAGCGCAAGATCACCCAGTGGACCCGGTATTTGACCATCGCTATCGCCATCATCCAGGCCACCTCGTTCTCCTTCCTGTTCCACAACGGTGGAGGCGGGCTCAGCCTCACCGGCGGCAATGCCAACCAGGCCATCGATCTGCTGCCCAACTTCACCGCCCCCCGAGTGTTCCTGGTGGTGCTCACCCTCACCGCCGGCACCGCGCTGTTGATGTGGATGGGGGAGCTCATCACCCAAAAGGGCATCGGCAACGGAATGTCGCTGATCATCTTCGCCTCGGTGGTCTCCACCATTCCCAACCAGTTCTCCCTGGTGAAGGCATCGGAAGGCTGGGGCGCGGTCTTCGTTATCGCCCTCATGTACCTGGCCTTGCTAGTGGCCATCGTGTTCGTGGAAAACGGCCAACGGCAGATCCCGGTGCAGTTCGCCAAGCGGGTGGTGGGCCGTCGCATGGCCGGCGGCCAAAGCACCTACATCCCGCTGAAGGTGAACCAGTCGGGCGTGATCCCGATCATCTTTGCCAGCTCGGTTCTGTATCTGCCCATCCTGCTGTCGGCAGTGCTGCCGTCTGACTCCAACCCCGACCACAACACCTGGGGGGAGAGCGTCCAGAGCTGGGTAAACACCCACTTGGGCGATCCCGCCGACACGGTGTACTTGATCGTCTTCGCCCTGATGATCGTGGGATTCGCGTACTTCTACACTGCCATCACCTTCGATCCGGTCAAGCAGGCCGATCAGATCCGCAAGCAGGGCGGGTTCATCCCCGGCATCCGACCCGGCCGCCAAACCGAGCGCTATCTGGGCCGCATCCTGTCTCGCATCACACTGCCCGGAGCGCTGTTCATCGCCGCGGTGGCCGTCATCCCCGCCATCGCCCTCTCCCAGTACATCCCCAGCCAGAGCGCAACGGCCTACAGCTTCAGCGGCATCTCAGTGCTCATTGCGGTGGGTGTGGCCCTCGAGACCATGAAGCAGATCGACAGCCAGCTCATGATGAGAAATTACGAGGGCTTCTTGAAGTAATGCCGTTGGTGCTGGTCATCTTGGGCCGCCAGGGATCGGGCAAGGGAACCCAGGCTGCGCTCCTAGCGGAACGCTATGGGGTGATCCACGTCTCCACTGGCGACATGCTGCGGGCCGCGGTAGCCGCAGGCACCGAGTTGGGGCTGCGGGCCAAGGCGGTGATGGACGCCGGCGACCTTGTGGGCGACGACATCATGATCGGGATCGTGGATGAGCGGCTGTCGAGCGACGACATTCAAGCCCACGGTGTACTGCTGGACGGCTTCCCCCGCACCACCGCACAGGCCGACGCTCTGGCCGAGATCTTGGGGGGCAGCGGCCCCGACTTAGCCATCAACCTCGATGTTCCCATTGCCGAGGTCACCCAGCGAATGCTGGCCCGGGGCCGAGGCGACGACACCACCGAGGCCATCGACCGCCGCCTCGCCCTCTATGAGGCCGAGACTGCTCCCCTGCTGGAATGGTTTGAGGGACGGGAATGCCTCGCGGTCGTCGACGGGCTGGGCACTGAAGACGAAGTGTTCGCCCGCCTCACCAAGGTGATCGACGGGCTCTAGCGGTTTGTTCGTGTCGAAATGGCCAGATAGCATAGCTGTTCGGCTCACGTAGTGGGCCGCTATTCGCGCGGTTCGCCGCACCAGCTTGCCAAGACGTCAGGAGAGGTCGCCCTTGGCGAAAAACAAGGAAGACGCCATCATCATGGAAGGGACGGTTACCGAGTCTCTTCCCAATGCCATGTTCCGAGTCGAACTCGAAAACGGGCACAAGGTGCTGACCCACATCTCCGGCAAGATGCGGATGCACTACATCAGAATCCTCCCCGGCGACCGGGTCCAAGTGGAGTTGACTCCCTACGACCTCCAGCGGGGTCGGATCACCTACCGATACAAATGACCGAAAGGACACCGTGAAAGTCCGCCCCAGCGTCAAGAAAATCTGTGACAAGTGCAGAGTCATCCGCCGACACGGGCGCGTGCGGGTGATCTGCTCCAACCCCCGTCACAAGCAGAGGCAGGGCTGAGCGATGGCCCGTATCGCCGGCGTCGACATCCCCCGGGAGAAGCGCACCGTGGTCTCCCTCACCTACATCTACGGCATTGGGCCGACCCTGGCTCGGCAGGTATGCGTGGAAGCCGGGGTTGACGAGAGCACCCGACTGCGCGACCTCACCGATGAAGAGGTGGCCAAGCTGCGCAACTACATCGAGGGCAATCTGCGAGTGGAAGGCGACCTCCGCCGAGAGACCAGCCAGGATGTCAAGCGCAAGATGGAGATCGGCTGCTACCAGGGGCTGCGCCACCGCCGAGGGCTTCCCGTGCGCGGCCAGCGCACCCACACCAACGCTCGCACCCGCAAGGGCCCGAAGAAGACAGTGGCCGGCAAGAAGAAGGTCATGAAGAAGTGAAGCAGGAAAGGAATTCCCGCTAATGGCCAAGCCATCAGCCGGAGGGCGTCGGCCCCGCCGCCGGGAGCGCAAGAACATCTCCTACGGGGTGGCTCACATCAAGAGCTCCTTCAACAACACCATCGTGACCATCGCCGACCAACAGGGAAACGTCATCTCATGGGCCTCGGCCGGCAACGTCGGATTCAAGGGATCTCGCAAGTCCACTCCGTTCGCCGCGCAGATGGCTGCCGAGCAAGCGGGCCGCAAGGCCATGGAGCACGGTATTCGCAAGGTGGACGTGCATGTCCGCGGCCCGGGCTCGGGTCGTGAGACCGCCATCCGCTCGCTCCAGGGGGTGGGCATCGAGATCACCGGCATCAAAGATGTCACCCCCATTCCCCATAACGGCTGCCGCCCGGCAAAGCGGCGGAGGGTTTGACATGTCTCGCTATACCGGTCCGCGATCTCGAGTATCACGTCGCCTCGGGGTGAACGTTTGGGGCACCAAGGGTGAGACCATCGCCCTGGAGCGCCGTCCCTATCCCCCGGGTGAACACGGAAGATCTCGCCGTCGGGGCAACGTGTCGGAATATCTGCTCCAGCTCCAAGAGAAGCAGAAGGCTCGCTACACCTACGGGCTGAACGAGCGCCAGTTCCGCAACATCTTCAAGGAGGCGGCCCGCCACAAGGGCGTCACCGGAGAGAACATGCTGAGGTTCCTGGAGCTGCGCCTAGACAACGTGGTGTATCGCCTCGGCTGGGGCGCCACCCGACCCCAGGCCCGCCAACTCGTCTCCCACGGCCACATCAACGTGAACGGTCGCAGGGTCAACATCCCCAGCTACCGGCTCCGCAAGGACGATGTGCTGTCGCTGCGGGACAAGGCCCGCGAAATGGTCGTGGTGGGGTGGAATCTCGACGTGCTCGACCGCACCCCGCCAGCCTGGCTGAGCCGGAGCGACGACGGCTTCGAGGCCACCGTGCGAGACGCCCCCCTGCGCGAGCAGATCGATGTGCCGGTTCGGGAGCAGCTCATCGTCGAGCTCTACAGCAAGTAGACCACCGTCAAGCAACACGATCTGAAGACAAAGTTGACCATCACCATTTCAAACTCAAGAACTGAGGGAGCCGGATCATGCTGGTAATGCAACGACCCACCGTCGAGTCGGTTACCGAGCTCGAAGACAACCGCCAGAAGTTCGCCGTTGGCCCACTGGAGCCCGGCTTCGGACACACCCTCGGAAACTCGCTGCGCCGAGCCCTGCTGTCTTCAATTCCAGGTGCTGCGGTGATTCGAGTTCGCTTCGACGACGCGCTTCACGAATTCGACACGATCACCGGCGTGGCCGAGGACGTGACCGACATCATCTTGAACTTGAAGGATCTCGTCTTGCGGTGCCACAGCGAGGACGCGGTTGAGCTTCGCATCGACCAGCGAGGGCCCGGCGAGGTCACCGGCGCGAGCCTGTCGGTCAACCCCGACGTGGAGGTGCTCAATCCCGATTTGGTCATCGCCCGGCTGAACGACAAGGCGCGCTTGGCCATGGATATCACGGTTTCCAAGGGTCGGGGCTACGTGTCAGCGGAGACCAACAAAGTGGACTCCACCATCGGCGTAATCCCCATTGACTCCATCTTCTCTCCCGTGCGTCGAGTTGCCTACAACGTCGAGCCCACCCGGGTGGAACAGTCCACTGAGTTCGACCGCCTGGTGTTGGATATCGAGACCGACAGCTCCATCACCCCCCAGGAAGCGCTGGCCTCCGCCGGTGCCACGCTGCGGACCCTCGTGCAGTTGGTGGAAGAGATGAGCGACGAGCCCCAGGGTCTGAGCATGGCCGAGGCAGGGAGCGCCCCGGCCGGTGCTCCTGATTTGGATCTGCCCATCGAGGACCTGGAGCTCTCCGAGCGGCCCCGCAACTGCCTCAAGCGAGCGCAGATCAACATGATCGGCGAGTTGCTGGCCCGCACCGAGGACGAGCTGCTGGCCATCACCAACTTTGGCCAGAAGTCGCTGGACGAGGTCAACGAGAAGCTCGACGAGCGAGGCCTCGCCCTGGCCGGACCCCGCTCGTAGAAGCAGGAAGCGCCATGCCCGGACGACCACGCAAAGGACGCCGCTTCGGCGGCAGCTCGCAACATCAAAAGCTGATGATGGCCAACCTCGTCGCGTCCCTGATCGCCGCTGAGGGCATCACCACCACCGAAGCCAAGGCCAAGGCCATGCGCCCGGTGGCCGAAAAACTGATCACCAAGGCCAAAAAGGGCGGTCGGCACAACCACCGTCAGATCTTGGCTCAGTTGGGCGACGCTGAGATCACCGACAAGCTGATGGTGGACATCGGTCCTCGCTACGCCAACCGGCCCGGTGGCTACACCCGCATCTTGAAGCTGGGGCCCCGCCACGGCGACAACGCCCCCATGGCCCGCATCGAGCTGGTCTAACCGCACCAAGCGGCCGTGCGGGTTAGAGAGACGAGGGTGAAGCCTCGTCCAACTCCACGGGAGTAGGCGGACAACCATGCGAGTCCGAGCAACGGTCGCCTACAACGGCGGGTCATTCCACGGATTCGCGGTCAACGAAGGGGTCCGCACGATAGGCGGCGACCTCACCGAAGCCCTCACCCGGTGCTTGCGCCAATCAGTTGATCTGACATGCGCGGGCCGAACCGACACCGGAGTCCATGCGTGGGAACAGGTGGTGAGCTTCGAAGCCCCCGACGATGCCGACCTTCTTCGCGTCCGCACTGCGGTGAACCGCATGCTGGGCCCGACCATCGTGGTCCGCGCTCTAGAAGCCGCTCCCGATAGCTTCGATGCGCGATTCGATGCCACCAGCCGCACCTACCGCTACTCAATTCTGAATAGGGAAGTGCCTGATCCGTTCATCGCCGACACCGCCTGGCACATTTCCCACCCGCTGGACGCAGGCAAAATGAACACTGCTGCCGCTGCCATCGTGGGCGAACACGACTTCACCTCCTTTTGCCGCCGACAGCACACCGCCGACGGCATGGAGAAGTCCCGGGTGCGTGTGGTGTATCGGGCGGGTTGGCAACGAGCCGATCAAGACCTGTTGCGCTTCGAGATCGAGGCCTCCTCCTTCTGCCACCAGATGGTCCGCTCCATTACCGGGACCTTGGTGGACATCGGCGCGGGCCGCCGTTCTCCCGAGGCCATGGCCACCATCTTGGCGGCGAAAGACCGCTCCGGCGTTCCCAATTTGGCCCCACCTCATGGCCTTTGCCTCTGGTCGGTTTCCTACTCGTGAATCCTTTGGCCAGACACTCGTTGGGGCAGTTGTCACTTCGCTGGTTCGGGCCGTATCATTGCTTTTCCGGTATCGCGTCTGAAGGAAAGCCGATGCCCACTTACTCCCCGAAAACCAAGGACATTGAACGCGCGTGGCATGTTGTCGACGCTGAGGGCCTCATTCTCGGTCGCATGGCCACCGAAGTGGCCCGCGTGCTGAGGGGCAAGCACAAGCCAGAGTTCACGCCCCATCTCGATACCGGTGATCATGTGATCATCGTGAATGCCGACAAGGTCGTGCTCACCGGCAACAAGGCCTCCGACAAGCAGGTGTACCGTCATTCCGGCTATCCCGGTGGTCTGCACCAAACCACCTATGGGCACCTGCTGGAAACCCAACCCGCCGAGACCGTGCGCCGGACGGTGAAGGGGATGCTCCCCAAGAACCGCTTGGGCCGCCAAATGCTCCGCAAGCTCAAGGTGTACGCCGGTCCGGCCCATCCCCATGAAGCCCAGAAGCCCCTGCCCTTGGAGATCGCCGGGGCCCGATCCCACATCGGAGACTCTTGATGTCCGTTCCTTTGACACAGGCCACCGGACGACGCAAGCGGGCTGTGGCCCGGGTCGGATTCCGCCACGGCACTGGCCAAGTGACCGTCAACGGTCGCCAAGCCGAAGACTACTTCCCCTCCCGAAGTCACCGGATGGCATTCATGGAGCCTCTCCAGCTCACCAACACTGCCGAGGTTTACGACATCGACGTGAACATGCACGGAGGCGGGGCCAACGGGCAGGCCGGGGCTTTGCGACTGGGTATCGCACGGGGTTTGGTTGCACTCGACCCCGAGTTGCGGGAAACCCTCAAGCAGGCGGGATTCCTGACCCGTGACGACCGCAAGAAGGAATCCAAGAAGTACGGCCTGAAGAAGGCCCGCAAGGCACCTCAGTACTCCAAGCGCTAGGCCGGATCCCCGCGGCCAGGGGCTGAGTTCAGTGCTGCGCTTTGGAACCGACGGGATTCGGGGTCGAGCCTACAAAGAGCTCCTTCCCGACGACGTCATCGCGCTGGCCCAAGCAGCTGCTGAAGTTCTCAACCCCTCAACTCCCGTGGTCATCGGGCGCGACACTCGGGAATCCAGCCCCGATTTTGCCGCCGCCTTAGCCGCTGGCTTCAGCGCAGTCGGAGTTTCCACTGTTGACATGGGGGTGGCTCCCACCCCGGCGGTGGCCTGGGCCGCAGCTCACGATCACACCCCTGGCGCGGTGGTCTCGGCATCGCACAACCCATGGTCAGACAACGGCGTCAAGCTATTCAGCCCCGGTGGCCGAAAGCTGGACGACAAAATCCAGGCCGCACTGGAGTCGGCTTTGGATGATCCCAACCGCAGCACGGTGTCCATAATTGGCGCTCCCCAACGAACTTCCGATGGATCGGGGCTGTTGCAGAAGTACCAGGACGCGGTAGCCAGCACCGCTCACTTCGACGGATGCAACCTCCGCGTTGTGGTGGACGCGGCCCACGGGTCAGCCACTGCCGTCCTTCCCGGCCCACTCCAAGCGCACAATGTGACCGTCACCGTGATCAATGCTGAGCCCGATGGCCGAAACATCAATCGCCACTGTGGCTCTACCCATCCGGAGGCAGTCGCCCAGGCCGTTCGCGAGCAGGATGCCGACTTGGGGCTCACTTTCGACGGTGATGCCGACCGAGTGCTGGCCGTGGACCACACCGGCAAGCTCGTCGACGGCGATGAGATCATCGCCATCTGCGCGGCCGACCGCCATCAACGGGGTCAGCTCCCCGGCAACACCGTAGTGGTTACGGTGATGACGAACTTGGGCTTTCACCGAGCCATGGCCCAGCGGGGCATTCACGTGGTGACCACACCGGTGGGCGACCGCCACGTGTGGGCGGCGCTCCAAGACGGCGACTGGAGGCTGGGCGGCGAGCAGTCGGGCCATGTGATCTTCCCCTCCTTGGCCACCACCGGCGACGGCCTGGTCACCGCCTTGCAGCTCCTCGAAGTTGTTGCCCGCCGAGAAATGCCCTTGCACGACCTAGCCGCCGAAGCCATGACCAAGATGCCCCAAGTGCTCCACAACGTACCCATCGACCCCGGCTCCATCGACTCCGACCGCATGTCGGCCGCCGTGGCTGATGCTGAGAAGATCCTTGGTTCCCGCGGCCGAGTCTTAGTTCGCCCCTCCGGAACCGAGCCCGTCATCCGAATCATGGTGGAAGCCGAGACCGTCGAAATCGCCGACTCCATCGCCCATGAACTGGTTGCCGCTAGTCAACACTGGACCACTTACCCCTGACATCTATCGATGGTTGGTTGGATAGCGGTAGCCGACTCGCTCAGATCGAACGTTGCCGAGATTGTCCATCCGCCGAAGGGAATGAAGACAGATGCCGTAACGGTCTCTCCGTCCGAGTCGACGATCGACTGGACAAACCGGGCAGAGTTTTCCGCACCGAACAGAACGGAGGCCTCATTAATGGTGCTGTTGACCGCGTCGAACGTCGTGCTCTGACCATCGGAGAATTCCAGTGCCAAGTCGTAAATCCCTATTCGTGACGTGACGAACCTATTCCAGTTGACGTAGGCCCTGAGCGTCCCTTCCTCTTCACCGTCAAAGTAAAAGCAGGCCACTCGCAACTCGGCTCTGGCCCCCTCAGACAGCCAAGTTCCTGTGATCGATTCGGTGAAGACACCTACCTGTCGAGGTCTGTCCAGGCCAGGGTGGTTGAATTCGAAGCCGTCGAAAGGATTCCAGCCGTTTTGAGGCACTGAATCGCCGGTGTCCTCGGTGTCGTCGCCATCATCACTGTCGTCGGTTTCGTCGGTTTGGCCGCATCCCCCGGGAACGGCATCCATGTCGACGCGGAACCGGCAGCGATAGGCATTCAACAGCGCTTCTTGCGCGGTCACAAGATCTTCAAGCTTCATCAGATCCATATTTATGTAGGACCCGATGAATGTGAATGAAGTCCACTCTGGGTAGGCAGGCTGTCCATCCCGGCATCCTCCAGGGACGTACTGGATGTCCACATTGAACCGGCAGCGATAGTCGCTTATCAACACCGATTGTTCTGAGATCAGCTTGTTCAGCCTCGCTTTCTCCTCGAGCAGCGGTGCATTGGCAGGCGGTATCTCGCCGGAAGAGTCCGGGTCCGCGGCGGCTGGCGGGACGTACAGCAATCCATAGGCAATCACGGCAATGGTCAGTGTCGCCGCAGCCAGCTTCCTTGCAAGCGTTGAGGTTTTCCTCAAGGGAGCCAACACAGGCAGAACCACCCTTCTACAGCCCCCACGGATCCCACCCTACCCCTGTCCTTTTGGATCGCGGTGGCAATGGGTCCGCCATCGACTATCTCGGGCCCACACCACTAACCTTGGGGGAGATGTGCGGCATTGTCGCGGTGGTCCGGCGCTGGTCACAGCGTGTTCCCCCGACCTCGGCCGAGGTCCTCGACCTTTTGAGCCCGGTGGTCGTGGCTTTGCGCGACCTGAGCGACGCCGATGATCTGGCCGGGCGCATAGGAGCAGCGGCCGACAACCTGACTGAGGCTGACCGCCTGCTCCAAGGCACCGCTGGGCTTCAGGCGCTGTTGGCCGAAAAGCCGCTGCGGGCCACCATCCGAGCCACGCTCAGCAAAGTCGATCGGCTGGTCGGCAGATTGGAGGTGGATCTCGACCGGTCAGTGAGCGATCGGGCCATCGAGGCGGTCAACGCCGCGTTGGTCCAGATGAAGGACGCCGTGTGGGCCATCGGCAACGACCGGCTGAACACCGCCGATGCGGTAGCCGAGTTGGCCGGACCCAACGCCAGTGTGGCTGCTCTGTCCGCATTCAGCTCGGTGCAGATCGCGCTGTCGGCGCTCGACCGCCTGGAAGTTCGGGGCCGGGACTCGGCTGGACTCCATTTGCTGATCAGCGACCATGGTCTCGACCCCGCAGCCCCCGCTGTGGCCGCGGCGCTGGCCGAGCGGGCTGCCGACCCGCTGTTCCGGTCGGGTTCGGTGCGCTGGGCCGAGGGCTGCTTGAGCTTCACCTACAAGGCGGCCGCAGAAATCGGCGAACTCGGCGACAACACCGCTGCGCTTCGAGCGGCCATCGGCGGCGACGAGCTCTTGGCCGCCGCGCTGGACGCTTCAGAGGCCTCTGCCGTGGTCATTGGGCACACTCGCTGGGCCAGCGTAGGCATGATCAACGAGGCCAACGCCCACCCGCTCAACTCCGAACTGGCCGATGGCCCCTCCCGGCCCTACACAATCGGTGCTCTGAACGGCGACGTCGACAACCACACCGATCTGGTCGCCTACCACAACCTGGCCCTTGACCCCGGCATCACCACCGATGCCAAAGTCATTCCCACGCTCTGGTCAGCTCGATTGAGCGATTCGGCCAACCCTGTCGACGCCTTCCTCCGAACAGTGGGCGACCTCGACGGCTCAGTGGCCATCGCCGGGCAGACTGCCACCCACCCCGGCCAACTCCTGTTGGCGTTGCGGGGCAGCGGCCAAGCCCTGTATGTCGGTGCGGCGGAAGACTCCTACGTCGTGGCCAGTGAGCCCTACGGCCTGGTAGAGCAATCCGGCCGCTATCTGCGGATGGATGGAGAAACCCCATCCGACCGGGAGAACGCGGCCTTGAGCCGAGGCCAAGTGGTGGTTCTCAATAGCGACGACGCCGGCGACCTGTCTGCCCTCCGGCGATTCTCCTATGACGGCACTCCACTTCCGGTGGCCGACGGTGACATCGTCGACGCCGAGATCACGACCCGAGATGTTGACCGCCGAGGATTCCGCCACTTCTTGCTGAAAGAGATCACCGAGTCGCCCGAGTCATTCCGCAAGACCCTGCGAGGCCGAATCATCAGCACCGACAGTGACCAGCCCACTCCAACGCTGAGAGTGGAGTTGGGTCGCGAATGCCTACCTGACCGCTTGGTGGAGGACATGGCCGACCGGCTCATCGCCAACATCATTGTCATCGGACAGGGCACTGCCGCGGTGGCGGCCCACAGCCTGGCCCACTTCCTGCGCCAGGAGCTGCCCGACCGCCACGTCAGCTCGGTCCAGGCCACCGAGCTATCAGGGTTCGGGATGCAGGCCGATATGAGCGACACCCTGGTGATTGCCATTAGCCAGTCGGGGACCACCACCGACACCAACCGCACCGTCGACTTGGTGCGGCGGAGGAACGCGGCTGTCATCGCCATCGTCAACCGTCGCAACAGCGATTTGTGCGACAAAGCCGACGGGGTGCTCTACACCTCCGACGGGCGAGATGTGGAGATGAGCGTGGCTTCCACCAAGGCGTTCTATGCCCAAGTGGCCGCCGGCGTGCTGTTGGCCGTGGCTTTGGCCGACGCCGCCAATGGGGGGCAGCCAACCGACCCCCGTCGTCAGGAGCGCCGGCAGCAACTGCTGGCCTCGCTGCGCGACCTGCCCGCGGCCATGGCCGAAGTGCTCAACTTGCACGATCGCATCGCCGACATCGTGCGCCGCCACGCCCTGGGCCGCACCTATTGGGCCGTCGTGGGCAATGGGCTCAACCGCGTTGCCGCCGAGGAAGTCCGCATCAAACTCTCGGAGCTGTGCTACAAGTCCATCGCCTGCGACACCACCGAGGACAAAAAGCACATCGATCTGTCTTCCGAACCGCTGATTCTGGTGTGCGCCGCCGGGCTGTTCGACTCCACCGCCGACGACGTGGCCAAGGAAGTGGCCATCTTCCGAGCCCACAAGGCCGCACCCATCGTGATCACCAGTGGTACAGAAGCCCGCTTTGACGCCGCAGCCGAGGTGATCGCCACCCCGACCACCGGGTCGCCCGATCTGGCCTTTGTGCTGGCCACCATGGTGGGCCACCTGTTCGGCTACGAGTCGGCGTTGGCCATCGACGAGCTGGCTCAACCTCTGCGGGAAACTCGGGCGGCCATCGAGGCCGAGGTGGCTTCCAGCGATGCTCACAATGACGCTGGCATCGACAGCCAGCAACTTCTGGAGAAACTCCGCTCACAGTTCACTCCTGCCGCCCAGCGGTTCTTCCAAGATTTGCGCCAGGGCCGCTACAACGGATGCCTCGAGGCAGGAACCGCCGCGGAGATGGCCTCCATGTACCGCTACGCCCTGGGCATCGCCCCCCTCGACGCCTATCAACTGGAGCGGGGTCGAGTGGGCACCCCCGCGGTGGTGTTGGAAGACCTCACCGCCATGCTCACTGTGGCGGTGGGCGAACTTACCCGACCGGTGGACGCCATTCGCCACCAGGCCAAGACCGTCACCGTCGGGATATCAAGGGCCGAGGAATCGCTGTTGGAGCTGCCGCTGGTGAGGGCCGCCCTCGACGCCGGCGCCCCCCGCCATCAGCTCAGCTACCAAACCCTGCGCACTCTGACCGCCCTCGATCCCGCGGTCGCCGAGGTCACCGGGTACATCCGGTACGGCATCAACGGCGATCCGGAAGCGCCCAGCACCACCATTCATGTGATCGATCGGGGCGGCATCACCGTGGGATTGGCCTCCCGCGCCGAACGCGATCCCACCTTGCGAGGCAGCAAGCACCTCGTGGCAATCGAACGACAGGTTCAAGCCGCTCGAGGACGTTCCGACGGCCGGACCATCGTGCTCATCCCCGAAGTCAAGGACCGCCAAACCACCGGGCTCACCCTGCTGCACGTGCGATTCCAGCCAAATCTGTCGCCCGAGAATGCTCAACAGGTGTTGGAGGGCTATCGGAACCGGTTCGCCGCCCTGCGCGACGAGGTCACTGAAACCGAACCTGACTTCCGCCTCGACCGACTGGGCGACATCAGCACTGAAGACCTCCTGCTAGAACCGTTGACCGAACTGGCCAACCGCTGGCGTCCATGATCCCCATTGTCACCCCGGAGGAGATGGCCACTATCGACGCGGCTGCCCCCGAACCGGTGGAAGAACTGATCGAGCGGGCCGGCGCCGCGCTGGCCCGAACCGCCCTTGACATATTGGGGGGCGGCTACGGGAGGCGGGTAGCCGTCTTGGCCGGAAAGGGCAACAACGGCGCCGACGGACGGGCCGCCGCCGAGCGGCTGCGACGCCGGGGCGTCCGAGTGGCCGTGGTCGACGCCAATGATGCGCCGAACTCGCTGCCTGCCGCCCACCTGGCTATCGACGCCGCCTACGGCACCGGATTGCGCCGGCCTTATTCCCCGCCCTCGCCCGTGCCATTGCTCGACCACCCCAACCGGGCGGCGCCGATTCTGGCCGCCGACATCCCCTCCGGAGTAAACGGGCTCACCGGCGAGGTCGTCGGTGAACCCTGGATCGCGGACCGAACGGTCACTTTCGGTGCCCTGAAGCCCGGCCTCATCCTCCATCCCGGTGCTCAGCATTGCGGCCAGGTCACGGTGGCCTCCATAGGGCTCGACGTCTCGTCGGCCCGCACTCATCTGGTTGCTGCCGACGACGTCAGTGCCTGGCTGCCGGTCCGACCAGCGGATGCCCACAAGTGGCAAACCGCATGCTGGGTCATCGCCGGATCACCAGGCATGACCGGGGCAGCCCATCTGGCTGCCACCGCCGCGCTGCGGGGTGGATCGGGCTACGTGCGACTGAGCACCCCGGGCCTCGAGGCTGCTGGCCTTCTGGCTGGTCCCGCCGCGCCCACTGAAGCTGTCGGCTTCCCCCTGTCTGCCGACGACTGGGCAGCAGCGGTCGATGCCGCTGACCTTTCTCGCTTCAAGGCCATGCTGGTTGGCCCTGGATTGGGCCGACAGCCCCACACCCTCCAAGCGGTTCGCGATCTGGCCGCCAAGTCGCCCCTCCCCTTGGTGATCGACGGCGACGGCCTCTGCGCCTTCGGCCCCGATACCCCTGAGGTGCTTTCACAGCGGACCGCTCCCACCGTGCTCACCCCCCACGATGGTGAGTACCGCATCCTTACCGGCACTGCCCTCGACCCAGATCGCTTTGCCGCCGCCCGCTCGCTGTCCGCCGCCACCGGTGCACTGGTTCTGCTCAAAGGCCCCACCACCGTGATCGCCCATCCTGGTGGCGAGGCGGTGGCCGTGGCCAGCGGCGATGCCCGGTTGGCCACTGCCGGCACCGGCGATGTTCTGGCCGGTCTCATTTGCGGGCTGCTCAGCGCGGGCATCGACCCTCTGAAGGCTGCCGCGTCAGCCGCCTGGCTGCACGGGAGGGCCGCTGCTGCCCGTCCCCCAGCAGCACTGGCAGCATCGGATCTACTCCTTGCTCTCCCCGAGGTGTGGGAAGGCGCCGTACGACAGGCCGCAGTGAGATGAGGCCGACCTGGGCCGACATCAGCCTCTCGGCCATCGCCCACAACGCGAGGCTCTTGGCCGAACTCGTCCATCCCGCCAAGTTGTGCGCAGTGGTCAAAGCCGATGCCTATGGGCATGGCATGGTCCCGGTGGCCCGAACTGCGGTGGATGCGGGGGTGAGCACCCTGGCCGTGGCCCTAGTGGACGAGGGCCGCCAACTCCGAGAGGCCGGGATCGACACCCCCATCCTCCTCTTGTCAGAGCCTCGACCCAATGAGTTTGCCCAGGTGGTTGAATTCGGGCTCATTCCCACCGTGTACCAGGGCGAGGGTTTGGCGGCCGCCGCAGCAGCCGCCGCCGCTGCCGACGAGCGTCTACCCGTCCACCTAAAGGTCGACACCGGCATGGCCCGAGTCGGTGCATCGCCGGCGGAAGTCATGATGCTGGCCGATGCCATCGCCGATCGAGACACGCTGGAGCTTGCCGGAGTGTGGACCCATTGCGCAGTGGCTGACGAGCCCGACAATCCGTTCACCGCGTACCAGATTGAGCAATACAACCATCTGCTCTCGCGGCTGCGCCTTGGCGGTCACCACGACTTCTGTCGCCACCTGGCCAACTCGGCCGTGGCTATGGCGCATCCTGCCGGACGATTCGACATGGTGCGCTGTGGCATCGCCATCTACGGCATCCCGCCGTCGCCGGCATTGGCCGGCTGCCTTCCGCTTCAGCCGGCGATGACCTTGCGCACCGAGGTGGCCATGGTCAAGACCATTGCCGCGGGCACGCCGGTGTCTTACGGCCACCACTACACCGCCCCCGCCGACACGCAGCTGGCCACCATCCCCATCGGCTACGCCGACGGCTGGACCCGCCGTCTCGGCGTGAGTGGGGGCGAAGTGCTGATCGGCGGGCGCCGGCGCCCCATCGCCGGGGTGGTGACCATGGACCAGACCATGGTGGACTGCGGTCTGGACCACCCGGTGTCACCCGGCGATGAGGTGGTGCTATTGGGGCGACAGGGCAGCGAGGAGATAACCGCCACCGAGATCGCCGAGCGCATTGACACCGTTGCCTACGAAATCGTCTGCCACCTCGGCCGTCGGATCCCCCTCCGCTATACCTAGTAGACCCGCTGCCCTTCCGGACTCACGCTCCAGCTAGCGAGCAGGGGATTGAATGTCGGGCAGCCCCACGGTGTACTCAGGATTGGTCTCATTCATGATCGACTCGGTGCGGGCTGCGATCCTCTCCTTGAAATCGGGATGGGGAAAGACCCAGAACTTGTCGTTTTGCACCGCGTCGAATACCAGCTCAGGGATCTCGGTCGGGTCGGTACCCTCGTCGATGGCGTTGATCAAGGCGGTGTGGAAAGCCGCCGCCTCGGCGTCGGCTGACATGGGCCCACAGGTGTCGTCGTAGGTATCGGGACGGTTGCGCTCAGCCCGGAAGATGCCGGTGGCCACTGGGCCAGGGCACAAGCACGACACCCCGATCGGCGCGCCGATCATGTTCAGCTCTCGATGCAGCGACTCGGCGATGGCCACCGCCCCGTACTTCGAGGTGGTGTAAGGACCGAGCAGGCCTCCAGAAGTGAGTCCGCCCACCGAAGCAGTGATCACCACGTGGCCGTCTTCGCCCTTCTCCAGCATCCGGGGAATGAAGCTGCGCACCCCGTGGATCACGCCCCATAGGTTCACGTCCAGCACCCAGCGCCAATCGTCCACGGTGTTCTCCCAGGTGAACCCGCCGGTGAGCACTCCAGCGTTGAGGTGTACCAGGTGAATGCCGCCGAATCGCTCCAGGGCCGCATTGGCCAGTGCCTCATTGGCGTCGGGGCTGGTCACATCGGTCAACATGAGTTGGGCATTCTCCAGGCCACCCACGGTCTCGGCCAGTCCGGCCTCGTCGATGTCGCCCGCCAATACGTGCATACCCTCGGAAGCGGCTTTTCGCACCATGGCCCGACCCATACCGCTGCCTGCCCCGGTGATCACAGCCACCTTCCCAGCCAAGTCCTTCATGTCAATCCCCTTCGCGGTTGCCTTCAAGCACCGTCATCATGGCCCACCGAGATATTCCTTATCCCATTGTCCTCAAACGAGGTCAATGTCGGCCCACTGCCTTGACGGCGGTCTCCACGGCCGCCGCCGCCATGAGCCGGACCAGGTTGAAATCGGCCTCTATCTGCCCCGTAGCTCCCACTACCAGCGCGTCCCCGTCGCCATCGGTGTGGGCCGGCAGCAGCGCCCGGGCCATCCCGCTGTGGCCGCTACGAGCCACCCGGAAGCAGGCCGCCTTGTCGAGCTTGGCATTGGTGGCGATTACCCCGATGGTGGTGTTGGTGTGCGCCTCGTCATTGCTGTCGGAGAACGGATTGGCAGGCCGATGCTCATAAGTGCCGTCGATCAGCGCCTGCTGCAAGGAGCCATCGTTGAATTCCCCAGAAGCGTTCACCGCCACCAACGCCCCCACTATCACATCGTCCACATGGAGCAGGGCGCCGCCCAGCCCCCCCGGTTGGCGGTTTTCCGCTCCCCGCCACTTGTTCATAGTGGCCCCGGTGCCGGCACCAACCCGTCCCAGCGACGGGGGCGCATCGCTGGCCATCCGAGCCGCGGCGTAGCCGGCATCGGGGCTAGGGCGCACTGTGCCGTCGCCCTCGGTCAGGTCGTACAACGACAGGCCCACCACAATCGGTACCCGCCCGCCTCTGGTCTCGAACCCCCGGCCCTGCTCCTCGCACCACCGCATCACCCCGTCGGCCGCCGCCAACCCGAACGCCGACCCCCCCGACAACACCACCGCGTCTACCTGGTTCACTGTCCGCTCTGGTGCTAACAGGGCAAAATCACGAGTCGCCGGCGCGCCGCCCCGGATTTCCCCCGAAGCCGTCGTTCCCTCGGGAAACACCACCACCGTGCATCCCGTGAGGGCCGCCTCATCGGTCCAGTGCCCCACCAGCACGCCCCCGCCAACTCCCAGCATCACCACCGACCGTACCGCACCCTCACTGAACCGCGCATCGGCTCGCGAGCCGGATCAGTAGATGCCGGGAACGATTCGGTAGGGAACTCGCTGCCGGTATTCGGCCCACTTCTCGGGACCGTACTTGGTGGCGCAGTGCCGGTCGTCCTGCCTCTGGCGGATGAGGAACAACGCGATGACGTAGACGAAGTAGACCCATGCCCACAGGTTGCCGAAATGACCCCAGACCAGGGCGATGGCGAGGCCGAAGCACCACTCGCCCATGTAGTTGAAATGCCGGGCGGCGCCCCAGAAGCCGCTGCACAGGATCTTGCGGTCGCCAGCCTCGATGACCTGTGGCGCGAACACCCCGAGAAACGTGCGGTCGGGCCAGCGCTTGAACGTGTACTTCTGCAAGCTGGCGCCGCGAGTGATGACCCATCCCACGGCGTACAGCGCAGGCGCACCGATCAGCCACAGCACGCGCCAGCCGCCTGAGAGCCCCGGGTCGGGATGGGCCGCCAGCCCCCACATCGGAATGATGAACACCCAGCCGTAGACGATGAGCCCGCCCCAGAACAGCTTGAAGCCGAGCCGTTCGTGAATGATGTCGTACGTGTAGAGCATCGTCCGCTCGAAAATGAAGTAATCCAAGACGTAGACGGTGACGAATGCTGCGAATGCGAAGACACCCGGATTGAGATCTGCAATGTTCTCGTGGTGCCACACTGCGCTGGACCACGCATTGAGCGACAGCATCGTGCCGCCCACGATGTAGAAGTACATCTTGAGGTCGAGGCGGCCGTTGAAGAACTGCATCTCAGGGGCCCGCCCGAACCACCAGGCCAGCAAACGGTTCTTGACCTCGCCTTCGGGCTGGGTGAACACCGCTATCGAGGTCAAGACGAAAGCGAGCACCGTTCCGCCGGCCACGGCGTACAGCGATGACCGGTAGAACCAGTCGCGCGGCATGCCGGTGAGCTCGAACCACCACAGAAGCTGGGCCACCGCAAACACCAGCAGACCGTTGAGGCGGTAGCTGCGGGGCTGGCCGGTGGCCGCGTCGATCACGTAGCCGGTCACGCGCTTGCCGGGCAGGATCATATGGAGCACGACGAAGGCGGCCATCACGATCAGCGGTGTTAGGAATCCCAGCACCGCCTCGCCCGCAGTCAACTCAGTCAGGTGTCCGACGCCGAGCCATTCGAACATCGTTGGCCTCCTCTCCGGTACCGCTTCAGCCGGTCGGCGCTAGAAGATGCCGGGGATGATCCGGTACGGAACTCGAGCCTGGTATTCGGCCCACTTCTCTTCGCCGTACTTCTCGGCGCAGACCTTGTCGTCCTCGAACTGGCGAGGAACGAAGAACGCAACGATAAACACCACGTACGTCCAGGCCCACAGGTTGGAGAAGTGCCCAAAGGTCAGCGCCACGGCAATCCCGTACAGGCCTTCACCGAAATAGCCGAAGTGCCGTGCTTTCCCCCAGAACCCGCTGACCAGAATCTTGCGCTCGCCGGCCTGGATGTACTCCGGCTCGATGATGCCGAGGAACTTGCGTTCCGGCCAGCGCTTGAACGTGTACTTCTGCATGTTGGAGCCGCGAGAGATCGTCCAGCCCACCAAGAACAGTGCTGCGCTGCCGATCAGCCAGAAGTACATCCAGCCGCCTGAGATGCCCGGGTCGGCGTGTGGCGCCAAACCCCACAGCGGCAGCACGAACATCCAGCCCCACACGAACGGCCCGCCCCAGACGAGCTTGAATCCGACGTTCTCGTGGATGAGGTCGTAGGTGTAGAGCTGCACCCGTTCCCAGACGAAGTAGTCGAAGACGTAGAAGGAACTGATGGCGACGTAGAGGAACAAGCCAGGGTTGGCATCGGCAACGTTGTCGTTGTGCCATGCGGCGGCGGACCACGCATTGAGCGACAGCATCGTGCCGCCCACCATGTAGAAGTACATCTTGAGGTCGAGGCGGCCGTTGAAGAATTGCAGCTCTTGCGCACGTCCGAACCACCAGGCCAGCAGGCGGTTCTTCTGTGCGCCTTCGGGCTGGGAGAACACCACGACGGTATTCGCGATGATCGCGATCACCACGCCGCCCGCTATCGCATACATGGTCGACCGGTAGAACCAGTCGCGCGGCATCGCGAATAGCCACACGAGGTGCGCAAGCACGAACACCGCCAATCCGTTGAGCCGGTATTGGCGGGGCTCGCCGGTCTCGCGGTCGGTGGCGTAGCCGGGCACCCGCCTCCCGGGCAGGATCATGTGCGCCACGAAGACCGCGACGCAGACGAACAGCGGCGTGAGGAATCCCAGTACCACCTCGCCGCCGGACAACTTGAACAGATGGTCGATGCCGAGCCAGTCGATCATGATCTGCACCCCTCCTCGCGCCTGCCTGCGCAGAATACCAGTATTGCCGTCAGCGGCTTGGGACCGAGGCGCTCCGGCGGCGCAGCACCCGCCCAAGTCCATAACTTGCAACTCCCCTATCGAATCTGCTGGTGGGGGGCGTATTCTTGGCCTGTGACGTTGACGTTGGCCGAGGTTGCCGCCGAAGCTGCCGATTGCACAAAGTGCGGGCTGGCCGAGGGCCGAACACAGGTGGTGTTCGGCATGGGCAACCCCCAAGCCGACCTCATGTTCGTCGGCGAAGGACCCGGTGCTGAAGAGGATAAGCAGGGCCTTCCCTTTGTGGGCCGCTCGGGAAAGCTGCTCGACCGGCTGATGGCCGAGGAAATCGGGCTGACCCGCGACAGCTGCTACATCGCCAATGTGGTCAAATGCCGTCCTCCCGACAATCGAGATCCCAAACCCGACGAGATCGACGCCTGCCGCCCGTGGTTGGAGCAGCAAGTCGAGCTCATCGCCCCAAGGGTGGTGGTCACCCTGGGCAATTTCTCTTCCAAGCTGCTGCTGGACACTAAGACCGGGATCACCAAGCTGCGAGGCCAGAGCTACCCGATGCCCAACACCGACGCCGTGATCATCCCCACCTACCATCCGGCGGCGGTGCTGCGGGGCGGCGGTCTCCAAGAGGCTCAGATGCGCTCTGATCTGGTTCGAGCCCGCATGGCGATGTCGGGATGATTCCTGTCCCCTCGCCCCAATGCGCCCCGACGCTCCCATGATACGAGTCCGCACCCGCTCTCCCGACAACACCCGGGAATTAGCCGCCAGCCTGGCCGAGCAGGCCCAGGCCGGCGACCTCTTGCTGCTGGTGGGTGACCTGGGCGCGGGCAAGACCACCTTCACTCAGGGGTTCGCCGCCGCATTGGGCATCAGCGAGCCGGTCACCAGCCCTACCTTCACTCTGGCCCGGGAGTACCACGGACGGCTGCTCCTCCACCATCTCGATGTCTTCCGTCTCGACCAGATCTCCGAAGTGCTCGACCTAGGCCTGCCCGAACTGCTCGACAGCGACGGGGTCATCCTCATCGAGTGGGGCGACGCCATCCGCCAAGCCCTGCCCAGCGACTATCTCGAAGTGGCACTGACCTTCGTGGAGGGCCGTCCCAGCCCTCCTGACGAGCGGGTGGTAGTGCTCACCCCAGTGGGATCCCGATGGCAAGCCCGAGTAGACGAGCTGACCGCCCTCGCCGAACCTTGGTTGGAGAGCCCACCGTGTTGATACTGGGCATTGAGTCGGCCACCCAGCAGGTGGGATGCGCCCTTGGCGGGCACGAGGGGGTGCTGGCCTCGGCTCACAGCGCCCGGGGCCGCCGCCATGCCGAGACCATTGCTCCCCAGATCCAGTTTGTGACCCGTCAGGCCCGGATCGAGCTGCGGGATGTGGGTTGCGTGGCAGTGGATCTCGGCCCCGGTCTGTACACCGGCCTGCGGGTGGGCATATCCAGCGCCATGGCGGTGGCCTATGCCTTGGGAGTACCGATGATCGGCGTATCCAGCCTCGACCTGCTGGCTTTCGCCGTGCGCCACACCAACCGGCTGATTGTGGCCGCCATCGACGCCCGCCGCAGTGAGCTGTTCTACGCCTTCTACCGTCAAGTGCCCGGCGGGATCCAGCGGGTGTCAGAGGCCCAAGTGGGTACCCCGGACGATCTGGCCTCCGAGTTGCTGGCCACCAGCGAAGAAGTGCTGCTGGTGGGCGACGGCGCCCGCCGCTACTCCGAGGTGTTCCACCGGCTCCAGAAGACCGAAATCGCCGAACAAGATCTGGCCCACCCCTCGGCTGCCTCGCTGGTACAACTAGCCCACGCTCGGGCGCTGCGGGAGGAGTTCGTCAAACCCTGGGAACTCAAACCGATATACCTTCGGGTTCCCGACGCCGACATCAACTGGAACACCCGATGAGCCTTCCCATGACTCTTGATCAGATGATTGTTCCCATGACCTCCGATCACCTGCCACAGGTCATGGCCATCGACGCCCAGTGCTACCCCATTCCCTGGTCCCGGGATGTGTACGAGGCGGAGTTGGCCCGCACCGAGGATCGACTCTATGTGATAGCCCGCCCCAGTCGATTGGTGGGTGATGCCAATGCCAAAGGCTTCTGCCCCGGTCGATTGGTGGGCCACGCCGGGGTGGCCTTCGAGGAGAAAGAAGCCCACATCACCACGGTCACGGTGTCCCCCGATTGCCGGGGTCAGGGCATCGGCGCCCGGCTGTTCTTGGCCCTGGCGTTGGCCGCCTGCCGCCGCAATACCAGCCTCGCCTTGGAGGTGGCTGCCGACAATCCCGCCGCCCAGGCCCTCTATCGGCGCTTCGGCCTCGCCCCGGTGGGCATTCAGCGGGGGTATTACAAGAACATGGGGCTGTCTCCCGACGCCGTGGTGATGCGGGCCGACAACATCCAACAACCCGACTATGCCGACCGTCTCATCAAGATCGCGGTAGAACTGGACTGCGCATGACCGTTCTGGAAACCCCTCAAGAGGCCCCCGCCATCGTCTTGGGCATCGATACTCCCCCGCACACCCCTGCCATTGTGCTGGGCATCGAGACCTCCTGTGATGAAACCGCGGCGGCCGTGGTCTCTGGCCCCTCCGCCGTTCTCTCGTCGGTGATCAGCAGCCAGGTGGATCTGCACGCCCGCTACGGCGGGGTGGTCCCGGAGATCGCCAGTCGGGCCCATGTGGAGCTGCTCACCCCGGTGGTGGCCCAAGCGGTGATCGAGGCCGGCCTCAGCGACCACGACGTGGAGGCGGTGGCTGCTACCTCAGGCCCCGGCCTTATCGGCTCGCTGTTGGTGGGAGTGAGTGCAGCCAAGTCGCTGGCCTTGGTGTGGGATGTTCCGTTCGTGGCCGTCAACCACTTGGAAGCCCACCTCTACTCATCGTTCCTGGAGGAGCCCGATTTGGAGCTGCCGGTAGTGGTGCTGCTCGTGTCCGGAGGCCACACCCTGCTGGTGCTCATGGAGGCATTCGGGCGCTACCGGCTCATCGGCCAAACTCTGGACGACGCCGCCGGTGAGGCGTTCGACAAGGTGGCCCGCTTCATGGACTTGGGCTATCCCGGGGGCCCGGTCATCGACCGCCTGGCCATGACCGGCAATCCCGAGGCGGTGGCCTTCCCCCGGCCCATGTACGACGACGGCTACGACTTCTCGTTCAGCGGCCTCAAGACCGCAGTGGTCAACCACGTGCGAAACAACCCCGACCTCGATGTGCCCGACATCGCGGCGTCATTTCAAGAGGCGGTGGTAGACGTGCTGATCCACAAAGCCCGCAAGGCTGCCGAGCAATACGGGGCCAAGGGCCTGTGCCTGGCCGGCGGGGTGGCGGCCAACTCCTCCCTGCGGGAACGACTGCTCGACGCCTGTGTGGCCATCGGCATCAGCGGGTTCTTGCCCAGCCGCTCCATGTGTACCGACAACGCGGCCATGGTGGCTGCCGCCGGCTGGCAGCGGCTTCAGCTCGACGGTCCCTCCCCGCTGGACACCGGCGCCGATCCCAACCTCCCGCTTCCCTTTATTCAGTCGGGGGAACCGGCAGCCTGAATTGGCCTGGGGGCGGCTCAAGCCCTACTCTTAGCACTCGCCTATTGAGAGTGCTAAAGCTCAAGTCAACCAACCATTTGGAGGCCAAGATGGCGCTACAGCCCCTTGATGACCGAATCGTTGTCCGCCCCGGTGAGTCTGAAGAGATGACCGCCAGCGGCCTGGTCATCCCCGACACTGCCAAAGAGAAGCCCCAGCAGGGTGAGGTTCTCGCCATAGGACCGGGCAAGCGGTCCGACAACACCGGCGAGCTCATCCCGATGGACGTCTCCGTTGGCGACACCGTGGTGTACAGCAAGTTTGGCGGCACCGAGATCACCGCGGACGGCGAAGATCTGCTGATCTTGTCGGCCCGCGATGTGCTGGCAATCGTCAAATGACCAAGATCCTCAAGTTCCAGGAGGAGGCCCGTCAGGGCCTTGAGGCAGGCGTCAACCAGCTTGCCGACACGGTCAAAGTGACCCTGGGCCCCAAGGGCCGCAACGTGGTCCTCGACAAGAAGTTCGGTGCCCCCACCATCACGAACGACGGCGTGTCCATTGCCCGCGAGGTGGAACTCGACGACAAGTTCGAGAACATGGGCGCCCAGCTCATCAAAGAGGTGGCCACCAAGACCAACGACATCGCCGGAGACGGCACCACTACGGCCACCGTGCTGGCCCAGGCCATGGTTCGCCACGGCCTGCGCAACGTGGCCGCGGGCGCCAACCCGATGAGCCTCAAGCGGGGCATCGAGAAGGCGGTGGCCGCGGCGGTGGACTCTCTGGCCGATCAGGCCCAGGACATCTCCCAGAAAGAGGAGATCTCCCAGGTGGCCTCCATCTCGGCCGCCGACAACGCCATCGGCGACGTCATCGCCGATGCCATCGACAAGGTGGGCAAAGACGGCGTGGTCACCGTGGAGGAGTCCAACACCTTCGGCATGGAACTCGACTTCGTGGAGGGCATGCAGTTCGACAAGGGATTCTTGTCGCCCTACTTCGTGACCGACCCCGAGCGCCAAGAGGCCGTGCTCGACGAGCCCTACATCTTGTTCAACCAGGGCAAGATCAGCTCGGTGCAGGATCTGCTGCCCGTGCTGGAGAAAGTCATGCAGACTGGCAAGCCGCTCTTGATTATCGCTGAGGACGTGGAGGGCGAGGCCCTGGCCACCCTGGTGGTGAACAAGATCAGGGGCACGTTCAACTCGGTGGGCGTCAAGGCCCCCGGCTTCGGAGAGCGCCGCAAGGCCATGCTCCAAGACATGGCCATCCTCACCGGCGGCCAGGTGGTGGCCGAGGAGGTCGGGCTCAATCTGGAGGGCGTCACCCTCGATCTATTGGGCACCGCCCGCAAGGTGATCGTGACCAAAGACGACACCACCATCGTGGAGGGCGCAGGCGCCAAGGCCGACGTCGAAGGCCGGGTGGCCCAGATCCGCCAGGAGATCGAGAACACCGACTCCGATTGGGATCGGGAGAAGCTTCAAGAGCGTTTGGCCAAGCTGGCCGGCGGCGTGGCCGTCGTCCAGGTGGGTGCCGCCACCGAGGTGGAGCTCAAGGAGAAGAAGCACCGGATCGAAGACGCGCTGTCGGCCACCCGAGCTGCCATCGAAGAGGGCGTGGTCGCCGGGGGCGGTACCGCCCTGTTGCGGGCCCGGCCGTCGGTGGTCGAGGTGGTTGAGAACCTGAGCGGCGACGAGGCCACTGGCGCCAAGGTCGTGCTCGAAGCGCTGAGCGTGCCGTGCTCCCTCATTGCCTCCAATGCCGGCTTCGAGGGCTCCATCGTGGTGCGCGACATTGAGGCCACCTCCGGCACCATAGGGTTCAACGCCGCCACCGGCGCCACCGAGGATTTGGTGGCTGCGGGCGTCATCGATCCCGCCAAGGTGACCCGGGCCGGCTTGCAGAATGCGGCGTCCATCGCTGGCATGCTGCTCACCACCGAGGCCCTGGTGGCCGACAAGCCCGAGCCTCCTGCCCCCCCGATGCCCCCCGGTGGTGACCCCATGGGCGGCATGGGAGGAATGGGTGGCATGGGCGGCATGATGTAGCCGACCGGCGACATCAACTACCCAAAGAACCTGACTGGGGGCTGCCATCGCGATCAAGCGGGGTGGCCCCCAATTCATTCCCCGCCCCCAACAATGGCGGCCGGGCGGACCCCCACCCTGGGCTGAACTCGATCCTTCCGAGCGACGAGTGGACTTGGACCAGCTGAGGACAGCGCTGGACGGCCGTCCTCAGTCAACCTGGGGCGACACCAATCCCACCGGCCGGGAGCCGCGCTCCGCAGTGCTTGTCTTGCTCTACCCCGACGGCAACGACATCTGCGTGGTGCTCATTCGCCGGGCCCGGCACCTTCGCTCCCATGGCTGGGAAGTGGCCTTCCCCGGCGGCCGCCAGGAACCCGTAGACGCCACACTGCTCGATACCGCCGAACGGGAGACCCGCGAGGAGATCAGCCTGGACACCGAGAGCATCGAGGTCATCGGCCAGATCGACCGCTACGTAACCGTGGGCAGCCGGTCGATGGTCCACCCCTTTGTCGGCATCTTGCCCGGCCCGCCCACCGGGCTGGTCCCCGATCCCGCCGAAGTGGAGCGAATCCTGCTGGTGTCCACCGCCGAGCTCCTTTCCGACGAAGCCTGGCGGGAGGAGATCTGGCCCATTAATGGCACCGACCGGGCCATCACCTTCTTCGAGCTCTACGGTGACACCGTGTGGGGCGCCACCGCCGCCATGCTCCGCCAACTACTCACCATCGCCACTGCCCGCTGAGAAATTCCCCGACCCCGCCGGTCTCCACCGCAAGCGGCCGCCGACCTTTCGGCAACAATGGCAACCATGGCTGAGCGACCGAATCACATGAGCCCGGAGGAGTTCCGGCAGGCGGGCTACGAGGCCGTGGACTGGTTGGCTAACTATATGGAGCGGCTCGGGGAGTTTCCGGTCAAGGCTCCGGTGGCGCCCGGTGACATCCGGGCCATGCTGCCCGCCGAGGCTCCCGAGCACGGCGAGGACTTCACCGCCGTGCTGGCTGATCTCGACCAGGTCATTGTGCCCGGCATCACGCACTGGCAGGCGCCGGGATTCTTCGCCTATTTCCCGGCCAATGCCAGTGCATCCTCTGCGTTGGCCGACCTGGTTTCCTCAGGCCTCGGCGCCCAAGGCATGTTGTGGGACACCAGCCCTGCGGTGACCGAGTTGGAGCAGCATGTGCTCGACTGGCTGGCCGACGAGATGGGCCTGCCCGAGAAGTTCCGGGGCAACGGGGTCATCCAGGACAGCGCATCCAGCAGCACACTGTGCGCCATCCTCGCCGCCCGGCACCGGGCCGGCGGCATCGGCGAACTCTCCAAGATGGTGGCCTACACCTCCGAACAGGCCCACTCGTCCATCGCCAAGGGACTGCGAGTGGCCGGCATCGCCGACGAGCGGGTGCGCTCCATCTCCACCACCCCCGACTACGCCATGCGGGCCGACCACCTGGCCTATGAAATTGTCAAAGATAAAAACGACGATCTGATTCCGTTCTTCGTGGCCGCCACCGTGGGCACCACCTCCACCACCGCCATCGATCCGGTGACCGAAGTGGGCTGGGTGGCGTCCAACTTCGACGCTTGGACCCACGTCGACGCCGCCTTCGCTGGTTCTGCCGCCCTCTGCCCCGAGATGCGGTTCCTCAACGAAGGGCTGGAAACTGCCGACAGCTACGTGTTCAACCCTCACAAGTGGATGCTCACCAATTTCGACTGCTCGGCGTTCTATGTGGCCGACCGGGCCAGCCTCAACGAGGCCTTGTCGATAACTCCTGAGTACCTGCGCAACCCGGCCAGCGAGTCGGGGGCAGTGGTGGACTACCGCGACTGGCAGGTGCCGCTCGGCCGGCGGTTCCGAGCCCTCAAGCTGTGGTTCGTGATTCGCCACTACGGCCTCGAGGGCCTGCGGGCCCACATCCGCCGCCACATCGCCTGGGCCGCCGAGCTCACCGAGTGGGTGGAGGCTGATGCCCGATTCGAGCTGGCCGCCCCCACCGTGGTCAGCCTGGTGTGCTTTCGCCACACCGGTGGCAACAAGGCCACCAGTCGGGTCCTGGACGCGGTCAACCAATCCGGCCGGGCCTATCTCACCTCGACCACTCTCGACGGCCAGCTCACCCTCCGGGTGGCCATCGGCAGTCCCCAAACCGAGCACCATCACGTGCAAGAGCTCTGGAATCTCATCCAATCGGCTGCCTGATTTCACCTACTCCCTGGTGAGGGAGTAAATCCCCCTATAACAAGGCTGAAGGCCTTAGAATTCCTGGTTTCCAAGCAAAAGGGGCGTCGTGATGGCCGAGGTTGACATCGGGCTGGGCAAGACCGCACGGCGGGCGTACGGGTTCGACGACATCGCCATCGTGCCCACCCGCCGCACCCGCGACCCCGAGGACGTGAGCATCGCCTGGGAGATCGATGCCTACCGCTTCGACCTCCCCCTCATGGCCTCAGCCATGGACGGCGTGGTCAGCCCCGAGACTGCCATCATCATCGGCCAGCTCGGCGGGGTGGGGGTGCTGAACCTGGAGGGGCTCTGGACCCGCTATGAGGATCCCGAGCCGGTCCTCGACGAGATAGCGGCCCAGTCCCCGGAAAAGGCCACGCTGCGGATGCAGGAGCTGTATGCCGAGCCGATCAAACCCGAACTGGTCGGCGAGCGCATCCGTCAGATCAAAGACGCCGGGGTGATCTCCTGCGCGTCGGTCACTCCCCAGCGCACCGAGCAACTGGCCCCCCACATGCTGGCCGCCGAACTCGACCTCATGGTCATCCAGGGCACGGTGGTCACCGCCGAGCACAAGTCCAAGAACCATGAGCCGTTGAACCTCAAGCAGTTTGTGCGCCGCTTGGAGATTCCGGTGATCGTCGGCGGCTGCGCCAGCTATGACGCTGCACTTCACCTCATGCGCACCGGCGCCGCCGGCATCCTGGTAGGGGTGGGACCGGGCCAAGCCTGCACTACCCGGGGGGTGCTGGGCATTGGGGTTCCCCAGGCCACCGCCATCGCCGACGCCCGAGCGGCCCGGATGCGCCATCTCGATGAAACCGGGGTGTATGTCCACATCATCGCCGACGGGGGCATGGCCACCGGCGGCGACATCGCCAAGGCCATCGTGTGCGGGGCCGACGCGGTGATGATCGGCTCCCCGCTGGCCGCGGCCCACGAGGCCCCCGGCCGGGGCCACCACTGGGGCATGGCCACCTTCCATCCCACCCTGCCCCGAGGTGCCCGGGTGCAGACCACCCCCCGGGGCACGCTGGAGGAGATCCTGGTTGGCCCGGCCCGGGAGAACGACGGCCGCCTCAACCTGTTCGGCGGACTGCGCACCTCTATGGCCACCTGCGGCTATGAGTCGCTCAAAGAGTTCCAGAAGGCCGACATCATGATCGCCCCCTCCCTGCAAACCGAAGGCAAGTCCCTCCAGCGCTCCCAGGGCATCGGGATGGGCCGTTGAGCGGCACCGCCGACGGATTATCGGCGGCCATCGGCACCGATTCCGCCAGCCGAGACCACCCGGTCTTGGTGGTGGATTTCGGCGCCCAGTACGCGCAGCTCATCGCCCGACGGGTGCGCGAGGCCCACATCTACAGCGAGATCGTCCCCCATTCCATCAGCGCCCAAGAGATCAGTGCCCGCCAGCCCGGTGCGGTGATCTTCTCCGGCGGGCCCAAATCGGTCCACGTCGAGGGATCGCCCCGCATCGACCCCGACATCTACCGCCTGGGCATCCCCATTCTGGGCATCTGCTACGGCGCCCAGCTCATCGCCGCCCAACTCGGCGGTGAGGTGTCCCGCACCGGCATCGGCGAGTACGGCCGCACCGCCATGAGCGTGAACGACCCCGGCACGCTGTTCGATCCCGACGAGGACACCGAGCGCCCGGTGTGGATGAGCCACTTCGACTCCATCGCAACTCCGCCCGAGGGCTTTGTGGTCACCGCATCCACACCTCAAGCGCCTGTGGCTGCCCTTGAAGACTCCGCCCAGCGCATATTCGGGGTCCAGTTCCACCCCGAGGTGGCCCACACCCCCGGCGGGCAGGCGGTGCTGGAGCGGTTCTTGTACCGGGGTGCCGGCCTGGCCCCGTCGTGGACCACCGAGTCGTTCATCGACGAGGCGGTGGACGCCATCCGGGCTCAGATCGGCGACGGGCGGGCGGTGTGCGGCCTGTCGGGCGGGGTCGATTCGGCGGTGGCCGCCGCTTTGGTTCATCGGGCGGTGGGTCATCAGCTCACCTGCGTGTTCGTAGACACCGGCCTGATGCGTCAAGACGAGGGCCAGCAGGTGATCGACGCCTTCCGCCGCTCCCAGGGGATCGAGCTGATCGCGGTGGACGCCGCCGACCGGTTCTTCGACGCTCTGGTGGGGGTGATCGACCCCGAGGAGAAGCGCAAGATCATCGGCGAGCTGTTCATCCGCATCTTCGAGGAGGCCGCCAACCAGGTGGACGGCGCCGCCTATCTGGTGCAGGGCACGCTCTACCCCGATGTGATCGAGTCGGGCTCTGACTCCGCGGCCAAGATCAAGAGCCACCACAACGTGGGCGGAATCCCCGAGGAGATGGACTTCGAGCTGGTGGAGCCGTTGCGCGACCTGTTCAAAGACGAGGTGCGGGCCGTGGGCCACGAACTGGGCCTGCCCGATGAGATCGTGTGGCGCCATCCCTTCCCCGGTCCCGGCCTCGGTGTGCGGGTGATCGGCGAAGTCACCCCGGCCAAAGTGGCCCTGCTGGCCAAGGCCGACGCCATCGTTCGAGCCGAGATCACCGCCGCGGGGCTGGAACGGGAAATCTGGCAGACCTTCGCCGTGCTGCCCGACATCCGCACCGTGGGTGTGATGGGCGACGAGCGCACCTACGGCCAAGTGGCGGTCATCCGAGCGGTGACCAGCGAGGACGCCATGACCGCCGACTGGGCCCGGCTGCCCTATGAGCTGCTGGAGAAGATGTCGAGCCGCATCATCAACGAGGTGGACGGCATCAACCGGGTGGCCTACGACATCACCTCCAAGCCCCCCGGCACCATCGAGTGGGAGTGACGGCAAGCGGTTAGCGGCTAAGCGGCCCGCGTGGTGATGAGCTGCACCCGCTGGGGGGTGTCGGTCTTCATGTTGTTCAGCTCGTCGGTGTAGAAGAACTTCTCCTCGCCGAACGCCGGGCGCAGCTCGTCTAGCCACGACGCCTCCTCGTCGTAGGCGGCGAAGAAGATCTTGTTCACCCAGTCGGGGTCGCGGGCCTGCACGAACTTCAGGGCGATCGCCTTCTCGCCGCCGACCTCGACGATGCCGTCCACCAGCACCTTGCCCGGAGTGGCCGACATAGACGGCCCCCGCCAGGTGCGGGCCAGCCCCGACACCTGCTTATAGGCGTCGGTGTAGATCTGGTAGGCCTCCACCAGCGGCACCTCGAAGTACCGCTTGGCCCCGGTGTCGCGCTCCACGAACATGTAGTAGGGCACCGCACCCAGGGATACCTCGGTGGTGATCATGTCGGCCCAGGCCCGGGCGCTGTCGTTCACGTGGCGGATCAGCGGGGCCTGGCACCGCACCACCGCGCCGGTCTCGATGATGCGCCGCAGCGCCTCCCGGGAGGCGTCGGTGGCCAGCTCCACCGGGTGCGAGTAGTGGGCCATGATGGCCAGGTGGCGCCCGGAGGCCACGATCTCCTCGAATAGCCGCAGCAGGTCGTCGGCCTCCTCGCCCTCGGTGAACTTGTAGGGCCAATAGGCCGGGGCCTTGGTGCCGAACCGGATGGTGCTGATCTCCAGGTCGTCGTCCATCAGCGGCTCGGCGTAGCGACGGATGAGCTCGGTGCGCATGATCATCGGGTCGCCCCCAGTGAACAGCACGTCCGACACCGTCGGATTCAGCTTGAGGTAGGCCACCAGCCTGTCGATCTCCTTGCTGGCGAACTTGAGATCATCGAGCTGCACGAACTGTGGCCACCTAAAGCAGTAGGTGCAGTAGGCGTGGCAGGTCTGGCCCTGGGTGGGGAAGAACAGCACCGTCTCCCGGTACTTGTGCTGCACACCCTGCACCACCTCTTCCTCCAGGTACCCGGCGTTCATCTCCACCTGGCCGGCGGGGTGGGGGTTCAGGCTGAGTTGGATTTCTCGAGCAGCGGCCTTGAGCTCGGGGGCGGGCACCTCGGCCTTGATCAGATCGGCAATGCGGGAGAAGTGCTCGGGGTCGAGCATGCCCTCTTGGGGGAAGGTGAGTTGGAACATGGGATCGTCGGGCACGTTGTCCCAGTTGATGAGCTCCTCGCACACGTAGTTGTTGGTCTTGAACGGGAGCACCGAACCCACCACGCGGGTCACCATCTTCTGGTGGTCACTCAGCCGGTCGAAGCCGGGGGTGTCTTCCAGATTGCGGAGCTGGAAGGTGCGGAAGGTGTGCTGTTCGCCGTTGCCGGTACTCATAGTGGGGTCCTCACAATCGAATGCTCAGCCAGATTTCGATATACAGCCGATGATACCAGCCCCTCCGACAATCGTCGGGAAGACGCGGTCTGCCACCATAGGCGGGTGCTGACCAAATTCGACGACTTCCCCATTCACCAGACCCCCGATCCCATCGCCACTCCCTCTACCGGGGAGAAGGACTTCTACGAGCGCTACTGGTTCAACGGCTACTCCAAGATCGGAGACATGTACCTCGGCGTGGGCACCGCCCGCTACCCCCACCTCGACATCCAGGACTGCGGCATCAGCATCGTCCACAACGGCGTGCAGCACGCCTTCCACGCCTCGGCCCGGGCCAACCCCGAGCCTTCCGACGTCACCGTCGGACCGTTCCGCCTAGAGATCACCGAGCCCATGAAGGCCTGTCGAGTGGTGCTGGAGCCCAACGAGACCGATTTCGCCGCCGATCTCACCTTCGAAGCCCGCACCGCCGCCATCGAGGAGCCCCGCCACCACTGGTCCGACGGCAGCCGCCGGATCATGGACACCACCCGGTTCACCCAGTTCGGCCGCTGGCACGGCTGGATCGAATACGACGGCCAGCGCATGGAGATCGACCGGACAGAGACCTACGGAACCAAAGACCGCTCCTGGGGGGTCCGCCCGGTGGCCGGCGGCGACAACCGGGGCGCCCCCCAGGCGCCGCGCGCCATGGGGCTGTTCTTCTTGTGGGCCCCCCTGCACTGGGACGACATGTGCAGCCACTACCAGCTGTTCGAGGACACCCTGGGCCGCCCCCGATTCCACGTGGGCGCCTTTCTGCCCGCCTACGACTCCCTGGCCGACAACCCCGGTGTGGAGGATCCCGGAGTGGAGCCCATGCACCGCCTCGAGCACCAGCTCGAGTTCGAGCCCGGTAGCCGCATGATCAAGAGCGCCACCCTGGCCATGACCTCGCTGGAAGACGACACCCGCCACGAGATCACCTTCGAGAAGCAGTTCACCTATCGCATGAAGGGCATCGGCTACAGCCACCCCACGTGGTCGCACGGCGACTGGAAGGGCGAGATGGCCATGGAGTCGGAACGCTGGAAACTGGCCGACGTCGACGAGACCGCCTTCGAAAACCAGCATGTCCAGCACCTGATGAAGGTCCGCATGGGCGACCGAGAAGGCATAGGAGTCCTAGAGCAATCCATCTTCGGCCCCTATCGCCCCTACGGCCTAGAAGGCCACATAGCCCCCGCCAGCTAACGCAGGTAGGCGTCGCCGCCGTCGATGTTGACGGTGGTGCCGGTCATGTAGCTAGCGGTGTCGCTGCACAGGAAGGCCACGACTCGGCCGATGTCGATCTCGGCGTCGCCAACTCGCTTGAGGGCGAAGCGCTCTTGGAGCGCGGCAAAGCCCTCGGGGTTGAATCCCTTCCAGTCCTCCATGGCCGGCGACATGGCCACCGGCATGAGGGTGATGGCCCGGATGCCGTCGACACCCCATTCCATTGCAGCGGCTCGGGTGATCGATTGGATGGCCGACTTCACCCCGGCGTACACCCCCATGCCGCTGGGGTCGGTCTTGAGGCTCGACCCCGACCCCTGGTTGATGATCACGCCGCCGTCCTTCAGATGGGGATGGCACAACCGCATGAAGCGGATGGAAGCCAACGCCCCCGAGGTCCACGCCGCCATGCAGGCCTCGTCGCTCACCTCCAGCAAGTGCCCGTGGGGCACCTGCTGGGCGTTGTTCACCAAGATGTCGACGGTGCCGAAGTGCTCCACCGTGCGGTCAACACAAGCCTGGATGTCGTCCAGTTCGTTCACGTCGCACACCAGCGCCAGCGCCGATCCGCCCCGTTCGGCAATCTCAGCGGCCACCGCCTGCACCTTCGATTCGGTGCGAGCGGCCACCGTGACTCCGGCCCCCTCTGCGGCTAGCGCCAAGGCGATCCCCCGGCCCACTCCCTGGCCCCCGCCGGTAACGATGGCCGTCTTCCCGTCAAGCATTCCCATGGCGTCGAACCCTATCCCGGCGGGCTTGGCATTCCACGGGCAAGCGGCAATGAGCGGAGGGGGTGGTGTGTTGTTTCAGGACATGGGAATGGGGTGTGTCAGGACATGGGAAAGTCGGTGTGGGTGATGGTTGGCGGTGTCGAAGGCTCAAGCGATCGTCTTGTCGGTTGTCCTGGAGGGCCTGTCCCAGGCCGAGACTGCC
>JAJEGM010000021.1 GCA_022819825.1 Acidimicrobiia bacterium | reverse complement strand
GGCAGTCTCGGCCTGGGACAGGCCCTCCAGGACAACCGACAAGACGATCGCTTGAGCCTTCGACACCGCCAACCATCACCCACACCGACTTTCCCATGTCCTGACACACCCCATTCCCATGTCCTGAAACAACACACCACCTGGCGCACAATTGTGAGGTCGCGAGCTGCGTTCAGGCGGGTGTGGGGATACGGATGATCTCAGACACAGGCAGGGAGTAGGTGGTCAAATCCGCAACGGCGTCGTCGCTTATCTCGGGAGTCAATTCCACGATCGCGTGGCGAAAATCTGGTGAGCCGTAGACCTCGCGCACCCTGCAGCGAACATTGCGGTTTCGTGGCCAGGGAATCTCGACGATTTCACCAGGAATCGGCTCAGCGCTCTTCATCGCAACCTCCCCTTTCACCACGGCCGTCCAATCTGAAGCGTAGCGGAAAGCTCGCTGGCAACTACCTTGTCCATGCCCTTGACAATCCGATCGATGGTCTTTCGATACCTGTCGAAGGACTGCAAGTTGGACTTGATCTGTCCTTCAGCGACCAAAGATCCGAGACTGCCCTGGTTGCCGTGGGCAGCGGCATTGCGGAAGTTGAGCAACGGCTCAAGTCGATTGAGGTCGTCTCGGGCCTTGGAGTAACTGCCCTCAAGCGGGCTCTTCAGATCAATGCCCAATCGCGAGAAGTCCTCATACAGATTCCTTGGCCATGGGTTTGAGGAATCCAATTTCCGATTGTGCCTCAGTGCCCTCTCCAATAATCCGGCCAGCCGCTGGTCAGCCTCCCTGACGATCACTTGAACAGCCTCGTCATGCAGTTCCCGAGAAAATGTCTGGAACTGGGCAACGAGGGCCACGAACATCCCCTGATTCAACGCGCTGGTGTACCACCGCCGTCCTGGTCCCTGCCCGCGAACCACGGCATGAATTTGCACCAGCTGATCCAAATGCTCGGCAGCCTGAGTGCCCCAGACCGATCTTGCCCTTGATGCCACGGCCGCACCCTACAAACGGTCAGTGACAACTCTGCCAAGATCAAGGACAAGCTAGACAGCCTCGATGACGCGTTTGACCGCGTGCTAGAGAAGGTGCGATGACAGTCGAGACAATCATTTGGATCGTTGTAATCGCTGTCGTTGCCCTCATCGGCTTGGGGGCTTTGAGAGAGTTCAATAGGGAGAGCACCTTGCAGTGCAGCCGGTGTGGTCGCAGCGGCCCCTTCCCTGAACGCGAGATGATGGCGCTACGGGAAGGGCGACCGGCCTACTGCCCAGACTGTGGAAGCCAGCTTGCTCGCAGGGGAGCGGCCAGGTATTGACTAGCGTGCCTGTGATCGTTTGCCTTGTAGAAGAAGGGCAAATGGGAGGTGGCTAAGACCGCACATGACTGATGACTTTCGGCGGATTGTGACTGCGGTGGACGGGGATGGTCATTCGGTGGTGGACAGTGATGGGCTGCCGCCGGTGGTGATCAGTCCTCGCCATCCCGAGCAGTTCCTCACCGCCATTTGGGCGGTGGATGAGCTTCCTACCAGCTATACCGCATCGGGCGACCGGGGCGGCTTCCGGCTTTCGCCGCCGCCGGGAGGGGTGAACATCATCCGCAACAAGCTGCCGCCCGACTCGGCGGTCTATGTGGACGCCGATGGAAATCCCCGCCCGGTGGGCGACGAGGACAACCTTCACCGCACCGCCACGGTGGACTTCATCTGTGTGCTGGAGGGCGAATTGTGGCTGGTGCTGGAGGGCGACGAGGACGTTCATCTCCGAGCCGGGGACTGCGTCGTGCAGCGGGGGACGGTCCATGCTTGGCGCAACCGCACCGACCGTCCGACCACGTTTCTGGCAGTGCTTTTCGACGCTGACGAGGACACGCTGGCGGCGGCCCCGATCGGGCCGGAGGCGCTGTGAGCGAGCTTCGGGAAAGCGAGTCGGGCAGCGAGGCCCGGCGGGCCTGGCAAGATCTGCTGGGCGCGCTGGGGGATATCGACGCCGATTGGATTGGGCCGCAGCGGGGATTGGCTCCCGGCCGGGAGCACTTGGGCATTCGGGGGTTGGGCATGGCTCTGTGGGGGGCGCTGGACCTCTACCTGGAGAACGAACCGGAGCGGCCTCACTTCGTGCGCCTTATCTCGCCGTACCGCAAGTGGGGCGACAACCCGGATGCCATCTACTTCTTCGCCCCGCTGCGGGGTGATCTCACTTACCGAGTTCGGGGTCGGCGGGGACGGGAGGTCTATCTGTCGCTCACCGTGCACGGCGGCGACCGCGACGGCCACTGGCCAACCCGGGTGGTGGGCGAGCTCAACATGGACGACATGGCATTCGACGCCGACGGCTCCTTCGAAGTAATGCTGTCACCCGACGCTCAAGGGGGCAACTGGATGGAGTTGGCTGAAGACGCTGGGTCGGTGGTGGTGCGGTTCTACTTCAACGAGGCACAGGCCGCCTCGGCCCAGCCCGAGCTGGTGCCCGATCTGCGCATCGAAACCGTCGGCGGACCCGATCAGATCCCGGTGCCCGACGACGAAACAGTGGCCCGTCGCCTGAGGCGGGTGGAGGCGTGGGTGCGCTCGAAGTTCGGCGGGCAGATGCTCGGCCCGCAGCCCCGGCGGCGCCCGAATTGGTACTCAGAGGTGCCCAACACGATGGGCCCACCGGTGGACTGGACCGACAGCGACGGCGGCGGATGGGGAGCGGTTGATATCGCCTACTCGGCCGGCGAGTACGAGCTGGCTCCCGACGAGGCCCTGGTCATGGAGGGGCGACTGCCCGAGGGCCTGTTCACCAACGTGGTGATCTGGAACGAGTTGGGCCAAACAGCCGATTACTTGGAGCACACCGTCTCGCTGAACGACGCCCAGATGGAAACAGACGCAGACCGCCGCTACCGGGTGGTCATCGCCCACCGCGACCCCGGCGTGCCCAACTGGCTGGACGCCTGCGGCGAGCCCCGAGCCGCGGTGTTTTGGCGCTTCATGCTCCCCGCCGAACCCCCCGAGGCACCGGTATGCACGGTAATGCCGGTGGATCGGGTGGCCGGGACGCACTAGCGGGCCGGTACGATTGTGGCCATGACCGAACCCGTTTTGTTCGAGCCGGGCAGCCCCGAGCGCGGCGCATTCGAGATCTACAACCGGCTTCTAAAGAACCGCATCGTGTTTCTGGGAACCGACGTGAACGACGACATCGCCAACTACATCACCGCGCAGCTCTTGTATCTGGAGGGCGAAGATTCCGAGAAGGACATCTGGCTCTACATCAACTCCCCGGGCGGGTCGGTCACCTCGGGCATGGCCATCTACGACACCATGCAGTTCATCACCCCCGATGTGGGGACCATTTGCATGGGTTTGGGCGCCTCGATGGGCCAGTTCCTCTTGTGTGCCGGAGCCCCCGGCAAGCGCTATGCCCTGCCCCATGCTCGGATCATGATGCACCAGCCCTCGGGCGGCGTTCGGGGCCAGGCCGCCGATATCGCCATCCAGGCCGAGCAGCACGCCTACGTGAAGGAGCTGCTGGCCGAGCGCATTGCCACCCACACCGGCCAGTCGGTGGAGCAGGTGGAGACCGACTCCGACCGCGACCGCTGGTTCACAGCCGAAGAGGCCAAGCAGTACGGCATCATCGACCACGTGATCGTCAAGCGCGGCGAGATGCTCTGATCGATCGCGGGCCGAATTCTCTGGCCGGCAATGGCTAGCCCCGCACGTCCAACCTCACCTCGCCGGGAATCTTGTCGGGGTCGACGAACACCACAGGACTCTCCCAGTCCAGCCTCAAATCGCAATGTTCGGCTGAGTATCTGGCCAGCTCAACCGCAGCCGTTTCGCTTTGCTGCAACTGCTCCGCATCGAGCGTCAAGTCTTCCGGGTTGTCGAAGGCCTCGATGATGAGGCTCGCAGTGGCATTGATGGTGGCCAGCGACGGCTCGATCTCCAGCGGTGCCACCCGGCGTATGGCCTCAAGCTCGTCCACTACCGCCGCCGCAGTGCTCGGGTCATCGGAGTAGTCCGAGGCCAGTGCGCCCTCAGATCCGAAGGCGGTCTCCAGTTTCTGGCAGAAGACGCTCAAATCGGGCTGGTCGTCATCACCGCAGGCGCTGAGGCCGAGCATCAGGGCTCCCAGCACCAGCACAGCCACAATCGGCCGTCGGCGGCATCGCATGGTCAACTGACGGCGGCTGCTTCTCGCAACTCGGTGATGGCGTGGTTGAACCCCAACTCGTCGGAGAACACCGCGCTGCCGGCCACGAATACCCCGGCCCCGGCCTGGGCCGCGGCTCCGATGGTAGACCGGCCGATACCGCCGTCCACCTCCAACTCCACGTCGTGTCCGCCCTCGTCGATCATCGCCCGCACTTCGGCCACCTTGGACTCCATCGACGCGATGTACGACTGGCCGCCCCAGCCGGGGTTGACGGTCATCACCAGCACTAGCCGGCACAGGTCCAGCACATGGGCCACGGCCGAGGCCGGTGTGGCTGGATTGAGGGCCACGCCGGCATCCATCCCCAGTTCTCGGATGGCCCCCAGCGTGCGGTGCAGGTGAGGACAGGCCTCGACATGGACGGTGAGCAATTCGCAGCCGGCCTCGGCGTAGCGGGGGGCCAGCTCATGGGGCTCTTCCACCATGAGGTGGGCCTCGAACGGCAGCGACACCAGTGGTCGGATCGAGGCGATCACGTCGGGGCCGAAGGTGAGATTGGGCACAAACCGGCCGTCCATCACATCCCAGTGGATCCGGTCGGCCCCGGCTTTTTCCAAACCGATGCACTCCTCGCCCAGACGGGCGAAATCAGCGGGCAGCACTGAAGGCGCGATCAAAATGTCGGAGGCCAAGACCTCTGCGGCCATGAACCGACCCTACCCGGTGCCAGCGCGGCAGTTGCGCACCATTTGCACGGAGTTGAACAGCCTGCTCAGCGCAGCATTCCGCCGTCGACGAAAACCGGGCGACCACTCATGAACGCAGACGCGTCGCTGGCCAAGAACACCGCGGCGCCAACAAGGTCATCGGGCACACCGAGGCGACCGAAAATGGTTTCGGCGGCAACCTCTTGCTCGAAGCGGGCTCGGGCCTCGGAGTCGCGGGGCAAGATCATGTCGGTAGCCACTGGGCCGGGCACCAACAGGTTCACCCGCACCCCTCTGCTCGCCCACTCCCGGGCCATGGTGGTGGTCCAGTTGGCCATGGCCGCTTTGACCGCGCAGTAGGCCCCGATGCCCTCCATGGGCTGAAAGGCGCCCAGCGCCCCGATGTTGATGATCGACCCGCCCCCGTCGGTGGCCAAGTGGTCGAGCGCGGCCTGGGACAAAAACAGCGGGCCCTTCAGGTTCACGGCCAAGATGCCGTCCAGCTCCTCGGGGGTGACCCGGGTGGTGATGTGAGGGCGCAGCACTCCGGCGTTGTTCACCAACACGTCGAGGCGGCCGAAGCGGCCCATGACAGCCTCGAGCAGCGGCTGATGCTGGTTTAGCTCGCCCACGTCGAGCTCGGCGGCCATGGCCTCCCCGCCCGAGGCGGTGATCTGGTCGGCGAGGGTCTGGCAGGCGTCCAGCGTGCGGCTGGCCGCCACCACCTTGGCCCCGGCCTCGGCCAGCCCCAAGGCCAGAGCGTGGCCGATGCCTCGAGAGGCCCCGGTTACGAGGGCCACCTTGCCGGTCAGGTCGAATCTATCCATCGCTTCTCCCGGCTGTATCTTGCGCGGCTGATTCTTGGGCGGCCAGCCAATTCTCCAGACTGGCGTCCTCCCAGTCTTCGGGGCCGTACACCGTGCGGGGCAGCGGGGTCATCAAATGGGTGTCGCCGCCAGTCACGTATTCGGCCGAGCGTTGCTCCCAAGCGGTGATCCGCTCATCAGCGGTGCCCTCGTCGCACAGGCCCCGGGTGGTGTCGCGGTTCTGGCGGTAGGTGACGTGGGAGGCGATGTCGGCCGCCCACACCATCACCACCTCGTGCTGGTTGTTGAGCACCTCATAAAGCCCAGTAGGGCGGTGGCCGTAGTCGGCCATGAGGGGTACCCGCTCCTGCACCACCGCGGCCAGAAACTCCAGCGGCGTGCCCGGCCGCACGGTGAGGATCTCGTTCACGAACAGCGTGCCGGTGATGCCCGCCTCGGCGATCTCGGCGGTGTTGGGGCTGCCCGGCACGCCCCCGCACAGCCGGTCGAACCCGCCGGAGCGCCACTGGGCGGCCTCGTCCCACCAGTCGCCGTAGAACGCCTTGCGCCGCTTCAGGTTGAGCCGGTCGAGGTTCTTGGCCAGACCCTTCCAGCCCTCTGAACCGATATCCCAGATATTGATGACCTGGGGCCAGCGCCCCCCGCCCGCGCCCAGGATGTAGAACGCGCCCTGGAGCCCGAACATCTCTGGCATACGCAGCACCGGGTCTTGCCACAGGTGCTCCATGTAGTCGTACTGGCCCTGCCCGATGACGTCGACCACCTCATACAGGTACAGATCGCGGTTCACGGAGAGTCTCCGGGGTTATTGGTGCTCAAGCGTGAGTGCCTCATCATCCGCCGACGTTACTGGGCCGGGGCCGCCCGGTCGGGCGGGGCCAATCGCCTCTGAGCGTCTCCGGTAGTCTCCGGGCGTGCGGCGCGAGACCCAGGTGGAGCTGATCCGGGAGCTGTTGGCCCACCACGCCGCGGGCACCACGCAGCTGGCCGACGACGTGCTAGTGCTGCCTGCTGATGTCTATGTAAGTGAACAGCACTGGCAAGCCGAGCGGGAGAAGCTGTTCCGCCGCCGCCCGGTGGTGGCCTGCCTGTCGGGGGCGGTGGCTTCTCCCGGCGACTATGTATCGCTCACCGTGGGCGGAGTCCCGCTGGCGGTGGTGCGGGGCGACGATGGAGTGCTGCGGGGGTTCCGCAACGTGTGCCGCCACCGAGCGTCGTCGGTGGTGAGCGGGTGTGGATCGGGAGCAGCCTCGCTGCGGTGCCCATTCCACGCCTGGACATACCGGTTAGACGGAACGCTCTTGGCCCGGCCCCAGGCGGGGGAGGGGTTTGACGGGACCGACGAGTCGGAGCTCGGTTTGGTGACGGTGCCGGTGGGAGAGGCCCACGGCATGGTGTTCGTGCAGCCCGAGGGTGATGGCCCGATTGACGCGGCCAGCCTCGTTGGGGAGGCCGCGTTCGATCTCGATGATTTCAATGTGGGCAGCTACCTCCCGTTCGACCGGTGGGAGTCGAGCTGGCCGTGCAACTGGAAGCTGCTGGTGGACACGTTCTTGGAGTCGTACCACGTGTTTTCGCTGCATCGGAAAACGGTGGGCAAGTACTACCTGTCTCAGCCCATGACTTACCGCGGGTACGGCCCCAACCTGCGGTTCCAAACCTGCCAGAAGTCGATCCTGGAGCTGGCCGAAGCCCCCGAGGACCAGTGGGATCTACTCGGCCGGGCCACCGTGGAATATCTGATCGCCCCTAACGTCATTCTGAGCCACAGCGTGGACCACTTCGCGGTGTACCAATTCCTGCCCACCTCCGTCGACCAAACCGACGTCACCATGACCCTCTACACCCCCGAGGGCGTCACAGAACAAACCCGCCCCCACTACGAGCGCACCCTGGAGCTACACCAACGAGTCGGCGCCGGCGAAGACTTCCCCCAATCCGTGAAGATCCAGCAGTCCCTCTCCTCCGGCCTGGTCAAAGAAACCCTCGTAGGCCGCCACGAAGTAGCCCTAATCCACTTCCACCAAGCGCTGGATGGACTACTGAGCCGCTGAGTGCCTCCCGGACGGAGCCGGCTAGCCGAATTGTTCGGCTTGCCAGGCTCGGGCGGCTTTGAAGCCTTGGGTGCGGATTATGTGGCCGAACTCTTGGGCGGCGGGGGACTGGTGGGCGATCACGTTGTGCTCGCGGGCTGACTCTTGGGCTGCGGTGTAGCCCATCAGCTCTAGAACTTTGTTGCAGATGGCCTTGTTGGCGGCGGAGATGTCGTCGGGCACGGTGGCCACCCGGCGGGCCAGGGCGTGGGTGTGCTCGGCCAGGTCGTCGGCGGGCACCGCCTCGAGCACGAACCCGGCGCGGGCTGCGGTGGTGCCGTCGATCATGTCGCCGGTGAGCAGCAGGCGCTTGGCCCACTGGGGGCCGGCCAGGTAGGTCCACATGTGGGTGGAGGGCGAGGCCATCGACCGCACGATGGGATAGCCGAACTGGGCATCGTCTGAGCAGACGGTCATGTCGGCGTGGAAGGCGATGTCGGTGCCCACCGCCAGGCAATAGCCGTGAACCGAGGCGACGATCGGGGTCCGCAGCCGCCACATCTCCTCGAACCGCCGGAACGGCTCCACCAGGGCCAGCTCCTGCTCGAACGACCGGGAGTCGTAGTCCAGGTCGATCTCGTCGGGGTCGAGGTCGATCCCCGAGCAGAACGCCTCGCCGGTGCCCTGGATCACGATGGCACCCACATCAGCCGCGGCATCGGCCTCGGCCAGAGTGTCAAAGAGCTGGCCGAGCTGGGCCATGGTCAAGGCGTTGCGCCGCTCGGGGCGGTTCAGGGTGATGTAGCGGATCCGTTCCCGGTCCTCAGCAAGGATGGCGGGCTCGGATTCAGGAGTTGCAGACACGGGCCGACGGTAGCGCGCCCGCCAGCAGCCCGAGACCCGGCGTCCAAGAAGGCACCGCCAACTACCCAGCGGTAGCCTGGTTTCGTGGACGATCTCGGTTATATCCCCTTCGACTGCGACAATCATTACTACGAGGCGGAAGACGCCTTCACCCGCCATGTGGACCCCGCCATGCGCCCCCGCTGCGTGCAATGGGCCGAGGTGAACGGCCGCCGATACCACCTCGTGGGCGGCCAGATCAGCCACGCGGTGGTGAACCCCACTTGGGATCCGATCGCCCTGCCCGGCGCCATGCACGACTACTTCCGGGGCAACCCCGAGGGCCGCAACCCCGCCGAGATGCTGAGCAAGCGGGAGAAGCTGCCCCGCTACTACGTGGACGACCGG
Organism: Acidimicrobiia bacterium; assembly: GCA_022819825.1. GTDB lineage: Bacteria > Actinomycetota > Acidimicrobiia > Acidimicrobiales > Bin134 > Poriferisocius. Next base: position 131,682 of record JAJEGM010000021.1, on the reverse strand, counting down.
GACGCCCGGGTCGAAAAGGTCCGCCAGCAAGGGCTCCAGTCGGTGTGGCTGTTCCCCACGCTGGGCGTGCTCTACGAGGAGCTCATCAAAGAGGACATCGAAGCGGTGTGCGCCCTGTTCGGCGGATTCAACCGCTGGCTCGATGAGCAGTGGGGATTTGCCTACAGAGACACCATATTCGCCGCCCCCTACATTGCCTTGGGCGACGTGGACTGGGCCTGCCAGGAGCTTGAATGGGCCATCGACAAAGGCGCCCGCACCATCGTGATGCGCCCCGCGGCGGTTTGGACCGCCGACGGGTTCATGTCGCCGGCCGACGAGCACTTTGACCCGTTCTGGGCTCGGGTGAACGAGTCGGGCATCTGCGCGGTGGTCCACGCCGGCGACAGCGGCTACACCACCCACGGCTACGACGTGGACGGGTTCGCCTCGGCGGGCATGGCCAAGCACCGCAAGTACAAGCCCAGCATCAAGGCCTACAACATCGAGCGGGCCGCCTACGACTACCTGATCACCCTGTCGCTGGAGAAGCTGTTCGAGCGCTTCACCAACCTGCGGATCGCGTCGGTGGAGAACGGATCGCAGTTCTTGAGCGACATGTTCCGCAAGCTGGGCCAGGCCACCCACAAGAGCATCGGCTGGTTCAAGGAGGATCCCTCGGAGCTGTTCCGCCAGCACGTGTGGATCAACCCCTTCTGGGAGGACGACGTGGCCGAGGTGGTCCACTACATGGGGGACGACAGGGTGATCTTCGGCAGCGACTGGCCCCACATCGAGGGCATGCCCCAGCCGCTCGACTATCTGGTGGAGCTCAAAGACAAAGGCTTCGACGATGCCACCAAGAAGAAGATCCTCCTCGACAACGTCACCGAGCTGAACCAGCTCCAACCGGCCTGACCTGCCGCCCCCGCTAACCAGTGGGGTCGAAGTGGGGGCGATTCAGGTCGTAGCGGGCCACGGCATCCTTGGCCACCTCTGGATCGAGATTGCCATCGGCCGCCAGGGCGCTCAGAACGGTGGAGATCACGCTGTGGGCGTCGGTTTCGAAGAAGCGGCGCAGCGACTCCCGGGTGTCGGAGCGCCCGAAGCCGTCGGTGCCCAGGGGGATGAACCGCCGGGGCACCCAGCGGGCGATCTGATCGGGAACCAGGGTCATGTAGTCGGTAACCGCCACCACCGGCCCTCGGCCTTCACCGAGCCTCTGGGTCACCATCGGCACCCGGGATTCCTCTTCGGGGTGCAGGCGGTTCCAGCGCTCCACCTCGAGTGCCTCCTCCCGGGCGGCCTTGAAGGAGGGGGCGCTCAACAGGTCCACCCCGATTCCGTAATGCTCGGCCAGCTCGGCCTGGGCGTCCCGAGCCGCCTGGTGGGCGGTGCCGGAGAAGATGATGGTGGCCTGCTGCTCGGTGCCGTCCAGCGCATGGTTCCACTGGTACAGCCCCGACAGGATGTGCTCATCGCCGATGAAGTCGGCCCGGCGGGGCTGGCGGTAGTTCTCGTTGTAGATGGTGATGTAGTAGAAGACGTCGTCGCCCCCGCCGTTGCCGTACATCCGGTGCAGGCCGGCCCGCACGATGGCGCCCAACTCGTAGGCGAACGCCGGGTCGTAGGCGCAGCAGGCGGGCACGGCGGAGGCCAACAGGTGGCTGTGCCCGTCCTGGTGCTGCAAGCCCTCGCCCTGCAGCGTGGTGCGCCCCGCGGTGGCGCCCATCAGGAACCCCCGGGCCCGGGAGTCGGCCGCCGACCAGATCAGGTCGCCCACCCGTTGGAAGCCGAACATGGAATAGAAGGAGTAGAACGGCACCATCGGCACGCCCACGGTGGCGTAGCTGGTGGCCGCCGCCGTCCATGAGGCCAGCGATCCCGCCTCCGTGATGCCCTCCTCCAGGAGCTGGCCATCCTGCCCCTCGGCGTAGGACAGCAACAGGTCGTGGTCCACCGGCTCGTAGAGCTGGCCCTCGGAGGCGTAGATCTTGAATTCCCGGAACAGCGAGTCCATGCCGAAGGTGCGGGCCTCGTCGGGGACTATGGGCACCACCCGGGCCCCGAACTCCTCGTCTCGCATCATGTTGCGCAGCATCTGGGTGAACACCATGGTGGTGGACACCTCGCGGCCGTCGGAGCCCTCGTCGTAGTCGGAGAACAGCTTGTCGTCGGGCAGCTTGATGGGCCGGCGGATGTTCACCACCCGGGTGGGAAGGGGCCCGTCGAGCTCGCGGCGGCGGGCCATGAGGTACTGGTGCTCGGGTGAGTCGGGTGGCGGCTTGTAGTACGGGGGGTTGGCGTCGTCTTGGAGGGCCTCCGCGGGAATCTCCTCTTCCAAGTGGAGTCGGGAGCGCAGGTCCATGAGCTGGTCGGTGGTCATCTTCTTGATCTGGTGGGTGGCGTTGCGGGCTTCCAGCCCCTCGCCCAGCGTCCAGCCCTTGATGGTTTTGGCCAAGATCACCGTGGGGCGGTCGGTGGCCTCCACCGCGGCCTTGTAGGCGGCGTACAGCTTCAAGTAGTCATGACCGCCCCGGGGCAGGTCCTCGAGCTGGCGGTCGCTCAGGTGGTCCACCATCTTGCGCAGCCGGGGATCGGGGCCGAAGAAGTTCTCCCGGATATAGGCGCCGGTCTCGGTTGCGTAGCGCTGGTACTCGCCGTCGACGGTGGTCATCATCTTCTCCAACAGCACGCCGTCTACGTCGGCGGCGAGCAGCTCGTCCCAGCGGGAGCCCCAGATCACCTTGATCACGTTCCAGCCCGAGCCCCGGAAGTTGCCCTCCAGCTCCTGGATGATCTTCCCGTTGCCCCGCACCGGCCCGTCGAGGCGCTGGAGGTTGCAGTTCACCACCCAAATGAGGTTGCCCAGCTTGGCCCTCCCGGCCAGCGAGATCGACCCCAGGGTCTCGGGCTCGTCGCACTCGCCGTCGCCCACAAAGCACCACACCTTGGAGTCACTGGTGTCCTCGATGCGGCGATCGTGCAGGTAGCGGTAGAAGCGGGCGTGGTAGATGGAGTTGATCGGCCCCAGTCCCATCGACACCGAGGGGTACTCCCAGAAGTCGGGCATCAGCCGGGGGTGGGGGTAGCTGGAAAGGCCCTGGCCGCCGATCTCCATCCGGAAGTTGTCAAGCTGCTCGGTGGTGAGCCGTCCCTCCAGGTAGGCCCGGGCGTAGATGCCGGGGGCGGCGTGGCCCTGGATGTAGACGGCGTCGCCGGGCAGCCCGTCTTCTTTGCCCTTGAAGAAGTGGTTGAACCCCACCTCGTACAGCGCGGCCGACGAGGCGAAGGTGGACAGGTGGCCGCCGATTCCATCGGCCCGCTTGTTGGCCCTCACCACCATGACCGCGGCGTTCCACCGGATGAAGGCCCGGATGCGGCGCTCGATGTACTCATCGCCGGGGAAGAACGGCTGGTCGGCGGTGGGGATGGTGTTCACATACGGCGTCTGCACCGTTCCCGACAGGCCGGTGCCCAACTCGTCGGCCCGGTCGAGGAGCCGCCGCAGCAGGTAGCGGCCCCGCTGTCCGCCCGAGGCGCTGACCACAGCGTCGAGGCTGTCGAGCCACTCGCGGGTTTCTTCGGGGTCGGTGTCGGGCAGTTGGTGTGAGAAGTTCACGGCCACGGTCTAATGCCCTTGGTGTGAGAGGTACATAACTGTGCCCAATGCTTTCAATTCTGGGGCGGTCATGCCAGCATGAGCGGATGCCTGATGCTCGAAAGCCCACTGTGGTGTACACCGATGGCGCCTGCCGGGGGAATCCCGGCCCCGGGGGATGGGGTTGGGTGGTGCCCGATGGCCCGTCGGGATCGGGCGGTGCGCCCCAGACAACCAACAACCGCATGGAGTTGATGGGGGTGCTGGAAGCGCTGCGGTCGCTGGACGGGCCGCTGGAGGTGTACTGCGACTCCACCTACGTGGTCAATTGCTTCAAAGACCGGTGGTGGGAGGGGTGGATCCGCCGAGGCTGGCGCACCGCCGACAAAAAGCCGGTGTCCAACCAGGACCTCTGGAAGCAGATCATCGAGCAGGTCGAGGCCCGATCTGTCGCATTCCACTGGGTGAAGGGCCATTCCGGAAACCGGTGGAACGACGAGGCCGACCGCCTGGCCACCGAGGCCGCCGACACCCAGGACGTGGTGGAGGAGCAGTCGCTGTTCTGAGTTCGATCAGCGCAGGATCTTCTCCAGCGCCCCTCGTAAGTCGGAATGGCGGAACTCGAAGCCTGCATCAGTCAAGGCGACAGGATGGGCCCGGGTGCTGGAGAACAGGAGTCCATCGGCCAGCTCCCGGCCCAGCAGGAGCCGAGGCCCGAAGCGGGGGACAGCCACTACCGCCGGGCGGCGCAATACCGAGGCCAGCACCCGGGTGAACTCTCGATTCGTGACCGGGTCGGGCGCGCACAGGTTCACCGGGCCGGAGATATCGGACTCCAGCAGGAAGACCAGCGCCCGAATCTCATCCTCCAGGGCGATCCACGGCCACCACTGCCGACCGTTGCCCAGCGGCCCACCCAAGCCCAGTTTGAACAGCGGCAGCATACGGGTGAGGAACGGGGCATTTTCTGCCACCACCAGCCCGGTGCGGGCCATTGCCACCCGCGTGCCCGCATTTTGGGCCTCGGCGGCGGCCGCCTCCCAGTCTGTCGCCAGGGTGGCCAAGAACCCGGTCCCAGGCCCGGATTGCTCGTCGAGCACCTCGTCTCCCCGGTCTCCATAGAGGCCGACAGCGGTACCGGCTACCAGCACCGCGGGGGGAGAGGCGGTCGCGCCCATGGCCTCCACCAGCAGCTTGGTGGCGTCCACCCGGCTCTGGCGCAGCTCGCGTTTGCGGCGCTCGCTCCAGCGGCGATCGCCGATGCCCGCTCCGGCCAAGTTGACCACCCCGTCGATGCCGTCGAAGGCACTGTCGTCGATGTCGCCGGTGGCCGGGTTCCAAAAGCGGGCGTCCTCGGCCCGGGACCCCGGATTGCGCACCAGTCGGACCACTTGGTGGCCGGCAGAGTTCAGATGGCCGACCAGAGCGGTTCCGATCAGCCCCGATGCGCCGGCAACGACCACTCTCATAGGCCAAGTGTAGGGGCAGTTCGGGTCTTCGGGTCCGGTGCCAGGCGACGCGGGTAGCGTGGGCCTATGTCTGAACCGCAGCCGAGACCCCCCTACGACCACCAAGGAACCGAGAGGGCTGAGCCGAAATCCCGGTCGTTTACCGATGTGGTTCGGCAGATCAATGCCCGGATGGTGCTCGGCGTGCTGGCCGCAGTGGCGCTGATTGTGTTCATCGCGCAGAACACGAAGGAGGCCCAGGTCAACTTCTTGGGGTGGGACTGGGATCTGCCGCTGTTCCTGCTGCTGTTGATCACCATTGTGCTCAGCGTGGTCTGCACGGAGATCGTGGGCTGGTACATGGGCCGACGACGGCGCAGCGGCCGCTGAGCCCGTCGCGGTGAGCACTCGCCGGTTGATCCTTCTGGCGCTCCTGTGCGGGGTGGCCATTTTGGTGGCATTCGCCGTACAGGCGGTGCTGATCCTGCGCTGACCCAGGCGGGCCAAAATCAAGATTTCCGAGGGTCGTCGGTATGCTGAATGCCATGAGCAGCAGCCATGACGTGGTGGTGATCGGAGGCGGCCCTGGCGGGTACGCCGCGGCGCTGTACGGCGCGGCTGCCGGTCTCGACGTCGCCGTGGTGGAGAAACAGAAGCTGGGTGGGACCTGCCTGCATGTGGGCTGCATCCCGGCGAAGGAGCTGCTGGAGACGGCATCGGTGTACCGCACCGTGACCCACGCCGATCAATTCGGCATTGCCGCGCCGTCGCCGACAGTGGACATGGGGGCAGCCCAAGCCCGCAAGCAGAAGATCGTGGATCAACTCCACAAAGGCGTCGGCAAGCTGCTGGAGGGTCGCAAGGTCACGGTGCTGGACGGTTGGGGCACTCTGGGCCCGGACCGGTCGGTCACCGTCTCGGGCGGGGAATCCGGCGATGCAACGCTGACCGCCGACCACGTGGTTCTCGCCACCGGGTCGGTGCCCCGCACGCTGCCGGGCTTCGAGGTGGATGGCGAGCGGATCATGACCAGCGACGAGCTGCTGTCCATCACCGAGCTGCCCGAGCGGGCGGCGATCATCGGCGGCGGGGCCATCGGCTTGGAGTTCGCCTCCATGCTGGCTGATCTGGGGTCGCAGGTGACCGTTCTAGAAGCGCTGCCTCGGATCTTGCTGGGGGCAGACGACGACGTGGTCAAGATGCTGACCCGGGCATTCAAGAAGCGCAAGATCGAGATTCGCGCCGGCGTCGCGGTGAGCGGCTGTCGGAACGCCGGCGACGGCGTGGAGCTGGAGATCGAAGGCGCCGACCCCCTGAGCGTGGACGCAGTGGTGGTGTGTGTGGGCCGCCGCCCGTTTACCGACGGCCTGGGTTTGGACGCCGCCGGCGTAGAGGTGGACGACGGGGGTTATGTGGCGGTGGATCAGTTCTGCCAAACCACCGCACCGGGGGTGTACGCCGTAGGCGATGTGGTTCGCACCCCGCAATTGGCCCACGTGGCGTTTGCCGAGGCCATTCTGGTGGTGAAACACCTGCTGGGGGAGTCGCCCGCGCCGGTGGACTACGGCAATGTCCCGTGGGCCATCTACTGCCATCCCGAGGTGGCCTTCGTGGGCCACACCGAGGCGTCGGCCAAAGAGGCGGGGTTCGAGGTGGTTACCTCCACGCACCGCTTCATGGGCAACGGGCGGGCCATGATCGTGGGGGAGACCGACGGGCTGGTCAAGGTCATCGCCGACCGCGACAACAACGGGACCGGCGGGCGCATCCTCGGAGTCCACATGGTGGGCCCGTGGGTGACCGAGCAGCTCGGCCAGGGCTATCTGGCGGTGAACTGGGAGGCCACTGTGCCGGAGGTTGCCGAGTTCATCCAGCCCCATCCCACCATGAGCGAGCTATTCGGAGAGTCGGTGCTGGCGCTCACCGGCCGGGCCCTGCACTGAGGCGAAGTGCTGGCTGAGACGAACAGTGAACGGGAGGCTCGATGTCTGAGGTGAGGATGCCACAGCTGGGCGAGACGGTGATGGAGGGCACCATCATCCAGTGGTACAAGCAGGTGGGCGACGAGGTGGCTGAAGACGAGCCGCTCTTTGAGGTGTCCACCGACAAGGTAGACTCCGAGGTTCCCTCGCCCATGTCCGGGGTGCTGGTGGAGATTGTGGCCGCCGAGGGAGACACGGTGGAAGTGGGCGCGGTGATCGCCGTTCTGAGCGAGGACGGGGCGGCTGCCCCACCTGCGCCTGAGCCGCCCGCGCCTGCGGCCGAAGCGCCGCCTCCCGCGTCTGAGCCAGTAGCAGAAGTAGCTCCGCCACCTCCGCCGCCCCCAGAGCCGGCACCTGCTCCGGCGGAGACGCCGAGTGCTCCCGCCTCCGGCGGTGGCCGATTCGTGTTGTCGCCGGTTGTGCGCCGGCTGATCGCCGAAAACGGCCTGGACCCCTCTCAGATCACCGGCACTGGTGTCGGCGGGCGAATCACCCGCTCCGACGTGGAGTCGTACATCGCCCAAAACCGCACCGCCACCGGTCGGGTAGCGCCGACGGCACCGTCTGCGCCGCCCTCTGCACCGGCTGCCCCGACTCGATCAGTCGGACGGGACACAGTGGTCCCACTCAGCAACATACGCCGCATCACCGGCGAGCACATGGTGCGGTCGAAACAGGTGTCGCCCCATGTGCTGACGGCGGTGGAAGTGGATTTCGAAGGAGTAGAGCAAGTGCGCCGGGCCCACCGGGAAGAGTTCAAGGCCGAGCACGGCTTCAGCCTCACCTACCTTCCCTTCATCGCTCGGGCGGTGTGCGATGCCCTTCACGAGTATCCCCATATCAACGCCTCGGTGGGAGACAACGAGCTGGTAGTACACAACTACGTCAACCTGGCCGTCGCCGTCGACCTCGACTTCCAAGGGCTGCTGGCCCCGGTAGTAGTGGACGCCGATCGCAAGCGTCTGACAGCGATCGCCGAAGAGGTGGCTGACCTGTCGAGGCGGGCGCGGGCCAAGAAGCTGAACGCCGATGAAATCTCCGGGGGCACGTTCACCATCACCAATCCCGGCCAGTGGGGAACCATGATGCAGTTCCCCATCATCAACCAGCCCCAGGTGGCCATCTTGTCCACCGACGGGATACGCCGCCGGCCAGTGGTGGTCACCGCCGAAGACGGCGGCGAGGCCATCACCATCCACTCGGTGGGGGTGCTGGCCCTGGCCTGGGACCACCGGGCCTTCGATGGGGCCTACGTGGCCGCCTTCTTGGACCACTTGCGCTCGATCATCGAAACCCGCGACTGGCACGCCGAGATGCCATGAGCCTTCGATGAGCCCGCTTCGCATCCGATGGCTGGGGCGGGTGTCGTATCGGGACGCCCACGCCTGCCAGCAGGCAATGTTCGAGCGGAGTGGCGACTACTTGCTGCTATTGGAACATCCCCACGTGTTCACCCTGGGACTGCGGGGCGACGAGGCCAACATTTTGGTGGATCCGGTCGAGGTGGGGGCCGAGGTGGAGTACACCGACCGAGGCGGTGACGTCACCTACCACGGCCCCGGCCAGCTTGTCGGCTATCCGATCATGACCGTGGCCGGAAAGCGGGGCGGAGGCATGGCCGACACGGTGGCCTACGTGCGCTCGGTGGAGCAACTGGTGATCGACGCGCTGGGTGATCTGGGGCTGCCCAACTGCGGCCGCTTAGATGACTATCCCGGTGTGTGGGTGGATCCCGACCGCGACAACCCACGCAAGATCGCGGCCATCGGCGTACGCCTCAGCCGCACCCGCTCCATGCACGGCTTTGCCCTGAACGTGGACTGCAATTTGGAGTGGTTTGATCGCATCGTGCCCTGCGGCATCCCCGACAAGGCGGTCACCTCGCTGGCCGCCGAAGGACGGCGGGCGACCATGCGGGAGGTGGTGGACGCGGTGGCCGCCCGAGCCGCCGACCGCTGGGGAGCGGAGGGAGTGGACCAGGCGGATGTGGCGTGGCGGCAGCGGCCCGGAGACTTGAGCCCGTTCAGCCGGGGCATGGGCCCGGGCGATGTTCCCGGCCGACCGGTCCGGCTGCAGTCCCGGATGGACGAAGCCGGGTTGTCCGAGGGGCTGGCCATCAATGGACGCAAGCCGGAGTGGATGCGGGTGCCCCTGCGCACCGGTCCGGGGTTCCGGCGACTGCGGTCGGTTTTGCACGGCCGGAATCTGGTGACGGTGTGCGAGGAAGCCGGCTGCCCCAACATCTACGAGTGCTGGAACGAGGGCACGGCCACTTTCATGATCAACGGTGAGCGCTGCACTCGGGCGTGCGGCTTCTGCCTGGTGGACACCCGCAAACCCGGGCCGCTCGATTCGGCCGAGCCCGAGCGGGTGGCCGACGCGGTGGCGGCCATGGGCCTGGACTACGCGGTGATCACCGCGGTGGCCCGCGACGACCTGGCCGACGGGGGTGCTGCCGCCTTTGCTGCCGTGGTGGATGCGGTTCGCACGCGCACCCCTGAGGTGCGGGTGGAAGTTCTCATCCCCGACTGCAAGGGTGACCCCGACGCTCTGGCCGTCGTTTTCGATGCCCGGCCCGACGTTTTGAACCACAACATCGAGACGGTGGCCCGGCTCCAGCGGGTGGTTCGGCCCTCCGCGGGCTACGCCCGCAGCCTGGCGGTGCTGGCCCGGGCCAAGGCCGCGGGGCTCACCACCAAGTCGTCGATCATCGTCGGGCTGGGCGAGACCGACGAAGAGGTGGCCCAGACCATGGCCGACCTGGCCTCAGTGGGCACCGACATCGTGACCGTGGGCCAGTATCTGCGCCCCACCAACCATCACCTGCCCGTGGCCCGATGGGTGCCGCCCGACCAATTCGAGGAGTTCCGGGCCATCGGCCAGTCGCTGGGCATTGCCCACGTAGAAGCCAGCCCCCTAACCCGCAGCTCCCACCATGCCCAACACGCCCACGCTCAGGCTTTGGCTTCTCCTGCCGGGGTTGCAGGAGTAGGTTGATCCCGATGTTCCAACCGCGAATGGAACGATTGCGGGCCCAGATGGTCGAGCAGCATGTGGATGTATTGCTGTTGTCGGTGGGCGCCGACCTGCCCTATTTCTGCGGCTACGAGGCCATGCCTCTGGAGCGGCTGACCATGCTGGTGGTGCCTTGCGACGACGACGCCCGGTTGATCGTTCCGCGGTTGGAGGCCCCTCGGGTGGTGGAGCGGCCCGACGTGTTCGAAGTCGTGGCGTGGGATGAGACCGACGACCCGATCCAACTGGCCTGTTCGCTCATCGGCTCTGCCTCGGTGGCGGCCATTGGTGATCACACGTGGGCCGGGTTCCTGGTGGATCTGATGAGGGGGCTGCCAGCGGTGGAGTTCCGCCGGGCGTCAGAACTGACCAGCCCGATTCGACAGGTCAAAGATGCCGCCGAGGTGGAGTCGCTGCGGGCGGCGGCTGCGGCGGCCGACCGGGTGGCCGTCGATCTCCGATCGGGCAACATCGAGCTGATCGGGAAAACCGAGGCCGAAGTGTCGATCGAGTTGGGCCGCCGGCTGCTGGCCGAGGGCCACCAACGGGTGAACTTCGCCATCGTGGCCGCGGGGGAGAACGCGGCAAGTCCCCACCACGAGGCCGGGGAGCGGGTGATCAAACCGGGCGAGATCGTGCTATGCGACATCGGAGGGACGATGATGGATGCCGACGGGGTGGGCTACTGCTCCGACATCACCCGGTGCGTGCATTTGGGCGAGCCGCCCGCTGATCTGGTCGAGGCCTACGACGTGCTTTTCGAAGCCCAAGCGGCCCAAGTGGCTGCCGCGGTGGTAGGAAACAGCTGTGAGTCGGTCGACCGGGTGGGGAGGGGCATGATCGCCGAGGCTGGATTCGGCGACAATTTCATTCACCGCACCGGCCACGGGATCGGCACCGAGGCCCACGAAGATCCCTACATCGTGGAGGGCAACACTCAGGAATTGCGCGCCGGCCACGCCTTCTCCATCGAGCCCGGCATCTACCTCCCCGGTCGATGGGGTTTGCGCCTGGAGGACATCGTGGTGGCCGCGACCGACGGCCCCGACAACCTCACCACCACCGATCACCGCTTGGCCGTAATCGACGTCTGACGGAGCCTTCCACAGGTGATCGAGCTTCAGCCGGCCACGCTCTTGCTGCAACTCGCCGTGGGCGGGCTGGCGTTCACCTGGCTCACTACCCGACGGCGGGAGGCCGGGCTGGGCTACGGCTGGCTCATGCGCAGCACCTTTGGGCTGGTTGCCGCGGGCGGTGCCTGGCTGGGCTTCGCTACCGACCCGGTGCCGGTGCGGGACTGGGCCGCAGTGGCGACCGCCACGGCCGCTGGCCTGGCTTTGGCAGTGTCGATTGCACGGCGGCGGGCTGGCGTGAGCGGGCAGCGGGAGCGGGTGGAACGGCGCAGCGCGGAGATCGCCGAGATGACCGGCATCGACCGGGAGGAGCAGCGGTTCGACCGCGCCCAGCCGGAGTTCCCCGCCGTGCTGGACCTGATCGCGCCGGCAGTGGGTTTGATCGGGGTGGTGGCCGGAGGGTTGGACGCGGGCGATCCGGCCGCGCTGGCCGTGGCCCGCACTGTGATCGGGGCGTTCTTCCTCGGTGCAGTCACCGATGCCATGCTCTTGGGCCACTGGTATCTGGTGCAGCCCGGTTTGGCTCGGGGCCCGCTGCTGGAGCTGGTGCGTTGGACCGGGCTGTTGTGGCTGCCCGAGCTGGTGGTGATGCTGTGGCCCACTGGCATGGGATCGGTGCTCAGCGGAACCATCGACGATGGCTACAACGGGCTGCTGGGCTGGTTCTGGGTAGCGTGCGTGGTGACTACCGCAGGTCTCGTGGTGCTGGCCCGCGCCGCGTTGCGGGAGCGGTTCTACTCGGCGGTGATGGCGGCAACAGGGCTCTTGTATCTGGGGATACTGACCGGGTTTGGGATGGACTTGGTGGCTCGAGTGTTGCTGGATACGGCGTAACCACCCACCGCCCTCGGGGGTGGGTCCCCCTGGCTTAATTGGAAAAGGGGGTTAGCGGGCGACGAAGTACTTGGCTTGGGGGTGGTGGCAGATGAGGGCGGAGGTGGTTTGCTCGGGCTGGTATTGGAAGCTGGTCTCCTCGCCCACTTGGATGCCGATGCGCTCGGCGTCGAGGAGCTGGGCCACGGTGAGGTTGTCCTCCAGGTCGGGGCAGGCGGGGTAGCCCCAGGAGTAGCGGCCGCCCCGGTACTGCTGGCGGAACAGCCCGATGAGGGTGGGGCCGTCCTCTTCAACGAAGCCCCACTCGGTGCGGATGCGGTGGTGCCAGTGCTCGGCGAGGGCTTCGGCCATCTCCACGCCTAGGCCGTGCAGCAGCAGGTAGTCCTGGTAGCGGTTGTCGGCGAACAGCTTGGCGGCGGCTTTCGACACCTCGGCCCCCATGGTCACGATGTGGAAGGCGGCGTAGTCCACTTCATCGCCGTCGGCAGGCCGGAAGAAGTCGGCGATGCACAGGTGCGGGTCTTTGGGCTGGCGGGGGTATCGGAAGCGGCACGCTTCGGTGGTTCGGTCCGGGCTGTCCCACACCACCAAGTCGTCCCCGCTCCCGTTCACCGGGAAGTAGCCGTACACCACCTGGGGCACCAGCAGGCCTTGGGCCATCGCTGAGTTGAGCTGCTCCCTCATTGTGGGGCGGATGCGCTCCTTGAAGGCGGCGTCGTCCTCGCCGTCTATGGGGCGGAACTGCCATTGGTTGCGGAACAGGGCGGTCTCGTTCACGTATTCGGCGATGTCGGCCACCGGGATCCCCTTGACCACCCGAGAGCCGAGGAACGGTGGTTCGAAGACAGGATTGTCGACGGCCACCGACGGTGCCCTCTCCGGGAGGTCGTCGGCGGCCCCTGGGGCGTCGCGGCGGGGGCGGCGGGGCAGGTCGCGGCCTCCGGGCCGGCGACCGAACTCGGGGTCGTCAACCCCAGTGCGGCGCAGCTCGCCCAGTCGGTCCATCACCGCCAAGCCCTCGAAGGCGTCCTTGCCGTAGAACACCCGGCCCCGGTAGGTCTCCCGCATATCCCGCTCCACGTAGGTGCGGGTGAGCGCGGCACCGCCCAACAGCACCGGGAGGTGGTGGAGGTCGCGGGTGTTCAGCTCCTCCAGGTTGTCGCGCATGATCAGAGTGCTCTTCACCAGCAGCCCGCTCATGCCTATGGCGTGGGCGTCCACTTCTTGGACCCGGTCGATCATCTCGGCGATCGACACCTTGATGCCCAGGTTGTGAACCTCATAGCCGTTGTTGGTCAAGATGATGTCCACCAGGTTCTTGCCGATGTCGTGGACGTCGCCCTTCACGGTGGCCAGCACGATCCGGCCCTTGCCCCCGGTGTCGTCGGCCTTCTCCATGTGCGGCTCCAGATACGACACCGCGGTCTTCATGGTCTCGGCCGATTGGAGCACGAACGGCAGCTGCATCTCGCCAGAGGCGAACAGCTCGCCCACCACCTTCATCCCCGCCAGCAGCGTGTTGTTGACGATGTCCAGCGCCGGGGTGGTGGCCAGCGCCTCATCCAGGTCGTCCTCCAGCCCGTCGCGTTCGCCGTCGATGATGCGCTGCTCCAGGCGCTGTTCCACCGGCCACCCGGAGCGGTCCTCTTTCACGGCCGCAGTGGTGGTCACGTTTTCGAATGCGGCTAGGAGCTCGGTCAGCGGGTCGTAGTCGCCCCGGCCCTCTGAGGCGAGGCCGTCCGGTCCCCGGCGGTCGTAGATCAAATCCAGGCACACATCCCGGTGGTGGGGATCAACCCGGTTGAGCGGGATGATCCGCCCGGCGTGGACGATGGCCGAGTCGAGCCCGGCGTCGAGGCACTCGTGCAGGAACATGGAGTTGAGCACGTGGCGGGCAGCGGGCTTCAGCCCGAACGACACGTTGGACACTCCCAGCGTGGTGTAGGCACCGGGCAATTCGGACTTGATGCGCCGGATGGCCTCGATGGTGGCCAGGCCGTCTTGGCGCAGGTCGTCGTCACCGGTGGACAGCGGGAATGTCAAGGCGTCGAAGATGAGGTCGGAGGGGGACAGCCCGTAGCGCTCTGTGGCGAGGCGGTAGAGGCGGTGGGCCACCCGCATCTTCCACTCCAGGTCGCGGGCCTGGCCCTCCTCGTCAATGAGCAGGCACACCACCGCGGCGCCGTACTCACGGGCCAGCTTCAGCACCCGGTCGAGACGGGAGCCCTCGGCCTCGCCGTCTTCTAGGTTGGCCGAGTTGAGCACCGCCCGGCCTCCGATCCACTCCAATCCGGCTTGCATAACGTCGGGCTCGGTGGAGTCGAGCACCAGCGGGGCGGCCACCCCGGTGGCGAACCGCTGGGCCAGCTCATCCATGTCGGCGGTGCCGTCGCGCCCCACGTAGTCCACGCACAGATCCAGCAGGTGGGCGCCCTCGCCCACCTGGTCGCGGGCGATCTGGAGGCAGCCGTCCCAGTCGGCCTCCAGCATGGCGTCGCGGAACTTGCGGGAGCCGTTGGCGTTGGTGCGCTCGCCCACAATGAGGAACGACGTGTCCTGGGCGAAGGGCACCGGGCTGTAGATGGAGGTGGCCGACGGGGGCAGCTCGCCAGGGCGGGGCCCCGGGGTCAGATCCGCGCAGCGGTCGATCACCGCTTGGAGGTGCTCAGGGGTGGTGCCGCAGCACCCGCCGATCACCGACACCCCCAGGTCGGTTATGTACCGGGCCAGGTAGTCGGCTAGCTCGTCGGGGCCGATGTCGTAGTGCATCTGGCCGTCCACCACCTGGGGTAGCCCGGCGTTGGGGATGCAGGCCACCGGCACGGGGCACTGCTCCGACAGCACCCGCAGGTGCTCGCCCATCTCAGCGGGACCGGTGGCGCAGTTCAGCCCGAACACCGCGGGGTCGAGCGGGGCCAGCGCAGCCAGCGCGGCGCCGATCTCGGTGCCGGGCAGCATGCGGCCGGTCATCTCGATGGTGACCTGCACTTGCAGCGGCACCTCCCGTCCCACGGCGGCCATGGCCCGGCGGCATCCGTTGATGGCCGCCTTGGCCCCCAGCAGGTCGTACTGGGTCTCGACCATGAACAGGTCCACACCGCCGTCCAGCAGTCCCCGGGCCTGCACCTCGAAGGCGTCGCGCAACTCGGCGTAGCGGATTTGGCCCAGCGAGGCCAGCTTGGTGCCCGGCCCCACCGATCCGGCCACCCACCGGGGCCGATCACCAGTGGAGTGGCCGTGGGCCGCCTCCTTGGCGATGCGGGCCGCGGCCAGGTTGATCTCGTAGGCCTGATCGGCGATGCCGTACTCGGCCAAGGGCACGGCAAACGCCCCGAAGGTGGCGGTCTCCACTGCGTCCACCCCGATGCCCAGATATAGGTCGTGCATCTCGGCAATGAGCTCGGGACGGGTCAAGCACAAGATCTCGTTGCAGCCCTCCAAATCGGGGCCGCAGAAATCGTCAGCGCACAGCGGCTGTTCTTGGACGTAGGTGCCGAATGCCCCGTCATAGATGAGGACGCGCTCGCGGGCTGCGTCCTCATAGGAACCCATGACAGCCGAGGCTACTGGGCATAGGGCTGAGGATTGGTGCCAGATAACATCGCAGGGGCTTGAATCAAACCGAGGAGACCTGGTGATCGCGTTCCGTACCGGCAGAAAAATCCCGGCTAGCGCCGAAGTGCACGCGGTGGGGGTGTGCTCGGGCGGCGACGCCGAGCGGCCCGACGATCTGGATTGGGGAGTGCTCGACGGCCGGGGGTTCGAGGCCAAGGCCGGACAGGTGGAGATCGTGTCGGGGGGAGATCGGCCCATCGCCGCGGTTGGGCTGGGACCGGCCGACAAGATAACTGCCGCAGTGATCCGCAAGGCGGCGGCATCGCTGGCCCGCTCGGCCAAGCGAATGCGGCGCATCGCGGTATCGGTGCTCGACGCTGTGCCCGACAGCGTTGACCGCGCCGAGGCGCTGGGGGCGCTGGCCGAGGGCATGACGCTGGGGGCTTACTCCTACGGCGACTTCAAGTCGGAGCACAAGCCCAACAAGCTGGAGAACGTGCATGTGATCGGCCCGGGGGGCCGGGCGGTGACCGAGGCGCTGGAGCAGGGCCGGCGGGTGGCCGAAGCGGTGTGCTTTGTGCGCGATTTGGTGAACGAGCCCGGCGGGTCGCTCACCCCCATCCGGTTCGCCGAGCTGGCCGAGGAGATGGCCGAGCGGGAGGGCCTGGAGATCACCGTGCTCGATCTGGATGCCATCCGCGAGGCCGAACTGGGCGGCCTCCTTGGGGTGAACCGGGGGTCGGAGCAGCCGCCCCGGTTCGTGGAGGTGTCGTATGAACCCGACCCCGAGTCCGAGTGCCGGGGGTCGGTGGCGCTGGTGGGCAAGGGCATCACCTTCGACTCCGGTGGCCTGTCGATCAAGACCGGCACCGGGATGATGACCATGAAGTGCGACATGAGCGGGGGAGCGGCGGTGCTGGGCGTGATGGCCGCCATCGCTGCGGTGGCGCCATCGGTGAAGGTCACCGGCTATGTGCCGATGACCGACAACATGCTGGGGGGCGACGCCACCCGGCCCGGCGACGTGCTCACCATGGCCAACGGCAAAACGGTGGAGGTGCTCAACACCGACGCCGAGGGCCGCTTGGTGCTGGCCGACGCCCTGTCGCTGGCTTGTCGGGCCGAACCCGACGCCATTGTCGATCTGGCCACCCTCACCGGGGCGTGCATGGTGGCGCTGGGCCCCAAGGTGGCCGGGCTCATGGGCAACAACGAGGCGTGGATCAACCAGTTGGCCGATGCCGCCGAGCGCACCGGCGAGCGGGTGTGGCGGCTCCCGCTGCCCGACGACTACAAGGCCCAGCTCGACTCGTCGGTGGCCGACATGAAGAACATCGGCGGCCCCCACGGCGGCGCGCTGACCGCCGGGCTGTTCTTGTCCAACTTCGTGGAGGAGGGCATCCCCTGGGCCCACCTCGACATCGCCGGCCCCGCCTTCACCGACGCCGAAGATGCCGAAACCTCCAAGGGCGGCACCGGTTTCGGCGTGAGGATGCTCCTAGACGCCCTAGTCAACTTCGAGCCGCCCGTAGCCCCGACTGGCTGAGCCACGAGAACACCCCATAGGCGCCCCCGACAACGACCACGGTGAAAGGGGCGAGGAGCCACTGTCGGGCGTCGAACAGCTTGTCGACAGCCTCAACCGGCCAGGATGCCGCCACCAGCCCGGCTACCGCAGCCAGGATATTCAGCGCCACATGGCGCCAGGTGGCGGGCATTTCGATGCGGCCGAAGCAACCGCAGGGCTTTGCTGACCCCGAGCGGACCATGGCTGCGGCCACCACCGCGAACCCGGCGTAGAGCGCGGCGAGGGCGGTGGCGGGGACGATGCCACCGACGATGAACGCGCTGACCGCCACGATGAGTTCAACCAGCCCCAAGAGCCGTACGGCCCACTGACGGTGATAGAGCTCGAGCCGGGCTAGCGCGGCCGACGCTGGCTCGGGGGTGACCGCTTTCGAGGCCCCTGCCGCGCCCAGCAGGACCGCAGCCATCAGATAGACCGCGGCCACGTATTCCATGGGCTATCTGATCTCCACCGTCTGAGTCGCTTCCATGGGCTATCTGGTGAAGCGGCGAAGGGCGTGGCGGCGGCGTTCGGCGTCGAGGGCGGCGCGGTCGTCGGCATTCAGCCGGGGGGTGTTGGGATGGAGGCAGCCATCGATCTCGGAGACTGCCATGAGCCGCAGCGTGGGCACCGGCGCGGTGTCGGCGTTGTTCCACCGGTAGGTGATTGCGCCTTGGGGGCAGCCGCCGAGGGCGATCCAATTCTGGATGCCGGGGTCTTCATGCGAGATCACCACCCGCAGCACGCCGTCTGGGTCGAGGCGGGCCTGGGAATCGTTCATAGTGGTGGGGAGGTTGATGTAGTCGAGGCTCTGATACCAGGTGTCGCCCACCTGGATGTTCCAATACAGACAGTCGGGCGGGGTCACCTCAAATAGCAAGGCCTCGTCGGGGGCCACCTCGTACCAGCACTGCCCGTAGGACTGCTTCTCGCTTCCCCCCTGGGCGCTCTGGCTCACCTTGTGGGGGGGAATATGGTCGAAGGAGTTGATCTGGCCCCGGTCGCGCTGGCCCCCGGCGAAGTCGGTCCAGAACTTGGGCACGGTGTCCACCTCACGGGCCAGCTCGTCGAACAGCTCGCAGGTCCGCACCGGGTCGAGCCGGCCGGGGGGGCCCGACGGGTCGAGGCATTCGAAGTAGAGCTCGGCTTGGCTTTCGGCGGCCCAGTCGGAGAAGAACTGGCGCACGAACAGCCGGCTCTCGCGCGGCTCCACCTGGAACCAGTCGCCGATGTGGTCGCCGGGGTCGGGGTCGGGGCTGAAGATCACATTTATGCGGCCATCGCCGATGTCGGTCAGATCGGGGCTGCCGACGTCGACGAGCTGGATGATGCGCCCTCGGCCGAAGCTGTGGTCCATTAGCGACACGCCCAGGTAGCGCAGCTTGTCGATGCGGCCGGTGAGGCGGTAGGTGTGGCTCAGGTCCACCGGAGCGGTCATGTACATGGCATCGGGATTGTCCTGGCCCACCTTGAAGGGGTACACCCAGCCCAGTTCAGGGTGTTCGGGGTCGTTGTTCTCCACGATCCGGTCGTAGGCCCAAAACAGCATCCTCAGATGGTGGCGCAGGCCCTCGGCTTGCTCAGAGGGATCTGCTCCCCGCGCCGGGTCGAACACGTAGTCGGCCGACTGCTTGAGGCCGTCGCACAGCCGATCCCAAGAAGCCTTCAGTTCATTGTCCACGCCCTATGTCTAGCGCCCCCTCGTGGCTGGGACCGCCTCAGGCTGCGGTCTTGGGAGGGGAGTAGTAGGAGGTGTGGGAGCGCTGGAGATGGGTGGGCAGCCGGCGGAGTTGGGCGTGGTTGAGCGGGGGCAGCCGGCGCCGGATGGCGTAGCCGGTATGGCTTTCAGAGGCCAGCCGGAACATCACGAGGCGGTGCAGGGTGCGATGGAGGCCGCCTCGGGGTCCGGCCTTGGGGCTGATCCCCAACTGCAAGGCGATGGGGGCCACGGGAAGCTCGAACCCGTCGGGGGAGTTGTCGAACTCTTGGGCCACGTAGCGCATGAGCCACGCCGCGGTGGGGCCGATCACCCCGAGCCAGAACTGCTCCACGTATTTGGATCGGGGGTCGTGCCCGTTCTCCTCGGTGACCAGGTCGCGCCACGGTTCAATCCATAGAGAAGAATGCGTGAGTAGGGATGTCATGGGAGGATCGTTTCTGCCGGCAGTCGCCACGCCAGATACAGGGAGGAAGTTTTGGTATATTTTGCCTATGTTCATGTAATATTGTCAATAGTCAGATCGGGAATTCATGCGGCCGATTGATGAGTTGACCGCCGAGATCGACGCAGCCCGGGCAGTGCTGGACGCGGCCGAGAGAATTGTGGTGCTCACCGGGGCGGGGATCTCCACCGACAGCGGTATCCCCGACTTCCGGGGGCCGGAGGGGCTATGGACCAAGAACCCCGAGGCCGAGAAGACGGCCACTTTGTCGTCGTATGTGTCCGACCCCGAGCTGCGCAAGCGCAACTGGCAGCGGCTGGCCGAGGGGTCGATGTGGGAGGGGAAAGAGCCAAACCCGGGCCACCGGGCACTGGTGGAGCTGGAGCGCCAGGGAAAGCTGCACACGCTGATCACCCAGAACGTCGACGGTTTGCACCGGGCCGCCGGCACCTCTGAAGAGCGGTTGGTGGAGATCCACGGCACAACCTCCAAGTTCCGCTGCTTAGATTGCGGGGACACCGCCCCGATGGAATTTGCCCTGGAGCGGGTGAGGGCCGGGGAGGCCGACCCGCCGTGTCGGATCTGCGGCGGGATATTGAAGTCGGCCACCATCTCGTTCGGTCAGAACCTGGTGATGGCCGACTTGCACCGGTCAGAGCAGGCCGCCATGGCCTGCGACGTGCTGCTGGCGGTGGGCTCCACCCTCACCGTGTACCCGATTGCCAACGTGGTGCCCATAGCCCATCAGGCCGGGGCCCAGATAGTGATCGTGAACGCCGAGCCCACCCCGTTCGACGGACTGGCCGCCGCGGTGGTGCCGGCCTCGATCAGCGACGCGCTGCCGTTGATCGTGGCGCGGTGAATTGGGGGATTGGTAAAATCGGACTAACTAGGTAGGATTTCTATCGCTATGTCCACGTTCAGAGATCTGCTCCGAGAGGCCAAGGCTGCAATCAGGGAGACCGACCCGGCTGGTGCTGAGGCGATGCTGGCGCAGGGCGCGGTGCTCCTCGATGTGAGAGAGCCCGATGAGTTCGAGCAGGGAGCGATACCGGGCTCGGTCCACATCCCCCGGGGCAATCTGGAGCCCAACGTGGAGAACCGCCTGCCCGACAAGGACGCCGCGTTGGTGGTGATGTGCGCGGGCGGAGTGCGCTCGGCATTCGCGGCCCAGACTCTCCAGGAGATGGGCTACCGCGACGTGGTGTCCATGGACGGCGGCTTCAACCGCTGGAAGGACCAGGGCCGCAATTGGGGGGTGCCGGTGTCGCTCACCCCGGATCAGACCAACCGCTACCACCGCCACCTGCTGCTGCCCGAAGTAGGCGTGGAGGGGCAGCTCAAGTTGCTGGAAGCCAAGGTGCTGTGCCTGGGCGCCGGTGGGCTGGGCTCGCCTGCGGCCCTGTATCTGGCCGCGGCGGGAGTGGGCACCGTGGGCATCGTGGACATGGACGTGGTGGACGCCTCCAACCTCCAGCGCCAGATTCTCCACAACCTCGACCGGGTGGGGGATCGCAAGGTGGACTCGGCCAAGAAGACCCTCAACGCCCTCAACCCGGATGTGAATGTGGTGACCTACGACGTGAGGCTGGGCGCCGACAACATCGTGGACATCATCAAGGACTACGACGTGATCGTGGACGGCGCCGACAACTTCCCGGTGCGATACATGCTCAACGACGCCTCGGTGAAGCTGGGCATCCCCGTGGTGCACGGGTCGATCTTCCGGTTCGAGGGCCAGGTCACGGTGTTCGATCCTCGCAACGGCCCCACCTACCGGGACATGATCCCCGAGCCGCCTCCCGCCGAGATGGCCCCGAGCTGCGCCGAGGCTGGGGTGCTGGGCGTGCTGCCGGGCATCGTGGGGTCGATCCAGGCGTTGGAGGCCATCAAGCTGATCCTGGGCCACGGCGACACTCTGGTGGGCCGGCTGCTCGCGTTTGACGCCAGCGAGATGTCGTTCCGGGAGTACAGGCTGCGGCCCGATCCGGACCAACCCATCACCTGGGAGAACCGGGACAAGATCCAAGTGGTGGAACTCGACGGCCTCTGCGCCCCTGCCCCGATCGGCTAGCGGTCAGAATCGCCGGCTCGCCGCCGGAATTGCTGGCTAACCCTCAGGCTCAGCGTCTTTTCTCTGTGCGTCGAGTTCTCGGCGCAAAAGCGCCACTTCTTCCATGAGGATCTGGATGCGCTGCTCGGAGCGGCTGAGCTCCCACGAGTATTGCACCAGCACAACCAGCACGAAGCCCAGGGCGGCCATGAACACCAGTGATGGGGTGTACTCCACTCCGAGCCAGCCGCCCACCGTGTCGACTACGTCGGGGGCTGCCGCCATCACCAGCATCACCGCGGAGGTGGCCATCCACAGCAGCCCGTACTTGGAGACCAAGCCCCCTCGCCGCTGGAGCTTGAGGATGATGGCCACCACAAAGGCGGCCAGCAGCGCGGAAACGATTCGGGCGGTGAGGCTCATGATCGACCTCCTATCGAGATGGCGAGCAAGGTTCGCAGATAGTGGAAAACCAGCCGTGCCCCCTGGGTGGAGGGCTGGCCTCCCTGGCGAGGGGCCATCGTCACCGGCACTTCAGCGATGGCCAGCCCGGCCCGGGCGGCTATCGACAGCCCGAGCAGGTTGTCTAGGTACCCGGCCGGAAGCTGCCGGGAGAACAGCTCCACGCAGGGCCTTGACATCGCCCAGAACCCAGATGTGGGGTCGGTGAGCGCCACCCCGCGGCGATGGCGGAGCACTCGGCTGACCACGCGTATGGCTGCTCGCCGGATGCGGGACACCGGGTAGGGGACCGCGCAATCGGGGTGGAATCGGCTGCCCAGCACCAGATCGGCCCCCGAATGGCAGGCGGCCACCAGGGCGGGGATATCGGTGGCAATGTGCTGGCCGTCGGCGTCCAGCACCAGGGCGCAGTCCCACCGGCGTCCGGCGGCGTAGCGGAAGCCCAGTCGAAGAGCGGCCCCATATCCCAGGTTGACCGGCAATCGCAGCACCGTGGCGCCTGCGGCGGCTGCCGCTTCCGCGGTGGAGTCGACGGAGCCGTCGTCCACCACCACCACCTCTACGGGCCTCACTTCAGCTGGCCTCACTTCTGCAGGCCCGGAGCAGGTCCGCTGCACCTCGGCGATCACCGCGCCCACGGTGTTCTCCTCGTTGTAGGCCGGGATTACGGCGATCAGGCCCGGGTTGTCCACAGCCACAGCCTAGGTAGCGACACCGGCCAAGGTTGCTCCCGCGGCCGCCAACACCACTGCGGTGAGGCCCCAGCGGATCAAGCGGTTGTCGAGCACCGGTACGAGAGCGGCCGCCGCAAAGGGCAATAGCGACAGTCCGTACCGGGGATTGGTGTCGAAGTAGATTCCCAGCGTCAGATAGCTGGTGACCATGGTCACCACTCCGGTGGCCACCATCCCGGTGACCGCGGCGGCGGCCAGCGCCCGGTGGTTCGATCCCTTTGCCGCGAACAGCGCCACCGCCCCCAGGCCCACCAGAACCAGCAGGTTCATGAGATCGCCGAGGGGCTCCAGCAGGTTTCGGGGCAGGGTGTCGGGCACGAAGGGATCCCGCAGGGGGGTGAGTGTGGAAAAAAGCTCGTCGCCGAGGTTGTCCCACTGGAAGCTGTCCACCTGGTAGATGGCGTTGGTGGGCAGTTGCTCGGCGGGGATGTGGCCTCGGGCTTCCTGAACCGCCGACCACGAGACGATCGAGGCCACCGTCAAGATGACCGCGGCCCCGGCGGCCGCCGACCAGGCCCGGATTTGGCGCCGGGTGAGGTTGTTTCGCTGCTGCCAGCCCCGCACCGCCAGGTACACCACGGCCGCCCCCACCGCTACCGAGTTGGTGAACTTGAGCCACACCGCGGCCATCGAGGCCACAGGAAGCAGCCACGCCGGGGCCCGCCCGGCCTCCCAGCGCAGGGCGGCGGCCAGCACCAGCGCCCCGCCCAACAGGGCGGTGGTGTCGGGATTGATGATCGACGATGCGTGCAGCACCCGGGGGGACACGGCCAAAAGGATGATCAGCAGCGCCTTGGCCCAACTCGACGCCCCCAAGCTGCCCAGCACATACCACAGCACGATTGCTGCGGCGCCCAGCCAGAGGATTCCCACCAACCTGGCGCCAGTGACCGGGCTGTCGACGCCGGGGGCGGCCTCGATCGCCGCCCCTCCCAGCGCGGTGGCGGTGTAGTAGACCGGCGGGTGGGGCGAGGCGGTGTTAAGCCCCCAGTTGGGAAATTGGTCGGGGTTCAGCAGGAGCGACCGGCAGGGGGGCAGCTGCACCCGGGCGATGCTGTCGGGGCTGAGGGTTTCGATTCCCCGTTCGCCGGTCAGATGCAGCCAGTTGTTCAAGGCATCGATGGACAGCCGCGTCGGATAATCGATGCCCCGACAAGCGGCCTCCTCCATGGTCTCCTGGCCGATGGTGTCGCCGTGGCGGGGGACGTGGAACGGCGACCTGAGGGCGTAGTCGGTGTGCTGGAGCTCGTCAACGTGCGACAGGGCCGGGTGGTCTCGCACGTGCAGCCCCACCAGCACCGCCACCGCCACCAGCACTGCGGCCAGCGCCACCCTGTCGCAGTTCACACGTGACACCTGCCAAGCGTAGACCTTGGGAATTACCGCCTCTGGTCAGACAACTCGGGGTGGCTGTGCTACGCCTTCTAGCGATGAGCGACTCAGCAGGGTCACCCCACCGCTGGACTGAGAGGCTCAGATCACGGCGGAAGATCGATGGGGCGGTGCTCAGATCGCGGTGGAAGATCGACATGGCCGTGCTGGTGGCGGTGGTGGTCGTGGCAGTGGGGATCGTGGCCTTGCAGGTGCGAGACCATCCCCAGCTTTCGCCGGTGGACGAGCTTCAGCATCTCGACTATGTGCTGAAGTCGCCGTCGGCCGGTGTTCGCATCGGCGAGCAGTTCGGCTTGGAGGCCATCAAGGTGGCCTCGTGCCGGGGAATGGCGTGGCCGGGGTGGCAGCCGGGCAGCGAGATGTGGCCTGCATGCGGCGATCCGCAGCCTGATCCAACCCGCAGCCATTCCAATGGCTACAACACGTCTTATCTGCACACGCCCACGTACTACTCGGCGACCTGGCTGGCGGGAGAGGTGGTATTGCGCCTCCCTGGTGTGGACAGCCCACTGGTGGCGTATCGGCTGGTAGGGGCGGCATGGCTGGCTGCTGGCCTCATGTTGGTGTGGTACGCGCTGGGTTTGGTGAACGTGGGGGTGTGGGGTCGGGCCGCGGTGGTGGGGCTGCTGGGGGTGTCGCCCGTGGTGGTCCACGCATCGGCGTTCTTGAATCCCGATGCCACCGCCATTGTGGGTGGCGGGCTGGTGCTGGTTGCGCTGTTGAAGTGGGAATCGGGGCGGTGGCCGTGGTGGTGGGTGACGGTGGCCACCGCGGTGGCGGTGTGGTTGAAGCTGACCAACGCGCATGCGGCCGGAGTTGTGATCGTGTACCTGGCCTTTCGGATCTGGCAAGAGCGGGATCGCCAGAACTGGGCCAGGGCGCGTCAACGGGTGTTGGTGGCCTCCTCCTCGGCGCTGGTGGCTCTGGGGTCGGTGCTGGCGTGGCGGCTGTGGCAGGGCTCCCGCCAACTGGATGACGAGAAAGACCTCCCGATCTTCACCAACATGCGATTCGACTCATTCCAATGGACGTCGCTGGACGATCAGCTTCGCAGCGTGGTCACGCCGTTTCGGGATCAGTGGGTGCCCTTCGCCATGCCTCGCAGCGCGCTCTTGCCGCTGGGCGGAATTGCCGACATCGGCCTGTTGGTGCTCCTGGGGGCCGCGCTGGCGGTGACCGCGGCCAAGTCGGCTCATCGCGCCCTCGTAGTGGGGGTGTTCGCGTCGATGGTGGCCATGGGTGTGGTGACGATGGTCTCATTCCACCTGGCCCTGGGGCTCGACTCCCTCACCCCGGGGCGGTACGGCCTTTCGGTGCTTCCGTTTGCCGCGGTGGCGGTTGCGCCAGTGGTGCGCCGTCAGGTCTTGGCTCGGGCGCTGATCGGGGCGTTGGCCTGCGCCACCGCGGCCGTGATGGTGTACGGGGTTCTGTTCTACGGGCCGAAGCCCACGATGGCGTCATCGCCCGACAGCGAGACGACCATGGGAGTTTGGTGCTCCACTACTTCGACGTCTTATTCCTGGCGCTGGAATGAGGTAGAAGACGACACCGTCTATCACGTGAGTCTCGACGGGTGGTCGTGGGAGGAGCACGAGGGCACCACCTTGGTGTTGACCGGCCAGCCCGCCAACACCGAAGCGGTGCTCTACGTGCAAGCCGGCAGCGCCGAAGAGTGGGACGGCGGCCCTTCTGGCAGCAAGGCCTGTCGTACGGCCCCGGAAGGCAGGCCGAACGTGATCTGCACCACCACTTCCACCTCATACACCTGGACGTGGGATCCGGTAGATGACGCCACTTGGTACCGAGTGCGGTGGGATCGGGCCCACCCGTGGTTTGAGATAAACCGGCTCACAGTCACTATTGACAAATCCAGGTCTGATGCCGGCGACGTGCTGTATGTGCAGGCCGGCAACCCCGGCGGCTGGAACACAGAAGGCACGGTGGAGACGGTTTGCCGCCCCCAGCCCTGATCGGCCCCCGCCTTGCAGCCAGAGCTCACCTAGTGCCTCGCCAACAGGGGGGTCGTACACTGTGCAGCGCATGAAGGGGTTGATCTTGTCGGGAGGTGCCGGCACGAGGCTGCGCCCGCTGACCC
The DNA here is from genome assembly GCA_022819825.1 of Acidimicrobiia bacterium. Lineage (GTDB taxonomy): Bacteria > Actinomycetota > Acidimicrobiia > Acidimicrobiales > Bin134 > Poriferisocius. The sequence continues at coordinate 105,670 of JAJEGM010000021.1, read as the reverse complement.
ACACCCGGGCCAAGCAGCTTGTGCCCATCGCCAACAAGCCGGTGCTGTTCTACGGCATCGAGGACATGGTCGCCGCCGGGATCACCGACATCGCCATCGTGGTGGGCGACACCCACCAGGAGATCGAGGACGCGGTGGGCGACGGATCGCGCTTCGGGGCGGACGTGACCTACATCCGCCAGGAGGCCCCGCTCGGACTGGCCCACTGCGTGCTCATCGCCCGGGATTTTCTGGGTGACGACCGCTTCGTCATGTACCTGGGCGACAACATGCTCGAGCAGGGCCTGGCCGAGTTCGTGGAGCAGTTCGAGCAGGAGGGGGAGCGGGGCGCCAGCCCGTGCCAGGCGCAGATCCTGCTGACCCCGGTGGACAACCCGTCGTCGTTCGGCGTGGCCGAGCTGGGCCCCGACGGCGATGTGGTCAACCTGGTAGAGAAGCCCGCCGACCCGCCCTCCAACCTGGCCCTGGTGGGGGTGTACATCTTCGACCCCTCCATCCACGACGCGGTGGCGGCCATCGAGCCGTCGTCCCGAGGCGAGTTGGAGATCACCGACGCCATCGACTGGCTCATCCAGAACGGCCGCCGGGTGAGCCATCAGCTCTTGGACGGATGGTGGATCGACACCGGCAAGAAGGATCCCCTGCTGGAGTGCAACCGGCTGGTGCTCGACACCGTGGTCCGGCGGGTGGACGGAGCAGTGGACGACGCCTCGAAGGTCGAGGGGCGGGTGGTGGTGTCGGAAGGGGCCAAGATCGTCAATTCCACCGTGCGGGGTCCGGCGGTGATCGGGGCCAACACCCGGGTTGAGAACACGTTTATCGGCCCCTACACCTCCATTGGCGATGAATGTGTGATCACCGACGCCGAGTTGGACCACTCGGTGGTGCTCGAGGGCTGTCGCATAGACGGCACGAGCCGGATCACCGACTCTTTGATCGGCCAACACGTGCATGTGACCCGGTCGCCGGAGCGCCGCCAGGCTTCCCGGCTCATGCTGGGCGACCACTCCCATCTGGAGCTGGGATAGGGGACAGGAGCAGTGGCCGCAGTAACCCCCTGTGAGGCGATTGCCGGCGCATACATCGTGTCCCCCGACATCCACGGTGACGAGCGGGGCGTGTTTGTGGAGACCTACCGGCGGGAGTGGATTCCCGGAGTGCGGGAGATGGTTCAGGCCAATCGGGGCGACCGGCGAGCCGGCTCGGTGGTGGGCCTGCACTATCACTTCCATCAGGCGGACTACTGGTACGTGCCCGTCGGCCAGGCCCGAGTGGTGCTCCACGACCTCCGATCGGGCTCGCCCACCGACGGGCGTACCGTGGCGCTGCCCCTGGGCACCGAGCCCGACGGGGTCAACCACCACCGCGGGGTGTACATCCCGCCGGGGGTGGCCCACGGGTTTGCCGCTCTGTCGGACATGACCATCACCTACCTGGTGGACGGCTACTACAACCCCGACGACGAGCTCGGCGTGGCCTGGGACGACCCCGAGATCGGCGCCGACTGGGGGGTGGACAGCCCCATCCTCTCGGTGCGGGACCAGTCCAACCCCCGCCGCTCAGACATCCCCGATCACCTGGTTCCGACATTCGGGCACTCGGGCCCAGCATGAGGCTGTTCGTCACCGGGGGAGCGGGGTTCATCGGCTCCAACTACGCGCGCTGGGTGCTGGCCCACACCGACGATGACGTGGTGGTTTACGACGCCCTCACCTATGCCGGCAACCGCGACAACCTGCAAGGCCTGGAGGACGATCCCCGCCTGGTGTTCGTTCAGGGCGACGTGTGCGACCGCGACGGGGTGGTCGACGCCATGGCCGGGTGCGATGCGGTGGTCCACTTTGCGGCCGAGAGCCATGTGGACCGCTCCATCATTGGCCCCGATGCATTTGTGCGCACCAACTGCGACGGCACCAACGTGGTGTGCGACACCGCCCGGCTGGTGGGAGTGGAAAAGGTGGTGCAGGTTTCCACCGACGAGGTTTACGGGTCGGTGGACGAGGGGTCGTTTGCGGAGACCGACCGGCTGGAGCCCCGCTCGCCCTACTCGGCGTCCAAAGCCGGGGCCGACCTGATCGCGCTGGCCTATCGGGAGACCTTCGGCCTGCCGGTGGCGGTCACCCGGTCGTCCAACAACTTCGGCCCCAATCAGCACCCGGAGAAGCTGATTCCGCTGTTCACCACCAACTTGCTGGACGGGCTGACGGTGCCGCTGTATGGCGACGGCATGAACGTGCGGGATTGGTGCCATGTGGAGGACAACTGCGCGGCCATCGACCTGGTGCTGCGCCGGGGACGGCCAGGAGAGATCTACAACATCGCCGGGGGCAACGAGCTGACCAACCGGGAGCTGACCGATCGCCTGCTGGTGCTGTGCGGGCGGGACGAGTCGTTCATCCGCCATGTGGACGACCGGTTGGGCCACGATCGGCGCTATGCGCTGGACACCGCCAAGATCGAGGAGCTGGGGTGGTCGCCGGAGCGGGAAATGGACGAGTCCCTGGCCGCCACCGTGGAATGGTACCGGGACAACCGCTGGTGGTGGACGCCGCTCAAAGAGGCCGCTCCATGAGGGCCGCGGGGCCGTGAAGGCGCTGGTCACCGGCGCGGCCGGGCAGCTGGGTGCAGATGTGGTGGACCGGTTCGCCGCCTCAGGCCACGAGGTGGTTGCCGTAGGCCGCAGGGACTTGGACATCACCCAGCGCGATCAGGTGCTCGGCGCAGTGGGGGCGGTACGGCCCGATGCGGTGGTCAACTGCGCGGCCTACACCGCGGTGGACAGCTGCGAGACCGACGCCGACCGGGCCTTTGCGGTCAACTCCCTGGCGGTGCGCCACCTGGCCGAGGCCGCCCGCCGCTTTGATGCCCATCTTTGCCACCTGTCCACCGACTATGTGTTCTCGGGCGACAAGCCGGAGCCCTATCACGAGTGGGACCGGCCCGATCCCCGATCGGTGTATGGCGCCAGCAAGCTGGCCGGGGAGCAAGAGGCCGGGGAGGCCGCCACCGTGGTGCGGACCTCGTGGCTGTGCGGGCGCCACGGCGCCAACATGGTGGGCACCGTGTTGCGGCTGGCCGCCGAGGACGCTCCCATGAGGTTTGTGACCGATCAGCGGGGTTCGCCGTCGTTCGCCCCCGATGTGGCCGCGGTGATCGAACGGCTGTGCGTGGACCGGCGTCCGGGGCTGTACCACGTGACCAACCAGGGGGAGGCGTCTTGGTACGAGCTGGCCCGCGAGGTGATGGCTGCGGCCGGTCTCGACCCCGACCGGGTGGTGCCCATCACCACCGCTGAGCTTGTTCCGCCCCGGCCCGCCCCGCGACCGGCCAACTCGGTGCTGGAGAACCGGGCGCTGGCACTGGCCGGTCTCGCCCGCCCCAGCGACTACCGGGCGTCTTTGGCCCGGCTGGTGAGCGAGTTGGTGGACTAGACGGCCCTACACCGCTCCCGCTCGGATGTGGGGTTCGCAGGCGTCGTTGACTTCTTTATCGCGCTCGCCCAGCGTTTTGGGTCCTTCGTGGCAGTTCACGATGAAAAAGGCGTTGTAGAGGGTTTGCAGCTCGGCGGAGGCGTTGGCCAGGTGCTCTAGAGCCCTCTGGCGGGCCACCGCCTCCCGGCGGGTGCGGGGCAGGGCGCACACATCGGCGACGCCGTCGCCGTCGCTGTCGAAGGCGAAGGTGGTGGGTCCACCGAGGCTGAAGTTGAGGCAGAAGTCCGGGCCGTCGATGATGCCGGAGAAGAACGTCCGGTCGTCCGTCTCGGTCTGGTCATCGTAGGTGGGCGGCTGGGTCCCGGTTCCCCCGTTGGCCTGGGGGGATGCACCCGGAACGCCCGGCGCATTGCCGGTGAACTGCCGGAACTGCTGGCACTCGTCGGCGGCCTCTTTGTCGGGCTCGCCGAATGTCTCGGCCACCGACCGGCACTCCTCGGCGAAGCGGGCGGTGAAAATCTCCCGCTCCACCAACGCCAGACGCTCCAGAGTCCGCTGGTGGGCCACCGCCTCTCGGCGGGTGCGGGACAGGGCGCACACATCGGCGACACCGTCTTTGTCGCCGTCAAAGGCGTAGGTGACCGGCCCGCCCAGACTCCGGTTCAAGCAGAAATCCGGGCCGTTGATGACCCCCGAGTAGAAGAGCTGTTGGTTGGGAGTCGGCTCAATCTGGGGCGGGTCTTGGGGGTCGGCCGGCGGGATCCGGTCCAAGGGCACCGTTGCCTCGGGAACTGTGAACGTGAACAGGGTGGACAGCAGTTGCCCCTTACCGCTCTCGCCGGCCGCGGTGTTGATCCGGCTCTGGAGCCGGCCTCCGGTGATGGTGATGGTGCGGGAAGAACCAGTGATCCTGATGTTGGCCTTGTCGAGCCGCCCCGAGCCTCCGATGTTGCTGATGATCTCCATGCTGATGAGCTGGCCGACGGCGGTGTCGGGGTGGTCGTTCAACCACCGGTTGAGCTCCGCCACGGTGTAGGAGCGCGACCACGACGCGTAGGGGTTGGGGCTCTGGTTGTCGAAGGGGTCGGGCTTGGACGGCAGGTAGGGGAGGTCGGCGGCGAAAACGTACCCGCTGCCCTCGGTATGGCCGCCGTTGGATGCCGAATAGAACGCCCGTATGGGGGCCCCGCCGTAGAACAGCACCCGTCCCGCGGTGTTCTCCACTGCTCGCAGCCAGGTGGCGGCGTCGGCGTGCTTCTCCCGGGTGTCGCCCACATAGGCCTGGTCCCAGACGTTGGAGTACAGGTCGAACGGCCGGGTCCATGAGGCAGAGGCCCGCCGCTCCCGCATTGAGGCGCTGGCGTAGCTGCGGGCGGCGATGGCCTGGGCCTCGTGGATTGCCAGCGGCCAGTTCATGGGCGACTCGGCAATGCCCCGCAGGTATTTCTCAACGGAAAGAGAGTCGAGGATCACGTAGAAGTTGCCGGGGTCGCCGCCGGAGGGAACCAGGTTGATGCGTCCGTGGGAGTAGGAGCGACCGGTGTTGGACACTGCCACTGAAGTGCCGGTGGCGAAGTGCAGCTGGGCGGTGTTGCCCACGCAGCCGCCGCCGCACACGTCGTTGCCGTTGATGGTGAAGTGCCAGTGGCCGGTATTGCGGGTAACGGTTACCGAACTCCCGGCGGGCACTTGGATGTTGCCCTGACCGTCGACGGTGATGCGGTTGGCCCCCTGGGGGGTGAGCCGGGTGCTGGTGGTGGTGCTCAGGTGGACGCGGATGGAGTCCTCGGGGTGTACCGGCTGGGGCGGTGGTTCCACCACCGGCTCGGGGGTGGTTGGAGGGGTGCCTTGCGATGTGGTGGGGAGCCCGCTGTGGGGGTCGGCGAAGAACTTCTCGATGGTCATGGAGTCCAAGGTCACCCAGAAGCGGCCCGGGCCTTGCGCTATGAGGTTGATGCGGCCGTGGGAGTAGGAGCGGCCGGTGGTGGACACGGCTACCGCGGTGTCGGTGGCGAAGTGGAGCTGCACCGATTGGCCGGAGCAGCCGTTGCCGCAAATGTCGACATTGCCGTACCGGATGCGCCAGAGGCCGCCGACTCTGGCGACCACGATGGGAGTGCCCGCCGGGGCCCTTACCGCGTCGAGGCCGCTGTGGGTGATGTTCTGGTCGTCGATGGTGATCCGGTTCAGCCCCTCTGGGGTGAGGGTGGTGGCCTCGGCGGCGGCCAGCACCATCTGCACGGTGTTCTCGGGGAGCGCGGTGGTGGAGGTGGTGGAAGCCGGGTTGTTGTGGGGGTCGTCGAGGAACTTCTGCACCGTGAGGGAGTCGAGGGTGATGTGGAACCGGGTGGGATCGCCGGGGGTGGTGATGAGGTTTATGCGGCCGTTGGAGTAGGAGCGGCCGGTGGTGGACACGGCCACGGCGGTGTCGGTGGCGAAGTGGAGCTGGGCGGTCTGGCCGACACAGCCGTTGCCGCAGATGTCGGTGCCGTTGTAGCTGATGTGCCAGTGATCATCGTGGTGGGAGAAGGTGATGGCGCTGCCCGCCGGGGCCCGAGCGGCGCTCTGGCCGCCTACCGGGATGTTCTGGTTGTCGACGGTGATCCGGTTGATCCCCTCGGGGGTCAAAGTGGTGGTGCTGGCGGTGGCCAGCACCACTTGAGCCGAGTCCTCTGGCCGGGTCGGGGAGGCCGTGGGGTTCGAAATGGTGGTCGCAGCCGAGGGAACCGGCGTCGGGGTCGGGGTCGGGCTGCCGGCCGGTCGACCGTAATTCTCCATCAGGACGGTGTTCTCGTAATAGAAGGCAAGGATCTGTTCGGCGCTGTGCCCGGCTCTGTCTCGGGCGAGGCCTCCCCACTGGCTCATCCCCACGCCGTGACCCCAGCCGCTGCCGGTGAACGTGGCGGTTGCCGCGGGATCGACGACGAGCACCGGTGAGGGATTGGGGTTCTGCTGGGCAGAGGAGGGGGCCGCGATCAGCATTGATGCCGCGACCATGAGTGCTGTCGAGGCGGCAATAATCTGTGATAAGCGAGGGCGGTTCAACACCGTCAATCGCTGCCAATGCATAGAAAGTCCAAAACCGGTTGGCCGCCCGCTGGGCAATTCTCCCAGCTTCGGCTCCTGCCATCAAGTACACCGCCGTGGCAGAAGCCGTCTTCGCCGCGGAGGAGGCCTTCTCGGGTGAAAGCGAAACTAGGAGTACAGGTAGGGTGTCGTAGTGGTTCGTCGTCTTGTTGAGCGAGCTCTGCCCCGGGGTACCCGCCGCCGACGACTGGTCAGCGGGATGATGGCGATCGTCCGGGAGACCCGCAGTCTGGTCCGCCGCAATCGGGCAGCAGAGCCGCCCGCCGACCCTGATCTGAGAGCCGAGCCTGAGCCAGAACGAGTTCCGCCGCGTCCGCCGGCCGGTGTGACCTATCAGGAGTGGTACTGCCGACTGCCGGCCGACCCCAGTGTCCTGGCCATTCAGCGGCAGTGGTTTGACGAGTGGATCCGACCGCTCAAAGTGTGGGGAGTGGTGGTGGACGACGGCGGCGATGTGGCCGCCACCGAGACGTCGCTGCACAACCAGACGTGGGGCCTGGTCGAGGCGGTCAAGGTGGAGGCCGGCGGGCTGGCCGAGGAGTTCGACCGGCTGTCGCAGGACTGTCCCCGGGACCTGGTGGTATTGCTGCGAGCCGGCGACCGGCTTCGGCCCGATGCGGTGTTCCAGATCGCGCAGGCCGCGTGGCGCGACCCATGGCTGGAGTTGGTGTATTGGGACGACGATCTGGCCGATCTGTATGAGGTATGGGAATGGCACCTCGAGGGGATGCCTGAAGGCGTCTACTTCGAAGATGACTTGGACCCCTTGAGCCGGCCCCGCTTCAAGCCGGGCTGGTCGCCCGACCTGCTGGTGTGCGCCAACTACATTGGACGGGCCTTTGCCGTTCGGGCCCGATGCCTGCGGGCCGAAGCCGCCGTGCGCTACCGCGATCTTGGGGCCGGCGACGACTCCCTGTGGTGGGATCTGCTGTTGGGACTGGACGTCGCCGACCAGCAGGTTTGCCGTCTACCTGCGGTGCTTCAGACCGTCGACCGCCGCGACGACCATGTCGGGCCGCACCATCTGGAGTTGGTGAACCGCTGGCTGTCTCGGCAGGGCTGGCCGGCCCAAGCTGAGGCGGGGGCCAGCGGCATCAATCTGGAGTGGACGCCGGCTGTAAATGCGCCAGTCAGCGTCATCATCGCCACCCGCCACAATCGAGAGTTGCTGGTGGGGGCATTCGAGCTGGTCCGCGCCGCCGGCCACACCGCCGTTGAGCTCATCATCGTGGACAACGGCGGCCGCAGCGACGGGAACGAGGCCTGGTACCAGTCGCAGGCCGCCGATCTGAACCCGCAGGTCATCTGGTGGGATGAGCCGTTCAACTACTCCGCGGTCAACAACCGGGGAGCAGCCCAGGCCACCGGCGAGGTGCTGGTGTTCTTGAACGACGACACGTCTGCGGGCCATCCCGGATGGCTCGACAACCTGGTCGGCTGGGCCCGGCGGCCCGAGATCGGCGTGGCCGGGCTCCAGCTCATCGACGACGACGGGCTGATCCAGTTCGGCGGGGTTGTCATCGGGATGACCGGCCTGGCCGGCCACCTGTTCCAGGGCATGGCCCCCCATTCCGAGAGCCTCATGGGATCCACCGACTGGACCCGGAACACCGTGGCGGTGACCGGCGCCTGCCTGGCCGTGCGCCGGCCCGTGTTCGAAGAGGTCGGCGGTTTCGACGAGCGGTTGGAGCTGTGCGGCAGCGATGTGGTGCTCGGGTTGCGGGCCCGGCAGGCCGGGTACCGCAACGTGGTATCCGCGGCCACGCCAGTCGTCCACCGGGAATCGGCTACCCGGGGACCGAACATTCCCGAGGGCGATGTGTTCGCCAGCTATTGGGCCTATCAGCGCTGGCTGATGGGCGGCGACCCCTACTTCTCCCCGAACCTCAGCGCAGCCCACCCCGAGCCCAAGGTGCACTGCGAGGAGAAGCCGGGGGTGCTGAGCCAGCTCACCGAGATGCTGGGCCGGCCCATGGACATCTTCTACCAGCGCAACGAGACCGGGGAGGCCCACGCCCTGGCGTTCGCATCCGAAGCCGATCGGGCGCTGGCCGAGTCGGTGCGCCAGAGACACCGGGGCGTCGTCGGGCGACAAGAGGTGAAAACGGTCAACTGGTTTGTGCCCGAATTCCAGAACCCGTTCTACGGCGGCATCCACACCGTGTTCCGGCTGGCCGACCATCTGGCCCGCAACCACGGGGTGGAGAACCGGTTCATGGTGATGGCGGGCCCAGAGAATCACGACGAGCGGTGGTACCGATCGGGGATCACCGCCGCCTTCGACTCGCTGGCCGACAGCCCGATTGCCTACCACGACTCTTTCGCCTTCGATCCCAGCGATGTGGCGGCGGCCGATGCCGCCATCGCCACCATGTGGACCACCGCCTATTTCGCGGCCCGCACCCCGGGCCAGGGGCGCCGTTTCTACCTGATCCAGGATTTCGAGCCTATGTTCTACCCGGCAGGCACGCTTTATGCCCTGGCCGAGCACAGCTACCGGCTCGGGCTCTACGGGCTGTGCAACACCGGCCATTTGGCCGACATCTACCGGGATCGATACGACGGGGTTGCCCAGCACTTCTGGCCCGCGGTGGACGACTCGGTTTTTCATGCCCGAGGTCGCATCGATCCCGATCCCGAGCGCCCGGTGACGGTGTTCATCTATTCCCGTCCCGGCCATCTCCGCAACTGCTGGGAATTGGCCGCTCGGGCCGTGCGCCTCGTGAAGGACGAACTGGCCGACGATGTCCGCATTGTGACGGCGGGGTCGTGGGCCTTCCCCGAGCACATGGACTCCCTCATCACCCACATGGGCCAACTCGACTACCGGGAGACCGGCCCGCTCTATCGATCCTGCGACATCGGCGTGGCGCTCACCACCTCTGAGCATCCCTCCTACCTGCCGCTGGAGCTGATGGCCTGCGACACCGCGGTGGTGGCATTCGAGAATCCGGCGGGGGACTGGCTCCTCCGCCACGACCACAACTGCATGCAGTCGCCCCAGACCGCCGACGGGCTGGCCGCGGAGATCGTCGCTTTGGTGCGGGACCCCGCCCGCCGGCAGCGGCTGGCCCAGCAGGGCCTGGCCGACATAGCCGCCCGTCACGCTCGCTGGGACCTGAACCTGGACGGCGTGTACGGCTATCTATGCGATCCCGAGCCGCCGCAGTGAGAGCTATGACCGACCGGGGCGGCGTCCTTGAGATCTGGGGCTATCGAGAGCTGATAGGCCGTCTGGTTCAGCGGGAGCTGGGCTCGCGCTACAAGCGATCGGTGCTGGGGTGGCTGTGGTCGATGCTCAATCCGGCGGCCACCCTGGCCATCTACGCGCTGGTCTTCGGTGTGCTGTTGAAGTTCGATCCCCCTCGGGCCGGCAACGGCCGCTTCGACAACTTCGCCCTCTACCTCTTTTGCGCGCTGGTCATGTGGAACGCCTTCTACGGGGTCATCACCGGGGCGATGAGCGCGTTGTTGGACTTAGGCTCGCTTCTCGGCAAAGTGTATTTCCCCCCGGAGGCCCCGGCGGTCGCCGCCCTTCTCACCGTGCTGTTCCAAGCGGCCATCGAGGCGTCCATCTTGATGCTGATCCTCATCTGCCTGGTCAACGTGAGTTGGACCTTCCTGCTGTGGCCTGTCCTCCTGCTGTTCTTGGCTATCTTTGCCCTGGGGATCGGCCTGGTGCTCAGCGTGTGGAACGTGCGCTATCGCGACGTGGGCTACCTGTCCACCATTGTCTTGCAGTTCCTCTTCTATGTGACACCAATCGTCTATCCGCTGTCGTTGATCCCCGAGCGGGCCATGGGGCTGCCGGTGCGCGACATCATCCGGTTGAATCCGCTATCACAGTTCACTGAGGCCTCTCGCGAGTTGCTGTACGGACTGGACTGGCCCGGTGTGCTTCGATTGGGGCTCATGGCGCTGATCTCGCTGGCGGTGGGCGCGGGTGGCTGGTTGATGTTCAAAGTCCGAACCCGCGACATCGCCGAGGAGCTCTAGGCGATGGGCGAGAACGCGGTGGTCGTCGAGGGCGTGTCCAAGCGCTTCCGGCTGACCTTGGACCGACCCCTCAGCCTGAAGGAAGCGTGGACGGGGCTGCGCCCCGGATCGGGCCGCTCATTCCGCCGGGTGCGCAGTGAGCCGTTCTGGGCGCTTCGAGACATCAGCCTGGAGGTGCCCCGGGGTTCGATGTACGGGCTGGTGGGACGCAACGGATCGGGCAAGTCCACCCTGCTGCGGGTCATGGCCGGGATCTACCGCCCCACCGAAGGCCGAGTCGAAGCCAACGGCCGGACGTCGGCCCTCTTGGAGCTGGGGGCAGGGTTCCACCCCGCATTGAGCGGCCGGGAGAACATCTACCTCAACGCCTCAGTGCTCGGGGTGCCGAAGTCTCAGATTGATGACCGAGTGGAGCAGATCGTCGAATTCGCCGGCTTGGAGGAGTTCATCGACAGCCCGGTCAAGATCTACTCCAGCGGCATGTACGTGAGGCTGGGCTTCGCGGTCGCCGTCCACGTCGACCCCGAGATCCTCATCGTCGACGAGGTGGTGGCCGTGGGCGACGAGGAGTTCCAGCTCCGGTGTTTCAGCCACTTGGAGTCACTGCGGTCCCAAGGGGTGACCATCGTGCTGGTCAGCCACGATCTGGGGATGCTGCGGGCCAACTGCGATCAGATGGCCTGGCTCAACCGCGGGCTGCTGGCCGCGGTCGGCGATCCCCAGGATGTGGTCAACGCCTACCTCGACACCATCGACACCGAGGGGGCCGCCTCGGTGGGTCACCGTCCCCGCTCCGATACCGAGGGGGAGACGCCGTTGCGCATCACGAACCTGGAGTTCTTCGATGGGGCCGGTCACCGGCCCAAGTCCTTCGCATCGGGCGATCCGCTGGTCGTGCGCATCCACTACTCCGCCTCGGAGCCGGTTGAAGACCCGGTGTTCTCACTGGGGTTCTACGACCACAACAACCTGCATCTGGCCGGCCCCCGCTCCCACGTCGACGGGTTTCGACCGGGCAAGGTGGACGGCGAGGGGTGGGTGGAGTTTCGCCTGCTCCGCATACCGTTCCGCTCGGGTGCGTTTCATGTCAACGCCGCCGTGCAGGATTCTGACGCCTCGTTTCTCTACGACCGCCGAGCCCGGGAGTTCTGGCTTCAGATTTCCGGTGAGCCCGATCCGCAGGCCAACGGGCTGTTGAACCTGGAGGGCGACTGGCGGGCCGGGGTTTGAGCCGGCCGGGATGTGCTGATGAGCGCTGAACCCTTGCCAATCACCATGATCGGCGACTCGCTGCCCTATGCCGACGGGGCTGAGGACGAGCTGCTGGCAATGCTGCGAGCCGCGGAAGACCGCCGAGTGGGGTCTGATGAGCTGGCGTCGGCGATCCACGACTGGCCCACGGCCTATCACCTGGCGCCTGAACGGGCCGTTTTATTGGCCCCGGTGGCCATCGGATCTGGCGACCGGGTGTTGGACGTGGGGGCGGGTTCGGGAGTCAACACCCGGATCTGCGCCGACCGGGGGGCGGTGGTGACCGCGGTGGAGGGCAGTGCAGCCCGAGCCGAACTGATCGCCCATCGCTGTGCCGGACTTCACGACGTGGGGGTTCTGTGTGGGCCGCTGGACGCGCTGGGCGACGGCGGGCGCGAGGCCTACGACGTGGTTCTGTTGGTGGGAGTGCTGGAATATGCCGGCACCGGCCAGGGTGGGGGAGACGGGCCCGCGGCTCTTCTCAGCCGGGCAGTGGATGCCCTCGCTCCCGGCGGAGTGGTGGTGTTGGCCATTGAGAACCGCCTCGGGCTCAAGTACCTGCTGGGATTTCCCGAAGACCATCTGGGGCTGCCCTGGGTGGGCTGGGAGGGCTACCGCGAGGGGGAGCCCACCACCTGGTCGCGGCGGGAGCTGGCCGAGATGCTGACCGACACCGGGTTGGGGATCCAGAAGTGGCTGTACCCGTTTCCCGACTACAAGCTGCCCACCGCGGTGCTGGCCGAGGAGATCTATGGCCGACCCGATGGCGTCGACATGGTCGACCAAATCGTGGGCCACCCCACCAGCAGCGAATATGCCCGTCCGGTGGTGGTTGCCGATGAGCGGGCCGCCCACCGAGCGCTGCTGACGGCGGGCCTGGGACCCGATGTGGCCAACTCCTTTCTGGTGGTCGCCGGTCGGAGCAAAGAAGCGGTGGCAGAGCGGGTTGACCAGCGGTCGCTGGCCTGGCGCGTGGCCCCGGATCGACAACGGCGCTGGAGACAGCAGGCCGTGGTGGTGGATTCGGACCAGAGCCTGGTGGTGAGGCGCAGTCTGCTGGATGAAGACAGGGCCGGTGATCTCGACGGGTGGCTCGGGCAGGTGGAGGTGGCCGAGGAGCCCTACTACCCGGGCCGGAACCTCGAGCAGTGTCTGCTGGACTGCGCCCGGGAGGGCGACGAGGACGGATTCGCCGAGCTGTTGCGGAACTGGCGGGCCGCGCTGTCTGCTCGGGAGACTCCGATCGACTCGGTTGCCGCGCCCCACCCCTATCTGCCGGCCGATGCCGAACGGGCGCTGCCCCCCGTGTGGTTGGATTCCGGGCCCGACAACTTTGTGATGACTGCGGAGGGCCTCAAGTTCGTGGACCGGGAATGGGTGGCCGCCGGGGGAGTGGATGTTCGTTTGGCGGTGGTCAGAGGGCTGTGGAAGACGGTCTCCGCCCTGCTGAGCGCCCGCTGCCATCTGCCCTTGCCGGTGACCTGGAGCAACGACCGCCTGGTGGCTCATCTCGGCGGACTGATCGGCGAACACATCGACGACGACCTGCTCAGCCGGTGGAGACAGGCCGAGGGCGAGCTGATGGGTCTGGTCTACCGCCAGCCGGCGGTGAGGCTGGCCGAACTGCACGATGCGGGGTCCCGGTCCCGGATGGACCGGTTGGGATCGCCGCTGGCCCCCTACCGCCGCATGGAGCACTTGGTCCACCGGCAACAGGAGCTGCTGGCCCAGCTGTCCGAGCAGCACGAGACGGAGGTGGGCTTGGAGCAGGCCCGTGCTCGACTGGCACAAGCCGACGCCCGGCTGGCGCAGCTCCAGTCTGAGCTGGCCGAGGCCCAGGCCCGATTGGCCCGGGTGGCGTGGCGGGAGCGAGTCCACAACAAGATCGCCGGGTTGATAAGGGGCTTCGGCCGGCGCTGAGGCTGCCCTCCGGGATCAGTCCCCGACTTCCACCAGGTCTTTGAGGGCGATCCACATCTGCTCGCGGGTGACGGAGATGTCGAACCGCTGGGCCGACTTGACGCCGCGGTCGCGCAGGCTCTGGCGAAGCTGACCGTCGCTCAGCACCCGGTGGAGGGCCAGGGCCATGGTCACGGGCCGCTTGTCGCGTATCACGATGCCCGCATCCTGGACCGTCTCGGCCACCGCGGCCGCGTCGTAGGCCACCACGGGCAGGCCGTTGGCCATGGCCTCGACCAGGGGCACTCCGAAGCCCTCGTGCTCGGAGGTGCAGGCCAGCACATCGGACAGCTGGTACCACTGGAGGAGGTTCTTGTCGGACACCTTGCCGGCGAACACAACCCGACTGTGCACGCCGAGTCGCCGGGCGAGGCTCTTCAAAGAGTGCAGGTATTGGGGAGGAGAGGCCTGTCCAACGAGCACCAGCCTGGCCTCGGGGCGGAACCGCGACAGCACCGCGAAGGCGGCGATGAGATCGTGCTGGCACTTGTTGGGGGCCAGCCGGCCGACGAACAGCACGGTCCCCCCGCCGTCGAGGTCGGTGCTGTCGCCCTGCCCAGACGGCGGCACGCCGCTGCCCAGCTTCCACAGCACGGGGGCGACCACCACATCGTCGATGCCCAAGTCCCTCAGTTCTTGGGCGTTGAACTCCGAGTCGGCGATCCCTCGACGGGTCAGCCGGGCCAGTTGCCCGAGCTGCTGGCGTCCTCGCTCGACGCTCTTGGCCAGTTCGGGCTGCCACGACTGGAAGTAACTGGCGGGGGTGATGTTGTGGTAGTTGAGCACGACCGGCGTCTTCTTCCGGATCACGAACTGAGCGACCTCCGACCCTATGGAGTGCTGGAGAATCGAGACGCGGGCGTCGCCTTTCCACTTCTCGACCGACAGGTCGCTGCCATCGGACCGGCTCTTGCGCTCTACCACGACACGGGTCTCTAACCCCTTCTCCTCGAGGAGCTGCTGGATCAGCCGGGTGTGGTTGCTGGTGGCGTCTCCCGTGGCCATCTGCGGGATCAACAGGTCGACGGTGGGGCTCATGGCCGGCTCAGTGGGCTCATGATTGGCACAGCGAGGCTCATGGCCGGCTCGGCGGGGCGGTGCGCTGGGCGACCACTATCTCGGTGATGCGGGAGTCGGAGCAGGGCTCCAAGCTGGCGTCGAAGCCGGCCTGCTCCAACAGGTGCCGCCAGGTGACCGGTGAGATGCCCAACCCCGAGCCCAGCTCGGCGTCTACCCGGGCCCGGGCTGCGGGGTCGGCCACTGCCACCACGATCCGCCCGGTTTTCTTCAGCTTCAGGCTGGCCTGGTTGACCATTCCGACCAGGTCTCTTAGCGGGAGGGTCTCCACAAACCCGGTGAGCACGATCGTGCCGAATTCCCCGTCCTCGGCGCCCACCAGATGGGGGAGCACGCCGCCCGCTCGAATGTCGAGGCGACGGCGGAGTCCAGCGAGAACCCGGTCGGGGTCTTGTTCCACGCCGTGGACGCTGATGCCCCGCTGGCTGATGGCCTCGACTATGGCGCCTTTCCCACCGGACAGCACCAGACACGGCCCCGAGCCCGCCAAGCCGGCGACGTGGGACACCACTTCGGACGATGGCTCAAGAGGACTGTCGAGAACACCGAAGCCGGCCGGAACGGTGCCGTCGCCCAGATAGCCGGCCGCGCCTTCCAGGCGGCCCAGTCGGGTTTCGACGTTGCGCAGGTGCCGGATCAGCACTCCGGCGAACACGTTGAACTGGTCGGTGAGAAAGCGGGCGTACCAGTAGGACAGTTTGCGGACAAGCCACTTGACGCCGCGGAGTCCCCGGCGCGACCCGATCGGGACATGGGGGTCGAGCGAGGCCAGATTGGCGGCCTGGTTCAAGAAATCGCCGTCTTCGTCGATGACGTGCAGAGAGGACTCGGACTCGGCGATGTCGGCCCAAGCCTGCTCTATGTCGTGTTCAAGCTGGGCGATCTCCCGGTCTTGGCGGCGGCGCTTGTCGGCATCGGCCTCGATCTCCGCGCTGACCTGTTTGAGGTCAAGCTCGCTCATGCCGGCCCGATCCTGGGACTAGACGACGAGCAAGCCGGATGATGGCCGGTCGGGCCAGGTCCTCGTGCAAGCGGAGGTTCTCTGCTTCCAGCTCGGCGATGCGGTCGTCCTTCTCGTCGGCGCTGGCGTCCTTCTCGGCCATGCGCAGGTCCCGCTCAGCGATGCGGGCATCTCGTTCGCCTATGCGTGTGTCCCGCTCGGCCACCCGGTTCTTCCACTCTTCTATGCGGGAGTCCCGCTCGGCCACCCGGTCTTCCAGTTCGGCGATCTGTTCGTCTTGGTGGGCGACGCGGTTCGTCAGGAACTGGTTGCGCGCTTCGGCTCCGAGGGCTCGATCGCGCAGATTGAGGAGTTCATGGCGGAGCTGATCGCGATCCTCGCCATCCACCTGATCGGCGGTCATGGCTGAATCGTAGTTGCGGTCGGATTCGGAATTGGCAGGGAGTGGCCCCCGGTGGGGCGGCTCGCCCCAGCGGGCGACGAACCTCTCCCACTCCCAGGATTCGATGACCGGTTCCCGGCTGGCGCTCTCGTGGTGGATGAGGGTGGCAGCGGGCTCCACCACCACCCGCAAGCCCGACCGGATGAGCCGCAGGCAAAGATCGACATCGCCGTAGGAGGCGGGGAACTCAAGCGACATCCCGCCCACGGCCAGCAGGTCCCGGCGTCGGGCCAGAAGGCAGGCCCCGGTGACGCCGATCACATCGCGAGCCCCGTCGCCGCCGTCGGCGGCTTCAGACTGCTGGCATCCCCGGAAGGAGTGGATGGGATGAGCGCCGTCGAACTCCATGCCGATGTGCTGTATCGACCGGTCGGGATACAGCAGGGCCGCCCCCACGGCGCCGATGCTCGGATCGCTGAGATGGGCGGCCATTTTTCCCAGCCAGTCGCCGGTTTCTGCCTCTATGTCGTCGTTGAGCATCAGAACCAGGGGGCCGCGGCTGGCCAGCACGCCGCAGTTCACGGCCCGGGAGAAGTCGAAGGGCCCCGGGCCCCGGTGGAGGACTCGCAGGGGCAGGCCGGGGGTCTGCTGAGGCGGCTCTCCCTGGAATTCGTCGCCCACCACCACGATCACCTCCGCGGGCGCCGGATCGAGCAGGGTGAGCGTGGCCAGGCAGCGCTGAAGCATGGAGGCGTCGGCATCAGGCTGGAGGTGGCCGGCGCTGGGAATGACGATCGAGGTGCCGGCCTGCGAAAGCGGTTGGGAATCGACCATGAGGCGTGATCGATGCTACCGGCGGGCGGGCCGGGCTGACAGCCGGCGCCGCGGACGCGCTATTGGATCACCGCCACTACGTCGCCGCCCCCCACCGAGTCGCCCTCGGACACCCGGACCTCCGCTATCGTGCCGGACTTCTCGGCACACACGTTGTTCTCCATCTTCATGGCCTCGAGCACCACGATGGGATCGCCGGCCTCTACCGTGTCGCCCGCAGCCACCATCACCTTGACGATGGTGCCCTGCATGGGCACGGTCACCTCACCGCTGCCCGCGCTGCCCCCGCTCTTGCTGGCGGCGGCCCGCTTGGGGCGCTTGGCGCCGCCCGATGCGGGGGCGGCGGATGGGGCAGAGGCGGTCTCCGGCACCCACATCTTCACCGAATAGCGCTGGCCGTTGACCTCCACGTCGATGTCCCGCTGCACCAGGGGCTCGGTGTCGGAGGGGGGGCTGGCCGGGGCGCTCTTGACTCCAGTCAGGTCGAGCGTCTCCTCCACCCACTTGGTGGAGTGGGTGAGGGCGGCGAAATCGGGGTGGGCCAGGATGGCCTTGTCGGCGGGAATGGTGGTGGCCACCCCGCTCACTTCCAGCTCGTCGAGGGCCCGCAGGGTGCGGGCGATGGCAGTGGGCCGATCTCGACCCCAGCAGATCAGCTTGCCCACCAGATTGTCGTAGAACTGGCTGATCTCATCTCCGGCCTCGTACCCCCCGTCCCAACGGGTTCCGTACCCGCTGGGCGCCCGCAGGCCGGTGATCGGCCCCGGTGACGGCAGGAAGGCGCCCTCGGCGGGGTCTTCGGCGTTGATGCGCACTTCGATGGCGTGGCCGGATATCTCGATTTCGTCCTGGGTGAACGGCAGGGGCTCGCCGGAGGCCACCTTGATCTGTTGCTCTACCAGGTCGATCCCGGTGACGAGCTCGGTGGCCGGATGCTCCACTTGGAGGCGGGTGTTCATCTCCAAGTAGTAGAACTGGCCGTCCTCATACAGGAACTCCACCGTGCCGGCGTTCACGTAGTCGCAGCCCTGGGCCACCTTTACCGCGGCCTCGCCCATGGCGGCCAGGACTTCGGGGTCGATGCCGGCCGCGGGGGCCTCCTCGATCAGCTTCTGGTGGCGGCGCTGGGCTGAACAGTCACGAGTGCCCAGGTACACGCAGTTGCCGTGGCTGTCGGCCAGAACCTGCACCTCCACGTGGCGGGGCTGCTCCAGATAGCGCTCCATGTAGATCTCGTCGCGCCCGAAGTAGCTCAGCGCCTCCCGCTGGGCCGACTCGATGGCCTCTTCCACCACGCTCTCGTCGGCCACCACCTTCATGCCCCGGCCGCCGCCGCCGTAGGCCGCTTTGATGGCCACCGGGTAGCCGTGCTCGGCGCCGAAGGCCCGCACCTGCTCGGGATCGGTGATGAGGTCGGTGGTGCCGGGGACGCCGCTCACCCCTACCCGCTCGGCGGCCTGGCGGGCGGAGATTTTGTCGCCCATGACCTCGATGGCCTCGGGATTGGGGCCGATGAACGCCACCCCCCGGGCGGTGATGGCCCGGGCGAAGTCGGCGTTCTCCGAGAAGAATCCGTAGCCGGGGTGGACAGCGTCGGCTCCGGTGCGCTCGATGACGTCGAGGATGGCCTCGGTGTTGAGGTAGCTCTCGGCTGCGGTCTGGCCACCGAGGGCATGGGCCTCATCGGCCATGCGAACGTGGAGGGCGCTGCGGTCGAGGTCGGAGTACACCGCCACCGTGGCGATGCCCAACTCCCGGCAGGCCCGGATCACTCGAACGGCGATCTCCCCCCGGTTCGCCACCAATACCTTGGACAACACGGCAATATGGTGGCAGAGAGTCTTGGGATCACGCGAATAATGGCGGGGCGAAATGGGACGGAGTGGAGTGACCGACTTCCAGATTCAGTGGGTGAATGAGACCGGGTCGACGAACGCCGACTTGTTGGACGCGGCCCGTCAAGGGGCCGAGGCGGATGTGGTATTGGCGGCCGAGTATCAGAGCGCGGGTCGGGGGAGGCGGGGGCGCAGCTGGATTGCCGCGCCGGAGTCGAGCCTGTTGTTCTCGGTGCTCACCAGGCCCAGGATCGATGTGGCGCGAGCCCACCTGGTGACCACCGCGCTGGCGTTGGGGGCGGTGGAGGCCTGCGATTCGCTGGCCGGGGTGCGCCCCGGTTTGAAATGGCCCAACGACCTGGTGGTGGCCGACCGCAAGCTGGCTGGGGTGCTGGCCGAGTCGGTGGTGACTGGAGATCGGCTGGAGGCCGTGGTGGTGGGCATGGGGCTCAACGTGCGGACCGGAGCAACACCCCCCGAGGTGGCTGACACCGCGGTGGCCTTGGAAGACGTGTGCGGCGCGGCGGTCGATCGCGAGGAGTTGCTGGCCGGGGTATTGGCCGGCTTCTCGCAGTGGATGGACGGAATCGAGATGCCCAGCGGCCAGGCGGTGCTGGTGGCTGCGGCCCGCCGAGAGTCAGCCACCTTGGGCCAGCAAGTGTCGGTGCAGCTTTGCGACGGAAGCGTGCTGGAGGGACTGGCCCAGGATTTGGATGACGGAGGGGCGTTGGTGATGGAAGGCGGGGCCAGGGTTGTGGTGGGCGATGTTGTACACCTGCGTAGCCGGTAGATCTCTTGGGGGAATCGCTAGGGGTCGATCTCCGTGGCCTTGAGGTGGGCGAAGGCGCGGACCGCGGCTTGAGTGTGGGGGCCGGGGGCAGCGGGAAGAGTATGGCCGTCCACGGCGTGGATGGGGTGAACGTCGCGGGTAGTGGAGGTGAGGAACGCCTCCTCGGCCGCGGCCAGCGCCTCGAGGGGCACGTCTCGCTCGACCGCGCCGGTCAGCTCGATCACGAGCTGGCGGGTGACTCCGGCCAAGCATCCTGAGGCCAGGGTGGGAGTGATGAGCTGGCCATTGTGGGCCAGGAAAACGTTGCTTCCGGTGCCCTCGCAAAGCTGACCCTGGGTGTTGGCGAAGATGGCCTCGCTGGCGCCGGCCGTCTTCGCGTCGGCCAATGCCCGCACGTTGGCTCCGTAGGACACGGTTTTGAGGCCGGCCAGAGGGCCGCGCTCGTTGATGGTCCAGTCCACGGTGGCCACCGCCACGGTGGCGGGCCAGGGGGCTTGGGGAGTGGCGGCCACGGTGGCAGTCGGCGGGCTGTCGCCCCGGCTGCTGCCCAATGGCCCGGTACCGCTGCTGATGGTGACCCGCAGACGACCCTCTTGGAGCCCGTTGGCGTCGGCTACCGCGATCATGGCCTCCCGCAGCACATCGGCGTCGGGAACCTCCACACCCAGGTGCTCGGCCGAGTAGGCCAGCCGCTCCAGGTGGCGGCGAGCGGCGAACGGCATTCCCCGCACAATGACCAGGGTCTCGAATACGGCATCGCCCACCAGCCATCCGTGATCGAAGGGCGAGATCCGGGCCTCGTCCTCCGGAACCAGATCCCCGTTGATCCACACGATGCGGGCCGTCACTAGAGCACGTACTCCCCGGTGGCAACGGCCAGCAGCCGCTTGGCCTTCAGCTCGGTTTCCTGCCACTCGTCTTCGGGGTCGCTGTCGTAGGTGATGCCGCCTCCGGTGCCGAGGTGGAGGTGCTCGTCTTCGATCCACAAGGTGCGGATGGCCACGTTCAAATCGCCCCGCTGGCGGTCGGCGTCCACCCATCCCACCGCGCCGCAGTACACCCCCCGCGGTTGCGGCTCCAACGCATAGATGGCGTTGAGGGCGGCCAGCTTGGGAGCGCCGGTTACCGACCCCGGCGGGAAGGTGGCGTCGATCAGATCCGGCCATCCGCAGCCGCGGGCCAGTCGACCCCGCACGGTGCTCACCAGATGCACCAGGCCGGGGTGATGCTCCAGGGAGAACAGGGCGGGCACGCTCACCGTGCCGTAGTCGCACACCCGCCCCAAGTCGTTGCGCACCAGATCGACGATCATGAGGTTCTCAGCCTGGTCCTTCGGGGTCAGCCCCGATGGGTGGGCGGCGGTGCCCTTGATGGGAGACGATTCCACCCATCGACCGTTGCGCACCAAGAAGCGCTCGGGCGAGGCCGAGGCAATGTGTACGCCGTGGTCGGGCAGGCGCAGCACGGCGGCATATGGTGCGGGGTTTCCTTCAGCCAGCGCTGCTCCCAACGCTGCGATGTCGGTGTCGGGATCGATGAGCGGTGCGCTCAGCCGGCGGGTGAGGTTCACCTGGTAGACGTCGCCGGCGGCGATCATATCCCGGATAGCCGAGACCCCGGAGGTGAAATCGGATTGGTCGAGCGAGCTTCTCCAGGTGTCGGCCGGGATCCCTTTCCAGGGGCGGCCCTTCCAGGGTCGGGCCGGGCGAACCGAGTCGAAGCGGGCGCACACTGACTTGCCGTGGAAATCTATGGCCACCGCCCAGAAGCCCTTGGACTCCAATGCCCCTAAATCGTCGGTGACATCGACCAACCTGGAACACAGATGGTGTCCCACCACGGCCACAGCCGCCACCTCCATCGGGTGCAGTGTACTTACACTGGCGGGCAATGAGGCGCGGTCGTGGGCGCGGAGCACGCCGGAGAACTTGGTGGCAGTTCATGGTGGTGCTGTTCGGGCTGCTGGTGTTTGTGGCCGCGGTGGGAGGTGCGGTTGGTCTGGGCATGGTGAAGTCGCAGGTGAGCCAGATTCCCCGGGTGTCGGTGGGGCTGTCGCTGGACTTGGTGGGAGCGCCGGTGAACTTGGTGGGCGCATCGGAGGGAACATCAGTCGACTCCGCGGAACAACCCGGCGCAGGAGCCTTGAATTTTCTCCTGGTGGGGATCGACAACGCCGCTGGAATCGACCCTGGTAGCCCTATCCACATCGATCGGGACGTCAACTCGCTGCTGACCGACTCGGTGATTCTGGTGCGCATCGACCCTGAGGCTGACCGGGTGGCCATGTTGTCGATTCCCCGCGACCTCTGGGTGCCGATCGCCGACCGGGGATGGAGCGAGCGGGTGAACGCCGCTCGGGGCATCGGCGGGCCCGCGGCCTTGATTGAGACGGTGTCGGAATATCTCGGGGTGCCCATTCACCACTACGTGGAGATCAACTTCGCCGGATTCCTGCGAATCGTGAATACGGTGGACGGGGTGCCGGTGGAGATCGCCCAGCCCATCCGAGACGACTCGCTGGGGTTGCGGATCGAGCAGACGGGCGTGGTCACCCTCGATGCCGACACCGCGCTGGCCTATGTGCGAACCCGCCGACCTCTGACAGTGGCCCCGGGGGGCAATCCGGCCATCGACGACGACTGGGTGCGGCTTGGCGTGTGGAATGACCTGGAGCGCAACCAGCGCCAGCAGGAGTTCATGGTGGCCACCCTCAAACGGGCGGTGGAGAAGGGCATCCGCAATCCGCTCAACCTCCGGCGGGTGGCCAGCGATCTTCTCGACGACGACAACCCCAGTATCACGCTCGATGATCGCATCACGGTGGGCCAGCTCGTAGATCTGGGTGACGAGTTCCGATCGTTCTCCGTCGACCAAATCGAGCGGTACAAGCTGCCGGTGGTTGATGCCACCATCGACGGCAAACAGGTGCTATTGCTGCTGGAAAACGACGCCCAGCCGGTGCTGGAGTTCTTCCGGGCCGGGAGCCTGGCCAGTGTGCGGGTTCGGATTCTCAACGGCACCTCGTCGGGCACCGTGGCCGGAGTGGAGGCGGAGTTGGAAAGGGTCGGGTTCTCGGTGGTGGACCGGGGCAACGCCGACCGGTTTGATGTAGCCAGAACCGGTATTCGCCACACCGAGGCCGCTACAGAACAGGCGACGACCCTGGCCCGCTTCATCGAGCCCGCACCCATTCTGGAGCAGGTGATGGGAATCGACGGCGCTGATGTGGAGCTAGTGGTGGGTGTCGACTACCGAGCGGTGTTGGAAAGCCCTCGGGACTCGGCCTCCTGACGGTTGGCCAAGTACCACTCGTAGGTGTGGCGCAACCCCTCAGCGAAGGGGGTGGAGGCCTCGAAGCCGAACAATCTCTTGGCCCGGCTGGGGTCCACGCAGCGGCGGGGCTGGCCGTCGGGTCGGGAGGAATTCCACTCGATCCGGCCGGTGAAACCGGTGACTTCAGCCACATCCTCCACGAGCTCTTTGACCGCAATCTCCTGGTTTGCCCCCAAGTTGACCGGCTCTGCCCCCCGGTAGTGCTCGGCCGCCAACAGGATGCCCTTGGCGGCGTCGTCCACATAGAGGAACTCCCGGCTGGCCGTGCCCGTGCCCCAGACCTCGATGCTGTCTTGGCCGGCTTCTATGGCATCGACGCACTTCTTGATGAGCGCGGGGATCACATGGGATGCCGATGGGTGGAACTTGTCGCCCGGGCCATAGAGATTGGTGGGCATCAGATATATGCCCTGCTGGCCATATTGCTCGCGGTTGGCCTGAAGCTGCACGAGTTGGGCCAGCTTGGCCACCCCATAGGGGGCGTTGGTCTCCTCGGGGTAGCCGGTCCACAATGAGTCTTCGGAGAACGGCACCTTCGTG
Organism: Acidimicrobiia bacterium; assembly: GCA_022819825.1. Lineage (GTDB taxonomy): Bacteria > Actinomycetota > Acidimicrobiia > Acidimicrobiales > Bin134 > Poriferisocius. The sequence goes on along the minus strand of JAJEGM010000021.1, from coordinate 82,194 downwards.
TACTTCGGGTACGAGCAGATGGTGCCCACCACAACGAGGCGATCGGTCTGTGCCAATCGGCACTGCTCGATGACGTTGGTGCCCATCAGCAGGTTGTGGAGGTAGAGATCGGCGGGCCTCTCCTGATTGGCGCCGATGCCCCCTACCCGGGCGGCCAGGTGGATCACTGCATGGGGCTGGATGTCGGCGAGCAACCGCTGCGTGTCTGTGGCGCTGCGCAGGTCGTAGTCGGCGCTGGAGGGGGCGGCCAGCAGAGCGGGCTCGGCCTGGTTGAGCAGCCGGCAAACCGCCTGGCCCAAGAATCCGGTGCCTCCGGTGACCAGAACCCGCTTGCCTGCCCAGAAGCCGCTCATCGGTTCCCAGACTAGTGGTCCGCGACGTGCTTGTTGGGTTCGGGCTGGCAGAATCGGGGCAGTGCGAGTGGCGATCACGCTGGAGCAGTGCTGGCATAGGGTGCCGGGGGGAACGGCGACGGCCGCGCTCGGGTGTGTAGAGGCTCTGGGGCGGCTGTCGGCGCCTCCCGAGATGGTGGGGGTTTCGGCCTGGCACCGGAGTCCTCCTGAGGAGCCGTTCGCTCCCGGAATCCCGGTGGCTGCTCTGCCGTTGCCTCGGGCCGGGCTGTACTGGTGCTGGCACCACATGCGTCGGCCTTCCGTTCCGCGGTCAGTTGGTCGGGTGGACGCCATTCACGCCACCGGAATGGCGGTGCCCCCTCGGACTGCTCCGTTGGCGGTGACGGTCAACGACTTGGCGTTCTTGCGCCATCCCGACCACTTCACTGCACGAGGTCTTCGGTTTTTCACTCGGTCACTGAACTTGACCCGCGACGATGCCGACATCGTGGTGTGCCCGTCGCAGCACACGGCGGACGACTGTGTGCGGGCCGGGATCGACGCCGACCGGGTGCGCATCGTTCCGTACTGGGCCGATGACCGCTTGGTGCCGTCACCGGAGGCCGAGGAAGTGCGACAGCGATTTCAGCTGGCCGACAGGTTCGTGCTCTGGGTGGGGACGGAAGAGCCCCGCAAGAACTTGGCCGGCTTGCTGGAGGCGTGGCAGTTGCTGGGAGAAAGGGCCGAGGAGTTGGTGTTGGTGGGCCCAACGGGGTGGAAGTCGAACCTCGACCGCGATCTGGCGGCGTCGAAGTCAAAACTGGACGGCGCCCTGGCTTCCTCGGGGCCGCAGATTCGCCGTTTGGGGTTTGTGGCCGAGGCCGACAAGCGGGCGCTGATGAGGGCCGCCCAGGCAGTGTGCTATCCGAGCCTGACCGAGGGCTTCGGCCTGCCGGTGCTGGAGGCGATGGTGCAGGAGACGCCGGTAGTGACATCGGCGACGGGGGCCACTGCCGAGGTGGCCGGTGCGGCGGGAGTGCTGGTGGATCCCACCCGGCCGGGGGAGATCGCCGACGCACTGGCCGGTGTTCTCGACGACGAGGCTTCTGCGGCTTGTCTGGGCTCACAGGGCCGAGAGCGGGCGCTGACTGAGTTCACCTGGAAGCGCACCGCTGAGGGGCTGTTGGATGTCTATCGGGAGCTGGCTGGCTGATGGGCTCGGATGCCTTGCCTGACTCGACGGTGCACGTGGGCGTGAACCTGTTGTGGCTGCGGTCGGGCAAGGTAGGGGGCACCGAGGACTACGCGGTCAGGATGCTCTCGGCCATTCCGTTGGACTCTTCGGTGCGTTTGACCTTGTTCGGCCCGCCTGGCTTCGCCGAGGCCCACCCGGCGCTGGCGGAGCGCCACGAGGTGGTGAAATCACCGGTGGGCAAGAGCCGACCGCTGCGGGTGCTGATGGAGAACTCCTGGCTGGCAGTGCAATGCCGCCGCCGAGGAATCGCATTGGTCCACCATTTCGGGGGAACCGTGCCCTGGATGGGCATGCGCCCGGCAATCGTGACCGTTCACGATTTGCAGCCGTTGGACCATCCCAAGCGCTTCAGTTTGATCAAGCGGCTGTACTTGAAGACCATGCTGCCGCGGTCGGTGCGCGGGGCAGAGGTGGTTGTGACCGTGAGCGAGTTTTGCCGGAGTCGCCTTGTGGAGCGCCTCGGCGTTGACCTTGAGCGGGTAGTGGTGCTCCCCGCACCGGTGGACGCTTCCTCGGGTGATTCGGAAATGCCGCTGGCCGCGGCAGAGCCGGATTTGTCCCACCCATTCGTGCTCTATCCGGCCGTGGCCTACCCCCACAAGAACCACGAGGTGTTGCTGAGGGCGTTGGCCCGGCTGGCCGCCGATGGGGTGGATGTGGCGCTGGTGGCCTCGGGAGGGCCCGGCCCGCGTGACGCCAAGCTGGACCATCTGGCCCACGAGCTGGGGGTGGGGAGCAAATGGCACCGGCTGGGCCGTATACCCAGAGCAGTGCTCGACGGCCTGTTCCGGCAGGCAGTGGCCATGGTTTTCCCGTCTCGTTATGAGGGCTACGGCCTTCCGGTGGTTGAGGCCATGGCCCGTGGTTGCCCGGTGGTGGCCGCCGATGCGGGGGCGCTACCGGAGGTGGTGGGAGCGGGTGGGCGACTTCTGGACCCTGACGACGAGGCCCATTGGGCTGCCGCCATCGGCAAGCTGGTGGTTGATGCCGATGCCCGTCACGAGCTGAGCGCGGCGGGCAGGTCCAGAGTTCGGGAGCTGGCCGACCTCGACCCGGGGGCAGAGCTCTGCGGCCTGTACGCCAAGGTGGCGGGATGACGGAGCCGCTCTCGATCCTGGTGCTTTGTCCGCACTATGCGCCCGACACCGCTCCCACCGGGGAGGTGATGACCGCCATCTGCGAGCAGTGGACGGCCCGGGGCCACCGGGTGGAGATCATCACCAGCCTCCCGTGGTATCGAGACCATGCGGTGGCAGGCGGATGGGCGGGGCGGCTGGTGCGCACCCAGCAGGAGCCGTGGGGTCGGATCAGGCGCTGGCATCCGTTTCCCGCTGACAAGAAGCGGCTGGCGGCCCGGGCGGCGTCGTTTGCCGGGTTCACTGCGCTGGCCGGCGTCGATGCTGTGATGGCAGCGGGCCGCTGCGACGTGGTGTTTGCCATGTCGCCCCCGCTCACGCTGGGCGCCGCGGGGTGGGCGGCCGCCTGGCGGGGCCGGGCACCCCTGGTGTTCAACGTGCAAGACGTGTTCCCCGACGCGGCGGTGGACACCGGTGTCTTGCAGAACGCCAGGCTGGTGGCCGCGGCCAGCCGGCTGGAGCGCTGGGTGTATCGGCGGGCCGCGGCCGTGACCGTGCTGTCGGAGGGAATGGCCGCCAACGTGCGGGCCAAGCTGGCCCCCGAGGTCGACCCGGACAAAGTGGTGGTGATCCCCAATGCGGCTGACGCAGACCGCATCACCCCGTCGGATCGGCACAACCGGTATCGGGCCGAGTTGGGGCTGGGCGACGGCGAAGCCACCGTGGTGATGTACGCCGGGAATCTGGGCTACTCCCAACCCTTGGAGCTGGTGATTGCAGCCGCTGAACGGTTCGCGGGCCAGGGGCGAACCGATGTGCATTTTGTGGTCAACGGCGACGGCGTGGCCCGTTCGGCGGTGGCGGCAGCGGCCCAGCGCCTCGACACCCTGCACCTGGTGGGCTGGCAGCCGCCCGAGCGGTTGGCGGAAGTGCTGGCGGCCGCTGATCTGCACTTGGTGCTGCTGCGGGCCGGACTCGGGACCACCAGCGTGCCCTCCAAGGTGTACTCGGTGCTGGCCGCAGGCCGCCCGGTGCTGGCCAGCGTGGATCGGGGCAGCGAGGTGGAGAAGCTGCTGGACGCCTCTGGAGCGGGCACCACGGTTGACCCCGAAGACGTCGACGCTTTCTGTGCTGCGGTGGCCCGGATGGCCGATGATCCCGATGGACTGGTTGACATGGGGCGGCGAGGCCGGGCCTATGCCGAGCAGGCCGCCGGGCTCCAGGAAGTGGCCGGGCAGTACTTGGAGCTGTTCCGGCGGTTGATGCGCTGATCGCACAATCGGGCCGGTAGCCTGTTGAGCCGTGGCAAGAGCCTCTGGTTCTCGAAAGGTGGCGCGGGCCGCGGCGATGGGCGGGGTCGGACAGCAGCGCCGGCTCATCGGCTTTCCCGCCGTGGTGGTGCTCATCATCCTGATCGGCATTGCGGTGGTGGCCATTGCCCGCACCCAGCGCGATGAAGAGGCCCGTCCCGGCCTCAGCGACCACTGGCACTCGGCCTACACGGTGTGGGACTGCACCGACGGCGGCGGAGCCCACCAGCCCATATTCGAGGGCCGGCGAAACCCCCAGGGTTATCCCTACGACCCCGAGGGCATCCACTCCCACGCTGATGGGGTGATCCACATTCACCCGTTCACCGCCAACGCCACCGGCAATGACGCCGTCATGGGCAAGTTCTTTGAGTCGATGTTCGTGAGGATGGACGAGAACGCCATTACCGCTACTGAGTTCGGCGTGATCAGCGCCGTGGATGCGGTATGCGACGGGCAGCCGGCGGTGATGCAGATCGTGCGCTGGTCCAATGCGCTCACCGCAATAGCCTCCGAGCCCGACGAGCGGATCTACTCGGACTTCGACAGTGTTCGCTTCAAGAAGGACGGCGAAGCCTTCACCATCGCCCTGGCCCCTCGAGACGCCGTGGTGCCGCTGCCTCCCACCATCAACAAACTGCTCGGAGTGTCGCCATCGCTGGTGGCTGACCTCTCTCAGCCCGAGGGGCCGGTACAGTTCGACGACAACCTCGGAGAAAACGTCCCGGGCGCCGGAGTGCAAGACCCCTAGTGGACGCGGTTGTTCTGGTCGGCGGCTTCGGCACCCGGCTTCGGCCCCTGACCCTGACTCGGCCCAAACAGATGCTGCCGGTGGTGGACCGGCCCATGATCGAGCACGTGGTCGGAAGGCTCGGACAGCAGGGAATCACCCGAGCGGTGCTCTCGCTGGGATATCGGCCAGACGCCTTCGAAGCCGCGTATCCCCAGCACCGCTGTGCGGGGGTGGAGATGTTCTACGCGGTGGAGCCAGAGCCCCTGGACACCGCGGGGGCCATTGCCTTTGCGGCTCGAATGGCCGAGGTGCAAGACACATTCATCGCCGTTAATGGCGACGTGATCCACCAGTTTCCCCTAGCCGATCTGTTGGCATTGCATGGCCGGTCCGATGCTCAGGCCACCATTGCCCTAGCGCCGGTGGCCGACCCGTCCCGCTTTGGCGTGGTGGTGTGCGAACCCGACGGCCGGGTGCGGGAATTCGTGGAGAAGCCCCCGGCCGACCAGGCCCCCAGCAACCAGATCAGTGTGGGGATCTACGCCTTAGAGCCCACCGCCCTGGACTCGGTGGCGGAAGGCGCCCGGGCATCAATCGAGCGGGAGGTATTTCCGAGGCTGGTTGAAGAGGGAAGCATGTTCGCCTTGGCATGGGACGGGTTCTGGGTGGACACCGGTACCCCGGAGGCCTATCTGGAGGTGCAGCAGGCATTGTCTGATGGTGGCTGGGTCCATTCGTCGGCGGAGGTTGCGGCCGATGCCGCGGTCGAAGGCTCGATTGTGATGGAGGCTGCTGTCATTGCCTCAGGGGCCGCGGTTATCGATTCTGCGTTGCTCCCCGGTGCCCGCGTGGGTCGGGGGGCGGTCGTCGAGCGCTCTATCGTGGGCTACAGAGCTGAGATCGGTGCGGGAGCCTGCTTGCGCGATCTGTCGGTGGTGGGGGACGACACCGCGATTCCCTCCGCCGCCGACTTGAAGGGTGGAAGGGCGCCCTAGCGGAACAGGTCCTCGGCAGGGGGGCGGACCAAGTCGGCTTGGATGCTTCCGGCGCCGAGCCAATTGGGGTCGGCCCCCCGGATGACGGCTACCGGAACGTTGTTGGTCTTTCCCATGACGAGTTCGGCGGCGGCGGCCAGCTCATCGACGATGGCCACCTCGGTTACCTGGAGCTCTCGGCCCGAAGCGTCGGGAGTGCCTCGCAGGTCGAGAATGGGGCGAACGCCTGCCGTTCCGATGGCCACATCGGCCACCCCCCGTCGCCAAGGCCTCCCGAAGGTGTCGGACACGATGACTCCTACCTCCACTCCGGAGCGGGCCCTGATCCCGTCTCGGATGCGTCGGGCGGAGCGATCGGGGTCGTCGGGCAAGAGAGCGGCCGCATCGGCGGCCACGTTGGACCGGTCGACTCCGGCGTTGGCGCATACGAATCCGTGTTTGGTCTCGCTGATGACCAGATCGCCCCGTCGCCGCAGCACCCGCACCGACTCCTGCTCCACCACCGGCTTGTGAGACATGGGGTCGTCGGGGTCGACGGCGACCATGGCGTCCTCAGCTTTGGAGACGATCTTCTGGGTGACCACCACCACGTCGCCGTCGGCCAAATCGGACGCCTCGGCGATCAACCCGGCCAAGTCGTCTCCCGCCTTGATCTCCGGCAGTCCCTCCACCCCGAAGACTTCGAGCCTCATGCCTGGACTCCCTCCGCCGAACAGCCCAAAACGGTATGGGCCAGGGCAGTGGCCGACTCGACGCCGTCCATGATCGTTGGGGCCACCACGCAGGACACCCCGATAGCTTCGACGTCATTGGCCAGGTGGGCATCGGCCTCGTCGATCACCAGCGTGGCAGCGACGTCCCGGTACAGTCGGGCCACACCCACCACCGAGCATTCATGGCCAAGCTCCCGCATGAGCCGGTCGGCCGGGCCCTTGAGAGCGGCGCCGCCCACGATGGGCGAAACCGCCACCACGGCGTCCCGACGGGCGGCCACCGCATCCCGTACACCGGGCACCTCCAGCACCGGCCCGATGGACACGATGGGGTTGGAGGGAGCGATGATGATCGAGGCGGCTGAGGCCAGGGTCTCGATGAGGCCGGGAGCGGGCTGGGCCCGTTCTGATCCGGCCACCCGGATTGCGGTCACGGGCACGTCGTGGCGACGGCGCACGAAGTAGTCCTGGAAGCCGATCTCACCCTCGTCCACGGTGGTGACCCGGGTTTCGATGCGGTCGTTGGTAACCGGCAACACACCTAGCTCCAAGCCCCAGGCCGCGGCGATCTCTGCGGTCACGGTGGCCAGGTCGGCCCCCTGGCCGAGTCGGTGGGTGCGGTAGAGGTGGGTGGCCAGGTCGCGGTCGCCGAGGCGGAACCAGGTGATTCCGCCGTAGCGGTCCAAGGCGTCCATGGCCTGCCAGGTCTCCCCGGCCAAGCCCCAGCCGGTGTCGGGGTTGACCGCTCCGGCCAGTGTGTACACCACGGTGTCCAAATCGGGGCTCACGTGGAGGCCGTGGAGCACGGTGTCGTCAGCGGTGTTCACCACCGCGAGCAGGTCGTCGGGCGGGTGAGCCCGCACCAGGCCAGCCAGCAGTTTGGCCGCTCCCACCCCTCCGGCCAGCGTGACCACGCTTGGGGTCAAGAGACTCCTTTGGGCCAGCAATTGGCAGGTCGAATCAAGAAATCCCCTTCAGTTTGCCTTGGAGCAGGTCCAAGTCGGCGTCCACCATCATGGCCACCAGGTCTTGGAATCCGACTTCTCGGTGCCACCCCAGCACCGACGTTGCCCGACTGGGATCGCCCACCAGTATGTCGACCTCGGCCGGACGGAAGAAGGCCTCGTCGATCACCACGAAGTCGCGGTAGTCCATGCCCAAGTGGGCGAAGGCCAGTTCGCAGAACTCCCGAACCGAGTGGGTCTCTCCCGAGCACACCACGTAGTCGCCCGGCTCGTTTTGCTGAAGCATCAGCCACATGGCCTTCACGTAGTCGCCGGCGAATCCCCAGTCGCGTTTGGAGTCGAGGTTGCCCAGCCGCAGTTCGCTTTGGCGGCCCAGAAAGATCTCCGCCGCCGCGTGGGTGATCTTGCGGGTCACAAACTCCAGGCCCCGCCGGGGGGACTCGTGGTTGAACAAGATGCCCGAGCTGGCGTGAAGTCCGTAGCTCTCGCGGTAGTTGACGGTGATCCAGTGGCCGTAGACCTTGGCCACCCCATACGGGCTCCGTGGGTAGAAGGGGGTCGCCTCGGTTTGGGGCACCTCCCGCACCTTGCCGAACATCTCACTGCTGGACGCCTGGTAGAAGCGGATGGACGGGTCGACGATGCGGATGGCGTCGAGCAGGCGGGTAACTCCCAAAGCGGTGGTCTCGCCGGTGAGCACCGGCTGGCCGAAGGAGGTCTGCACAAACGACTGGGCGGCCAGGTTGTACACCTCGGCGGGGCGGTGCTGTTGCAAGGCCTCGATGAGGGAGGCCTCGTCGAGCAGGTCGCCGCTCACAATGGTGATCTGGTTCTGGAGATGGGCGATGCGCTCGAAGCTGACCATGCTGGACCGCCTCACCAAACCCACCACCTCGTAGCCCTTGTCGAGCAGGAACTCAGCGAGATACGAGCCGTCTTGTCCGGTAATGCCGGTGATCAGCGCTCGTTGAGGCCGTTGCTCAGCCATCAGGATCCCCAGCCACTCTGGTGAATGGTGTTTGTGGAGGCCATTGCTCAGCCATCAGGATCACCAGTTTGGCCGGTTTGTCGGCTGCGGGCATCCTCGAGGGTGTCGGCCAGGGTGTCGGCCAAGGCGATTGCCGGGGTCCAGCCGGTGGCCTTTTGGAGTTTCGTGTTGTCGCCTCGCTGTACCGGCAGATCGACGGGGCGGAACAGGCGGTCGTCCTGCTCGAGGTTCATCGGGGTTTTGGCCAGGCTGAGCAGGGTTTCGGCGATGCCAGACACGGCCACATCCCGACCCGAGCACACGTTGTAGGCCTCACCGGGCTCTCCGTCTGCCACCAGGAGTCGGTAGGCCTGGACCACATCGCGCACATCGGTGAAGTCGCGTCGGGCCGTGAGGTTGCCCACCGGGACCGCGGTGTTGCCGGACTGCTCGTTGCGGGCGATGCGGGCAGCCAGCGCGGGGGCTAGGAATCGCTCGCTTTGACCGGGGCCAAGGTGGTTGAAGGCCCGGGCTCGGATCACTCCGAGGCCGTGGCCCAAAAAGCCCTGAATGCACACCATTTCGGCCGCGGCTTTGCTCGCGGCATAAGGGTTGACCGGCCGCAGGGGGGCGTCTTCGGTGATGGGCAAGTGCTCGGGATCGACCATGCCGTAGATGTCGCTGCTGGTGACCGAGAGGAGTCGCTCGACGCCAGTGTCGATGCAGGCCCGCACCACATGGAGGGTGCCGTCGGCATTGACCTGGAAAGTGCCCATCGGGTCGTTCCACGATGCGGCCACATCGCTTTGGCCCGCCAGGTGGTACACCACGTCGGGCTTGGTCTCCGCGATCAGCTCCGACATGGCGCCGGCGTCTTCGACGGGAGGGCTGCCGATTACGCGATCCACCTCAATCACGTCATCAGCACACGCGTTCAGATGAGCGACGAGGTGAGTTCCGACAAAACCCCGCGACCCGGTGACCAGGGCTCGCATTGCCACGAGTGTGCCATGTGGACCATGGCCATGCCGTACCCGGCCAAGTTGTCACTGAGCCGCTCCGACCATACCTCTGCTTTGTTGGATGGGCCGGTACGGTGGTGAGGTGGTCGAGCCGCAGCCAGCTCAAGCGCCGGTGCCAGAGGAAGATCCGCTGGTGGAGTGCATACGCAACGGCATCTACACCGCAGTGGGACTCGGTCTGTTGGTTATCAATCGCGTGCAGTCGGCCCGGAGGGATTTGGCTGGTCAGATGCCTGATGAACTGCGGGAGGCGTTCTCCGATCTTGCTGAACAGGTCCCAGAAGACGTGCGCAACGCGGTGGCGGACATGGCTCAGCAGCTTCCCGATTCGGTGCTGACGGTGCTCTCGGATGCGGTTGACCAGGCACCGGCCCTTGCCGAAGCACTGCGGGAGTTTGTCAACCGCAACTCAGATCAAACCTGATGCAGGCCAAGTCCGATTTCAGGATCCACGTGGTGATCGTGAGCCACGACCCGGGCCTGTGGTTCGACGAGATGTTGGAGTCGATTGCCGCCCAAGACCATCGGTCGGTGGAAGTGACCGTGGTGGATACCGGCAGCGAAGCCGACCCCACCGCCCGAGTTCGACGCGTTTTGCCCCAGGCCTCGGTCCGCTGTTTGGGATACGACCCCGGATTCGGCCCCGCGGCGAACCAAGTGCTGCTGGACGCGGGCCCGGTCCCCGACTTCTTCGTGTTCTGTCATGATGACGTGGCACTGGCCCCCAGCGCCCTGCGGCTACTGGCCAATGAGGCGGTGCGGTCCAACGCCGGGATCGTCGGCCCCAAATTCGTGGACTGGGACGACCCCAGCCGCCTTATCCAAGTCGGTCTCATGGTCGACAAGACCGGGGTTCCGATTCCCACCGTTGAGGTTGGCGAACTCGATCAGGAGCAGCACGACGCGGTTCAGGAGATGTTCGCCGTCCCCGGAGGATGCATCTTGGTTCGAGGGGACTTGTTCCGGGCCGTCGGTGGCTTCGATCCGGAGATGACGTTCTGCTACGAGGATGTGGACCTGTGCTGGCGGGCTCGCACCGTGGGGGCGCGGGTTATGGTGGCGCCCAGCGCGGTGGTTCGCCATCGTCAGCGGCTGGCTGAGCGCATTTCCCAAACTCAGGTCAGCCGGCTGATACGGCGCCATCGGGTGCGAACCCTGCTGTGCGTGTACGGGGCTTGGCACTCGGTGCGGGTTATTCCCCAGGCAATGCTGCTTTCGCTTCTTGAGCTGCTGGTGGCGCTGGTTACCGGCCATCTGAGCCAAGCCCGCCAAATCGGGGCGAGTTGGGGGTACAACCTGGCCCGACTGGGGTCTATCCGGCAACAGCGGAAGGCGGTGAGCCGTGTCCGCCGGGTGGGGGACTCCCATATCCGTATGGCCCAGGCTCAGGGCTTCGCCCCGTTGGCCTCGCTGCTCACGAGCTGGAGGAGCGGCGCGGGCGACAGGCTTTCAACGCAGAACGCACTGCTGTCCCGGTTGAGTCGATCTCGGGCGTCGGTTGTGGTTGGGATCGTCACGGTGATCTTGGTGCTGCTCGGGACTCGTGGTCTGGTGGCCGGGAGCATTCCCGCGGTGGGCGATCTGGCCCGATTGGGATCGAGTTCAGATCTCTTGAGCGGCTGGTGGAGCGATTTCCGGCCCATCGGCCTGGGGCAAGAGGGGTTCGCTCCTACCGGCCTGGGGGTTCTGACCCTGCTGAGCTGGCTGTTCTTAGGGGAGACCGATCTGCTGCGCACTGTGTTGATCGTTGGCATGGTTCCGCTGGGGGCACTGGGAGTGTGGCGGCTCATGCGCCCCTTCGATTCCCTGTGGATCCAAGGGGTGGCGCTGGCGGTGTACCTCGCCAACCCCGTGCCCTACAACGCGCTGGCCAACGGAGTGTGGAGTGCCCTGTTGCTATACGGCGCGGTGCCCTGGCTGATGCGAGCCGTCTTGGCTGGGTCAGGTCTTGCTCCCTACGGCGAATCGGGAGGCAGCCCCGGGCCAGGAGCGCGCCGACCGCTGTTTCTGCGGGAGGCCCTTGCCGTCGGCCTGCTCCTCGGCTTGGCCGCTGCGATGGCCCCCGGGGCAGTGATTGTGATGGGCCTGATTCTGGCCGGACTGGTTCTGGGGTCGATCATCGCCGGAACCGCAGAAGGCGTGGGCCGCATGGTGCTGGTGGTGGTGGCCGGTGCCGCGGTGGCCGCGGTGCTGAACCTTCCGTGGCTGGCCGACAGCCTGCCGTCGCTGCTCGGGGATCGGCCGGGGGGCAGCAGCGGAAACTCTTGGGCAGAGATACTGCGATTCGACACCGGACCATTCGGCGACAGCCGGCTCGGTTGGGCCCTCCCGGTGGCTGCCGTACTCCCCCTGGCCCTGGCCCAAGACTCCCGGCTGGCGTGGGCAGTGCGGGGGTGGACGCTCTATCTGGGCACCGCGGCGGTGGCACTGGTGGCGGAGCAAGACTGGTCTCCCGTGCCCCTGCCCCGACCGGAGGTGGTGCAGGTGCCCGGGGCCGTGGGCCTGTCCATCGCAGTGTCCATGGGTGTGGCCGCCTTCCTCGTGGATGTCCGCCGCCACCGCTTCGGTTGGCGGCAGATCGTTCCCTTTACCGCGGTGGCTGCACTCGTGGCGGGAATGCTGCCGTTGCTGGCCACGGTCTCCGACGGCGATTGGAACGCGACCCGCGACGACTACACCGAGGTTGCCCCGTTCGCCGGCGTCGAAGATGGGGATGCGGCCGAGCCCGGCCACCGGGTCTTGTGGCTCGGCCATCCCGATGTGCTGCCGTTGGGCAGTTGGCACCTAGACGGTCGACTCTCGTTTGCGGTTTCTGACAGTCGCGCCTTTCCCACCGTGGCCCAGCGTTGGGTTGGCCGAGTGGACGGTCAGACCCGCCGGGTAGGCAACGCGGTTCTGGGAGCGTCGGAGACGGGCACCAGCAGATTGGGGGCAGAGCTGTCCCAATGGGGTGTCGGCACGATTCTGGTGGCAGAGCGCTTGGCACCCGCTCCCTACGGCGAACTGTCGCAGCCTGCCCCCGAGTGGCTGTTTGAAATGCTCTCTGGTCAACTCGACTTGGTGCCCGGCGGGCTGACCGCGGGTATCGCCACCTACCACAACACGGCATTGGATCTGAATGCGGCTGGGGCCGGCCCCGCATTGCCCTCCGACGACGGAACCTCGGCGGTGACCCGGCTGCTTCTGGCGGTGCAGATCGTGTTGTGGGTGGTCGGTTTGGTGGGGATTGCGCGCCTCAGCATCGGTGAAGGGCGTCGTCGGCAGAAGGATGCCCGATGAGCGGCCGCGTCACGCGTTGGCCACTGGTGTTTGTGGCCCTGGCGACGGTGATCGGGCTGGCTGTTGCCGACGGGGGTGACGAGCGCGAATCGGCTTCAGCGCCCCCGGTGACCACCAGCGAGGCCCCGGGTCAGGATGCGGAGGGGGGTGTCTGGTACTGCGCGGAGGGAACCTCTCGTCCCGGCGAATTCGCCGATCACTCGGTGATCGTCGCCAACCCCACCGGCACGGCGGTGGCGGCTTCGGTCTTGGTGTTTCCGGTGACGCCGGTTGGAAGGGTGTCGCCGTCGGCGCTTCCCGAAGAGGTGCTCCTGAACGTTCCCGCGAGGTCACAGGCCTCCCTGCGGCTGGCTGAGGTAGTGGAGTCGCAGTACACCGCGGCGCTGGTGGAGATTGATTCTGGTTTGGCAGTGGTTGAGCAGCGGGTGCAGGGCCCCACGGGCTTCGACGTTGTTCCCTGCGCCACCCGATCATCGTCGGTCTGGCATTTTGCCGCCGGTTCGACTCGGCGAGACGCTCGGCTGATCTTCACCCTGTTCAACCCGTTCCCCGACCGGGCGGTGGTGAAATTCTCCTTCTTCACCGAGGAGGGAATCCGCGAGCCCCAGGCGCTGCGAGGGGTCTTGGTTCCGGCTCAGTCGCTGGTGGTGGTGAACGCCACCGATCTGGTGCCTCGGTTCTCATCGGTTTCCACCACGGTCGAGACCCTGGCCGGAAGGGTGGTGGCCGGAAGGCTTCAACTCTTCGACGGCACCGAGGGCCTGGAGGGTTTGACCGCAGGCCCAGGGGTCCCGGAGGCCCGGCCCCAATGGGTGTTCCCCACCGGCCCAGGCGATCCGGGCGTGGTCGAGCACATCGTGTTGTACAACCCAACTGACCAGGTGGCGGCGGCCGACATCAGCATTCGGTCGGACGCCTCCGACCCCAGTGAGCTGCTGGCGCCGTTCGATGTGTCGGTGCCTCCCCAGCAGCAAGTGGCATTGGTATTCGGGGATGTCGGAACGTACCCGCTTCCCCCCGTCTCGTTCGCCTACGGCGCCGCAGGCTTGCCGGTGGAGGGGGCCGGGTTCTGGGTTGCCGTGCAGGTGTACAACGGGGTTCCCATCGTGGTTGAGCGGGTAGCCGCTGCCCCAGCGGCATCGCCTCCGGCGGGAGTGGCATCGACCGCCGGATCGTCGGCAGCCGCGTTGCGATATCTGGTAGCGGGGAACCGGGCCGAGGGCTCGGAGGTTGCGCTGGTGGTGGTGAACCCCTCGCCCGACTCCATCGCCCAAGTCACCGTGTCCAAGATCGCCGACGGCCGAATTGCTCCGATTGCCCAGCTCAATCCCCGGGAGGTGGCGCCGCACAGCCGATTGGTGGTGCCTGTAGACCGATTGGTCGAAGGCGACAGCTACGCCTTGTTGGTTGAGGCCAGCCAGCCGGTGGTTGTGTCCCGAACGCTGGCAGCCCAGGGCGGGACCGGGTTGACCTCCGGGCTCTCGATCCCCTTCGATTCCCTGCCACTCGATCCTTCTGCGTTTTAGCAGCCTCCGTCTGCCTGTCTACGATCCCCATCTGTGGACACCTCTGCCGAAGCCCTCCCCACCATTCGAGACTCGGTGCTGAGCCGGGCCGATAACGACAGCCTGGCCATGCTGTTTGAGGACGAGCAGCACACTTACCGGGAGTTCACCGCCGGGTGTGTGGCCCGAGCCCACTTGCTTTTGGACCGTCGGGGAGCGGGGCCGTTCCATGTGGGTGCGCTGCTGGACAACGGGCCGGAGTATTCCATGTTGCTGGGCGGGGCAGCGGTGGCCGGAGCAGCGGTGGTGGGCATCAACCCCACCCGGCAGGGTGCGGAGTTGGCCCGCGACATCACCCATGCCGACTGCGGAATGATCATTACCGAGAGCCGACACCGCGGGCTGCTGGACGGGTTGGATCTCGGTGCCGCCAACGGCCGGGTGCTGGACGTGGACTCGCCGGATTGGGCTGCCGCCTTGGCCCCCTATGCCGGTGCCGAGCCGCCGGATGCCGATATCGACCCGCTGGCCCCCTACCTTCTGCTGTTCACTTCGGGCACCACCGGCGACCCCAAGGCGGCCATCTGCTCGCAAGTCCGGTTGGCCCGGATCGGCGAGGTCATCACCGAGATGCGCAAGCTGACGCCCGACGACGTGTTCTACCAGGCCATGCCTATGTTCCACTCCAATGCGCTGATGGCCGGCTGGGTGCCGTGTCTGACTGCGGGCGGCGTTGCCGCGTTCCGGCGCCGGTTCTCGGCCTCGGGTTTCCTGCTTGATGTGCGCCGTTTCGGCGTCACCTACTTCAACTACGTGGGCAAGCCCCTCACCTACATTTTGGCCACCCCCGAGCAGCCCGACGACGCCGACAACACCCTGCGGATCGTGTTCGGCAACGAGGGCGCGGTCCACGACTTGGAGCGGTTCTCCCGCCGCTTCGGAGTGCCGGTGGAGGACTCCTACGGTTCAACCGAGGGGGGCGTGTCGGTGAGCCGAACGCCGGACACGCCGTCCAATGCCCTGGGGCGGGCCGATGAGAATGTGAAGATCCTCGATCCCGACACCGGGGAAGAGGCGCCACTGGCCGTGTTCGACGAGACCGGCAAGCTGCTCAATCCCGACGAGGCCATCGGCGAGCTGGTGTCAATGGCGTCGGCACCCACCTTCGAGGGTTACTGGAACAACCCCGAAGCCGACGACGAGCGCACCCACGGCGGCATCTACTGGTCGGGCGATCTGGCTTACCGCGACGCCGAGGGGTTCGTGTACTTCGCGGGGCGGAACTTCGACTGGCTGCGGGTGGACGGGGAGAACTTCGCCGCCGCCCCGGTGGAGCGAATCCTGGTGCGCCACCCCGACATCGATTTGGCCGCGGTGTTTGCCGTGCCCAGTCCGTCGGTGGGCGACGACGTCATGGCCGCGGTGGTGCGCCGGCCGGGAGCAGGCTTCGATC
Organism: Acidimicrobiia bacterium; assembly: GCA_022819825.1. Lineage (GTDB taxonomy): Bacteria > Actinomycetota > Acidimicrobiia > Acidimicrobiales > Bin134 > Poriferisocius. The sequence continues at coordinate 66,589 of JAJEGM010000021.1, read as the reverse complement.
CTGACGGGTTTGCGGGGTTCCTGGCCGGTCAAGACGATCTGGGCACCAAATGGACCCCTCGCTATGTGCGCTGGGCCGACACGCTGCCCCAGACCGAGACCAACAAGATCCTCAAGCGCACCCTGCGCCGGGAGCGCTGGGAGTCGGACGACGAGACCTGGGTGCTGGACGGCGAGGGCTACCGCCAGCTGGCGGCAGATGATGCTGAGGCCATCAGGGCCGAGTTCGAAGCCCGGGGCCGACTGTCAGTGCTGGACGTCTAAGCCTGGGCGGCCTCGCTAGCCGAGGGCGCCTAGCCCAGAGCGACTGCGGCGATGGCTTTCACAGTGGCCGCCATGTGGGCCCGCTGGTCGGCGTCGATGGCCTCGTAGACCTCGTTCATCCGGGCTGTGGTGATCTCCTCAGCCTGCTGGTGTACTGGCTTGAGAGGCTCGGGGTCGGGGAACGGCCCGGCCCAGCCGAACATCTGGGCCTGCTCGGGTCCGAGCTGGGTGACCACGGCCTCGACCGGGGTCATGCCCACCGCGCTCAGCCCATGCACGTGGAATCCGAATCGCAGCTCGCGCAAAATCTTCAGTGCGAGGCCGGTAGCCGCGGCTGGATCATCGGGCACGGGCATGGCCCGCCAGCCGGCATACAGCGGCTGGCTCATCGGATTGGCGGCATCGAACACCGCGCGGGCCGCGGCGGCGAAGTCGGCCAATCCGTCGAAATGGCCGAACGTCTCAGCGGACCACCGGCCCAAGCCCTCGGCAAAGGCCGCCGCCGCAGCCGCAGGCGTCCCCTGCTCTTTGGTCTGGCTCCATCCCATCTCGATAAAGGACGGGCTGAACAGGGCGAACGCCGACACCGCCACGTCGACAGCTACATCACCCAAGACCCCGCCTCGGCCACCCACATAGCCGGACAACCCGGAAAAGCCGGCTTCCGCCAGAGCCGTGTTTGTGGTCTCGCTGAAGTAGTACTTGCTACCGAGCATGGCGATAGGGAGCGCAGTGGCAGCCGCCACTTCCTCTGGTGTCATTGCTTGGGCCTTTCTTGGAACCGGCGCGGCAAGCGCCTGACGAAGTGGATGAAGAATAGTCAGACCAGGCCGTCGGATTTGGCTTGGGCGAGGCGGTTGGCGTCCCAACCGAGCAGTTCGGCGTAGACCTCGGCGTTGTGGGCGCCTATCGGGGGGCCGGGGTGGTTGATGGTGCCAGGGGTCTCGCTGAGGATGGGGGCGGGGGTGGTCATGGGTACCGATCCCAGCACTTCGTGGGGTACCAGGGTGACGCTGTTTCGGGCCTGCACTTGGGCGTCGGCCAGCAGGCCGGGCAGATCGTGGACGGGGGCCACTGGGATACGGGCTTCGACGAACACGGCGAGGGCTTCTTCCAGCGGGTGCTGGGCGATCCAGTCGGCCACCAGGGCGTCGAGCTCGTCGTTGTGGGCCAGCCGGTCGGCCATGCGGGCGAACTTGGCATGGTCTTCGGGACCGTCACGCCCGGTCAGAGTGAGGATGCGTTCCACTTGGCGGTCGGTGGTGCCCGACAGGCACAGGTAGCGATCATCGGCGGTGCGGTAGATGTTGCGGGGGACCCCGGTTTCCAAGCGGGAGCCGAATCGTGCCGGGGGAGGGTCGTCGCCGTCGGGGTCCCAGGCGGCCAGGGTGCTGCCCATCAGCGTCAAGATGGGCTCGTACATCGACACGTCCACATGCTGTCCGCCGAGGTCGTTAACATCCCGGCCGTAGCAGGCCACCAGCGCGCCGATGAGGCCGAAGATCCCGGTGAGGGTGTCGCCCAGCGGGATAGAGGTGAGCATGGGCGGTCCGTCGGCTTCGCCGGTCATGTGGGTGAGCCCGGCGAAGGCCTCGGCCATGGTGCCTGCACCGGGGCGGTCGGCCAGCGGGCCGGTGTGTCCGTATGGGCTGACCGACACCATCACCAGGCCTGGGTTGATGGCCCGCAGCTGCTCCCACATGCAGTCCCATCGCTCGAGCATGGCGGGGGAGTAGTTGTGGACCAGAACGTTGACCTCGGCCACCAATTGGCGGAGGATGTCGCGGCCCTCGGGTTGGTTTAGATCGCAGGTGATGACCCGCTTGTTGCGCGACACCATGGCCCACACCAGCGACTCACCGCTGCGGCTGGCCCCGATGCGTCGCAAGGCCTCGCCGGACGGCGGCTCGATCTTGATGACGTCGGCGCCGAAGTCGCCGAGGAAGGTGGCTACTTGGGGCGCGGCCAGAAACGACGAGATGTCCAGCACCCGAAGGCCGGCTAGCGCTCCTGCGGACTGGGTCATTGGCTGCCCAAGGCGAAGGGGAGGTCGGTGGTTAGCAATTGCATAGACGTCACCTCGTTGACCAGCGGCTCGTCGGCCAGCAGGCGGCGGAGGTTGTCGCAGAACAACTCCGCGCCCCGATCCCACCTCCCGATGCCCCCGCCGGAGGAGTGAGGAGTGAGCACCACCTTGGGGTGGGTCCAGTAGGGGTGGTCGGGTTCAAGAGGCTCGGTGTTGAACACATCGAGGACGGCGGCGGCCAAACGGTCTCCGTCCAAGGCCCGCAGCAGGGCTTCGTCGTCCACCAGCTTGCCTCGGGCGATGTTCACCAGCACCGATCCCGGTTTCAGAGCCGACAAGAATTCGTCGTCCACCAGGTTCTCGGTTTCAGGAGTGGCGGGGGCGGCCAGCACCACCACGTCGGCCTCGGGCAGGGCAGGGGGTATCTCGGCTGGCGAGATCATGGCGTCCACCGGCTCGTCGCCAGTTGGGTGGCGGCGCACTCCGGTCACGTGGGCCTCGAACGCTCGGGCTCGGCGGGCGGTCTCGGCGCCGATGGCCCCCAAACCGATGATCAGCCAGTGGGATCGCCATACCTCCCGGAAATTGTGGTGCTGCCAGCGGCCATCGGCCTGGGCGGCTCGCCAGCGCCCGGCGTCTTGGAACACATCGAGCACGGCCCGTAGCACGAATTCGGCGATGGGGATGGCGGTGAGGTGGGCATTGCACATTCGGGCCCCTCGGCTCATCAGCCGTTGGTACTCCTCGAGGTCCACCCCGGCGGCAGCCGACTGGAGCCAGCGGAAATCGGGCGCGGCTTCCACGATCTCGAAGAACCGTTCGATTAGCCCGCCGAAGAACACGTCGCTCGACAGCCACCCCACCTCAGGGTGGGCATCGGAGGATCCGTGGAGCTCGCCGTCGTCGGCCAGACGCAACCACTGGAGGCCGTGGCCTTCGTTGTCGAGGGTGTCGAAGTAGGACCGGTGCTGCCCATAGGCTTTCTCGGTCACCAGCGCGAACACGTCGTTGATGCTAGGGCATTGCTGTTCGGGCGGGAGGGTAGTGGAAGAGAACTAAGCCCATTTCAGTATATTTCATTCACTGTTGACACGGGCAAGCCCCACTGGAATACTCCAAGCAGGGCTTGCCCCTGGCTAGGGCAAGCCTTAGGGCGGGGAGATCCACCCTCCCCGCCCGTTAGGGCTAGCTCCGAAACCTAGCCCGACACCTTGGGGTGAGCAAGCGAATTATCTGATCTTTCAGGCTTCTTCGATCTTTGATGGGATTTTGGCTAGCTGGGGAAGCAGATGCTGCGGTTTGCTTGGTTTCTGCGTTGTGAGAGCGCCCCTGTAGCCTGAATGGAGTTGTGGAATCTGCTGTCCGGCTCCGGGCCGCTGTGACGTTGTTGGGGCGGTTTCCCGCCTTGGCCGGAGTTGATCTTGACATCACGCCGGGGGAGATCGTCCTGCTCAAGGGACCGAACGGGGCGGGAAAGACCACCCTTCTGCGCCTGTGCGCCGGGTTGTGCTCGCTGTCTACCGGGCAGGGTTGGGTGCTGGGCCACGATCTGAACTCCGAGCGGCGAATGGTCCGCCGCCGAGTGGCGCTATTGGGCCATCGCACCGGGCTGTATGACGACCTCACGGTGACCGAGAACGTGGCCTTTTGGGCTCGAGCGGCGGGTGCCGACTCCACTGATGTCTATGAGGCGTTGGAGCGGCTTTCACTTACCGGGCGGCTGGCTGACACCCGTGTGGGCCGGCTTTCGGCCGGGCAGCGCCGACGGGCATCCATCGCCTCTCTGGTAGTGCGCCGGCCCGAGCTGTGGCTGTTGGACGAGCCCCATGCCGGCTTGGATCAGCAGTCGCGTGACACCGTCGACACGCTGGTGCGCGGTGCGGCAACGGCCGGGGCCACGGTGGTGTTGGCCACTCACGAGTTAGAGCGCATCGCGGTGCTGGAGCCCCGGGTGGTGAGTGTGGTCGGGGGCGTGGTGCGCGCTGATGATCCGACCGATTCGCAAGGCCCGGACGCCTCGTCTGATGCAGAGGACGACCGCCGTGTTTCGTGATGCATGGTTGATCGTGGGCAAAGACTTGCGGATCGAGATGCGCTCTAGGGTGGGGCTCAACCAGATTGTGCCGTTCGCGGTCACGGTGCTGGTGCTGTTCGCCTTCGCGCTGGACACCGACCAGGAGGCCCTGCGCACCTATGCGCCGGGGCTGTTCTGGGTGACGGTGCTGTTGGCCGCGCTGCTGGCCATCGGCCGGTCGTTCGCGGTGGATTTGGCTGACGGGGCCGCCGACCGGCTGCTGTTGTCGGGCATCGACCCCATTGCGGTGTTCGGGGGCAAGGCGGTCGCCATCGCCGTGCAACTGGTGGTGCTGGAAGTGCTTTTGGGGGCGGGGGTGGTGCTGCTGTTCGACGTGACCGTGCACCGCTACGGCCTGCTGGTGTGCGCCGGGTTAGCCGCGGCCGCCGGGGTGGCCACCGCGGGCACGCTGTACGGGGCGCTGGTGGCCGGACTGGGGGTGCGGGAAACCCTGCTGCCGGTGCTGTTGTTGCCGGTGGTGGCCCCGGTGCTCATCGGCGCCACCCGGGCGTTCCAAGACGCGTTCGGCGTGGCTGGCGCCGAAGGTTGGGCCTGGTTGGGCCTTTTGGCCGGTTTCGCCGCAATCTATGGGGTGTTCGGAGCCTTGAGCTACGGGGCTCTTTTGGAGGAAGCGTGACCACGGCAGCCACCGAGTCGACGGGGATCGGCGACGGCATCCCGGCGACCACGTCGTCGAAGGCCACGAAAGTGCTGGGCTGGCTGACGCTGGCCGGTTTCGCGGTGCTGGTGGCGCTGGCCTTCGCCTGGGTGCCCGAAGACACCCGCATCACCGAGCAGGGCGACGTGGTGGGTCAGTTCGACGCCGTGCGGCTGATGTTCGTGCATGTGCCGTCGGCCATCTTGGCCTACACCGGCTTTGGGCTGACCTTCTTGGCCAGCCTGGCCTATCTGCGGTGGCGTACCGACTGGTGGGACATGATGGCCCACGCCTCGGCCGAGATCGGCGTGTTGTTCGGGGGGCTCACCCTGGTGACCGGCTCTATCTGGGGTCGCCCCACCTGGCAGACCTGGTGGGAGTGGGGCGATGTGCGGCTGGTGACCACCTTGGTGATGGTGCTGGTGTTCATCGGCTATCTGGCGGTGCGCCGCATTCCCGCCGATGTTGCGGTGAAGGCCCGTCGCTCGGCGGTAATTGCCCTGGTGGGGGCGGTGAACATCGTGATTGTGAATCGTTCGGTGGACTGGTGGGAGAACCGCACCCTGCACCAGCAATCCACCCTCATCGCCCGCAAGATCCGCGACGAGACCCTGTTCACTTTGTCGTTCTCGTTCGCGGTGGGCATGGTGCTGTTCGCCTGGCTGCTGCTGCACCGCTTCCGCACGGCCTACCTTCAGAGCCAGATCGAAGAGCTCGAGGTGAACGAGGCTCTCGCGGAGCGTCGGGCCGAAGCGGGGATATCCGAATCGCCGGGAGGACGGCCATGACCCACGTGGGCTATCTCATTGCCGGCTGGAGCATCTCGGTGGCGGCGGTAGTGGCGTACGCCGGATGGGTGCTGTTGCGGGGTCGGTCGCTGAGCCGCCGAGTGCCCGAGAACCGCCGCCGCTGGATGATGCCCGATGACTGACACACCCCCCGAGGACACAATCGATCCTGGCGAGGCAATGGACCTCAGCCCCCGCCCCGCCCGTCCTCCCCGCCGGGGCATCCGGCGCTGGGCGCCGGTTTTGGTGGTGGCCATCGTGGCGGTGGTCATCGGAATCGTGCTGTGGCAGGTGCTGGCCGACGCCACCTTGGTGTTCCGCGAGGTGGACGATGCGGTGGAGCGCCGGGAGGAACTGGGCGACGACCGGTTCCGGATGATCGGCTCGCCGGTGAGCGGGTCGGTGCAGGAGTTGAGCCTGGAGGACGGCCGCCCGGCGGTGGCCTTCTCGGTGACGCTCGACGGGGTGGTGGCCGACGTGGTCCACACCGGGGCGACGTCCGACCAATTCCAGCCCGAGGTGCCCGTTGTCATCGACGGCCATTGGGTACGAAGCAGCGCCTATGCCGGAGCGGCCGACGACGGCTGGTACTTCGCCAGCGATCGGATGCTGGTCAAGCACGACAACGACTACCGGGTGGAGAACCAAGACCGCATCGACGACGCCGAAGAGCGCGGGCAATACGAATGACCGGTGATCGGCGCGAGGACGACTTGAGGCCGTGAACATAACCCTCGGGGTTCTGGGTATTGAGGTGGCGATGGCCTCGGCCGCCATCGGGGTGTTCATGGTGGCCGCACGCCAACTTCAGCTGGTGCAGCTTTGCGCCTGGTTAGTGCTGGGCGGGGCGGCATTGTCGGTGTTCGCCATGGAGCGGGCCCTCATCACCCGGGACTTCTCGGTGTCGTATGTGGCCGAGAACGGCAGCCACGCCACCCCCGCGCTGTTCAACGTGGCCACCCTGTGGGCCGCGCTGGAGGGCTCGATCCTGCTGTGGGCCCTCATTCTGGCCGGCTATCTGGTGCTGGTGGCGGTGAAGTTCCGCCACCGCTTGGACGATCCGCTGGTGGGGTGGGCCATGGCGGTGCTGTTCATCGTGTGCCTGTTCTTCTTCGTGCTGATGTTCAACTGGCCCAACCTCGACCTGGCCCAGCCCTTCCGGAAGGTGGACGTGCCGCCGGGCTATAACGGCCCCGGCCCCAATCCGCTGTTGCAGAACCACTGGCTGATGGCCGTACACCCCCCGATGCTGTACCTGGGCTATGTGGGGTTCACCGTGCCCTTCGCCTTTGCAGTGGCCGCGCTGGCCACCGGGAGGCTGGGGGAGGGGTGGCTGGTGGAGACCCGGCGCTGGACCTTGTTCGCCTGGGCTTTCCTCACCGCGGGGATCATCCTGGGAGCGTGGTGGTCGTGGGACGTTCTGGGCTGGGGCGGCTATTGGGGCTGGGACCCGGTGGAGAACGCCTCGCTGTTGCCGTGGCTCACCGGCACCGCCTATCTGCACTCGGTGATGGTGCAGGAGCGCCGGGGGATGCTGCGGGTGTGGAACCTGTCTCTGGTGTGCGCCACGTTCGCGCTCACCATCTTGGGCACGTTCTTGACCAGATCGGGGCTGGTGGACTCGGTCCATGCCTTCTCGGCCGATGCGGTGGGCCCGGCGCTGCTGGTGTTCTTCGCCATTGTGGTGGTGGCCACCGTGGGGCTCATCTCCTGGCGGGGCGACCGACTGCGCTCGCCGGGGCAGATCGACTCAGCGATGTCGCGGGAGGCCTCGTTTCTGGCCAACAACCTGCTGTTCGGGGTCTTCGCCTTTGTGGTGTTGTTGGGGACGGTGTTCCCGCTGATCGTGGAGGCGCTCAACGGCGACCGGATCAGCGTGGGCACCCCGTTCTTCGACCGGATGACCATGCCAGTCGGGTTGCTGCTGCTGTTCCTGATGGCGGTGGCTCCGGTGCTGCCATGGCGCAAAACCACCGCTGAGCGTCTGTCGGAGCGGTTGATGTGGCCGGGATGGGCGGCGGTGGCCGGGCTGTTGATCGCCCTGCTGGTGGGGGCTCGGGGACTGGCCCCGCTGCTGGCCTTCGGCCTGGCCGGCTTCGCGGGGGGCGCAGCGGTGCGCCAGTTGGCGTTGGCCACCCGACGGCAGGGCTGGCGAGGCCTGGTGGGGCGGGCCAACGGCGGAATGGTGGTGCATATCGGCGTGGTGGTGGTGGCGGTGGCGCTGGCCGCCAGCAACAGCTATCTGCACCAGAGCGAGCTGACCGTCGAGCCCGGGCAGACGGCCTACGTCAGCGGCCATGAGATCGTGTATGTGGGCACCCAGGAGAAGGTGTTCGACAACAAGACCAAAGTCGAGGCGGTGGTGCTGGTGGACGGCTCGGGGGTGAGGCCGGGGGTGAGCCGCTTTGCCAATGGCGGCGTGGTGCGCACGCCGGGCACCAAGTCTTCGCCGGTGCGGGATATCCAAGTGGCGGTGCTGGATCTGCCCGACGGCCCCGATGGTCCGGCCGGGTTGCGGGTAACCGTGCAGCCGCTGACCCTGTGGCTGTGGATCGGCGGTGCGATCATGCTGCTGGGAGCGGCGTTCTCGGCCTTCCCCGGCCGCCGCCGCTCGCCCACGCAGCCGGTGTCGGCACCGGTGCCGGGAGTCCCCCTTCGAGACCGCGAGGTGCCGGTTGCCTGATCCGTCGCCGCCCGCCGATCAGCCGGTCGATTCCGATCAGCCCGACCAGCCGCCGCGGCTGCGAACGGTTCGATGGGTGGTGCTGGCCGTCGGCGTGCTGATTGCGGCCCTCGTTGTGGTGTTCGCGGTGTCGGAGCGCGACCGGAGGGGGCCGCCGGTGCCCGACTTCGCCCCCGAGTTCTCGGGTGAGACACTCGACGGGGGCAGCTTCGACATGGCCGCGCAGCGAGGCCGATGGGTGGTGGTCAACTTCTTCTCCACCTGGTGCGTGCAATGCGTGGTGGAGCACCCCGAGCTGGTGGCGTTCCACGACCGCTATCGCGGCGATCCCGATATTCGGTTGGTGAGCGTGGTCTTCCAAGACGAGGTGGACGTGATCGCCCAGTTCTTTGCCGAGCGGGGCGGCGATTGGCCGGTGGTGATCACCAATACCGGCCGAACCGCCATTGATTTCGGAGTAACGGCGGTGCCGGAGACCTACCTGGTGGATCCCCTCGGCCGGGTGGTGACCAAGTTCACCGGGGGTGTGACGCTGGCCGGGCTTGAAGCCCAGCTGGTGCGCGCCGGGGCGCCGTTATGATCTCCCGCCGCCGAAAGGTGATCTTGTCGTGGCTCCTGGTGGGGGTGGCGGTGGCCACCATGCTGGCGTTCGGGGTGGTGGACGGCCGCGACGACCGCACCAATGCCGAGAGGGCCCACGACATCGGGGCCACTATCGCCTGTCCCCAGTGTGTAGGGCAGTCGGTGGTGGAGTCGGACGTGGCCATCGCCCGGGAGATCCGAGCGGAGATCGGACGGCTGGTGGTGGTCGGACACAGCGACGACGACATCCGGGCCCGGTTCGCGGAGCGCTATGGGGACTGGGTGATTTTGACGCCGTCAACTTCGGGGGTGAGCGGTCTGGTCTGGGTTATCCCAGTGGTGGGGTTGGTGGTTGGTTCCGGACTGCTGGCCGTGACCCTGACCCGGTGGCGGCGGGCGAGCTCGTCTGACGAGGTGGTCTCGGATGAGGATCGTGCACTGGTCGAATCGGCCCGCAACCGAATGAGAGAGCGGCCCGATGGATGATGATCGGGAGTTTTGGCTGGAGTCGCTGGATGATCTGGACGAGGAGTTGGAAGCGGGTGATCTGGAGCCGGAGGATCATCGGGTTCTAAGCCGGAGCTATACCCGCAAGGCGGCTGAAGCGCTTCGAGGCGATGAGGGGCCATCCGATGCATCAGATGGCAAGGGGCGGGGGAAGCTATTCGCAGTGGTGGCGGGGTTGGTGGTGGTGGGTGTTGTGGCCGGGGTGTTCTTGGCTCGGGCGGTGGGGTCGCGTCATTCAGGGGACACCATCACCGGGAACGACGCGGTGACGAGCGTGCCCGGGCTATTGAGGAACGCCGAGGAGTCGGCCGCAGCCGGAGACTTGGCCGAGGCCATTGCCATCTACGACCGGGTGTTGGAACGGTCGCCGTCCAATCCCACTGCGCTGGCCTACAAGGGGTGGTTCCTAGCGTTGGAGGGTCGAGAGGCCGAGGCCGCCGATGTCCTCGCTGATGCGGTGGTTGCCGCGCCCGACTATCCCGATGCTCGGGCGTTTCGAGCCATTGTGCTGTATCGCACCGGCGACTGCTTCGGCGCGGCACAGGAGCTGACTGCCTTTGATGCAGCTGATCCTCCCGAGTTCATCTCCCAGCTGGTGGAAACTCAGGGTCTCCGCACCAACATCGCGCTCTGCCAAATCGTGTTGCAGACCCAGGAGCAATTCCGGACCCTGGCCGATCTCGGGCTGGCCGCTGACGATGCGGTGGCCGCGGCTCTCGCCCTGTGGGATCCGACCACTCCCAACCAAGGCGACCCGGCGCTGGCGTTGCGGGTGTATGAAGCAGTCCTAGCCGACCACCCCGACCACGTCGGAGCTTTGACCTACAGCGGGGTAATGCTCACCCAAACCGGCCTCGACGACCAGATCGCCGAAGGCGCCCGCCGCCTCAACCAAGCGGTTGAAGCCGCCCCCAACAACCCCGAGGCCCGCCTCTGGCGAGCCTGGCTGGCCATCGGCCTCGGCCAAACCGACCAGGCCACCACCGACCTCAACCACCTCGACACCCTCAACCCCACCCCGGAGATCGCCCGCCTGTCCGCCGACCTGCGCGCCCGATTGGGCTGAAGCGCAACCAACCCTCAGTTGTGGCTGGGGTGGGTGGGGTAGTGGGTGAACCAGGAGATGGGGGAGGGTTGGCGGGCGAGGACGGCGGGCCAGAGGTCGCCGGGTTCTTCGGTGAGGGGATCGGCGGGGTTGGCGTCGACCACGAACCAGGCGCCGGACTCGATTTCGTCCTCGAGCTGGCCGGGCGACCAACCGGCGTAGCCGGCGAACAGGCGGATGGCGTCTATTGCGCCGACCACTTCGTCGACGTCGGCTTCCAAGTCGAGGGTGCCTACTAAGCCGAGCACGGGGGTCCACCACCCTTGGTGGGGGTCATGTCGTACTCGGGCCAGGGCCACCACTGATTCGTTGGACACCGGACCACCGATGAACATCGTGGGCGGCGGGGCTAGGTGCGGGGCCCATTGGGGCAAGGCATCGCTGACCAGGAGGCCCGATGGGCGGTTCAGCACCACGCCGGCGGCACCCTCCTCCTCTTGGGCCAGCATCAGCACCACGGTTCGCTCGAAGTTCCCGTCGCCGATGAGCGGGGTGGCCACCAACAGCTTGCCAGTGGTATCAGCCCCATTTGCCATAGCTACAACGATTCCACCACGTAGTCGATGCAGCCGCACAGAGCGGCAATATCCGATGGGGGGATGGCGGGGAAGAGGGCCACCCGGAGCTGGTTTCGGCCCAGCGCTCGGTACGACTCAACGTCGACCACGCCGTTGGTTCGCAGCACGGCGGCCACCTCGTCGGCCGAGACTCCATCGAAGTCGATGGTGGCTACCACGTGGCTTCGGATGGCAGTGTCAGACACGAACGGGGTGGTGAAGCTGCGGCTCTCGGCCCAGGTGTAGATGATGTCGGCCGACTGGTCGCAGCGGGTTGCGGCCCACTCGAGGCCGCCGTTCTCGTTGATCCACTCCACCTGGTGAACGGCCAGGAAAATGGTGGCCAGCGCCGGGGTGTTGTAGGTCTCGTCCTTGCGGGAGCTGCCGAGGGCAATGGCTAAGTCCAGGAAAGGCGGAATCCAGCGGTCGGAGGCCGCGATCCGCTCGATGCGCTCCACCGCGGCGGGTGAGCAGCAGGCCAGCCACAGCCCGCCGTCGGCGGCCAGGCACTTCTGGGGGGCGAAGTAGTACACGTCGGTCTCGGCGGGGTCGAAGCGCAACCCTCCGGCCCCCGATGTGGCGTCCACCAGCACCAAGCCGTCGGCGGCGGGGCGGCGCAGCTCCATCGACACCCCGGTGGAGGTCTCGTTGTGGGTGAGGGCGTAGGCGTCGACATCGGGGTTGGCCACTGCATCGGGATGGGTGCCGGGCTCCGAGCTGATGATCTCGGGCGCCTCCAGGTGGGGCGCGCCGGCCACCCCGGCGGCAAACTTGGCCGAGAACGCCCCGAAGCTCAGATGCTGGCTGCGGGCCTCGATCAAGTTGAAAATGGCGGCATCCCAAAAGCCGGTCGTACCTCCGTTGCCCAGCACCACCTCGTAGCCATCGGGCAGGGAGAACAGCTCAGCCACCCCGGACCGGAGCCGGTGGACCACGTCTTTCACGGTGGACTTGCGATGGCTAGTGCCCAAGAAGTGGTCGGCCACCGCGGCCAAAGCGGCGGCGGCGTCCGGCCTCACTCGGGACGGCCCGCTGCCGAAGCGGCCGTCTTCGGGCAAAAGGTCGGAGGGGATGGGGATTTTTGCGGTTTGGGCAACGCTGCTCACGACATCCAACGTTACCCAGCATGAGCCCGCTTTCGGCGTTGCTTGAGCCTCTGAGAATTCAGCATCAATTTCCCATTGGCGGTGTGAAAAGCTGCGCTCATGGCTCGCATATCCCAGCGCATTTCCGCGATTGCCCCCTCGGCCACCCTGGCGGTGGACGCCAAGGCCAAGGCACTGAAGGCCCAGGGGGCGCCGGTGATCAGCTTTGGGGCCGGTGAGCCCGACTTTCCCACCCCGGCGGCCATCTTGGACGCGGCCCGAGCCGCGGTGGACGATCCGAAGAACCACCGATACTCCCCGGCCGGGGGCCTGCCCGAGCTGAGAGAGGCCATCGCGGCCAAGACCTTGCGCGACTCGGGCTACGAAGTAGAGCCGTCGCAGGTGGTGGTGACCAACGGGGGCAAGCACGCGGTATACAACGGCTTCGCCGTCCTGTTGGACCCCGGCGACGAGGTGCTGCTGCCCGCGCCGTACTGGACGACCTATCCCGAGGCCATCGCCCTGGCCGGCGGGGTGAGCGTGGAGGTGCCCACCACGGCGGACGACGGGTTCATGGTGACCGTGGACCAGCTCGAGGCGGCCCGCACCGATCGCACCAAAGCCCTGGTGTTCGTCTCGCCGTCCAACCCCACCGGGGCGGTGTACCCCCGTGATCGGGTGGAGGACATTGGCCGATGGGCCGCGGAGCACGACGTGTGGGTGATCACCGACGAGATCTACGAGCACCTGACCTACGACAACCACGAGTTCAGCTCCATGCCGGTGGTGGTGCCTGAGTTGGCCGACCGGTGTCTGGTGCTCAACGGCGTGGCCAAGACCTATGCCATGACCGGATGGCGGGTGGGATGGCTGATCGGCCCTCCCGACGCGGCCTCCGCGGCGGTGAGCCTCCAGTCGCACCAGACCTCGAATGTGTCCAATGTGGCGCAGCGGGCTGCGCTGGCCGCAGTAAGCGGACCATTGGATGCGGTAGCGGAGATGCGAGCGGCCTTTGACCGGCGGCGGCGAGCCATGCACAAGATGCTGAACGGGATCGACGGGGTGACCTGTTTGGAACCACAAGGTGCGTTCTACGCCTTCCCGTCGTTTGAGGGGGTGTTGGGGCGTGCGGGGGTGCCCGACAACACCGCCGACCTGGCCGGATGGATTCTGGACGAGGCCCAGGTGGCCATCGTGCCCGGCGAAGCCTTCGCCGGGCACGGCTATGCCCGGCTTTCCTTTGCCCTCGGCGACGACGATCTGGGCGAGGGAATCGGCCGTATCGCCGATCTACTGGGTGGGTGACGTGTCGTCGTGACCGGGCCGAATGAGGAGACCGAGGAGTGAGCGATCCCCAGACCCTTGCCTACGGGAGTTGGCCGTCGCCCATCTCCGCCCAGTCGATGGTGGCCGGCGCCGCCTTGCCGGTCAGTTTGTGGCACCAGCGGGGCCGGATGTGGTGGACCGAGTCGCGGCCGGCGGAATCGGGTCGCAACGCGCTGGTATGCGACGGCCGCGATCTGTGGGGCTCGGCATCGGTGCGGACCCGGGTACACAGCTACGGCGGGGGCGCATGGTGGCCTGACGGCGCCGATGGCGTATATGCGTGCGACGACGCCGATGGTCGCCTCTGGCAGGTGTCGGCTGACGGCACAGCCCGTCCGGTAACGCCCGAGCCGGCTTTCGCCCACGGATGGCGCTACGCCGATGGTCGAGCCCTCGGCGATTCCACGGTGTGTGTGCGGGAAGACCACCACGCGGCCCGGGCGGCTCAACAAGAAGGCCGCACCCTGGAAGAGGCCAATGAGATCATCCGGTTGAGCGGCGACGGATCGGCCGAGCCGGAGATCGTGGCCACCGGGGCCGACTTCTACGGCTGGCCCCGCCCCAGCCCTGACGGGCAGCGGCTGGTTTGGGTCCAGTGGAACCACCCCAACATGCCCTGGGACCAAACCGAGCTGTGGGTGGACGGCCAGTGCGCGGTGGCGGGGATCGGCTCAGTGGTGGAGCCCCATTGGGGTCCCGACGGCCGCCTCTACGTGGTGAGCGACCACAATGGCTGGTGGAATCTATATCGCGTAGAAGGCACCGATCTGGTCGCGGCGTTCGAGCTCGACGCCGAGATGCATCGCCCGGCCTGGGTGTTCGACGACCCCAGCTACGCGGTCTGCGACGACAACACGGTGGTAGTGGCGGCCATGCGAGGGTCGCTGGCCGAGCTGCGGGCCATGCCTCCCGATGGCTCCGAACCTGAGTTGCTTGATCTGCCCTGGACGTCGTACGCCAGTGTTCGCCCTGCGGGACACCATGCTGTAACCGCCATTGTCGCCTCGCCGTCCCAGGAGCCCACCGCAGTGCGCATCGACGTGGCCGACGGGACGCACGAAGTCATCCGTCCGCCCGCCCGGACTGCGGTCGATCCGGCCTACCTGTCCACCCCGGCACCGATCGCATTCCCCACCACCGACAACGCGGAGGCTCACGGGCTGTTCTACCCCCCGGCCCATCCCACCGCTCAGGCCCCGGTCGGCGAGAAGCCTCCGCTACTGGTGCTGGGCCACGGCGGCCCCACCGGCGCGGCTCGCAGCCAGCTCCAGCTCGGCATCCAGTACTGGACCAGCCGGGGGATCGCGGTGGTGGACGTGAACTACCGGGGCAGCACCGGCTACGGCACTGCCTACCGGGAGGCGCTTCAAGGCCAATGGGGCGTGAGCGACGTGGACGACTGCGTGGCCGCCGCCCGCCACCTGGTTCGCACTGGCGAGGTGGACGGAGATCGGCTCATCATCCGGGGCAGCAGCGCCGGCGGCTACACCACACTGTGCGCGCTGGCCTTCCACAAGGTGTTCGCCGCCGGCGCCAGTCGCTACGGCATCGCCGATCTGGCCGCGCTGGCCACCGACACCCACAAATTCGAAGCCCGGTACATGGACAGCCTGGTAGGGCTGTACCCCGAAGATGAAGAGGTATACAAGGCTCGCTCACCCATCCACTTCGTGGACGACTTCGAGGCCCCCATGATCGTGCTCCAGGGCTCAGAAGACGTGGTGGTGCCTCCCAACCAAGCCGAGATGATTGTGGCCGCCCTCGAACAGCGGTCAATCCCGGTTGCCTATCTGCTGTTCGACGGGGAGCAGCACGGTTTCCGCCAGGCGGAGAACATCGTGGCCGCCCTCGAAGCCGAGCTCTCGTTCTTCGCCCAGATCCTGGGGTTCGACCTGGCCGATGACATTCTGCCGGTGGAGATACGCCGCTAGCGGGCAAATTCACCCGGGCGTCGCATATTGGTCCCCGGCGGGTTGCTTGGCGCGGTTTATTCTGAGGGCCGATGGCCCGGGTATTGGTAGCCGAGAAGATCGCCGACATCGGGGTGGCCAAGCTCCGCCACGCCGGCCATGAGGTTGACGTGCGCACCGGGATGAGTGACGACGAGCTGCTGGAGGCAGTGGCGGGAGTGCAGGCGCTGATTATCCGGTCGGCCACTCAGGTGACTGCCGAGGTGCTCGACGCGGGCAGCGATCTGGTGATCGTGGGCCGGGCCGGGGTGGGTTTGGACAATGTGGACGTCGACGCCGCCACCGAGCACGGGGTGCTGGTGGTGAACGACACCTTGTCAAACATCATCTCGGCCGCCGAGCACACCATGGCCTTGATCTTGTCCCAGGCCCGGAACATCCCCCAGGCCCACGCCGCGCTCACCGATGGGCGGTGGGAGCGGGGGCGCTGGGAGGGTATCGAGCTGAGCGACAAGACGCTGGGCATCATCGGGCTGGGCCGAATCGGCCGGCTGGTGGCCGAGCGGGCGCTGGGCTTCGCCATGCGGGTGATCGCCAGCGACCCCTATGTGTCTGAGGAGTCGGCCCTACACAGCGTGATGGCGCTGGTGTCGCTGGAGGAGCTGGTGGCCCAGTCCGACTTCATCACCATTCACGTGGCCCGCACTCCCGAGACCGTCGGACTGATCAACTCTGAGCTTTTGAAGTTGGCCAAGCCCAACCTGCGGATCGTGAATGTGTCGCGTGGCGGCATCGTGGACGAGGCCGATTTGGCCGAAGCAGTGGCTTCGGGGCGCATCGCCGGGGCGGCCCTCGACGTGTTCGACGGCGAGCCCATCACCGAATCGCCGCTGTTCGACCTCGACTCGGTGGTGGTCACCCCCCACTTGGGGGCCAGCACCGAAGAGGCCCAGAGCAAGGCGGGTGACGCCATCGCCGAGCAGGTGATGCTGGCGCTGGCCGGGGAATTCGTGCCCGCGGCGGTGAATGTGCCGGCCAAGAACGTCCCCGATGTGCTGCGGCCCTATCTGCCATTGGCCGAGCAGCTCGGACGTCTGCTCGGAAACCTGTGCGACCGGCTGCCCGAGGTGCTGGAGGTGGAGCTCATTGGCGAGATCGGCAGGCCCGACAACACGGTGGCGGTGATGTCGGTGGTAAAGGGGCTGTTGAGCGCGGTGTCGGACATGCAGGTCAGCTACGTGAACGCGATGGACGTGGCCAAGGAAAAGGGCATGGAGGTACGGGCCATCAGCACACCCACCTCCAAAGAGCACGTGAACCTGCTCACCGTGCGGGGCGCGGGGCACAGCCTGGGGGGCCGGCTGACCGGGGCTCGCCAAGAGCCGGTTCTGGTGCTGGCCGAGGATCACAGCCTTCACATGCCGCCTGCCCAGCACATGATCTTGATCGCCAACGAGGACCGTCCCGGCATAATCGGCGCGGTGGGCACGCTGCTAGGCGACGCGGGCATCAACATCGACGACATGGACGTGGGTCAGTCATCCAGTGGGGAAGGGGCCTCCATGGTGATCGCCACCTCCCAGCCGGTGCCCAAGGCCGTGGCCGAAGCGCTAGTGGCCATCGACGGAGTGCAGACGGCCCGCTACTTGGGCCTGGCCCCAGCCGATTAGCAGCGTCGGCATGTTTGGTAAACCCCCGTGCTTCGGCGTAGGATTGTCCTGATGAGCCGCATCCACACCCACCTGCTGCTCTTGTAGGGCGAGCACCCAGAGGTGCTCGCCCCGACCCCCTGAACCCGCAAGGGCAGGGGGTTTTTTCGTGAGTCAACTCCAATCGAGGCCATTTCATGAAAACCGGATTACACCCCCAACAGCCGTCGGGAATGCCGATCCACAAGTACCAGGCGTTCGAGCCGGTCAAGCTGATCGACCGGACCTGGCCCGACGCCGTGCTCACCGGCGCGCCCCGGTGGTGCTCGGTGGATCTGCGCGACGGCAACCAGGCCCTCATCGAGCCCATGAACCCCGAGCGGAAGTGGAAGATGTTCACCGCCCTGGTGGAGGCCGGGTTCAAGGAGATCGAGGTGGGCTTCCCCTCCGCGTCGGAGACCGACTTCCGGTTCGTGAGAGAGATCATCGAGCAGAAGGCCATCCCCTCAGACGTCCGCATCCAGGTGCTCACCCAGGCCCGCCAAGAGCTGATCGAGCGCACCTACGAGTCCATCGACGGCGCGGCCGACGCCATCGTCCACCTGTACAACTCCACCTCCACCGTCCAGCGCCGAGTGGTGTTCGGCCTCGACATGGACGGCATCACCAAGATCGCCACCCGGGCGGCGGAGTGGTGCCGCTCGCTGGAGCCGCAGGTTCCCAGTACCGAGGTGTATTACGAGTACTCGCCGGAGTCGTTCACCGGCACCGAGCTGCCGTTCGCCAAGCGGGTGTGCGACGAGGTGGTGGAGATTTTGGCCGACGGCCACGACAAGCCGGTGATCATCAACTTGCCGGCCACCGTGGAGATGTCCACCGCCAACATCTACGGCGACATGATCGAGTGGATGCACCGCAACCTGGTCCGCCGCGACCGGATCGTGCTCAGCCTGCACCCCCACAACGATCGGGGCACCGCGGTGGCCGCGGCCGAGTTCGGGCTCATGGCCGGCGCCGACCGGGTGGAGGGAACCCTGTTCGGCAACGGCGAGCGCACCGGCAACGTGGATGTGGTGAACCTGGCCATGAACCTGTTCAGCCAGGGAGTGGACCCGGAGTTGGACATCTCCGACATCAACGGGCTGCGCCGAGTGGCCGAGGACTGCAACCAGCTTCCCATCCACCCCCGCCACCCCTATGTGGGCGATCTGGTGTACACCGCCTTCTCGGGTTCGCACCAGGACGCCATCAAGAAGGGGTTCGAGGCCATGGAGGAGAGCGGCCAGACCCTGTTCGAAGTGCCCTACATCCCCATAGACCCCAAAGACGTGGGCCGCACCTACCAAGACGTGGTGCGGGTGAACAGCCAGTCGGGCAAGGGCGGGGTGTCGTACCTGCTCCAGGCCGAGGTGCAGCTCGACCTGCCCCGGCGGATGCAGATCGAGTTCAGCCGCGTGATCCAGCAGATCGCCGACGACACCGGCGAGGAGATCACCGCCGACCAGATCCACAGCGAGTTCGCCACCGAGTACCTCGATTTGGATGAGCCCTACCGGCTGAACGGCTACGAATCGGCCCAGAACGCCCGGGGCGCAGACCGCACGGTGGTTACTGCCCGACTCACCTCAGGCAACGAGCAGGTAGTGGTCCACGGCGAGGGGGCCGGCTCGCTGGACGCGTTTGTGAGCGGGCTGAACGAGATCATCGACACCCCGGTCAAGGTGGTGGACTACCACGAGCACGCCCGGGGCGGTGGCACCGACGCCGAGGCGGTGGCCTATATCGAGCTGCTGGTGGATGGCCGGGAGCTGTGGGGCTGCGGCATCCACACCGACATCACTACTGCATCTATGCGGGCAATCGTGAGTGCGCTGAACCGAGCCTGCGCCGGGCTGGGCTGATTACTCAGTTTGAGCTCAGCTCAAATTGGTCTTCGTAGGCGAATGTCGTTAGGTCGTTGGCCTGGATGGCCCGCTCGGTCATGGTCCAGAGGTCCCCGTCGGCGATGAGCAGGCGCTGGATTCTCGGGGTCCAATCCCAGCAGATCAGCAGCTTCTCGTCGTTGTCGATGTCCAGATCAGGCCATTGCTTTTGCACCCATTCGGCTTCCCACGCCTCACACGACAGGCCGGGGTATTCGTCGGGCGCCCCCGTCGGGCAGATCTGCAAGGCGTCGGCTTCAGACAACCACTCGTCCAAGACGCTGCGAACAGCCACGGGACGACAGCCCGGGAACGAGGCCGTGGGCCTCTCATGGGCGATTCGACCGAGCTCGACGATTCCGTCCCGGTTTGCCCGCAGAGCCACCGCTCCGGTGAATGGCTCTCCTCCGGCGGGCGAAGACACAGTTGTCTCGACAGCCGCTGGGCCTTCCATCAGAGGCACTGGAGGAGAGGTCTCCCGCTGGTTCAACGGGATGGCCAAGAGGCCGGTCTCGGCCCAATAGAGGAAGGCCCGATGGTCCCATTCTGCCTCGCTGTAGCCATTGGGAAACACGATCACGTCTAGCTCTTCCGGGCTGGCCGGGTCGCTCACGTCGAACAAGGACACTTTTGTCCCCTGGGTGCGGCCCCGTTCGTCGGCCTGCTGGCCGATTCCTGCGAGCAGGCCGTCGCCAAGGGGGTGCAGGTAGGTGGAGAAGCCCGGGATCTTGAGCTCGCCCGTGACTGCCGGGCTGGCCGGGTCGGAGAGGTCGAGAACATAGAGGGGGTCCACTTGTCGGAATGTCACCACGTAGCCGACGTCGCCGGCGTACCTCACCGAATAGATGCGCTCGCCCTTGCCGAGTCCGCCGACGCTGCCGACAATGGCGAGGCGGCGGCCCTGCTGCTCTAGAACAACGACTTGGCTCTGGGAGGACTCTGTACTCCAGGGCTCGCCGATTGTGGTGGCCACTCGGAAGAAGCCGTTGTGCTCATCCATCGAGAACTGGTTGAGCAAGTGGCCGTAGACCTCGCCTGAAGCCTCGTACTCAGCCGGGCCGTTCTCCGAGACGGAGAACCTGTGGATTGTGGTCGTCCACTCAGAGCTCGCATCGTCTGAGGCTGCCTCTTCTTCGGCGGCGGGTTGGCCCTCTTCTCTGGGCTCGGGGCGGGTGTGGGCGCTGGAGGCCAAGTACAGCGACTCGCCCGAGCCGTAAAGAGTGCTCCCGTCGGCCAGCACTGAGGCCGTATCGCCGGCGCCCAAAGGCTGTTCCAAGTCGAAGGTGAGCACAGAGAGCACGGTGAACCCGGAGAATTCTGCCGGGGTGTACAGCCGGTCGCAGTCCGGCAGCAGGCCTGCCTGAGTGCCGCCTGGCCCGTCGAGGCGGTAGCCGGGCAGCCAGGCGCCCAATTCAGCAGTGGCGGCAATCTGCTTATTGGCCTCTTCGGCTGCCTTCTCGGCCGAGGGCCCGCTGGGATGCACAAACTCGAATTGCAGAGGGTAGCTGGACACTGCCAGCCAGGCCGTTGTGCCCACCGAGCGGGTGCTGAGGTATTCCCCTTCCACGCGGAGTTCGGCCACCACCTCCATCGCTCCCGGGTCGGAGAGGTCTACCTCCTGGACAAGGGCAGACTGAGAGCCGCGGAAGGCCAAGTCGGCAATTCGAGCTTCACCCACCATCTCATCGGCGGCCACCGGCCCCAGCTCGTCTTCTCCGAAGCTGGTGGAGAACACCAGGGCGCGGTCTCCCCGCATCAAGATCTCCTGACCCCACCCCGAGTCGTCCAGCTTGAGGCTGCCCCGGTAGACCGGCTGCTCTCCGGTCAGGTCCACATAGTGAAGTTGGCCCTGGGCTACTGCCAATATGCGGTTGCCGTCCGTCTTTACGATGTCGGGCTCGTCGACGCCTGCCACCTGCACATTTGTGCCTGAGAACCCCGCGGCGTCATCGCCCGCAAATGAGCCGGTGGAACCAGCGCTTTCTTCGGCAGCAGCCGGAACAGCTACTGCGTCTTCAGCTATAGCCCCCTCTGCCGTGTCGGAGAAAACAGGCCCGAAGCCGCCATAGCGGTCTCTGTCGAGGCCGTAGGGGCCTACCCGCTTGACGGTCTCGGCCCGCAGATACTCCAACACGGCGGCGCAATCTCCGATGGTTTGAAGCGCCGACAACAACTCCACATCATCGAGGTGCTCAGCGGCCTCAGCCGTAGCCTCAGGAGAGCCGGAGCCGCCATTGGCAGAGCCGGGAATCCCGGGAGTGCCGGTTTCGCCGGGCAAACAGGCGCTGGCCAGCAAGGCCACGGCGATCAGGGCCGCGGCCACGGCAGCTCTGGTCACGGGCTGAGGGGTCGAAATGAGGTTGAACCGTGTCATGCCCCTATGACGATAGACCTCCGACGCTTGGTTCCCGACAAATTGAGAGAAATGAGGATTATCGGGCCAGAGAGGGCATCCAGGCGGGGCGAGTGGCATCGAAGGCGGCGATGGCGTCGGAGTAGGCCAGGGTGAGGCCGATGTCGTCTAGGCCGTTCAGCAGGCGGTGTTGAACGGCGCCGTCGAGGGGGAAATCGGTGCTCACGCCGGCGGCGGGGGCCGACACAGTGAGCTGTTCGACGTTGACGGTGATCTGGATGGAGGGGTCATCGGCTACGGCACTGAGCAGGGTGCGGCCCACATCTTCGCTCACCTGCACCGGCACCAGGCCGTTCTTGGTGGCGTTATTGCGGAATATGTCGCCGAAGCGGGGGGAGATGACCGCCTCGAAGCCATACTGCTGAATGGCCCACACCGCGTGCTCCCGGGAAGAGCCGGTGCCGAAGTTGGGCCCGGCCACCAGGATGCGGGCATCGGCGAAGCGGGGGTCGTTGAGCACGAAATCGGGGTCTTCGCGCCACTCTGAGAACAGGCCCTGCTCGAAGCCGGTGCGCTCCACCCGCTTGAGCCAGTCGCTGGGGATGATCTGATCGGTGTCCACATCGCTTCGGTCCATCGGCAGCGCCGTGGCAGTAATCGCTCGAACTGGTTTCATGACAGGTCTCCGGGGGTGGCGAAGGTGCCGGCCACCGCGGTGGCTGCGGCCACGGCGGGGGACACCAAGTGGGTGCGGCCTCCCTTGCCCTGGCGGCCCTCGAAGTTCCGGTTGGAGGTGCTGGCGCAGCGCTCGCCGGGGGCCAGCTTGTCGGGGTTCATGGCCAGACACATCGAGCAGCCCGGCTCCCGCCAGTCGAAACCGGCGGCCCTGAACACCTCGTGCAGACCCTCAGACTCGGCTTGGGCCTTGACCGCGCCCGATCCGGGGACCACGAAAGTGCGGACACCGGGACGCACCCGGCGGCCCTCGACCACTGCGGCGGCAATGCGCAGGTCTTCTATGCGGCTGTTGGTGCAGGAGCCGATGAACACCGTGTCCACCGGAACCTCCTTGAGCGGGGTGCCGGGCTCAAGGCCCATGTAGTCGAGCGCTCGGGCGGCCGACTCCCGCCCGCTGCTCTCAGCGAAGCTGTCGGGATGGGGCACGGTGCCGTCGATGGGCGCCACTTGAGCCGGGTTCGTGCCCCACGACACGTGGGGCACCAGTTCCGACCCGTCGATCACCACCTCCTTGTCGAAGGCGGCGTCATCGTCGGTCGACAAACTGCGCCAATCCTCCAGCGCGGTTTCCCACGCCGATCCAGTCGGCGCGCTGGGCCGCCCCTGGAGGTACTCGAAGGTGGTGTCGTCGGGGGCGATCAATCCGGCCCGGGCCCCGGCCTCGATGGACATGTTGCACACCGTCATGCGCCCCTCCATCGACAGCGACCGGATGACCGATCCCCGGTACTCGATCACCGAGCCGATGCCCCCGCCGGTGCCGATGCGCCCGATAATGGCCAAGATCACGTCCTTGGCGGTGCAGCTCATCGGCAGGGTGCCGTCCACAGTCACACTCATGGTGCCGGGGCGCTGCTGGGGGAGGGTCTGGGTGGCCAGCACATGCTCCACCTCGCTGGTGCCGATGCCGAAGGCCAGCGCACCGAACGCCCCATGTGTGGAAGTGTGGCTGTCGCCGCACACGATGGTCATTCCCGGCTGGGTGAGGCCCATCTCCGGGCCGATCACGTGCACGATGCCCTGGCCGGGGCTGCCCATGGGGTACAGGGTGATGCCGAATTCCTCACAGTTGGCCCGCAGCGTCTCCACCTGCTGGCGGGAGATGGGATCGGCGATGGGCCAGGCGATGTCGTCGGTGGGCACGTTGTGGTCTTCGGTGGCCACGGTGAGGTCGGGGCGCCGCACCGTGCGGCCGTTCATGCGGAGACCGTCGAAGGCCTGCGGCGAGGTCACCTCGTGAATGAGGTGCATGTCGATGAACAGCAGGTCGGGCTCGCCGTCGGCTTGGTGGACGATGTGGCGGTCCCAGACCTTCTCGCTGAGGGTTCGGCCCATGTGCGCTCCGGTTTCTTGCGTTTCTCGCGGTAATTCTGAGGCTATCGGGTGGCCTCGGATGGGGATGGATCGGGAGCAATACTGCTCTCGGAATCAGGACTAGCCGGCACTCCCACCGCATCAAGGGCCTTGCTCAGACAGCCCCAGAAGCTGTCGAAGTCGGTGACCACCGATGCGTGGCCGCCCCGATAGGAGCACACGCTGATGCCGGACACGGCATCGGCCAGCTCTTGTTGGAGGTAGTCGGGCACTACCTTGTCGCCCAGGGTGCGAACCTGGGCGATCGGCATGGGGAGCTCGGCGATCCACGGCGAGGAGTCGAAGTTGAACAGCTCGGTGCCGGCGTCCAGCATGGCCTGAGGATCGCCTTTGAGCACCTCGGTTTGGGCCCATCGGCCGATGTTGGTGCCGATCACGTTGAACACGGTCTGCTCCCAGCCCCAATACCGCAGCTTCACGGGGGTCAAGCGGGAGGCGGCAGCCACCACCGGGAGCAGCGAGAAGCGGATGGCCCGCAATCCCCGGCCCCGGAAGCTGGTGGACGTGGCGCCCAGCACCAGCCCGGTGATCCGGTCGGGCGCCGCTTTGGCGGCCAGCTGGGCGATGGCGCCGCCCATGGAATAGCCCGCGCACACGAAGCGGTCGATGCCCAGGGCGTCGGCCACGGCCAGCACATCTGCGGCGCAGTCGGCGAACCTGAATCGCCGGGTGGGCACCCCTTGGCCATGGCCCCGATGGTCGAATGCCACCACCGAGGCCCGCTGGGAGATCGGCTCGAAGGCCGGGTACCAGTTCAGGTCGGCGGTCACCGTCCAGCCGTGCAGCAGCATGACGGTGGGGGAGCCCGGCGGCCCGGCGGCCCGGCGGACGAACAGCCGCCCCTGCTCGGGGAGGTCGACGAACTCTCCCGGCGGCAAGCTGGGGCCAATCGGTGCGCCGCTACTGCTCAAAGAAGACCACGCTGGCTAATCCCCGGTGGAACGCGGCGCCATGGCTACTAGGGCCGCTATTGCTCAAGGGACACGATTTGCACTGTCAGCGTGCCCCCCGCGGGGCTCTCATAGGGCACGGTGTCGCCCACAGCCGCTCCGATGATGGCCGACCCCATCGGGGATGCCGGGGAGATCACGTCGAGCCCGTCATGGCGCTCCTCGATCGAGCCCACCAGGTAGGTCTCGACATCGTCGGGGTCGCCGTCGTGGGCCACTGTCACCACCGAGCCCACCGCAACCGTGGTCCCATCGCTGGCCTCGACGATTCGGCAGTTCCTCAGCATTGCGCCCACCTGGGCGATGCGGGTCTCCATCTTGCCCTGCTCGTCTTTGGCCGCGTGGTAGTCGCCGTTCTCGCTCAGATCGCCCAATTCTCGGGCCGCTTCGATCTTGCGGGCGATCTCCACCCGTCCGACCGTGGTGAGCTGTTCGAACTCAGCCTGAAGACGGTCGAAGGCTGTCTGCGACAGCTCATGGGTTTCCGGCATAACGGTCAATTTTAGCGTTCGCTTTCGGTAAGGCTGTATTCGTATTCTGATGGGCCATGGCCCACATGATTGGAGTTCTCGGCGGCGACGGGATCGGCCCTGAAGTCGTCGCCGAGGGCCTGAAGGTGCTGAACGCGGCCGGCGTCGAGTTCGACACGGTGCCCTACGACCTCGGCGGCGCCCGCTATCTGCGCGACGGCACCGTGCTGACCGATGAGATCATGGAGGAGTGGCGGGGGCTGGACGCCCTCTATTTGGGGGCGGTGGGAACCCCTGACGTGCCCCCCGGCGTCATCGAGCGTGGGCTGCTGCTGCGAATGCGCTTCGAGCTCGACCTGTACGTGAACCGCCGCCCGTTCCGGTCGCCCGACGGTGCATTCGAGTTCGAGGTGATCCGGGAGAACACCGAGGGCACCTACGCCGGGGAGGGCGGCTTCCTGCGCCGCCACACCCCTGCGGAGGTGGCCACTCA
This sequence comes from Acidimicrobiia bacterium, assembly GCA_022819825.1. Taxonomy (GTDB): domain Bacteria; phylum Actinomycetota; class Acidimicrobiia; order Acidimicrobiales; family Bin134; genus Poriferisocius. The sequence goes on along the minus strand of JAJEGM010000021.1, from coordinate 41,076 downwards.
GGGATCGGTGAACACCCGGTTCGGGGTGGAGCGCTGTGTTCGCTATGCCTTCGAGCTGGCCCGCAGCCGTCCGGGGCGCCACCTCACCCTGGTACACAAAACCAACGTGTTGACCTTTGCCGGCGATCTGTGGGAGCGCACTTTCAACGAGGTGGCCGAGGAGTATCCCGATGTGGCCACCGCCTACAACCACGTGGACGCAGCCTGCATCTACTTCGTGGAAGACCCCAAGAGCTACGACGTGATCGTGACCGACAACCTGTTCGGCGACATCCTCACCGATCTCGGCGGAGCGGTGTCGGGCGGCATCGGGCTGGCCGCCTCGGCCAACCTGAACCCCGACCGCACCGGGCCGTCGATGTTTGAGCCGGTTCACGGCTCGGCACCCGATATTGTGGGGACCGGCCGGGCCAACCCCACCGCCGCGATCTTGTCGGCGGCCATGATGGTTGAGTTCTTGGGCGAGACCGACGCAGCCAACCGGATTCGGGTGGCCTGTGCCGATCCGACAACTCAATACGGGACCACCACCGAGATCGGCGACGCCATCGCAGAGCGGGTGTGAGGCCCGCGAAGATCGAAGCAGTGAGCGCAGAAAGGATCTGAGCACGATGCCAATCGAGACCACGGAGAAGGTGTGGATGGACGGCGAGCTGGTGGACTGGGCCGACGCCACCGTTCACGTGCTCACCCACACGCTCCACTACGGCAACGGCGTCTTCGAGGGCATCCGGGCCTATGAGACCGACGAGGGCGCCGCGGTGTTCCGGCTCACCCCCCATATCCGCCGCCTGTTCGCCAGTGCCAAGATCCTCCAGATCGATATTCCCTACACGGTGGACGAGCTGGTGGCCGCCACCAAAGAGACCGTTCGGGTCAACAACTTGAAGAGCGGCTATATCCGTCCGCTGGCCTACTTGGGGTACGGGGAGATGGGGCTCAATCCGCTGCCCTGCCAGGTGAACGTGGCCATCGCAGTGTGGCCGTGGGGCACCTATCTGGGCGACGAGGGCATCTTGAACGGGGTGCGCCTCATGGTCAGCTCCTGGCAGCGCCACGATCCCAACTCCATGCCCACTGCGGCCAAGGGCTGCGGGCACTACATCAACAGCCAGCTGGCCAAGGTGCAGGCGGTGAAGGCCGGCTACGACGAGGCCGTTCTTCTATCGCCCCAGGGCTATGTGAGCGAGTGCACCGGTGAGAACCTGTTCGTGGTGCGCGACGGGACCATCGTCACCCCGCCCACCTCGGTTGGAGCGCTGGAGGGGATCACCCAGGACGCCATCCGCACCATGGCCTCTGATCTGGGCATCCCCTATACCACCGACAACCTGCTGCGCAGCGATCTGTATCTTGCCGACGAGGCCTTCCTGTCGGGTACGGCGGCCGAGGTGGTGCCCATCCGGTCGGTGGACGACCGCGAGATCGGCGATCCCGGTCCGATCACCCGCAAGATCCAAGAGGTGTTCCAGGACGCCGTTAGGGGTCGGCAGGCCCAGTACCGGCACTGGAACGAGCATGTCGACCGTTGAGGCGACCGGGTCCCGGTCCCTGCCCGCTGCGGTAGAGATTTACGACACCACCCTTCGCGACGGGAGCCAGCTTGAGGGGATCTCCCTCACGGTGGAGGACAAGCTCCGCATCGCCCGCCAACTCGACTCCCTCGGGGTCCACTACATCGAGGGGGGCTGGCCCGGCTCCAACCCCAAAGACGACGAGTTCTTCGCCCGAGCCCGCGATGAGCTGAACCTGGAGACCAGCACCCTGGTGGCCTTCGGCTCCACCCGAAAGGTGAAGGGGCGCACCGATGAGGATCTCACGCTGGCCAACCTTGTGGCCTCCGGCACCGAGGTGGCCTGCATCGTGGGCAAGTGCTGGGACTACCACGTGGTGGAGGCCCTGCGGACCACCCTGGACGAGGGGGTGGCCATGGTGGCCGACTCGGTGCGGTTCTTGAAGGACAACGGCATGCGGGTTTTCTTTGACGCCGAGCATTTCTTCGACGGCTACCAGGACAACCAGGAATACAGCCTGGCGGTGCTGGAGGCGGCCGCGGTGGCCGGCGCCGACCGGCTGGTGCTGTGCGATACCAACGGCGGTTCGCTGCCGACTCGGGTGGAAGACATCGTGGGTGCGGTGGTCGACTACCTGGACACCCCGGTGGGGGTGCATCTCCACGACGACACCGGCTGTGGCGTGGCCAACGCCCTGGCCGGCGTGCGGGCTGGGGCCACCCAGGTGCAGGGCACTATCAACGGATACGGCGAGCGCACCGGCAACTGCAACCTGGTGCCGATCATCGCCAACCTCAGCCTGAAGATGGGGGTGCAGACCGTTCCTTCCGACCGGCTGGACCGTCTCACAGCGGTGTCACACCACGTGGCCGAGTTGGTGAACTTCACCCCCGACCCCCAGCAGGCCTACGTGGGCTCGTCGGCCTTCGCCCACAAAGCCGGCCTCCACACCAGCGCCATTGCCCGCCGCCCCGACGCCTACGAGCACATCGATCCGTCGGCAGTGGGCAACGGCACCCGGTTCGTGGTGTCGGAGATGGCCGGGCGCTCCACGGTGGAGCTCAAAGCCCAAGAGCTGGGATTAGACCTTGATGGCAAGGCCGTCGGCGAGATCGTGGACACCCTCAAGAAACTGGAGCACGCCGGGTACCACTTCGAGGTGGCCGACGCCTCCCTGGAGCTGTTGATGCGGGCGGCGTCGGGATGGACGCAGCCGTACTTCGAGTTGGAGTCGTTCAGAGTTTCCACCGAGCACCGGTCGGGCACCGGCGCCCGGGCCTGGAACGAGGTGGCCGTGGAGATGGACACCGAGGCCACCGTGAAGCTCCATGTGGACGGCGAGCGTACCGTGGCCACCGGTGAGGGCAATGGCCCGGTCAACGCCCTGCACGCCGCGCTGATGCTGGCACTGGCCGATCGCTATCCGGCGTTCCGGTCGATCTCGCTCATCGACTACAAGGTGCGGGTGCTTGACACCGCGGCGGGAACCGCGGCGGTCACCCGGGTGATCATCGACTCCACCAATGGCGACCGGGTGTGGACCACAATCGGCGTGTCCACCAACATCGTGGAAGCCAGCTGGCAGGCGCTGGTGGACAGCCTGGTGTTCGGATTGCTTCACAGCGAGGATGAAAATGGCCGCTCCTGACTACGTCCCCAACGACACCGCCGCGGCCGACCGCCACTACGTGTCGCCGCCTCGCCGACCCCAGCCCTGGTTGGCGGATAGGCCGGCCGAGCTCACCGGGGGACAGCCGATGGGTGCCGGGCTGGGTGTGCCCGGGCCCGATCAGGGGTACGCCCTGCGGCTGGCTCGACGCTTCGAGGACCAGTTGCTGCTGGGTGCCGGAGAGCACGCTGACGACGCCATCGCCGGCTGTGTGGGCGTGGCGTTGAAGCGGGCTGCCATCTTCGGACGGGCGCCGGTGGCCGCCGATTTGGAGGTTGCGTTCCGGGTGCTCGGCTTCCTGCCCCCCGCTCCTGACGAGTCGCTGGTGGCATGGCGCAAGGAGCTGTTCGCCGGTGTCAGCCATCCCCATCACTATGCCGAGGCCCGGCAAATAGTGGACTTGGTTCCCGAGGCGGTGCTTCGGATGCCTCCCAGTGAGGTTGAGGCCGCCTGTCTCAACAACCGAGCTGAGCTGTTCGCGGTCAGCATCAACCGGTGAGTCCGGCTGAGCCACTGTCTTCGGCTGATTCGCCACGGGTTCGATTCGCACCGTCACCCACCGGCTACCTCCACGTCGGCTCGGCTCGGACAGCCTTGTTCAACTGGCTGTATGCCCGGGCCACCGGCGGGACCATGGTCCTGCGCATCGAGGACACTGACGAGAGCCGCAACCGCCCCGAACTGACCGACGCCATATTCGAATATCTGGGATGGCTGGGCATCGACTACGACGAGGGGCCGTTCTACCAGTCGGAGCGCCGAGAACGTCACCGGGAGGCAGTGCAGCAGTTGCTGGAAGATGGCCGGGCCTACCTGTGCGACGCCGACGACAACGAACTGCCCGGCACTGAAATGGGCGACGGTCGAGCGGTTCGGTTCAGAACCCCTGAGGGAACCACAGTGATCGACGATGTGGTACGGGGCGAGGTGGCGGTGGACCACGCCCAGCTGGGCGACTTCGTGATCTGGCGCTCCGACGGCTCGCCCACCTTTGTGCTGGCCAACGCGGTGGACGATGCCGACATGGCCATCACCCACGCCATCCGGGGTGAAGACCTGCTGTCGAGCACCCCCCGGGCCCTGCTAGTGGCTGAGGCGCTGGGAGCAACCCCACCCACCTACGCCCATCTGCCCCTGTTGGTGAACGAGCAGCGCAAGAAGCTGTCCAAACGCCGCGACGACGTTTCATTGGAGGGCTACCGGAAGCAGGGGTTCCTGGCCGAGGCGATGGCCAACTACCTGGCCCTTCTGGGCTGGGGCCCACGCGACGGGGTGGAGATCCGCCCCATGGCTGAGATCATCGAGCAGTTCCGGCTAGAAGACGTGAACAAAGCGCCAGCATTCTTCGACATCGCCAAGCTGGAGCACTTCAACGGGGTGTACATCCGCGAGCTCGACCCAGAGACATTCCTAGCCGCCCTCGAACCCCACCTCACTGGCGAAGATGTGCCTTGGCCCCCCGACCGCTTTCGCCCCGATGTAGTTGCCGCCATGGCCCCGCTAGTCCAAGAAAAACTCCGTACCCTCGACGGCATCATCCCCCAACTGGACTGGCTCTTCCTCGCAGAGCCCATTATCGACGAGCAGTCTTGGGAAAAAGCCGTCGTTCGCGGCAAAGCCGCCCCCGAAATCCTCGACGCCACCATCGCCGCCCTCACCGACTGCCCCTGGGACTCCGAAACCGTCAAAGACGCCGTCTTCGCCGCCGGCGAGGCCCAAGGCGCAAACCGCTCCAAATCCCAAGCCCCCGTCCGAGTAGCCGTCACCGGCCGCTCAGTAGGCCCCCCACTCTTCGAGCCCATGGTGAACCACCTAACCCGCCAAGAAGTCCTCCAACGCCTCCAAACCGCCCGCTCCCGCCTCTAAAGCGTTGCCCCTCCGCCGGGATAGGGGAGTACACTGGCCGCTGCTTTCGGGAGTGGTGTAATTGGCAACACACCGGGTTCTGGTCCCGATATTGGGGGTTCGAGTCCTCCCTCCCGAGCCAACTAACCTGCCGGCATCCTGATTTCGTTTGATATTGATGGCACGCTGGAGTGCGGTGATCCGCCGGGGCCGATCTTGCTGGAGGCTATGCGGCAGGCCAAGGCCAGGGGTTATGTGATCGGCAGCGGGTCTGACCGGGTGCGGTCCGACCAGCAGCGGCTGTGGGATATCCACGGGATCGATGTGGATTTTGTGGGGGGCAAGCACCACTTGGATGAGGTGCGGAATCAGTTTGAGGCCAGCCGCTACATCCATATCGGCGACACCGACGTGGACCGCTACTACGCCGAGGCGGCCGGGTTCGAATTCCTGCACGTGGAGGATCTCGACGGCGTTTCCAGCGCTCTGGCCGGTGCGGACTTCTTCGACTGGCTGGGCTAGGCCCGCAGTTTGCGTAGCTCTGCTAGAGACTCCTGTAGCGCCTGAGCAGCGGCTTCCACGTCTTCGTCGGTTGTCGACCAGCCCACGGACAGACGCAGAGAGTGGTGGGCGTCTACGCCCATGGCTTCGAGCACGGGGGAAGGCTCCAGCGACTCGGAGGCACACGAGCTGCCGGAGTGGGCCGCCACCCCGGCCCGGTCCAGGGCAATCAGCACGGCTTGAGGTTCCACGTCGCTGATTCCTAGGCACACCAGATGGGGCAGGCGCTGGGTGGGGTGGCCGTACTCCACGACCCGCTCGACGCTCTGAGCCAGGTCGCGCAGCTTGTCGGTTTGGGTTTGGGCCCGGCTGGCCTCCTGCTCCAAGCCGCCGTCCTCCAGCGCCGCGCACACCGCTCCAAAGCCGGCGATGGCGGCACCATTTTCCAGCCCGGCTCTTCGAGCCCGCTCCTGGTCCCCGCCCTCCAATAGCGGCACCAGACGTAGTCCGCGGCGCACCAACAGGGCTCCAATACCTGGCGGCCCGCCGAACTTATGGGCGCTGATCGACATCAAGTCGGCGCCGATCTCGGCAAAGTCGACCCGAATCCGGCCCGCGGCGGCGGCAGCGTCCACGTGGATCAGTACATCGGGAGATCGCTCCCGGCAGGCGGCCACCACCTCGGCCACCGGCTGCACCGTGCCCACTTCGTGGTTGGCCCACTGGCAGTGCACCGCGGCGGTGTCGGGCTCAACGGCCGCGGCCATCTCGTCGGGATCCACTCGACCAGTGCCGTCCACCCCGACCACGGTGATCCGGTGGTTCTGGGCTTCAAGCCGCTGGGCCGACAATCGCACCGCGGAGTGCTCCACCGCGCTCAACACCTGCTGTTCGCCCCGGTGCGACGCCCCCTGCACCGCGGCGGCGACCGACTCGGTGGCTCCGCTAGTGAACACCACCTCTCGAGAGCGGGCACCGAAGCAGTCGGCCACCTGCTGGCGGGCCTGTTCGATCTCATAGCGAGCGGTGAGCGCCTCGGCATGCATTCGGGATGGGTCGCCATGGCCAGCCGCCCACCACTGATTCATGGCCGCCAGTGCCTCGGGCCGGATGGGCGAGGTGGAGGCGTGGTCGAGATAGTGGCGTCCGGTCACGGCACTGGAATTGGGTATCGCACCGGGATGGTCACGGCACAGGGATTTCTGAGTCGATGCCGTAATCTACCGGCATGGCTGCCGCAGGCGACACCCCCCAACCGCCGCCCCGGACCATCCCCTTCACTGATCCAACGTCCACGACAAGGGTGATGCTGATCGCCTCGGGCAAGGGAGGGGTTGGAAAGTCGTCGGTCACGGTGAATCTAGGGGTGGCCCTGGCCGCTGCCGGGCATCGCACCGCGGTGGTGGATGCCGACGTGTGGGGCTTCTCCGTCCCGCGGATGCTGGGCATCGGCCAAGAGCCGCAAATGGTCGGCGACATGATCGCGCCTCCTGAGGCCCACGGCGTGCGATGCATATCCATGGGGTTCTTTGCTGAAGAAAACCAAGCGGTGATATGGCGGGGCCCCATGCTCCACAAGGCGCTGGAGCAGTTTCTCACCGATGTGGCCTGGGATGATCCCGATTTCCTGCTGGTGGACCTGCCGCCGGGCACGGGGGACATATCCATTTCATTGGCCCAATTCCTGCCCCGCTCTGAGGTCTACGTAGTGACCACCCCCCAACCAGCCGCCCAGCGGGTGGCTCAGCGGGCTGCATCTATGGCTGAGAAGGTCAATCTCACCGTGCGCGGGGTGATCGAGAACATGAGCTGGTTCACTGGCGACGACGGCAAGCGGTATGAGCTGTTCGGCGCGGGGGGAGGCCAAGAACTGGCCGACCAACTTGAAGTGCCTTTGATCGGGCAGGTGCCGCTGATTCCTGCCCTGCGGGAGGGGGCTGACGAAGGCCGGCCAATCGCGGCAGAGGCTCCAGATTCCGAAGCCGGCCGGGCTTTTTCGGCCATGGCCGCTCATTTGGTGGACAACCCCCCGCCCCGGCGCATCTACCGCCCGGAGCTCAAGATCAACTAGTTCGAGTGCAAGGAGTGAACCAATGAACGTCCGTATCGGCGTGATCCGCAGCCAGAAGGAGATCGAAGTGGAGATGGACCCCGACTCCGATTTGGAGTCGGTGAAGAAGGCCATCACCACGGGTCTGGCATCGGGCGAGATGTTGTGGCTCACCGACAGTCGGGGCCGCGAGGTGGGGGTACCGGCCGCCAGCGTGGCGTACGTGGAGCTCGACCCCTCATCGGCCAGTCGGTCCATCGGCTTCGGGGGCTGATTCGCCTCGGGCCGTAGACTCAGGCAATGGCGAGCCTGGAGGAATTGGCCCCCGGTCTGGCCAAGTCGCGCCTGAACCATCTCCAGCGGCTCATGCGCACCTGGGCGCCGCTGGCTGACATCTCCTTCGCCGATCTGCTGCTGTACGTGCCTGCCGGGCCAACCGACAGCAGCCCGGCGGGCTATGCCATTGCGGGGCAGATCCGGCCCACCACGGCCCGGTCGATCCATCGCAACAATCTGGTGGGGGCGGAATTCACCCCTGAGCAGCGTCCGCTGGTGGATGTGGCCTATCGGGAGGGGCGGATCACCGACGGGGGGCGCATCGGCCACGCCGACCAGCCCCGCGTCCGCACGCTGACCGTGCCGGTGAACTGCCACGGCGAGGTGGTGGCGGTGATGGCCCGGGAGTTCGATCCCGACACCCAGCGCGATCCCGGCGAGCTGGAGATGAGCTACTTCAAAGTGTTCCGGCGGCTGGCGGCCATGATCGCCGAGGGGGAGTACCCGTTCCCGGTGGACGACATCGAGACCGAGGAATCACCCCGGGTGGGCGACGGGCTGATGCTGCTCGACGCCTCGGGCCGGGTTCAGCTCATCTCGCCAAACGCGGCCTCGGCGCTGCACCGCATCGGCCTCCACAGCGATGTCGAAGGCCGCCGGCTGGTGGAGATCGGCCTGGAGCAGCGGGCCATCCGGGCCGCGTTCGCCTCCCGCCTGCCTCAGACGGAGGAGATCCAGCACGGAGATCGGGGCACAGTAGTGCTGCGCTGCCTGCCGCTCATCGGCAGCGGAGAGCTAACCGGTGCGCTGGTGCTGATGCGGGATATCTCCGAGTTGCGCCGCCGAGACCGCCTGCTGATGTCCAAAGACGCCACCATTGCCGAGATCCACCACCGGGTGAAGAACAACCTGCAAACGGTGTCCTCGCTACTGCGCCTCCAAGGGCGCCGAGCCATTGCCACCGAAGCTCGGGATGCCATCGAGGAGTCGGTGAGGCGCATCCGGGCCATCGCCATCGTCCACGAGATCTTGTCACGTGATGCCAGCAGCGATGTGCCGTTCGTGGAGATCGTGCGGTCGCTGGTGCGGATGGTTGAAGAGGGCCTGACCGGTCCCGACCGCCCGGTGGAGTTCAAGGTGACCGGCGACGCCGGGGAGCTGGCTGCCGACGTGGCCACTCCGCTGGCCGTGGTGCTCAACGAGTGCCTGCAAAACGTGATGGACCACGCCTACCCCGAGCCGCCCGGCGGACAGGTTCGGATCGAGCTGGACAACGACGGCGATCGGGTGCAGGTGAGGGTGACCGACGACGGGGTCGGACTGCCCCCAGGTTTCGATGTGGACAGCGCTGATGGTCTCGGAATTGCCATCGTCAGGAATCTGGTGAGCGCCGATCTGCGAGGCAGCATCACCATGAGCAAAGGCGAAGGGGACCCGTCCCGCCCGGGGACGGTGGTGGAGGTGGCAATACCCCTGCTGGGATCGGCACCTCGACCGACTGCTAGGCCAAGATGATGGACTTCTCGCGCTGTTCGGCCACCCAGCGACGGCGCAAGTGGCGGCGCTCCTCCTCAGAGGTGCCGCCCCAGACACCGGAGTCCTGGTTGGTGGCCAGGGCGAACTCCAAGCAATCGGCCTGTGAGGCGCATGCTTCGCACACAACCTTGGCCGACTCGATCTGCTCAAGGGCCAATCCCGTGCTCCCTACGGGGAAGAACAGGTCGGGATCTGTGTCGCGGCATGCCGCTTGGCAGCGCCAGTCATCGGCGACGTTCTCTAGGTTTTCCATCAAGCTTTTGGTAATCACGCGGGGACAAGGATAGGGGTGGTCTACTGGTGTGGCAAGAGGGGCTGATGGTGAAAGTGTTTATTGCTGATAATCGTGTTGCCCTTGTGGGGATGGTCCTATGAGGGTGATTGCCCATCGCGGGGCGTCGGTTGTGGAGCGCGAGAACACCCTGGAGGCGTTTCGCGAGGCGGTGCGGCAGCATGCCGACGGAATCGAACTCGACGTGAGGCGGACGGCCAACGACGTGCTGGTTGTGCACCACGATGCCCACCTGCCTGACGGTCGGGCCATCATCGAACTCCATGACGATGAACTGCCCGACTGGGTGCCGACGTTGGCCGAGGTCATGGATGTGTGCCGGGCCCCGGCCTCCGAGCGGGAGTTTGTGATCAACATCGAGATCAAGAGCGCGCCCAACGATCCCGACTACGACGCCGAGCACCAAGTGTCGGCCGCGGTGGCCGGGTTGGTGCTCGGGTGGGGGATGGGAGAGCACCGTGGTGAGGTGATCGTCTCTTCGTTCGACATGGAGGCCCTCGACCGCATCAGGGCCATTGATCCCGCCATCCCCACGGCCTATCTGACCTTTGAGGTGCTAGCCCCCGAGCTGCTGGTGGGCCGAGTAGTGGCCGCCGGTCACACCGCTATCCACCCCTACTTCGCCTCAACCAGCCAGGCTCTAGTAGACACCGCCCACGCCGCCGGCATCGAAGTCAACGTGTGGACCGTTAATGACCCCGACCAAATCGCCCAACTCGCCGCCATCGGCGCCGACGCCGTAATCACCGACGTCCCCGACGTGGCCCGGGAGGTGCTGGGTTCGGTCTAGCCAATCCATCGCTAGACCGCCGATGCTGCCACCAAGAATGCGGTAATGATGGCGACGCACAACAGGGCGATCGCCTCGATCACCGCCGCTCGCCTCAGGCGTCGGTGGACAGCAGTTTCTCCTTGCCGCTCGACTGCGGGGATGAGCACCCAGCGGTTGTGTCCTCCAATGGCCGCGGCCACGGCGACGAGGGCAATCTTGGCCAGCAGCAAACGGCCCCATGGCGTTGACCACAGGTCGGCGAAGCGGTTGAGCACGAGAATCGCCATGACCGTGCCGGCCGCGCCGGCAAGCACAAGCGCGGTAGCCGCCATTCGGGAGAATCGCATCAGCGGCCGGAATACGTCTGCGCCGCGGCGGTGTCGACGCCACAGGAGGTCGGCCAGCAGCACGACGCCGCCGCTCCAAACCGCTGCGGCGCTCACATGGCTCACGCTGGCGATGGAATGTAACCACCTCGGTCCTTCGGTAACCGTGTGGCCGTCGAAGGCAAACGAGGCAATAACGAGCGCCCCGCCCAGCAGCGCGGTCACAACAGTCGGCATCCTCGATAGGTTCGCCACGGCGCGATACAGGGCTACTGCTAGGACGAGCCCGCCGAGCAGGCGAATCCCTGCTGCCACACCGAATTGAGTCGACACGGCATCGGCTATCGCGTCTGGTGACCAAAACGCCGACCATTCCCGTTCGATGACCACCGCTCGGTTCAGCACTGCTACTGCCGCACTGGCGGCAAGCACGATGCCGTTCCCGCTCACCCATCTACGCACCCGTTCTGAGTCCAACGGCTCGCCACGAACGATGAAGGCCAAGAACGCGAGCCCGCCTACGACGCCCATTGTGGCCAGGAAGATCAGGATTCGAGTGGCTTCGGCGATGCGCTGGGATCCTGTGGCTGCCGTGTTGCCTCGCCTCGCGAAGGAAGAAGTACTGGGTACTTCGGCGGTGAATTCTTCGGGGGCCGCGGTTGGAGATGATGGTGAACTCTCCAGGGGAGTCGAGTTGACCTTCGGTGATGGAGTGGCGTGCGAAATCGAAGGAGCTTGGGTGTCGCTGGGCCCCTCTGGAGTCCCAGTCGTGCTCGAGGGGGGATCGTCTTGTGCAACCGTCCCGGATTCGGTGGGTTCAACTGGAGATTCCGTGCTCTGCACATCTTGCGAACCCGAAGATGGTGCGAGTGCGGATTCGCTCTCGACAACAAGGACGGTGAACGAGAACGACCCCTCAATGATGTGGGCGTCGGCTGCCGCCACCCGCCAGTAGACCTCGTAGTGCCCGCTACCCAGTGGCGTCTCGTAGTACATGTGCCAGATCTGCCCATCAGCAGAGTCGGTTGCGTCGGGTCTGTATTCGAGGCCGTTCTCGTCGAAGGCCGTCAGCCCGTCCGAGACCGGCTCAACAGGACGAGTGAACGTGAGTGAGATTTGCGAGACCGGTTCGCCGACGATCTCGCCATCTGATGGTTGCGACGACTGCAACTCTGTGTGAGCTGCGGCAGTAGCGGGCCAGACCGTCGTCAAAACAAGGCTGCCCAGCAACACCAACCACAGTGTGACTACTGCCCGCCGAGCCAATTGACGCTCTTGTCTGATGAGTGGCGATGCTAGTTACCGAAACCACTCCTATAAGCCCAAGGCCCGTAACCCTCAGTGCGAGACCAAGAGCCTGGGTTCTCGGCTCGGTGGGGCGTCGGGGAAAGGCTCACAGTCTTTAGGTTTGGGCGGCGGTCGCAATTCGTGCGTTCCGTCTCGACGTCGGTGCACAGCCCAGTTGTCGTCATGGACTTGATGGTGACAGGGCGTGCAGAGCAATACGAGGTTGTCAAGGTCGGTCGGGCCGCCTCGCGACCATTCGTGGATGTGGTGGACTTCGCACCAGGTGGCGGATTGACCGCACCCAATGCAGTGTCGGTCTCTGACGATGAGGGCGGCACGCTGAGCCTCAGTAGCCGACCGGAGCTTGCGCCCGACCCAGAGCTCCTGGCCTTGGCGGTCGAACACCACGGGCAAGATGTCGGCATCGCAAGCCAACCGCAGGGCTTCACTCATGGGAAGCGGCGTGCCATCCAGCAACCGGGCATCGTCCATCCGTTGGCTTACTGCGTCCCAATCAGCAGTCAAGATCAAGTTCGCACCCAGTGGTTTGCCGTCACCCGGTTCGGAGCACACCAGAGATTCCAATGCGTCGGCCAACCTCTGGTTGAACGATGTCTGATCAGCAGCATCCTTGTCGTTGCGCAGGCTCCGCTCTTTGGCAGCCAACGCAGCCTCGATGCGGTGACCGGCAACCGGGTCAAACTTTCCGGACAAGATGAACATGTCATCGTCGGGCGATTTGAAGAAGCTGACCGAGCGGCGATCCCGCTGCTTCTCGAAAAGGCTCTTGCCGTCGTCGCCCGACTGCTCTTGTTGGTGATCGCGCAGCGTCTTGGAGAATGTGTCGAAATTCTGGCTGCGGGCCGCTTCGACCAACACCGTCTCGTTCACCGGCCCCTGCGACGCGGCCCGGGCGATCTGCTTGGCGTGGGCCTCAGGAATCTCCCCAGAACCCAACGCCTCCAGCGTCTCAGGCACCTGGGTGAGTTGCTCTGCGGTCTCCACATCGCGTTTGGCCTGTCGCCGGGAAGCTTGCAGTTCCTCACAAGCCATCCGCCGAGCCATCCCCTCAGTGCTGCGCCGGGCGTATTCAGCCAACGCCGCGGTCTTCATCGCTGCCAACCGAGACTCCGCCTTCTTGATCATACCTAGCCGCTCCCGCAACCCCGAAAGCGTCAATCCAGCAAGGTCAACCACCTCTGGCCACACCGGCACGGCTACTTGCTCATCAGCCCATTTCCCCTGTTCAGAGGCCATAAACTCCATGCAACAAGTCTACCGACACCAGTGACAGCTTCTATTTCCCTTGCACTGAGGGCTCGCGGCTCAGTTCGAATCGAACCTGGGCGACCGTGTCTGATGAGATTTCGAGGGTCTGAGCTATGGCCTCATCTAGGGCAATGCGGGTCGGATCGTTGGACGCGTGGGCCAAAGGGAGAAGTTGGGCTTCCGCGTTGGCATCAAACGCGTTGGACAGAGAGCGTGCTTGTTCGTCGGTCAGGTCGGGCACGGGAAGATTCCTGATTGTGTCCAGGGAAAAGTTCACACGCGACAGGATGTTCGGAGCGGCGCAGGCGACGGCGCTGGTTATTCCGAGAGTGGAGTTGTAGTAGAGGCTGAGCGCTTTCTCATGTACCGACACATCATCGCCGCGCGTGACCCCCACTGGGATCCAGTGCGAGCCTATTGTCTTCTCTGGCGTCCAGAGGGCGAAGATTCGTACAGTGTTCATGCGGGCCTTGTCGCAGAAGAGCAGTCCCGATCTCTGCGACCAATAGGAATCCGCAAGCCGCAATTCGCGTTCTCCCGGTTTGGCGTGAATGTAGACATCGCTGTGAGCAATCAGCGAGCGGATTCGGTCAGTGTCGTTGTGCCAGAGCGCACGCCTGCCCATGGCATCGGCAACCTCGTGTTTGGTGAACACATCGCGGACGCGCTACCCAGCGGGCCCGACTCTGGCGATGGAGTCCAGGGAGGTAGCAGGAAACAGCTTGCCGTTGGATATCTCCTGGGCGGTTTCGACTAGGGCGGATGATGTGAGGCCGAGCGGTCTCCACTGGCCCTGGGCCATTTTGTCGGCGGGCCACGCTGAGATGCTTCCAAGGGACTCGTCTAGCTCCCCCCGGTGCAAGGCGGTGGCAGTGGCAAGGGCATCGGTTGCCAGGTCGGAGTTCTGCCTCAAGCACACGAATCTTGTTGGTGGTCGCTGTGATGGGGCGGATTCTGTGTGGCGGCGGGCGATAACCAACATTTCTGAGATATCCGTGTTTTCGGAAAAGCAAAAGCGATCCAGGTCGTGGCTGGCAACTACCCATTCAACGTGGAACCACTCGGCAAGCAACCTGCGGGCTTTCAGCGCAGACGGAGCACCCGCGCCAGTGAGGGGGAAGACAAGAGCCAGCGCACAGCCGTCGTCCAATTTCACCAAGTGCTCGCCCAAGTCCAAGAACATTGTGCCAGATGATGAGCCGTGTCCGGCGCGGCCGGCCATCAACTCTTTCTCACGCTTCTTGAGCTGCTTCTCGTCGACATCGTCGAACTGGTCGTGGCGGAGGGAATCGCGGGTGTAGGGCGGGTTCATGATGACTAGGTCGTAGGAGTTGTGCCTTGCCTCGACTTCTACTTCGGTGTCTACCTGGCGGCCGGCTGACCAGCCAACGAAGAGCCGTTTGTCAGTCTCAAGTAGCTCCAGCGATCCGACCCTGGCTTCGTCGGCCTGGCTTTTGCTGCCAGCTTCCAGTGGCATCATGTGGATATTCATGTTCTTGAATGCGGTTGAAGGTGACATCAGCCCGAGGGTGGTGGCTGCCATGTGGCAAGCGGTGGTGTTTACATCCAGTCCCCAGATCACGTCTTCAATGAGCGTTTGGGCATCTGCTTCCCGTTCATCTGCCGGGCGCAAGTCGCGGATGCGCTCAGCAGCGGCCATCAGCAAAGTGCCCGTACCGCAGGCGGGGTCGATCACCCGGTAGTCGGAAAGCTCGTCGGGCAAGTCGTCTGGCCGGATAGCCAGGCCCGCCAAGAGCACCGCAGCGGAGGTGCTGGTGTAAAAGGAGCCGTCGTAGCGGGCTGAGTCGAGTAGTCGATGGAAAATTCGTCCGATCAGGTCGTGGCTTCCACTCGACGGTGCCGCCGCCGCCGAAAGAGCCGCCCGAGCAACTCGGTGCACAGCCGACGTCCAACCTTCGTCGCGAGATGGTGCCATCAGGGCGCGGCATGCCGCTTCGAAAATCGGGCGGTAATCCACCGCCAAGATCATCTGCCAGGAATCATGAAGTGCCCCGACAGGATCACCTTGTTGAAGGCAGACTGCCAGCTTGTCCGGCGGCCATCGGCCCTTATAGGGCTGGTCTGTGCGTGCGTCAATCTCAGGCCGCAAGGCCCGCAAATGATCATCTAGGCGGGAGTGAAACATGGCTGCCGCCGTTATCGCCAACAGGCCGCGCTTGGCGGCTGCTCTGGTGGTATCTCTTTTCTTACCCCTCACAGTCTGAGATATCGGCAAATCCAGTTCTTCTGCCAACTCCCGCATCTGATTGGCAGTGATCTCCTCGCACGCTTGCGTCAGCGAATCATCTAGAGACCGGGCCACAGCTTCGGGGTCTCCCCGCTGCTCCGGCATCAGCCGTACGACCCGAGCGAGATCAAGGGGTCGGCCCGAAGCGAATTGCTCCGAAGGAAGCACAGCCCATTCCAGAACTGTCGCGTCGTCAAATCGTTCAACCCGCAGTCCGCCGGGATAGCTCACGGCCACGGCCTCATGGGCGACAGCCGCACCTTGTTCGTGCTCCCTTAACCGCTTTCGAGCATCAGCCAGTGCCCCGCGCCGATTGTCTATCTCGGCCTCAATGGCCACGACCAGGGTCCCGATCTTTGCTTCAATATCGAATCTCTTTTGGGCCGAACCTGGCTGCTGCTGTTC
This sequence comes from Acidimicrobiia bacterium, assembly GCA_022819825.1. GTDB lineage: Bacteria > Actinomycetota > Acidimicrobiia > Acidimicrobiales > Bin134 > Poriferisocius. Next base: position 25,086 of record JAJEGM010000021.1, on the reverse strand, counting down.
TGTTCGAACTATGTCGACGCCCTCTGCTTTGAGGAGTTGAGCCAAGCGAACGTTCAGTGCGGCTTCGAAATCGGCGCTGCTGAATCCAGTGGATGGCCCCATGTCGAAGTTCCCCATGATGCTCGTGTACAGATACCTGACGATTTAGCGGGCATGGTAGCGGGCAATGAAGAGAGCGGACTGCTAGTCCAGGGGCAGGGCTAGGGCGAGGGCGTTGGGGGCGTGGTGGAACTCTAGGCGGGTGGTTTCGCCTAGGTAGTCGCCGTCGAGCTGGTAGGGGAAGGGGGTGTCGCTGGCAACGACGGCATTGGTCACGTCGGTGCGGGAGTGGACGTGGCGGTGGACGGTCACGGGGGGGCCATAGCCCAGGGCGCTGGCCGCGGTACGAAGGAGCCGGGTGGCTCGCAGCGATCGCAGGGTCACCATCGACAGGGGCGCATCCAAGGTGGTGTCGGGCATCACGTTGAAGGGGCGCGACCCCAGATAGGTGTAGGGATTGGTGTTGAGGCAGATGGCGAACTGGCCGGTCACCGCCTCACCGTCAGCGTGGTAAATGGTGAATCGGGGGCGCGACCGGTCGTAGTGGCGCATCCAGGTGTCCACCGCCGCATAGGCGAACAGAGCGTGATTGGCATACCGCTTCAATCCGGCCCGGCGCTCCACTTGCTGCACCACGGCAGCGTCATACCCCACCCCGGTGTGGAACAGGAAATACCTGCCGTTCACCTGGCCGAGGCCCACCCGCTTGATATGGCCGGCGCCCAGCGTCTCCAGCAGCATGGCGGCCGCTTCCACCGGATCGTCGGGTAGCCCGATGGTGCGGGCGAAGACATTGGTCGATCCTCCGGGCAGGGGGGCCAAGGCCACATCGGACCCGGCAACCCCGTTCACCGCCTCGTTGAGAGTGCCGTCGCCGCCCAACACCGCCACCGCGTTGTAGCCGTCGGCCACGGCGTCGTGGGCCAAGCGCGAAGCATGACCCCGACGACGGGTGGCGGCGAGGGTTACTTCGTGGTCGGCAGACAGCGCCTTTTGGATGACGACTTGGGTCCGGGCGGTGACCGACGAGGCGTGGGGGTTGACAAGCAATAGGACTTTCAGACCCACCACAGTACCGCCTATGTTCCGAAATTGGACTCGCGGGGGCATGTTCGCAGGGTGTGGAACTTTCTGGTCTCGCGGCGATTTGTTCCTGGTTTTGGTTTTTCCGTATCTGGAGCGCGGTGGGAGACTTGCGCGCTATGGACATAGTCGTCTGCGTGAAACAAATCCCCGATCCCGCCGATCCGGGGGAGCTCGATCCGGAGACCAATACCCTCAAGCGGGACATGAAGCTCATCATGGACGAGTCGGATTCTTACGGCGTGGAGATGGCCCTCCAGCTGCGCGATGCCGCTGGCGAGGGTGAGGTAACCCTGGTGTCGATGGCGCCCCATGAGGAGGTCAATGGGCTGCGTTCCGCACTGGCCATGGGCGCCGACAAGGCCATCCTGGTCAGCGACGAGGCTTTGGCTGGAACCGATGCCCTGGGCACCGCCCGGGTGTTGGCCGCCGCCATCGGTCGGGCTCAGGCTGATCTGATTCTGGCCGCCACTGAGTCGTCCGACGGCTACACCGGCACGGTTCCCGAACAGGTGGCCGAGCTGCTGGGCTTGCCTTCGGTGACCTTCGCCAAAGAAATCCAGGCGGATGGGGGAGAAGTAAGGGTCAAGCGCCAGACCGAGGCCGGCTACGACGAGGTGCGGTGCCCGCTGCCTGCAGTGGTTTCGGTGACCGCGGGGGTAGTCGAGCCCCGCTACCCGTCGTTCAAGGGCATCATGGCAGCCAAGTCCAAGCCGATGGACCAGGTGGGCATCGCCGACCTGGGCGTCAGCCCCGACCAGGTGGGCTGGGCCGGCGGCGGCCAGGAGATCACCGATGTCAGCCCGGCCCCCGAACGGGAGGCCGGCGAGATCATCACCGACGAGGGCGACGCCCATGAGCGCATCGTCGCCCTGCTCGAAGAGCTCAGGATCGTTTAGGAGGAGCAATGGGAACCATTTGGGTATACGCGGAGGCATCGGGCGGCCAGGTTGCCTCGATCAGCCTCGAACTCCTCGCCAGGGCCCGCGAGCTGGCCGACACCGTGGAAGCGGTTGTGGGAGGCGATGGCGAGCCGATAGCCGCTGAGCTCGGCGCCCACGGAGCCACCACCGTTCACGCCACCGGCGACTTGGGCGACGGGCTGGCCGGGCCGGCGGTGGCGTCGGCCATCGCCGCGGCCATCGAGGGCGGGGCCGCACCCGACGCGGTGCTGTTCGGCACCACCTACGACGGCCGTGACGTGGCTGGCCGACTCTCTGTGAAGCTGGGTGTCCCGGTCATCACCAACATCGTCGAGCTCGACCAGGCCGACGGATCCCTGGTGGGCACCGAGCCGGTGTTCGGGGGCACGGTCAATGTCAGCACCCGGTTCAACGGGTCCGGCGTCGGCCTGTTCCTGGTTCGCCCCAAGTCGTTCGCCGCCGAGGAGTCCGGCGGTGGTCCGGCCTCGGTGTCGGCGCTGCCGGTGCCCGATCTAGGAGCCACCGGTACAGCTCGGGTGGTGGACCGGTTTGCCGAAGAGTCCACCGGTCCCAAGCTCGACGAGGCCGGCGTGGTGGTCTCGGGCGGGCGAGGCCTGGGCGAAGCCGAGAAGTACTCCATGATTGAAGACTTGGCCAAGCTGCTCGGCGGTGCGGCGGGCGCATCCCGTGCCATTGTGGACGCCGGTTGGGTGCCCTACTCGCATCAGGTGGGCCAGACCGGCAAGGTGGTCAAGCCTGATGTCTACGTGGCCTGTGGAATCTCCGGAGCCACCCAGCACATGGTGGGCATGAAGGGCTCCAAGAACATCATCGCCATCAACAAAGACGCAGAGGCACCCATATTAGGCATCGCCGACCTCGGCGTGGTGGGCGACGTCCACAAAGTGATTCCCAAGCTGATCGAGGCTCTGCAAGCTCGGAGCTAAGCCAGCCTTACACCAGCGGCCAGGGATGGCGGCGGCCGCTGGGATCGATGGGAAAACGGGCCTCGCCCACTAGGGCATTCGCCCGGGTCAACAGGGCATCGCGCTCCAACAGGGTGAGCAAACCGGCCACGCTCTCGGGCAGGCCCTCTTCCAGCAGGCCGGTCACGTCTTCGGCCAAGTCGTCGGGCAGTGGTTCCCCGGCCCATTCCCAGATCACCGTGCGCAATTTGAACTCGCAGTGGAATGACAGGCCGTTGTCGATGGCGTAGAGCCGACCGTCGTGGCCGAGCAGGATGTGGCCCCCCTTGCGGTCGGTGCTGTTGATGATGAAGTCGAAAGCGCACAGCCGCTGAAACCACCGATGGTGGGCCGGCTCCTCCCGCAAGGTGAAGTAGTGCTCGTCGTAGTCGGTGGGCACGTAGAGCTGCACCGACCCCTCGCCCATCGGCCCGTCTCTCAGCACCGTGGGTGGCACCAGATCCCAGCCCAGAGTCCGGGCTAGCTCGAAGGCGGCGATCTCCCGCTTGTGCAGTCCGGCGGGGAAGTCCCACAGGGGCCGCTCGCCCTTCACCGGCTTGTACACCCCCTGGACGATGGGGGATTCGGGGGAGTGGACGTCCACCAAGAACGTCATGTTGGAGCTCCACGGCATACGGCCCAGCACATCCAACTCCCCGGTGGTCAGGATCTCAACGGCAGCCCCGTCATCGAGCGCGGGGCGGTCGCGAAAAGGCAATTCGGTGTTCGAGGGGGCGGGATCCATCAGTTGGAGCAGGGACACCAAGTGCTGTCGTCATTGAGGGGTGCGCCGCAGAAGCGACACGGTGGCCGGCCCGCGGCCACTACCTGTCGGGCCCGGTTCACAAACCCGGCCACTTGGCCCTTTGTGATTCGGAATTGAGCGGTGGCCAGGTCGTCGGCCTCTTCTTGGGCGGGCCTCTCGGTGATGATGAGCAGCATCCGATCAGCGTCGGGGTCATAGCCGAACCGGAATTCGCCTGCCGTCCACTCAGCTTCCACCGGGTCGATGAGGCCGATGTCGACTTCCGGCTCGATGGCGTCGGGGTCGTCGGATACCTCCCGGAGCACCGCGGCGAAGTGATCGGCCAGCGCCGACACCTCCTGCTTTTCCAGCTTGAGCGTGACCAAGGTGCCGGTAATTCCGGCCTGGAGATAGAACACCCGTTGGCCGGGAGGCCCGACGGTGCCCACCGTGAAGTGCTCGAGGTCGCTCAGGTCGAAGGATTCGCTCATGACGGCACAAGGGCTTTCAAGTCAGACGTGCTGTTGACCGCCAATACCAGCGGGCCGTCGTCGCTATAGAGGATGGCGGTGATCGAGCAGGGTGACACCACGATCCGCTGGAACATGTCCAGATGGGCGCCTGAGGCGTGCGACACCGCCGCTTTGATGGTGTCGGCGTGCGACACCGCCACCACCGTTGAGCCGGGGTGGCGGGCCACCAGCGACTGCACCGCGTGGGTCATCCGGGTTTGCATCTCGGCAAACGACTCTCCTCCGGGAAATCGGAAGCTGCTGGGGGTGCGTTGCACCTGGCGCCAGTCGCGGCGGCGGCGCAGGTCGCTGAGGCGGCGCCCGGTCCAGCGGCCGAAATCGCACTCGTTGAGGCTGTCGAGCACTCGCACCCGTCGACCCACCGCCCGGGCGATGGGGGCGGCGGTCTCCCGAGCCCGCTCCATGGGGGAGGCGTACACCGCTCCGATGCGTTTCGGGCCCAGGGCGGCGATGCGGGCGGCGGCCTGCTCGGCTTGCTCCCGACCTCGGTCGCTGAGGTGCAGCCCCGGCGCCCGACCGGGCAGCACCGCGCCAGTGGTGGGGGTCTGGCCGTGGCGCACGAACAACACCAGGGTGGGTTTGCGGGATTTGCCAGCCATTGTCTTCTATCTTGCCGGGAGTGGGCTCAGCAGACACATTTGACGAACTGGCCGCCGATGTTATCGCCTGCCGGGCCTGCCCCCGGCTGGTGGCGTGGCGGGAGGAGGTGGCTGCGGTCAAGCGGGCCGCCTATCGGGATTGGGACTATTGGGGCCGGCCGGTGCCGGGATTCGGCGACCCCGGAGCCCGCATCGTGGTGGTGGGCCTCGCCCCGGCCGCCCACGGCGCCAACCGCACCGGGCGAATGTTCACCGGCGACCGGTCGGGCGACTTCCTCTATGCCTCGCTATACCGGATGGGCTTGGCCAACCAGCCCAACGCAACCGACAGGGACGACGGATTGGTGCTGAACGACGCCTACATCACCGCTCCAGTGCGGTGCGCGCCACCCCAGAACAAGCCCACGCCCGCAGAGCGGGATGCCTGTCGCCCGTTCTTGGACCGGGAATTGGCTCTGCTGAGTCGGGCCCGGGTGTTTGTGGCCCTAGGGGCCATCGGCTATGGGGCGGTGGCCGCCGAATTGGGAATGCGGCCCCGGCCCAAATTCGCCCACGGCTTGGAGGCGCCCGCCCCCGGCGGGCAAACCGTTTTGTGCTCCTACCACGTGAGCCAGCAGAACACCTTCACCGGCCGCCTCACCGAAGCCATGCTCGACGGTGTATTCGCCCGAGCCCTGGAATTGGCCGACGCCCTGTAGCTCCGGGATTGGTTCGCGAATTCTAGGAGACGGGCGATACCGTTAGACCCGTGACCAAGGCCCGCGTGCTCGCAGTGGTGGCTGCCCTGTTTCTGGTAGCAGCCGCCTGCGGCAATTCCGGCGCGCCCACTTCGTGGGACGACAATGCCGATGACTACAGGGGTGTAGCCAACGTGGGCCAACCCGAGCGGAACTTCCGAGATGGCTGCGAGGAATCGGGCCAAGACGACCTGGACGCGCAAGTGCGGGAGAACCTGGCCGATGTGTGCAAGTGCGGATTCGACCGGATCAGAGACACGCTGACCTTCGAAGAGTTCAAGGAACTCGACGACGATCTGCGCAGCGACATAAACGCCAACCTGACCGAGGAAGTGAACCAGATCATGCGCCAGTGCATCCTGGAGGAATCCGGGCTCGGTTAGCCCTCAAGCGCTGACGCAGGCGCTGCCCCGAGAAGCGTCCCTCAAACCCCTACTTTGACCGCGCTCTCGGCCCAGTCGGGCCAGCGTTGGCGGCTCTTGGCGGCCAGCTTGTGCATGAGGGCCACTGCTCCGGGGTCGTCGTCGCCGGGTCGGGCCTGGATCACGCCGTCTTCCAGCATGGCGTTGATCACGGCTCGGCCCAGCTCGGTGCGGATCACGGTGAGGGTCCAGTCGGAGGTGTCGCCGATGCCCCCAGTGGAGATGTCGGCGTGCTCGGCGGCGAAATCGGGGCACAGGTTGCACCCCTCCCGGGTCCAAGCGTGGCACTCCTTGAGGTTGATCTCGTGGTAGTCGCCGTTCTTCATCCACACCTGGAACACGCCCTTGATGTTCATCTTGGCGATCTGGTCGGTGGGCAGCCCGTACTTCACCCAGAACAGCTCCTCGAACATGGAGTCGTCGAAGCTCTTAGAGCACAACAGCCCAATGTTCAGCTTGATGGGGCGGCCTACCTTGCCCACCTTGCGGTTCCACATGACCGGGCCGATGGAGGTCTGGCAGCTCATGCCCACCAGGGCCAAGCGCTCCAGGTTTCGCTCCTTTGCCTCTCGATAGGCCAGCGGGTTGGCCGAGTAGGTGTAGCGGCTGCCTGCGCCCCGCAGCACTTCCTCCCGGTTGACGGCCAGGCCGGGCACCGCCTTCCAGCCATCGACGTCACCGCCCTCCAAGAATGAAGTGAGGGCGCCGTCGATCACGTCGTTCTCCAGGCACCAGATCAAGATGGCCGACACCAAGCCGCCGTCTTGGCCCACCTCGTACACGTAGTCGTCTGAGGCCCGCACCAGCAGGATGTCGCTGTAGATGCCCGACACCTCATCTTCGTTGCGGATGCGCCCAAACAGGTGCTCGTCGGCTTCGGCCTCCCAGGTGCGGAATCGGGGACAAGCCCTAGTGCAAGAGGTGCATCCCTTCTGGCCGTGGATGCAGTCGGTCAGGCCCAACTCCTCCTCCAGGTGGAAAGGCTTGTACTGGCCGGGCTCGTGCTTGTAGCCAATCACATCGTGGGGGCAGGCGATCACGCAGCCCGCGCAACCGGTACACAGGCCCGAGTCGATGACCTCTTCGTAGAGCTCTTTCCACTGGTGCGTCCAGCGAACCTTGGCCTCAGCCATCCTGAGACTTTGCCACGCCCAGCATGTGATTTGGTTATTCAAGGCGCATTTGCCCAGGAAGAGGCCATAAGGAGAGGGGCAAAGGAGGAAATGGCCGGAAAAGCCGGTAGGGTGGCCGTTATAGAGGCCCAAACCGCAGGCCAGCGCCACACTGAGCGCCAGACTGCGCGCTGGACTGTGAGATAACGAGATAGACGGGAGGAAGAACAGATGGGTGACTGGTGGGACGGCCTGACCGGCGACCTCCAGGTCTTCTATCTGATCGGCGCCATCGCCGGTGTCTTCCTCATACTCCAGCTCCTGCTCTTGGGCTTCGGCGTCGGTTCCGACCTCGATATCGACCTTGATGACGAGGGCGCGGGAACGGGGTTCTTGTCCCTGCGAAGCTTGACGGCGTTCTTCTTCGCCTTCGGCTGGACCGGCGTATTGATGAAGGAAGCCGACAGCTCCACCCCGGTCTCGGTGATCGTGGCCATTGCGGTGGGGCTGGCGGTGTTCTTCGCGGTGGCCTACATGTGGCGCAAGTTCTCCCAGATGGAGGAAAGCGGCTCGGTCGACTACCAGAGCGCGGTCGGAACTGTCGGCACCGTCTACCTGCCGATCCCGGCCAACCGCTCCATGCCCGGCAAGGTTGAAATCCTCATCCAGGGACGGCTCCGAGTGATCGACGCCTATACCAGCTCGGATAACGACCTTCCGGCTCAGACTCGCGTCACCGTGGTGTCCGTGGTGGATCAGTCCACCGTCCTAGTCAAACCCTTGTAACTCATCTCTCCTAGACCCGAAAGGACTCGTTAATGGCGGCTATAGCCCTTGTTGCCGGCCTAATCGTCATTCTTCTCATCGCACTTCTGTGGATTTCTTCCCGTTACAAGCGCTGCCCCTCCGACCGCGTGCTGGTGATCTACGGCCGGGTTGGAGGACAGGGCCAGTCGGCCCGATGCCTCCACGGAGGCGGTGCCCTGGTATGGCCCGTCATTCAGGGGTATGCCTTCTTGGACCTCACGCCGCTGCCGATTGAGATCAAGCTCCAAGGCGCCCTGTCGCAGCAGAACATCCGGGTCAACACGCCGGCCACGTTCACGGTGGGAATCTCCACCGAGCCCGGAGTCATGCAGAACGCTGCCGAGCGGCTTTTGGGGCTGAGCCTTGTGGAGATCGAGAACCTGGCCCGAGACATCATCTTCGGCCAGATGCGGGTGGTGATCGCCACCATGCCCATTGAGGAAATCAACGCCGACCGGGAGAAGCTGATCACCAACATCACCGAGTCGCTGGAAATCGAGCTGCGCAAAGTGGGGCTGCGACTCATCAACGTCAACATCCAGGATGTAACCGATGAGTCGGGCTACATCGACGCCCTAGGGCGCGAGGCAGCCGCCCGGGCCATCAACGAGGCCAAGATCAAGGTGGCCGAACAGGAACGCGACGGCGATATCGGCGCGGCCGAGGCCCAGCGGGAGCGGCGCATCAGGGTGGCCGAGGCAAACGCCACCGCCACCGAGGGCGAGAACGAATCGCAGGTGGTGATTGCCAACTCCGACAGCACACGCCGCCAGCAGGAGGCCGAAGCCGAGCGGGCCGCGGTCACCGCTGAGCGGGTCACCCAGGCCCGGGCTGCCGAAGAGTCGTTTGCCGCCGAGGGTGTGGCCGAGCAGGCCCGGGCTTCTCGTGACAAGGCCTCCCAGGAAGCCGACATCGTGGTGCCCGCCGAAGTGGAGCGGGAGCGAGTCCGCACCCTGGCCGAGGCCGAGGCCGATCGGATCAGGCTGGTCAAGGGCGGCGAGGCCGATGGTCAGCGACTGCTCATGGAGGCCGAGGCGCTGGGCTTGCTGGCCCTGCTCACCCGCCGGGCCGAAGGCCTCGGGGCGCTGGTGACCAACGCCGGTGGCAATCCCCAGCTGGCCGCCCTGCTGCTGATTGCCGAGCAGATGCCCAACTTGGTGGCCGAGCAGGTCAAGGCCATCTCCAATCTTCAGATCGACCAGATCACGGTGTGGGACTCCGGCGGGAGCGACGGCAAATCCGGCAACAGCACCGCCAACTTCCTGTCCGGCCTAGCCAGCTCCCTGCCTCCGATCCACGACTTGGCCGCCCAAGTCGGCATCAGGCTCCCCGCCTACCTAGGCGAGCTCGACGATGAGACCGCCATCGAGCGCCTCCGCGAGATCGCCGAGCAACTGGATTCGGGGGATTCCTCGGAGGAGTAAGCTGAAGCGGCCATGACCAGCCGCACAGGGGGCCGGCGCGTCGGCCCCCTGGTGATATTTGCCCTTGTCGCACCAGTCTTCGCCGCGTGCGCGGGTCCTTCGATTGATGTGGCCGAATGCGATGTTGCGCTTACCGTCACCATGGAGACGCTGGAGGCGCGCCTTACCGGCCACGGGACGCTGCGCCACGGTCGGGTCCATGAGCGGGCCGACGATGAGTTCTTCGTAAGCGCTGAGTTCCTTCCCGTCGAAAAGGACGACGACTTCGACGGCGACATTCTCACCTGGTTCACCGACGATCCCGAGGGGTCTGACTTCCTGTCGGTGGACGAGCACGCACGCGACCAGTCCGGCTGGGCCGCGACCGATTTCGGTGTGAGCGAAGACGGCGCGGTCACCTCCCGCGGCTGCGTCCTCGTGGTTCGCGGCGAGCCGGAAAGCGACGAGTGCGAAGAGCGCCGGGAGGAGTTCTGTTGAGCTCGCCCACCCTCGTTCGCCCCCACACTCTGGTTCGATACGCGCGTCAGGCTGTGATCTGGGGCGCCGCGCTCGGCGCGCTCCAGTTCATCTGGCCCACGCCGCCGGGGGTGATTGTTCAGGGTGTGGTGGTGGGCTCGCTCACCGCGCTGCTGGCGTTCGGCCTGTCGCTGGTGTACAAGACGAACGGGATCATCAACTTCGCCCAGGCCGACCTGGGTGTGGTGCCGGCCACGGTGGGACTGTCGTTGTTGAGGGACTGGGACTGGCCGTACTTTGTCGTCCTCCCGATAACGATTGTGGTGGCCATGGCACTGGGCTCGGCGGTGGAGTTCCTCGTGATCCGCCGATTCTGGAAGGCGCCGCGGATCATTCTCAGCGTCGCCACCATCGGGCTCGCCCAGCTTCTGCTCGGTATCGGCTTCTACATCCCGACGCTTTTCAGCGACGAGGACGGATTAGCGCTCCTTCGCTTCCCGAGATTCAACCCGCCCATCGACTTCACCTTCGAGATCGATCCGATCGTGTTCACCGTCAACGACCTGTTGGCGATGATCATCGTGCCCGTCACCATCTTCGGCCTCATGGCGTTTCTCAACCGCACCGACGTGGGAACCGCGGTGAGAGCCAGTGCCCAGAGTCGGGACCGCGCCTCGCTGGTGGGCATCGACGTGCGGGGAACCCAGAACGTGGTGTGGATCATCGCCGCGGTGCTGGCCGCGGTGGCCATGGTGCTGCGAGCGGGGATGTTCGGACTCCCGCTCGGGCCTGCTTTCGGGCCTGCCATCCTCCTGAGGGCACTTGCCGTGGCGGTGATGGGGCGGATGGAGAACTACTCGGTGATGTTCGTGGGTGCCACGTTTCTTGGCGTGCTGGAGACGGCCATCATCTGGAACGAGGACACCGCGGCGCTGATCGACCCGGCACTATTCGTGATTGTCGTCGTGCTCTTGTTCCAGCGGCGCGCCCGCGGCCGAGCCGAAGCGCAGGTCGAGGGGTCGTGGGTGGAGACCGCGTCGGTGAAGAAAGTCCCCCGCAAGCTGGCCTCGCTACCAGAGGTGCGATGGGGTGGATGGCTGGCCAAGCTTGCGATGGTCCTCGTCTTGCTGTGGCTGCCGACCGCACTGGGCGACTCCGACACCAACTTCGCGGCGGCGGTCATGATCTACGGGATCATCGCCGTGAGCATGGTGATCCTCACCGGCTGGTCCGGAGAGATCAGCCTCGGCCATATGGGCTTCGTTGCCATCGGCGCAGCCACGGGAGCGGTGGTGAACGTGCACTACCAATGGGACCTCACCCTCACGCTGGTGCTCGCCGGGGTAATCGGTGCGGTGGCGTCGGTGATTGTCGGACTGCCCGCCCTGCGCATTCGAGGGCTGTTCCTGGCGGTGACCACCCTCGCCTTCTCGGTGGCGACGGCGTCGTTCCTCCTCGACGAGGACCGGTTCACCTTTTTGCCCGACAACATCGACGAACGGGTCACCCGGCTGCCTCTTCTGGGGCGGATCGACGTGTCGAGCGAGCACGCCTTTTACTACGTGTGCCTTGCCGCGCTCATCGCGGTGATCTGGACGGTGGGGCGGCTGGAGGCAACCCGCACGGCGCGGGTGTTGCGGGCGGCGCGCGACAACGAGAGCAACGCCCAGGCGTTCGGCGTGAACCTGACCCGGACAAAGCTGATGGCGTTCGCCATCTCGGGCTTCTACGCCTCGTTGGCCGGAGGTCTGTTCACGCTGCACCAGCAGGCGCTGGGCCAGGGCTCGTTTTCGCCGGCGGAAAGCATCCGGATCCTCACGATGGTGGTGATCGGCGGCCTCGGGTCGGTGCCGGGCGCCATCCTCGGCGCGGTCTTCCTCCAGGGCACCGAGTTCTTCAGCGACGACATCCCCGCCGACATCCGGCCGCTGTGGTTGTTCGCCAGCAGCGGTGTCGGCCTGCTGGTGGTGTTGATGTTCCTGCGCGAGGGCCTCGGCGGGCTGCTCTACGAGATGCGTCGCCGCTTGCTGGCCATCGTGGCCTTCCGCCGCCAGATACCGGTCCCCAATCTGTTCGCCGACCAGCGCATCGACGACCAAGGCGAGACCGCCGAGCTCGGGTCCTCGGAGCCGGTGGCCGTTTCGAGATCACCTCGACGCGACGCCGAGGGCGTGTTCCGCTATCTGCCCAGCAAGCAGGCGCCGCCCACCGACTACTTCTCATTCCCCGACATCCTCATGGGCGACGATCACGACGGTTCGCTGCTGAGCGTGAGATCGATCGATGTGTCGTATGGGCCGGTGCAGGTGTTGTTCGGCATCAACATCGAGGTGGCCGAGGGCGACTTTGTGGCGTTGCTGGGAACCAACGGCGCGGGAAAGTCCACCGTTCTGCGGGCCGTGTCCGGTCTCTCGGTGGCCAGCAGCGGGTCGGTGTCGTTCGAGGGGGCCGACATCACCACGATGGCGCCGCACCGGATTGCCGCGCTGGGAATCGCCCAAGTCCCCGGCGGCCGGGCTGTGTTCGGCTCCCTTACCGTGGCCGAGAACATCGCTCTGGGCGGATGGTTGCACCGCCGCGACAAACATCACATGGAGCGGGAGACCGCCCGGGTGCTCGAGGTGTTTCCTGGCCTGGAGGGGAAGCTGAACGAGCTGGCCGCCAACCTGTCCGGCGGCCAGCAGCACATGCTCGGCGTGGCGATGGCGCTCATGGCCAAGCCCCGGATCCTCCTCATCGACGAGTTGTCGCTGGGCCTTGCCCCCGCGGTGGTGGAGCAACTCCTCGAAGTGGTGCGGGCCTTGAACGACGACGGGATCACGATCGTGGTGGTGGAGCAGTCGGTGAACGTGGCGCTGGCGATCGCGGAGACCGCGTTCTTCATGGAGAAGGGCGAAGTCCGCTTCCGGGGGCCCACCAGCGACCTCTTGGAGCGCGACGACGTTGTCCGCTCGGTGTTCTTGGGCGGGGCCGCGGTCCGCGCCTCGCACCAGCAGCGTCCGATTGGCGCCCCCGTCGGGGCTACCGCCGCGCCGCGGCTCGAAATCGAGGGGCTGTCCAAGTCGTTCGCTGGCAACCGGGCGGTGGACCGGGTCTCGCTTCGAGTGGGAGAGGGAGAGATAGTGGGCCTCATCGGGCCGAACGGCGCGGGGAAGACCACGGTGTTCGAGCTGATCACGGGCCTCCAGACCCCCGACGAGGGACGGGTGCTGCTCGACGGGCGCGACATCACCCACCTCTCGCCCGACCGCCGATCCCGACTGGGGCTGGGGCACTCGTTCCAGGACTCCCGGCTGTTCGGATCGCTGACCGTGGAGGACGTGTTGAAGGTGGCCCTCGACCAGACCATGGCCACCCGCGATCCCGTGGCCGCCGCCCTCGGATTTCCCGACGTCCGCCGGGCCGAGGACCGCCTCCAGAGCCAGGTGGACGAGCTGATCGAGGGCCTCGGGCTCGACGCCTACCGCGAGAAGTTCGTGTCGGAGCTGTCTACCGGAACCCGGCGGATCGTGGATCTCGCCTGCCAGAGATTGGGCGCGCCCCGCGTGATCCTCTTCGACGAGCCCTCCTCGGGCATCGCCCAGCGGGAGGCGGAGGCACTCGGGCCGATGCTGGAGCAGATCCGCGACGACACCGGCGCCAGCCTTTTGGTGATCGATCACGACATGGCGGTGCTGGCGTCGATCTGCGACCGGATGGTGGCCCTCGACCTCGGGGCCCAAGTGGCCGAGGGTGCGGTGAGCAAGGTCCTTGAGGATCCCGCGGTAGTCGCCTCCTACCTCGGCGGGTCCCGCTCTGCAATCCAGCGATCTGACGGGGGGTTCAAGAGCCCTGATCCCGACCTGAGCGGGACGACATGAGCAGGCTCGAGTCGATGAGGGTGCGGGCGGCCACCACCACCACGGCGGCGCGCCGGTCGCTGGTGTGGATGCTCCTGGCCCGCCAGAGGGGGCCGGTACGAGCCGTGCTGGCGCTAATCGTGCTGCACAGCATCTTGACCCTCATGATCGCCCAGGCAGTGGTGAGGCTGGTGGACAACGGCATCGTCGATCAAGCCGCTCCCATCGGGCCCTATGTGTCCCACATCGCCAAGCTGGCCGTGCTGAGCTTCATTGTGGGCTTCGCCACCCGCCAATTGACGGCTCGGATCGGCTATCAGCTGGAGTACGACCTGCGGGCCTGGCTCTACTCCCGGGTGCAGTGGGCCGACCTCCGCATGTCCCAGCAGATGGCAACTGGGCAGCTCGTCACCCGGTCGATGACCGACCTCAAGATGGTGCAGCGCATCATCCAGTTCCTGCCCTCCATCGTGACGCTGGCACCGGCGACGATCGCCCTGCTCGTGTACCTCGCGTATCTCAGCCCTCCGCTGGCGGTGATCGCGTTTCTGGCGCTGCCCCTCAACCTTTGGTTCCTCTCCAAGTTCCGGGTGCGCCTGTGGGGGCTGAGCTGGGCGGAGTTGAACGAGCGGGCCGAGGTGGCTACCGCCATCGACGAGCCCGTCCGCGGCGTGCGGGTCATGCGGGCGTTCGGGCGCGAAGAGCACGAGCGGGAGCGACTGGGGGCCACCGCGCTGCGGGCCTACCGCTACTCCATGACCCGGGTCCGGCTGCTGGCCCGCTACGACATTCTGCTCAAGGCCGTTCCCCTGCTCATCAACGCCCTGGTGCTGGTGGCCGGCGCCCAGCTCATCGCCGCCGATCAGCTGTCTGTGGGGGTGTTCCTCGTTACGTTCCAGGTGGCGGGGTATGTCATCGCCATCGCCCAGATCTTCGACGAGCTGGCCAGCTCTTGGCAGTTCCTGCGCACCGCTCAGAGTCGGCTAGCCGAGGTGCTCTCGCTGGGCAACCGGCCCACCGAGGGGCGGCCCGCCGCCAGCCGCTTCGAGTCGGTTGAGCTTCGCGACGCGGGGGTCTCATTTGAAGGCACCCCGGTGATCGACCGCCTGTCGTTCGAGGCTCGTCCCGGCCAGCTCGTGGTGGTGAACGGTCCGCCCGGCTCCGGCAAGACCACGCTGGCCGGCTTGGTCGGCGGCCTAGTCGAGCCGACGAGTGGGGAGGTCCTGCTCGACGGGCGGCCCCTGGGCGAGCTCGACGTAACCACCATCCGCACGATGGTGCGGGTCGTGGCTGAGGATCCGGTGCTGTTCTCGGGATCGCTTCGCCAGAACCTCGACTTGGGGGCGGCGTGGATGGTGTCCGACGACGAGATAAACGCCTCTCTGTACGCGGCGGGCGCCGACGACATCGTGGCCGGAATGATCGACGGGCTGAGCACCCATGTGGGCGACCGGGGCCTTACGCTGTCGGGCGGGCAGCGCCAGCGCCTCGCCTTGGCCCGAGCGCTGGTGGCCCGGCCTCGGGTGATCGTGCTCGACGACGCCCTGTCGGCCGTCAACCCCTCCCACGAGATGGAGATCATCCGGCGGGTTGCCGAGTTCCTGCCCGAGGCCGCGATCGTGGCCATCACCCGACGCCCTGGTCCCGCCTCGATGGCTGACACCGTGGTGCATCTCGGCCGACCCGCCGTTACGGACCCACTTGACCCTGCTGCGGCCCACGAGCAACCGGGCACCGGCGAGGTTGCCTCCGAGCTGATGGACGTTGTGCACTCGCTTGAGGTGAGCGAGGAGGTGCCCATCGTCTCCGACGCCCAATGCCGGGTAGACGCCATGCCCCGGGTGAGGTGGCTGGTGGGGATCACTCTGTTCACCCTCTTCGCCGTGCTCGTTTTGCTGGTGGTGAACTCCCTGGCCGGGCTCGGTCCCGAGATTCTCTTCGCCGAGGCCACCGATTCGGCCGTGGACGGCGAGACGAGCGCCATCTACGGGATCGGGCTCGCCGTGGTGGCTGTCGGGGTCGTGTTCGCGGTCAGCGGCTACTTCGTGAGGGTGTTGTCGATGAAGATCGCCCAGTCGATCGGCTATTTGCTGCGGCGTCGTATCTTCCACCGGCTCACCAAGCTCGGCATCGACTTCTACGACCGCGAGCTTCCCGGCGAGGTGGCCACCCGGGTGGTCAACGACCTCGACACCATCCTCGGATTCGTGGGGGAGAGGCTGTTCCGGTTCATCTCCAGCCTGGGCCGCTTCACGGTGGGGGTTGTGGTGGTGATCGTCCTGGTGCCGCAACTGACTCCCGTGATCATCGGCATCATCGCGTTGATCCTCGCCCTCACCGCCGGTCAACTCTACCTGGGCATGCGGGCCTTCAATCGAGCGCGCGACGACCTCGGCCGCACCGTGGCCACGTTCGAGGAGCACTTCGCGGGGCGCAACGAGCTACGGGGCTGCGGGGCGGTCGACAAGGCGAATCGCCGGTTCGTGGAGGATGCCTGGGAGCTGCGCCAGAGCCGGCGGTGGGCAACCTCGATCGCCAACCTGTACTCGGAACTCGTGGCATTCATCACCCACGTCGGCGGAGCGCTCATCTTGTGGGGCGCGGGCCACGAGGTGCTGGCCGGCACCGTCGCGGTGGGCACCGCCCTGTCGGCCCGGCTTGTGGCCCAGCAGGCCCTTCAGCCCCTGTCGTACATGAGCTCGATCTACACCGAGCTGCTTGAGGCCCGGGTCTCCTGGCACCGCCTGGCCGAGCCGTTTGACACGCCGATCCTGCCAGTTGAGAAAGCTGACGCGACCCAGGCGGGGACTCTCGATGGCGACGTGACCTTTGAGTCAGTCGCCTTTACCTACCCGCACACCATCCGTCCCGTTTTAGACGACATCTCGTTCACGCTCCCCTCCGGCGCGGTGACCTGCCTCGTCGGGTTCACCGGCGCGGGGAAGTCGTCGATCGCCAAGCTGCTCGCCCGGATCTACGACCCAACTGGAGGCCGGGTCCTCGTCGGGGGAGTCGACATCGCCCGCTACCAGTCGCGCTCATACCGGCGGCGGCTTGGAATCGTTCCCCAGGACGCGTTCTTGTTCAAGGGCACCATCGGCTCCAATATCGCCTACTCGAGACCCGATGCCTCCCTCGATGAGATCGATCGGGCGGTGCGCGCCATCGGTGCTCACGACGTGCTCACCGCCCTCGACGGCGGCTACGAGCACCCCGTGGACGAGGAGGCCCGCAACCTCACCGCCGCCCAACGCCAACTCGTGGCGCTGGCCCGGGTGTGGCTCGCCCGACCCGACATCCTCGTGCTCGACGAGGCCACGTCCAGTCTCGACGGCCCGATGGAGGACCGGGTCCTCGAAGCGATCCGGGCCCTCGAGGTCACCACCCTCACCGTCACCCACCGCCAAAACGTGGCCGAGCACTCCGACCTCGCCATCGTGCTCGAGGCTGGCCGAGTAGTCGAGATCGGTCCCCCCGACGAGCTCATCGGGACCGGCAGCGCCTACGACCGCCTGTGGGCCGCGGTCGATGACGACAGCTCTGAGGTCACCGAAAAGGCGTGAGCTTGGCCGGGCAGCCTGCTTAGCGCTCGTAGCTCGGCGGCGTGTCGTTGGGGGGAAATTCGTAGAGGATGCCGATGGCCGCGTCCGGATCGAACACTCTCGGTTGCTCTTCCGTCCACTCGCCGACTGCGTAGCGGCGCCCGTCGTCGACCTTCATGTATTCGCCGACCACAACGCGCCCGGTCGCGGTGGTGCGCTCGTACGCGGGGTTCCACCACTTCTCGGTCATGTCGTCGAAGCCGGTGTAATCGGTCCAGGGAAGCCGGCCCTCGCCAAAGGCCGCGCCTGGGCTCGTCACGCAGTCGCAGTACGACCCGAGCGACGGGGGCAGCGCGAAGCAGCCTTCGGTGAAGCTCTCCGGGGTGAGGTCGGGTCCGGCCGCATGGAGGCACGACATGGGCGACTTCAGGGTCGAAAGGGAGAACCTCTCGGCCAGCGAGACCGGTTCCCGGCCGTGGTGCCACTCGAACAAGGCCGCCAGCGGGTTGGGCTGGTCGGCGACGCTCAACCCGATCGGACCCGGCCCGAAGGCGTGGGCCCACTGCTCCTGGTCGTAGCCGCGGGCGAAGAAGGCCGTGTCTTGGCCGCTGTAGCCGGTGATGATCCACTCCGGGAACCACTGCTGTTCGGTTGCCGCCGCGGTGATTGTCCTGGTGAACAGGTTGTCGGTCCCGGCGATCACGGTGGTTACGCCGGCATCCTTCATCCGGGCGGCGATCACCCGGGCTCTCTCCTGTCGCTGCGTGTTCTCGGCGCCCTCGTCGTAGCTCACCGCCTCCACGAGTTCGAAGCCATTCTGGGCGGCCTGGTCTTCCATGAAGTCCCTGCTCCACCGGTCGGTGTAGATCATCCCGATCCGCCGGGGCTCGCCGATCATGTCGTCGTCGCCGGCCCACTGCACTGGGTAATCGGCGACGCGCTTGCCGATGTACTCGGCCACGTGGAGCATGGTTACCCGGTCGTCGGCCAGGGCCGACCAGCGGAAACCGGGCTGGTCCTGGGTTTCCTGCCAGGAGACGCCCGTGCTCCACACGATCACTCCTCGGGCTGCCATCTCAGCCTCGAAGATGGCTTTCCCCTCGCCGGTGGTGGTGGCGTCGGTGGCTAGGAACGGTTGGAAGTCGTTCACGGCCTTGGTGGCGTCGGCTCTCTGGGCGACCTCGGTTGATCCGCTCGCATCGATGAACTCGAGTCGGACCTGGCGGCCCCAGAACTCGAAGTTCTGGTTGAAGATGTCGGCGCCGTCCAGCCAGCCCCGGGGGATGCTGCCGACGTCGTTGACGAACTCCGTCTGGCCGGAGTCCACCCGCACCACCATGACGATTTCCTCGGCGGTAACGCCCGGGGCCGTGTTTCCACCGTTGTCGGCACCCTCCGGCCATTCGAGGACGCACGGCGGGGCGTCCACGAGGGGCACCCGGATCCTCCCGGTCTCCGGGTCGCAGTGCGGGTTGGCCAGGGCTGCTTCGGACCCGATCCCCGGGAACTCGGGCTCGGGCGGCTCGGGCGGCTCGGTGGGCTCGGCGACGGCGGTGTCGTCGCTGGGTTCGGGCTCGTCAACGGTTGCTTCGGCGGTGTCGTCCATCGGCTCTTCATCCGCGGGCTCATCGGTCGCGGAGGGCGCGGTGTCGCCGGTGTCATCGTCGACAGCCGCCGGGGCGTCGTCCATCGGTTCGTCGTCCGCGCGTTCTTCGGCGGCCGGGGGCGTGGCGTCGTCGCCGTCGTCATCGGAGCCGCCGCCGGACACGACCAGCACGATGATCACGACGGTGGCCACCACCGCGATTGCGATGTACCAGCGCAGGCGGCGCAGGAGGCTCTGTTGAGGCGCCGGTTCGGGGGTGTCTGCTGAATCGGACATGAGGTGGGCTCCTCTCGATAGCTCAGGTCAGTTCTAGGTCGGTCACTCCTGCGGTGCGTTTGGCACTATCAGGTACTCGTCGAATCGGGTAATCCGCCCGTCGGCGACCAGGGCCACCAAGCACCCCGGTATCTCAATCGGGTTGCCCTCGGCGTTGGCCAGGCGGATCACAAACTGGCGCACAAAGCCGTGGTCGGTGACATGACGGCACACTTCGTCGAGCGTCATGTCAACGTTCTCGGCCTCCCACTTGGCCCCGGTGACCAGGGAGTCGACGGTGAGATCCCGGCCTCCGAAGGAACTGCTCCACCCCTCGAAGTCGGGGGCGAGGATCTCCCGTATGCCGTCTTCATCGGCGGCGGCGTAGACGGCGAAGAACCGGTCGGCCACCGCGTCGATGCTGGCCTGGTCGGTCGTCATGGCCCTCCCCGGGGTGATTGCTCACAGCGTAATTCCATGCCGGCCAGCTCGTCGGCGGCGCGCCAGTCGCCCAGGAGCTGAAGGAACTCGATGGTTCCCGGGCCCACGCCGTAGGGGCCGTTCTGGGGGTTCCGAGCCTGTCCCTCGTTGTTGTAGTAGCCGGGGGTGCAGTCGTCGAAGAACCCGCGGTTGTTCGCCTGCCCGCGACACGCGTCGACCCAGGCCTCCTCGGCTTCGGCGGAGACCTCTACCGCCACCGCCTCGACCTCGCGGGCGCGGGCGACGATGTAGGCCAGGTGGATGGCCTGCTCGTCGAGCACGTGGGTGTAGTTCACGGTGTTGGCCGACTGGCCGATGGACATAAGGAAGAGGTTGGGGAAGCCGTGCATGTGCATGCCGTGCATCGTGCGAAGGCCGTCGGCCCACTTCTCCATGAGCGTCTCGCCGCCGTTGCCGATGATCTCGAATCCCCCTCGTTGCGACAGCGGGGTTCCAACCTCGAAGCCACTGGCGTAGATCAGACAATCCACCTCATATTCCTGCTCGCCAACCACCACGCCCGTCGCCGTGATGCGGTCGACGCCCTTCCCCGCCGTGTCAACGAGGGTGACGTTTGGGCGATTGAACGTGGGGAGGTAGTCGTTGTCGATGCAGGGCCGCTTGCAGAACTGCCGGTAGTAGGGCTTGAGAAGCTCGGCGGTCTCGGGGTCGTCGACCAGCTCGTCCACCCGCGCCCTGATCTGCTCCATCTTCTGGAGGTCGGCCAGCTCGACGGCCCGCTGGATGCCCTCGGGCGACAGGTCCACGCCGTCGCCGTCCCGGAAGAGCCTGACGAGGTTGCCGATCAGGTCGGTCCATCCGTCATCGACGAGGTTTTCCTCCTGGGGGACGCCTGACACCAGCGCATTGAAATTGTCACGGCGGTGCTGGTGCCAGCCCGGCGGCAGCGACCGGGCCCACTCGGGGTCGGTCTCCGGGTTCTGCTTGACATCGACTGAAGACGGGGTCCGCTGGAACACGTAGAGATGCTCCGCCCACTCGGCGATGTGGGGCACGACCTGCACGCCGCTCGCGCCGGTGCCGATAACGCCGACCCGCTTCCCGCTCAGACCGGTGAGGTTGCCCTCCTGGTCGCCTCCCGTGTAGTCGAAGTCCCAGCGGCTGGTGTGGAACGAGTGGCCCTCGAAGCCTTCGATGCCGGGAATCCCCGGCAGCTTGGGCTTGCTGAGTTGCCCGAGCGCGAGGCACACGTACTGAGCCTTGAACTGATCGCCGCGGCCGGTCTCGACCATCCAGCGCGAAGCGCCGTCGTCCCATCGGAGCCCGGTGACCCGGGTTTGGAAGCAGGCGTCCCGGTAGAGGTCGAACTGGCGGGCGATCGCCTGGCAGTGCTCGAGGATCTCCTTCCCGTAGGAGTACTTGCGCTGTGGCACGTAGCCCACCTCCTCCAGCATGGGGAGATAGATGTACGACTCCACGTCGCAGGAGATTCCCGGGTATCGGTTCCAGTACCAGGTTCCCCCGAAGTCGGCTGCCGGCTCGACGAAACGGATGCTGTCAATACCCTGCTGGCGCAACCGCGCCCCGGCCAGCAGGCCGCCCAGGCCTCCGCCTACGACCAGGACCTCAACCTCGTCGTGGAGCGGCTCACGGGTGAATTCGGGGTCGGCCCAGGGGTCGTCCATGTAGTGGGCGAACGACCCCTTGGCCTGAATGTACTGGTCGGGGCCGTCGGGCCTCAGGCGCTTGTCGCGCTCGCTGCGGTACCGGTGCCGGATCTCTTCCAAGTCCGGCAAGGGATGCGTCGGCTGGTCATCGGTGATGCTCATCGGCTCCGTCCGCTGTGGCCAACTTCTTAGTAATCTTGATACATTAGCAAGAGTCGAGACAAGGGGCAGGCCCGATGGCACCTGATGCCGGGCCTCCAGGAGGTCGACCGATGAGCACTATCGCAAACGAACCCGGATACGGGGCCCGACCGGGCATGGAGGACGCGGTGTTCGAGGTGGGGCCGATGAGGTCGGACCCGGCATCGGTGGCCGATTTGAGCCGACGTATCAGGATCGCCCGCGAGGGTGCTGGCCAGAAGCGCTATCCGTTCCCGATCCCCAACGGCTGGTTCGTGGTGGAAGAGTGCCGCGAGCTCGCTCCGGGTGAGCACAAGAACCTCTACGCCTTCGGCAAGGACCTCGTTTTGTTCCGGTCCGAGAGCGGTGAGGCCCGGCTCATGGACGCCTACTGCCCCCACCTGGGCGCCCATATCGGGGTGGGCGGCCGGGTTGACGGGGAGGGTATGCGGTGCCCATTCCATGGCTGGCAATTCGACGGTGACGGTCGCTGCATCGACATCCCCTATGCGGAGGGCAAGGCGATTCCCGCCAAGGCGAAGGTGCGCACCTATCCGATCATCGAGCGCGACCAGATGATCTGGGCCTGGCACCATCTCGAGGGCGGCGAGCCGTTCTACGACGTGCCCTACTTCCCCGAGTTCGAGGATCCCGAGTGGCAGCCCTACCAGGTGCTCCGCTTCGAAGTAGCCACCATCGTCCAGGAGTTTTCTGAGGGCGAGTTCGACGTGCAGCACTTCAAGTATGTGCACGGAGCGCCCCCACTGCCCAGCACCGAAATGGTCGTCGAGGGGACCTACCGCAGCAACTCCAACGGCAGCTTCACCATCGAGAACTTCGGCCTCGGCTGCACCCTCATCTCGATCGGCGACTCGATACGCATCGGCCAGTCGCTCCTGCCCACCGACGAGGAGAACGTTCATATGACGTGGTGGTTCACCATGCCCAAGTCGTTGGGGGAGGCCGCCCTGTCGGGCCTCGTCGCCAGCTTCGCCGACGGCATCAGCCAGGACATCGTCATCTGGGAGAACAAGCGCTACGAGCCCAAGCCGCTGGTGACCGCCGTCGAGCGCAATATCCGCGTCGGCCGGCAATGGGCGCTCCAGTTCTACTCCGGACTCGACTCTTAGGCTCCGGAAGTCCGATTCGCGCCGGGCGAGCGGTGCCAAGAGGTCGACCTCTGCTGGTTATCCTCGCGAGCTGATGCCCCGGTCGCCCGAGCCCGCCCGCGAAGCGCTCATTGCCGTGGCAGAGCGCTTGTTCGCCGAGCGAGGCGTTGATGCGGTGACAGTGCGTGACGTGGTGAAGGAAGCCGGGCAGCGCAACAGCTCTGCGGTGCAATACCACTTCGGAAACAAGGCCGGGCTCTTGCAGGCGATCCTGGAGCCGCATCAGGCCCGCCTCGACGAACGACGCGCTGAGATGCTCGACCAACTCGGCGAGCGTCCAGGGCTTGAGGCGCTCATCAAGGCGCTCATTCGTCCCCTCGCCTCCCTACTCGAAGACGAGTCGGGCCGCCACTACATCAGGATTCGGGCGCAGTTGGTTGGAGTGGCACAGCTCCCCAGCGACTCCGACCTGATCCGAGACACGCTCACTGGCGCTGGCGGCGGCGGGGCCTCCGCCGAGCCAAGACCAGGTATTCGGCGCGTGGCTCGAGCCCTGGTCGACCTGGTGGACGAAACGCAGATGGCCGACCTCGGACACCGGCTGACCCTCACCGCGGTGCTATTGCTCCACGGTCTAGCCGACTTCGCCCGTCGCCACCCCGACGCCACCGCGGCCGAGCGCGAGGCGTTCACCGACGTCCTCACCCGCAGCGTCATAGCCATCAACCTCGGCAACAGTCGCGCCTAGGACGCTGCCCCCTACCCCAATGCCACCCCAGCCCGCTAGCCGACCTCTCACAGACCGCCGGGTCCAAACGAAGACGCGAAAGCCCTCTGATGGGAGCGTGATACCGTCTCTTACATGGAGCGTCCCGCGAACAGCCGCCTAGCCATCGTCATGTGCTGGGCAGCGGGACTGTCCGCTCTGCTCGCGGCCATCGGAGCACTTCTACCCTGGGAGACTGTTGAGGGCCCCTTTGCCGACTTCTACTACGTCGAATCCAACGACACACCAGTGATCACGGTTCTAGTCTCCGCCGCAATAGGCGCTCTGTCTGCCGCTGGATTCGCGCAGTGGAGACAAAGGAAGATCGGCGCGTTGGGGCTGCTGGCCGGGTTGGTGATCACTCTTGTCGGCGCGATCAATCTCGCCAATGGGGAGATTGACGCCCCTGATTTCATGGATACATCGCCGGAGGCGGGGCTCTTCATGGTGTTGATCGCTGGTGCCCTCTTGGCCGTTTCCGCGGGGTATCTCACCTTCAAGAGACAGTCGAGCAAGTCGGTTGCCGAGAGCGACGAACATTTGGTAAGCGGCGAGGGCATCGACGGGTAGGCCGCCAGCGGCTGTGATCGGACCCATCGGGCGCGCTGATAATTCGGGGTCAGGCTCTCTCAACCGCTCTCAACTACATTCAGGCAAGAATTCGTGCCACTCCTTGGTGCGGTCCTCGGTTGTTGGCGGAGGCATCGGCACTTCGCCGTCCGCATCTGGTTCATAGGCAATCCGAGTTGCCAAGATCATTTCTAAGGATTCGAACACCTCCACAGCTTCCTGGCGTTCTTCTTCACTCAGATCGGTGCCAAAGCCCTCAGACTCGGCAAGGGAGCGTAGGACGGCCCCGTAGTCTTCTCTTATCCACAGAACGCTCAACAAGCCCTGCTCGTCAAGCTCTATCACTACCTCGGCCGGGTTGGTCTCGTAGACCTCGACTATAAGTTCGGCCAGTTCATCGAGGTCCGCGGAAAATTCCATCTCCAGTGCGGCAGCTTCGCAACGAGCGTCAGCTTCGACGTCGCCGCCTAGAGCCTCAATGAGCCCCGCCGAGGTCGTTGTGCCGACAAAGGTGGGGGGATCAGTGGAAGTCTGCTCGATCGTGGTCAACGCCGCTGGCAGGCTCGCCGCCATCTCCCTCAAGTCGGGGGTCGAAGAACCCGCGACTGCATTCATGAGCTCGGGGCTGTCTGCCTCAATGGCGGTCAAGTCTATGAAGAACACGCCTGGCGCAAACGGCCCTAGATCGACATCGGGGTCTGCGTCGACCAGCTGCTGAAAGGCGCTAGTGTCAATCACGATCCGCTCTGGGTCGAACCACATCTCAAATCCGAGATAGTCCCAGTCATCGATCGAGAACCCAAATAGCGACTCAAGCAACGTCGATATATCGATCCTGAAGTACTCCCGCTCGGAGCTCACCTCACCGACAGCCACGGGATTGTTCTCGTCGATCCCAGTCGAGAGTTCCTCCCCCGCAATGCTCAATTTCATGCCCGCTGCCAGAGACACTCGATAACTGGATGCCTCCGCAGTGTCAGCCAGCGCCGCGCTCAGCAGTCCGATGGTGGTCACACCTGTGTCGTCGGTGCCCCTGCCACATCCCGCGGCTAGCAGCGCAACAGCGACCACCACGGCCAACGATCGCCGAATCCAATACATTCCCGCGCCCACGGCAGTGTGTTGTTTCAGGACATGGGAATGGGGTGTGTCAGGACATGGGAAAGTCGGTGTGGGTGATGGTTGGCGGTGTCGAAGGCTCAAGCGATCGTCTTGTCGGTTGTCCTGGAGGGCCTGTCCCAGGCCGAGACTGCCAGGCTCTATGGG
>JAJEGM010000054.1 GCA_022819825.1 Acidimicrobiia bacterium | reverse complement strand
GCGCCAACAACCTCCTCCAAGTCCTAAGACGCACCGCCCACGGCTTCGCCAACCCCGCCAACTTCCAAGCCAGAGGCCTGCTGATAACATGACCCCACACCGACACCAACAGACCCGAACCCCACGTTTACGCGAAGAGCCAAAATTTTCGCGGTTGCCTGCGAAAGAAGAAGGGGCTTGCAATGCTGCAACTACCGGGGTTTCCGCAAAGTTCGGGGGCTCCTAGAAGCCGGGGGCCGGTCTGATGGCCAGGGACCGCTCAGGTGGTGGAAGCCGCATTGTCAAGGTGCTCTTTGGCGAGCACAGCACTATAGACATTGTTGACGCGAGCGTCACTTACCGTGCTGGGTGCGAGCAGTGCGGGTGGGTGGACTCGGCCAGGTATTCGGTGGGAGCAGCAGCGAAGAGTGCCGAATCCCACGAGAGAGCCTGCGATGGCGAGAAGTCCCAGGAGGGGGAGGAGATCACCTCTGATCCGTTCTAGTGTCCCTATGGCGATCTGGGCGAACGGCGCGGACCAGGGATTTTGAGCTAGGCATGGTGGTGTACTTCCTCTTCGACCACAAGATCCACCTCACCGACACCTGCCCCATGGCTACCGCTGAGAAATCTGGTGCCAAGATCGAACTCGGCCTCATGTTGGGCATAGCTGTCACACCTCCTCTATAGGCTGCGCCCATGGTGAAATTCATACATACGGCCGACTGGCAACTCGGTATGACCCGACACTTTTTGGCTGGTGAAGCTCAGCCACGTTTCGACGGTGCCCGAATAGATGCGATCCGCACGATCGGCGCACTGGCAGTAGACGAAGGATGCAGCTTCGTCGTGGTCTGCGGCGACGTGTTTGAGTCAAATCAAGTGAGCCGCCAAGTCATCCTGCGGGCCTTAGAAGCGATGGGCGCGACACCACAGGTCTCGTTCTACCTCTTGCCCGGCAACCACGACCCACTGGACGCGTCGTCGGTATACATATCGCCTACTTTCACGGAACACAAGGCCGACAATGTGGTGGTTCTGGCGGATTCGAACCCAGTAGAAGTCGTTTCCGGTGTTGAGTTGGTCCCAGCACCCTGGTTCACAAAGCGCCCCCTCATAGACCTAGTTGCCGACGTCTGCAACCCGCTGGAAGACGCTGACGCAGTGCGGATAGTTGTCGGCCACGGCGCAATCGACGAGCGTTCGCCTAACAAATCCGACCCCGCCCTTATCTCGCTGTCGTCACTGGAGGAGAGGATCGACACAGGGCAAATCCATTATGTAGCCCTCGGTGACCGCCACTCGACTACCGATGAGGGGCGAACCGGACGAGTCTGGTATTCGGGAGCACCAGAACCCACCGACTACGACGAGGACGATCCAGGAAACGTGCTTATCGTGGAGGTCGATGACCAGCATGTTGAAGTAATGCCGCGGCGGGTGGGCGCCTGGCAATTTCACCACAGGGACTGGGAGCTTACTGGCGATACCGACCTCGACACCCTTGAGGAGTGGCTCGATGGACTGGACGCCAAAGATCGGAGCATTATAAAGGTTGCGATTGTGGGCCAGGTCACCCTAGACCAGAAGGCAAGGCTCGACCGACTGCTCGAACACCACGCCAATCTGCTGGCAGCCCTAGAGACATGGGAGCGCCGCAGCGAACTGGTCGTAGTCCCGGACGATGCCGACTTGAGTGATCTCGGGCTGTCGGGGTTCGCCCAAGAGGCAGTGAGCGACCTGAGTGATCTGGCAGGATCTGGTGAACAGGCGGTAGTCGCCCGTGATGCCCTGGCACTATTGCGCCGGCTAGTGGGGGCTGGCACATGAGACTCCACCGGATGAAGCTGAAGAATTATCGCGGCGTCGACGACTGCGCGGTGGAGTTCTCAATTCAAGGCGTCACCGTCGTCGAAGGCGACAACGAGGTCGGCAAGACATGCATCCCAGAGGCTGTCAATCTGATCTTTAGCGCGTTGGACGACTCGGGCAAGCAAGCGGTCAAGGCCGTCCGGCCAGTTCACCTCGATGCAGATCCCGAGGTAGAAGTGGAGGTCACTTCGGGCGAGTACCGTTTCACTTACCTAAAGCGTTGGCATCGCGCCAGAGGGAAGACGATGCTTGAGGTCACCGCACCCCAGCGAGAGCAGCTCGCCGGTCGCGAGGCCCATGAGCGGGTAGAGGCGATCCTGAATGAGACTCTCGATCAAGAACTCTGGAAGGCGTTGATCATTGAGCAGGGCGCGGAGCTGAATCTGCCTGGTTTCGGGGGGTCTTCACTAGGGCATGCACTAGACCAGGCCGCGGGTGGCAGCGAAGTCGACGACCGCGATGACGATATTTGGGATCGGATATGCGCTGAGCGGCTCAAGTACTGGACTGGTACCGGCAGAGAGTCGAAGGAGAGGAAAACGCTCGCAGACGAAGTCGGCCGGGCTCAAGGGAAAGCTGAGGAAATCAAATCCCAGCTTCAGACCATCGAAGAAAATGCCATCGAAGCGACCCGTCTGGGCGCCGAGGAAGACGGCCTGGTCAGGCGCCTCAACGAGGCCCAAGAGTACGAGCAGGAGCTCAGCGAGCAATGGGATGCAACAGAGGGCCTGCGCATCCAGGTAGAGCGTCTCGCTAGCGCTCATACTGCGGCCCAAGTAGAGCACAATAGAGCCGCCAGCGACCACGAGCGCCGGCGCGAGATGGTCGAGGCTGTCAAGGATGGACGTGAAAAACTGGCTTCCCTAGAAAGAGAGATGGAGCAGGTCGCTCCGGAACGGGCGCGAGTTACGCGGAACAGCGAAGAAGCAGCCAGCGCCCTCAATATCGCCCGAAAATCCCTGCGAGATGCTCAAAACAAGTTGCAACTTGCCAACAATGACCGCGACTACCGTCGGAATCAGATCGAAGAGGAGCAGCTCTTAGAGCGCCACGAGCGAGTACTTGAGGCTAAAGAGGGACTTAAGATAGCCGAGGCCATTCTCGACTCATCCAAGGTAGACGGCGAGTTGGTGGACCAAATCGAGCAGGCCAGCCTCGAAGCGACCCGGGCGAAAGCTGCTCTTGAAGCTTCTGCGGCCTCCGTAGAAGCCACCGCGCTCTCGGCTCTATCCATGTTTATCGACGGAGAAGAGGTCATGATGGGCGCCGATGCTGTCCGGCGAACCCATATCACCGGCAATTGGAAGCTAGAAATTCCAGACATAGTTCAGGTGCGGGTGCAAGCTGGTGTCGAGTCTCAAGACTTAGCCGTTGACTTCCAAACAGCCCAAGAAGAACACGCCCGCTTGTGCGCCCAGGGTGGCGTGACCAATCTCACCGAAGCCCGACAGAAGGCCGACGAACGCCGGGAAGCCGAGCGAACCCGTCATGAGTCCACAAATAAGATCGAGGAAAACCTCCGGGATCTGACCTTTGAGGGTTTGACCCAAAAGCTAGAAGGGCTCAATAAGCGGGTCGCCTCCTACCCAGCTGATCGCCCCAAGGATCCTCCTCTTCCGGGCGACCTCGATGAGGCTAGAAAGATCGCCTCAGACGCGGAGAACGAGGTTGCCGAGCGCCAGGCAGAGGTTGATCGTCGTGAGGACAACAACGAGGCAGCCACCGAGGCCAGTAGGCGGGCCGAGGTCAGCGCCGCCGTCCATTCCGAGAACGTCAGAAATGCCCGCGACGCTCTAGAGGAATCCGAGCGGAAGCTTGAGGAAGCCCGACAAGAGCAGTCAGACCTCGAATTCAACGAGGCTCTAGCCACCGAGCAGGAGAAGGTCCAACACGCAGCCGCTGCCTTGGAGCACGCGAACAATGAGCTCCAGGCCCAAGACCCCGACACGATCAAGACCAAGCTAGAAAACGCCCGCAACGTCAAGACCAGGGCAGAGGCCGACCTCAGGAACAACCAAGATCGTCAGCGAGAGCTGAGGGGCAAGCTGGAAGCCCACGGCGAAGCGGGGTTGCACGCAGACCTAAATGACGCCACCAGCAACTACGAACACCTTCTACGCGAGCATGAGCGTACCGAGGCGCGAGCAGACGCGGCGCTGTTGTTGTACAGGACATTCGAGAAGCGTCGCCAAGAAGCTCATCAGCGCTACGTGGCACCGTTCAAAGAGCAGATTGAGAAGCTGGGACATATCGTGTTTGGGCCAACATTTGAGATTGAACTCGATACTGAACTGCGAGTGGCCCGCCGCACGCTTAATGGCATCACCATTGATGTGGACCAAGTCAGCATTGGCGCTCAGGAGCAACTCGGCGTGATTTGCCGGCTGGCTTGCGCGGCAATTGTCAGTTCTGATGGCGGTGGTGCGCCGGTAGTGATCGACGACGCTCTGGGGTGGAGCGACCCGTCCCGCCTTCAGTCCATGGGGGCGGCTATCGCCGCCGCAGGTCGGGATTGCCAGGTCATTGTGCTCACCTGCACACCGGGTCGCTACGCCCATGTCGGCAATGCGACCGTGGTCCGGTTGCCAAGCTGAACTCCGCCTAGCTCCATAGGGCGCAGATCGGGATGGCTTGGATGTGGTCGCTGAGTTGGAAAGTTGCGGGACCGGTGTGAAGCACTACGCCTGCTTTGAAACGATCGCCTAGTTGGTCGCGCAGCCACAGCAGGTGCCGGGCATCTCGGAGAGTGGGCGCGCTGTGGGCCTTTACCTCGATGCCGACGATTCCGCGGGCCCCCATATCGGCGATCATGTCCACCTCGTGACGACCCTCGCGATCACGCAGGTGATGAAGTGCAGGGCGGAGTTGATCCACCGCGGCCTCAGCTCGTAGCTGTTGGGCAACAAAGGTGTCTATGAGGCGCCCCAGCAGGTCACCGTCATTCATGACCAAGTCGGCGTCGGCACCCACGGACGCTCCCCACAGTCCGGCATCGGTTATGTAGCGCTTCGGACCCCTTGTAAGGCGCTTCAATCGGTTGCTACTCCATGCGGGCAACTCTGAGATGGCACCGATATCGGTCAATAGCCTCACATAAGAACGAGCAGTGTGATGACTGATGCCTGCGGCCTGAACGAGGGTGGTGTCTCGCACGACGCCCGCAGAGTTCAACGCATACGCCTGGAAGAAGGCGCGCAATCGCGCTGGGTCGGGGCCATTGGCCGTGGTCTTGCGGCCATGGGTTAGCTGTTCGACATAGCTGGCCAGCCAACCCTCCCGGACTCGGCCATCCAGCATCAAGGCAGGCTCAGGGAACCCGCTGCGCAGGGCGATCTCCGCGTAGGCACGCAAATCCGGAGCATCTGCTGACGGTGCTGGAGTTTCTTGGCCCAGCAAACGCTCGAAGAAAGGCCGTCCGAGGCGGGAAAGCTGCTCCCGCACTGTTAAGGGGTGCATAATGACCCTGATGAGCCTTCCCGTCCCCGGCCACAAAGCCGGGTCGGTATCAGAGCGCACAGAACCGGTCAGTATGAATCGGCCTGGTCGTCTCTCGCAGTCCACCGCTCGCTTGACGGCACCGAGAACCTCCGGGCATTCCTGCCATTCATCCAGGAGGACCGGCTCCGAGCGGCCCCGCAATGCGGCATCGGGATCAGCCCTAAAGGGGATAGCCTCACGCTCGTTGTCGAATCGAACAACGCTTGCCGCGTGCCGCAACGCGGTAGTGGTCTTGCCCGCGGCTCTCGCCCCGGTAATCATCACCGCTGGCGCTGAATCGAGTATCTCGGCGATCCAGGAGTCGACCAAGCGCGTCAGATAGCTGTCCACCCCCTATATATTACAGTTCTGCGCATTGATCATTGCCGATTTTGCACATATGTGACTGCCATATGTGCCCATACTGGGCTACCAATTGTGCCCAGTGGGTTAACCGAACTGCTGGCGGAGGCGGAATTTTTCTACTTTGCCGTTGCCGGTGCGGGGGAGTTCGTCAATTGGCTGGATGGTAGTGGGCACTTTGTAGGGGGCCAGAGTGCCTTCGGTATGGGCCCGTAGGTCGTCCTCGGTGGGGAGCTCGCAGCCGTCGGCCACCACGATGAAGGCGGCCACTGTCTCGCCCAGCACCGGGTCGGGGCGGGCCACAACGGCGATGTCGCCCACCGCGGGGTGGGTGCGCAGGGCGGTCTCCACCTCGATGGTGGACAGATTTTCTCCGCCTCGGCGTACGATGTCTTTCTGGCGGTCGACGAAGTAGAGGTAGCCGTCGTCGTCCACGTAGCCCAGGTCGCCGGTGCGGAACCAGTCCCCCGATGTGGCGGCCTCAGTGGCCTCGGCGTCTTCGATGTAGCCGTTGAACCCGATGGTGGACCGTAGGAAGCAGATCTCCCCCGTCTCTCCTGTCGGCGCCTCTGAGCCGTCGGGCAGGAAGATCCGCAGCACAGATCCCTCGAACGGCTTGCCCACCGATCCAGGGCGACGGGGCTCGTCGAGGCGGGTGTAGGTGCCCGACCCCGCTTCGGTCATGCCGTACCAGTCCATGCAGGGCACCCCGTAGCGCTCCTCGATCTGCTCGATGATGGGTGCGCAGCCCAGAGGGATCATCACCCGTAGCGAGTGCGATTTCTCGTGGGGACCAGGGGGCTGGGCCATCAAGATGTTGATGATGGGCACCAGGGTGAGGAAGTAGGTCGGGCGGTACAGGTCGACCAGCGCCCAGAACCGCGACGCCGAGAACTTGCGCTGCATGACCACGCTGGCTCCCCGGCTCAGCGCTGACATGGCCCCGCCCATGGCATTGCCGTGGAACAGCGGGGTTACCACCAGCGAGCGGTCGGTGTGGCTCAGCCCAAACATCTCCTCATAGGGCACCGCCCCGCCCGCGAACAGCTCAGGACTCATCGGTACCGCCTTGGGGCGCCCGGTTGTGGTGCCCGAGGTGTAGAGCACGTTGCCCTCCACGAAGCCGTCCACCGGGGGCAGGTCTAAGCCCGCGCCCTCCGGCGCCTCGCCGATGAGATCGGCCAGCAGCAACGCCCCGTCCACCGGCTCGTCCACGCTCACCACTGCTTCCACCAAGTCCATGCCCGCGGTGAGGGCCACAGCACGCTCGGCCCGCTCGGCCTCAGCGAACACCAAGCGGCACTTGGAGTGGTTGAGCACGAAATCCAGCTCCGGATCGGTCCACTCCGGGTTGATGGGGACACCTGCCAGGCCAATGGCTTGCATGCCCAGTTGGCACTCGATGTATTCGGGGCGATTCTGCATCCAGATGCAGGCCCTATCGCCCAGTCCCAGACCAAAGCGGGTTTGGAACTGATGGGCTAGCGCCCCGCCGTGGGTCGCCAGCTCTCGGAATGAGCGGTGTCCGTCCTGCTCGGTGAGCACAGCCAGCTTGTCAGGCCAGGTGTGGCTGAAGTCGCGGACGACGTCATACAAAGTCGGCATCGCCGGGCAGCCTACGTCACCACGTCGGCCGCGCCCCCGTCGATGCGGAGGTGGGCGCCGTGGATCTGGCGAGCCCTTTCGCTGCACACGAAGGCCACCAACTCCCCCACATCGGACACTGTGGCGATGCGCCCCGTCAGCGTGGGCATTATCTCGGTGGTGACGTGGCGCTCGATCTCGGCCCAATCGGTGGAGCGGCCCTCCCGCTCCGCCTGACGAGTCCACATTTCCACCAGTTCTGGAGTGGCGATAGCCCCCGGGCTGACGCAGTTCACAGTCACCCCAGAGCCGGCCAATTCCCGGGCCAGACTCACCGTCATCGCCGGTAGCGCGCCCTTGGCCGCGTAATAACCCGGAATGCGGTCGCCGGGACGAGTTGCGCCCACGGTTGACACCAGCACGATCCGGCCCCAACCCCGCTCCATCATGGCGGGAACCATGAGCCGGGTCATCCGCACCGCGGTGAGCACATTGCGGTTGTAGGCGTCCACCCAGACATCCGTGCCGTCATCACCCCAGGTGCCGCCCACCGCCACCCCGTAGTTGTTCACCAGGATGTCCACCGGGCCGCACTGGCTGACCACCGCCTCAGCCCCCTCATCGGTGCAGATGTCCCCCCACACTGCCCGAACCGGCGACCCCAGCTCATCGGCCAACCAATCGGCCTGCCCCTCCTCAAATCCGTGAACCACCACCTCAGCGCCTTCGGCGGCCAGAACCCGGGCAACCCCGCTGCCCGTGCCCCGATAGCTCCCCGTCACTAGCGCCACCTTGCCCGATAGGCCCAAATCCATGTTCCGACATTGCCACAGGTGTGCTGGTCCACGCATGGCCGCTACCAGGACCGCCCCAATATGACCCCCAGACCGGCAGAGCCCGGTCTGTAGTGTTGAGATGCAATGAGCAGTTCGACCGGGCGATTGTTCCGGGTAACGACGTTCGGGGAGTCCCACGGCGGCGGCATCGGCGCGGTGGTGGACGGCTGTCCGCCCCGGCTTCCGCTGAACGAGGAGATGATCCAGCACGACTTAGACCGGCGGCGGCCAGGTCAGAGCCGGCTCACCACGCTGCGTGATGAGGCCGACAAGGTGGAGATCCTCTCGGGCCTGTTCGAGGGTCAGACGCTGGGATCGCCCATTGCCATGCTGGTGGGCAACACCGATGCCCGACCCAGCGCCTATGAGGACTTCAAAGACGTCTACCGGCCTTCCCACGCCGACTACACCACCGAAGCCAAGTACGGCATTCGCAATTGGCAGGGAGGGGGCCGGGCCAGCGCCCGGGAAACCATCGGCCGAGTGGCGGCCGGTGCCATCGCCCGTCAGCTCTTGCGGACCGTGGCCAATATCGAGGTGTTGGCCTGGGTCCGCCAGGTGGGCACCATCACGGCCGATGTCGATCACACTGCGGTGACTCTGGCCGACGTGGAGGCCGACGCCACCAGATGCCCGTCGCCCGAACACGCGGAGGCCATGGCCGAGGCCATTGAAGCCGCCCGCCGCGACGGCAACTCGCTGGGGGGGATAGTCGAATGCGTGGCCCGAAAGGTGCCCCCCGGCCTGGGCGAGCCGGTGTTCGACAAGATAGAGGCCGATTTGGCCAAGGCCGCGCTGTCGTTGCCCGCGGCCAAAGGCTTCGAGATCGGCTCGGGCTTCGCCGGGGTGACCATGACCGGTCGAGAGCACAACGACCCCTTTGCCCCCGGGCCTGACGGCCGACCCCGCACTACTGCCAACCGCTCCGGTGGAGTACAAGGCGGCATCAGCAATGGCGAGGACATCGTGATCCGAGTGGGGTTCAAGCCCACCGCGACCATCGCATCCCCCCAGGAAACGGTCGACCGCGACAACAACCCGGTAACGCTGGCAGCCCGCGGCCGCCACGATCCCTGTGTGCTGCCCCGAGCGGTGCCGATGGTGGAGGCCCAAGTGCTGCTGGTGTTGGCCGACCACTGGCTGCGCCAGAAGGCCGTGGACGTGATCGACGGCTGCTGACGACATGGCCGAACCTGCCGAGAAAGCCTCCACCCCCGAAGGCCAGCGCCTGCTCGTCGAGATCGATGACCGTATTGCCGTCATCACCTTGAACCGGCCTGAGGCCCGCAACGCCATGACCAAGCGGATGCGCAACGACCTGTGCGCCGCGCTGCGGGCAGCCGATGCCGACAACGGGGTGGACGCCGTCATCTTGACCGGAGCCGACCCGGTGTTCACCGGCGGCGTAGACCTGCGAGAAGTGGCCGCCGACGGCGTGACAGAAAACCCCGACGGGAACAAGCGGCAAGCTGAGGACCCGGCCCAGGCCTGTCGGGACACCGTCAAGCCCTTGATATGCGCGGTCAACGGCACCTGCGTCACCGGCGGCTTGGAGATCGCCCTGAGCTGCGACTTCATCGTGGCCTCCGACCAGGCCCGATTCGCCGATACCCACGCCAAAATCGGAGTGATCGCCGCCTGGGGAATGACCGCGCTGCTACCCCGAGCAGTGGGCAAGCGCATGGCCAAAGAGATGGCCGCTTCCGCCCGCTTCGTCTACGCCGAAGAGGCCCTACGCATCGGCCTGGTCAACCACGTCATCCCCCACGATGAGCTTCTGGATCACGCCAAAGGGCTGGCCGCTCAAATCGTGTCCGCCACCACCCCCGCCACCGCAGCCACCATGCGCATCTACGACGACACCGACGGCTTGAGCTTTGCCGAAGCCAAAGAAGTCGAAGAAGAAGCCATGCGCAACTGGACCGTAGACACCGACGACATGCAACGCCGCGGCCTCGGAAAGGGATCCTGAAATGACCAGCCCGCCGCAGTTCAGCGTGTTCATGCCGCAGATGAGGATGGACATGGGGACCATCGAAGAGCGGGTGCGGGCGGCGGAGGCATGCGGGTTCCACAAGATCGACCTCATGGACCACCTGAATCCGCCCTTGTTGTCCGCGGCTCCTATGTACGACGCATTTGTGATGGCCACCGCGGTGGCGGCGTGGACTGAGCGGGTGCGGATCGGCCACATGGTGCTGTGCGGGCAGTTCCGCCATCCAGCGCTGCTGGCCAAGATGGTGGTGAGCCTGGATCACTTCAGCGGTGGTCGCTTCGACTTGGGCATCGGCTGGGGCTCGGTGCCCGATGAGATGGAGCGGTTCGGCCTCGGTGACGAGCCGCCGGCGGTGCGGGCCGCCCGGCTGCGCGAGACCCTGGAGGTGGTTCAGCTCCTCCTAACCGGCGAGCCGGTCAACCACCAGGGCCGGTTCTTCCAGTTGGAGAACGCCCAGCAGCAGCCCACCCCGGTGAACGGCCACATCCCGATCGTGATCGGCGGGGCGGGCCGCAAGCTCACCATGCCACTGGTGCGGGACTTCGCCGACTGGTGGAACTGCCCGGTGTACGGCATGGCTGAGCTTGCAGAGTTGCTACCCCTGTCGGGCAACGCTCGGCTCTCAGTGCAGCGGGCCATAGGCCTAGCCCCTTCCTCGGCTGCCCGCGACGAGATAGTGGACACCGCCCAACGCCGGTTCGGCGACTGGGCCCTCGTAGCGGGTACTCCTGACGAAGTGGCCGAAGCCCTCCAAGCTGACCGGGAGATGGGCGCCGAGCAATTCGTGCTCCAGTTCAGCGACTTTGCCACCCCTGAGACGCTTGAGGTGTTCGCCACCGAGGTCATGCCCGCGGTGGCGTAGCCACCCGTTTCTGCTTTCTCCGGCGGCAGAACTCCCCCGTATCATCCGACCTATGGGAACTGATGAGCGGGCCAGTCGCGCGGGACGGTTCAAGCAGGCCCTTTTAGCCAGTGACGATGTGGCCATCATCGCCGAGATCAAGCGCAGGTCTCCGTCCCGCGGCAATCTGAACGCAGACCTCGACCCGGCGGAGATGGCAGCGGCCTATCGCGACGGCGGGGCGGCCTGCTTGTCGGTGCTCACCAACCAGGAAATGTTCGGCGGCAGCGGCGACGATCTGACCGCCGCGGCCGAGGCCTCTGGCTTGCCCGTCCTCCGCAAGGATTTCATCACCACCACCGACGACGTGCACGAGTCCCAGGCGATGGGGGCCGATGCGCTGCTGCTGATCGCGGCCGACCTCCCTACCGAATTGCTGGCCGAACTGCACGAGTTGTCTCTCTCTTTGGGGATGGACGTGCTCACCGAAGTGAAATCAGACAGCGAGTTGGAGTCCGCCATCAAGGCCGGCGCCGACATCATCGGAGTCAACCAGCGAGAGAAGCCCAAGAGCGCGGCCTTCACCATGGACTACCAGCGGGCTGAGCGCATGGCACCACTGCTGCCCGACCATGCAGTCAAAGTGGCCGAATCAGGCATTGCCGTTCCCGGTGGGACAACTATGGCCGAGGTGCGCAAGGCGGGGTACGACGCCGCCCTCATTGGCGAAGCTCTGGTCGTCTCCGGCGACCCCATTGAGCGGCTCCAAGAACTGCTCTCCTAGTCGCCAGCCAGCCTTCCGGTCGCGGTGCCCCGCAGCACCTGGGTACCGTGCTGGTCGGTAGTGGAGATTTCCACGTCCACCGAGCCGTCGTCATGGACCGCGGCCACCACCAGCTCGGTGGTGAGGGTGTCTCCTGGCCATACCGGTTTCAGGAAGTCTGCCCCGTAGCGGTCCAGCCCTTCAGGGCCGAACACCGCAACCAGCGCCTCCCCGGTAATGCCCATGGTCAGCATGCCGTGGGCGAAGAGCTGGTCGAAGCCGTGGGTGGTGGCGTAGATCTCGTCGTGGTGGAAGGGGTGGAAGTCGCCGGAGGCCCCCGCGTAGGCCACCAGTTGTGTCCGGGTAAGCCCTTCGGCCACTACCTGGCGGTGGCGAGCACCGACTTCGGGCCTCATTCCCGCACCTCGTTGTCGGCGCGCACGTTGATCCAGCGGGCGGTCACGCACAGCTGGCCGTCGGCATCGACAAAGGTGGTGACAATCTCCCGGAACCGCAACTGGCCGCCCCGACGCCCCTGCTTGAACCACTCCTCCCCGTCGGCCACCGTGGCAGTGAGCACTTCCCCGGCCCGGGGGTGGCGGTGGTACTCAAACACCATTCCGGCGTGGAACCCCGATCCCGACTCGGGTGCCACCGGTGGCCACGAGCGATCGGAGCGCAAGCGGCGGTCATAGTCGGGGTCGTATCGGTCGGCGGCCACCATGAACGTGGGTGGCGCTGCCGCGTCGGGATCGAAAGACGCATCGAGATCGCCCACTGCCCGCTTGAACTCCTGAATGTGGCCCGCCTCGATGGGGAATTCGAATGAGCGCATCTACATCTCCTGGCTAGGGGACAAGAACGATCTTGCCGAAGAAATCGGAGCTCTCCATCAGCCGGTGGGCCTCGGCAATCTCCTCTAGGGGGAATGTTGCGGCGATCTGCGGCGTGACCTGTCCCTGGGCGATCATGGCCAGCAAACCCCGCATGGTGGCCGCGATCCGCTGATTGTCGGGGCGGCCCACCCCCATGAGTGTGATGCCCTTCACGAACAACTGGCCCAAGTGCAGCTCCCCCATATGTCCGGCAGTGACCCCGCAAGTGACGAACCGGCCTTCGGGTGCCAGTGATCGCACCGCAGAGGCGAACACCGGGGTGCCCACATGGTCGAGCACCACATTCACGCCTCTCCCATCGGTGGCCTCTTTCACAGCAACGACGATGTCGTCTTTGTAATGGTCGATGGCCATCTCCGCGCCCAGCTCTATCGCCTTGGCCTGCTTGTCGGAAGAACCTGCTGTGGCGATCACCCGACAGCCCATCGCCCGGGCAATTTGTATCCCAAAGCTGCCCACCCCCGAACCGGCGGCCATGACCAGCACGGTCTCGCCCGGCTGGATCTGAGCCTTCTCGATAAGAGCCTGATGGGCTGATCGGCCCGCCGTGGGGGTAGCCCCGCCAGCCTCGAAGCTGATGCCGTCAGGGAGGGGAAACGTCAACTCTGCGGGAGCCAGCGCCATCGAGGCGTGGGTCCGCTCCCCTGATGCCACTACCCGATCTCCAACGGCCACCGACATCACTTCCGCCCCCACTGCCTCCACCACCCCGGCAATGTCCCGTCCGCCCACGTGCTGGGGCCAGCGAGGCTTCATGCCGTGCGAGCCCTCCCGCCAGTACACGTCCACTCGATCCATCGACGTGGCCTTCACCTGGATCAGCACATCGTGGGGGCCGGGCTCGGGGTCGGGCAGCTCGCCCACCCGCAGCACATCCAGCCCGCCCTGGGTCTCGTGGTAGGCGGCTAGCACGGTCAGCGCACTCGCACGCTGGGGAGCTCTTCGGCATTGCCCCGCAGCCAGGTCAGGAATTCCCCCACCGGCGCGGGTTCGACCACATCGGTGGGTTCGGCCAGGCGGGTCTCCCAGAACTCCCGATAGGTGGGCCAGAACTCGTGCCACGCCCCCTCGTAGGGCTCCTCGTCGGGCCAGCGCATCTTGTTGTCCCCGATCGGCGGTGCGTTCAGATCGGTGGCGTACCAGTACAGGGGCAAGCGCCGCCGGAAGTACCAGCGACCGTCGATGCGCTTGTAGTCGTCCCAGTACATCATGGTCATGATCACCCACTCGTCGCCGGTCTCGTGCTCGTTGCGGGAGTACACCACCCCTCGGGCCCGATCGGGCTCGTCGAACTCGATGATGTGGTTGCCGGTCACATGAGCCGTTCCGGTGAACTGGCCACCCATCGTCTCGCGGAA
This sequence comes from Acidimicrobiia bacterium, assembly GCA_022819825.1. Classification (GTDB taxonomy): domain Bacteria; phylum Actinomycetota; class Acidimicrobiia; order Acidimicrobiales; family Bin134; genus Poriferisocius. The sequence goes on along the minus strand of JAJEGM010000054.1, from coordinate 58,614 downwards.
CCACTCGGCTAGCGCTACCCGACCGGAGCGCCCCCGGCCCACCCGCACATCAACGGGGAAAAGGCTGACCCAGGCGTCGGTTGCCCTCATGTCCAGCGCCAGGCAGTAGCGGGCAGCCAACCCCCGGATCTCCTCGATGGACTCCAGCCGCTCCAGTCGCTCCTCCAGCGATTCGGTGGACTCCATGGCGGCAACTTAGCGGCCGCTAAAGTGCGGCCCCATGACCGCAGGAGTTGTTTTGGCCCATGGGGCGTTTCACGGACCGTGGTGTTGGGAGCGGGTGCAGGAGTGCTTGAAGGACATGGGCTTCGCTGCCCATGCCTCCGATCTTTGCCGTCCGACCACCGCAGAAGACATCGTTGCATTCCAAGCCGACGTGAAGGGCATGAGGGAGCATTTGGGTGGTGAAGGGCCGGTGGTGGCTGTGGGCCATTCGCTTGGCGGCCTGTCCATATCCGGGCTCGACCCGGCCACCGTGGACCACTTGGTGTATCTGGCCGCGATCCTGCCCGGCGACAAGAGTGGCGAAGCGAATCCCCCCGATGTGGCCGAAGCAGTGATCGCCGAGAACTTCTTCCCCGCCCTTGAGCATGGCGAAGACGGCTATAGCTCGGTGAAGCCCGGCGCCGCAGGCGACCTCTTCTACCACGACTGCACTCCTGAGGATGTTGCCTGGGCCGAGTCCCAGCTCCGCCCCCAGCCGCTGGGCCAAGCGCCGTACAGCTTCGCTCGGGCAGCCTGGCGGGATGTGGAGTCCACCTACATCGTGTGCGCCGACGACCGCACTCTGACCGCCGAGTTCCAGCGGACATGCGCGGGCCTGGTCGGCAGCTCCGTGGTGATGGAGGGTAGCCACTCCCCCATGCTGGCCCAGCCTGAGGCCGTGGCCGCGGTGATTGCCCAGGCCACCGGCCAGTAGCTCCAGTTCGTCGAGTCACTCGAAAGGAATCCCCATGGAATACCGCACGCTGGGAGGATCCGGAGTCCAGGTAAGTGTGCTGTGCCTGGGGGCCATGATGTACGGACCCGCGGGCAACAACGACGAGGCCGAGTGCGCGGCCATGACCCACAAGGCCCTCGACGCCGGGATCAACTTCATCGACACCGCCGACCGCTACAGCATGGGCATCTCCGAGGAGATCGTCGGACGGGCCATCAAGGGGCGGCGCGACAACGTGGTGCTGGCCACCAAGTTCTACGGCCCGATGGGCGACGACATCAACATGCAGGGCGGCTCCCGCCGCTGGGTGACCCAGGCGGTGGAAGACAGCCTGCGCCGCCTGGACACCGAATACATCGACCTGTACCAGATGCACCGCCCCGACCCCCGCACCGACTTTGGCGACACCCTGGCCGCGCTCACCGATCTGGTGCGGGCGGGCAAGATCCGCATGATCGGCACCTCCACCTTCCCGGGCGAGCTCATTGTGGAGGGCCAATGGGCGGCCGAGCGCCGCGGCCTGGAGCGAGTCCGCTGCGAGCAACCCCCGTACTCCATTTTCACCCGGGAGATCGAGCGGGCCGTGTTGCCCACTTGCCTGGCCTACGACATGGGCGTGATCGTGTGGAGCCCACTCAACGGCGGCTGGCTCACCGGCAAGTACCGCAAAGACGCCGAGTGGCCGGAAAACTCCCGGGCTACCCGCAACCTGGTCAGCGCCAAACGCTGGGACCGAGAAAACCCCGTGGTGGCCCACAAGCTCGACCTCGTGGAGGAACTCGACGCCCTTTCCGCCGAGGTGGGTTGTTCAATGGCCACTTTGGCCTACGCCTTCACCCTGGCCCACCCCGCGGTCACCTCCACCATCATCGGCCCCCGCACCCCCCAGCAACTAGACGCCGCCCTAGAAGACCCCGACCTGCGCCTGTCAAACGATGTCCTAGACCGGATCGACGAACTGGTCCCTCCCGGAACCGACCTAAACCCCGACGACGCCTTCTACATCCCCCCAGCAGTCTCCAACCCCGCTCTTCGGAGGATCTAGGTCGTACGCTCCCCAGACCGCTCAATAGCCCGCACATCAGTCCCCAGATAAGAAGCAATCACCAGCGGATCGTTCCGCACCTCCTCAGGCGACCCCTCGGAGATAACTTGCCCTGCCTCCAAGCAGTAGACCCGGTCGCTGATGCTCATGACCAGCGGCATGTCGTGCTCGATCACCACTACCGCGGCACCCAGCTCGGCCTGAATGCGCCGGATGAGCGGACCGAACGCCTCGCTCTCCCGCTGGGCCACCCCCCCGGTGGGCTCGTCCAGCAGCAGCACCTTGGCGTCCACTGCCAGCAGGCTGGCCAACTCCACTATGCGGCGAGTTCCGGTGGACAGGTTGGAGATGAAGTGGTCGGCGTATCGCCCCAGCCCCACAAAGTCCATGAGGCTGTCGACATCGGCCCGCTTGCGCCGCTCTTGGCCCGGCGAAGGCGGCACTCCCAGCAGCGACGGGACCAGCAACGAACGGTCACGGGCCTCCATCGCCACCATCAACGCTTCTCTTACGGTGAGATCCGGGTAGATCTTGGCGTGCTGGAATCCCCGCCCTAATCCGCCCCGATGGCGTCGGTAGGACGGAAGCCGCGAGATGTCTCTTCCCAGCACTTCCACTCCGCCCCTAAACGGGACGAAGCCGCTGATGGCGTTCATGAGGGTGGACTTGCCCGCCCCATTGGAGCCGATCAGGCCGACCAGCTCGCCCTGGTGAACTTCGATGGACACTTCGTCCACCGCCACCTTCCCGCCGAAGTGCACGTGCACATCCCGGACCGCCAGCCAGGGATGCCCCTCTTCAACCTCCGCAACGCGCTCGCTGGTGATGGGCACCGGCTTGTCCAGCGCCGGTACCGGTTCGGGAATGTCCCGGGCCGCCATGCGCTCATCGGCCATCCCCAACAAGAAGTCGCGCAGCTTGTAGAGAAGCTGCATGATCCCGCCGGGGAAGTACATCAACAGCAACAGAAGGCCCACACCGGATGTGAGCAGCCGCACCTCGTCGCTGGCCCCAAAGATGGCGGGAATGCCCTTCACCCACAACACGCCCAGCAAGGGTCCGGCAATCGACCCCAGCCCGCCAATGATGGCGATGGCGATCACATTGATCGACTCATTGGAGTTGAACAGGACTTGGGGGTTGATGGTGGGCTCGCCGGTGATGATCAGCCCACCCCCCAGTGCGGCCAGCCCCCCGGCCAGGGTGAACGAGATGAGCTTGATCCGGCTGCCCGACACGGTGGAGGCCGCGGCCATGTCCTCGTTGTCGCGCACCGCGATCATCATTCGACCGATTCCGGTTTTGCGCAGGTGGGCCACCATCCACACCGCGAGAGCCAGCAATGCAAGCACCATGAAGAAGTACGACTTCCGGGAGGCGGTGAAGTCGAACGGGCCCCACACCGGAGGGATGACTTTGGGCGTGTTGGTGGCTCCCTGAGTGAACACGTCCTGCGCGAAGATCCACGACATGGCGGCGATGGCGAACGCCAGCGTAGTCACCGCCAGCATGAGCCCTTTCACCCGCAACGCGGGCACGCCGATGATGAAGGCCGTGACCATTCCCGCGGCCACCGCGATCACCATCGCCACCCCCCACGGAAGGTCGAACGACCAATCCCACCAGTCGAACGGAATGGGGATGTCGCCGTTCTCGGTCAACGCCACCACCGTGAGTCCACCCACTCCGGCGAAGGCGAATTGGCCCAGCGAGAGCTGCCCGGCCCAGCCGGTGAGCATCGATACCGACAAAGCAATCAAAGCGAAGCCCAGGATGCGGGTCCAGGTGTAGAGGTTGGAGTTCTTGGTGAGGAACAGCCCGAGCAGCACCAGGGCACCGAACAAGGCGACGAATCCGAACCTCGACAGGTTGCGTATGTACCACAGGCCTCGGAGCCGCTCGGGGATGGCCTTAACCTTGGGCGACAGCGACCATTCCCCCTCGTCCTCGGTGGCTCGGCGGGCGAACATCACCGTGATCACCAGGATGGCGATGAAGAAGATCACATCCACCGCCTCGCGGATCTCCCGGTCGACGTTGCCCTGGAACAGCCGCTGGAAGATGCCCAGACAGATTCCGGCGATCAGCGTGACCCACAGCGATCGCATCCGGGCGATCAGCGCCACCAGCAGCACGCGAAGAAGCAAGCCCGGCCCGAGGCTGGCGGTGCCCGCGTCGGCCGCGCTGACCCGGAATGGCGCCAGCAAGATGAGCGTGACGCCGGCCAGCGCCCCGCCGATGGTCCACACCATGGTGGACACCCGTCGCACGCTGATTCCGAACAGCCTCCCGGTGTCGGAGTTTTCCGCTGAGGCTCTGATGGCCAACCCGAATCGGGTTCGGCCCAAGAACAACGCCAGTATGGCGATAGCCAGCGGCACCATGATCACCACGATGAGCTCGCGCCCGCCGATGCGGAGGTGGTCGGTGACCTCCCAACGAAACTCTTGAGCAGTGAGCTTCGGGGGCAAGGGAAACGGCCCCGGCCGGGATACGTCGGGAAGCTGGATGGCCGCGAAAATGGCCAGCTGGGCCACTCCCAGCGTGGCGATGAACAAAACCAGGCGCGGCGAGTTGAAGAGCCGCCGTACCACCACCAGCTCGGTGACCATGGCAAAGCCAGCCGCGGCCCCAACCGATAAGAAGAAGGCCAGCCAGTAGGGCACGTCGTAGCGGAACGTGAGCATGGCCATCAGGGCCACGCCGAAGCTGCCGATTTCGGCGTGGGCAAAGTTGAGCACCCCGGTAGACCGGTAGATGAGCACGAACCCCGCGGCCAGCGCGGCCACTATGAGACCCTGCACGCTGCCCGAGAACAAGTCCTGTTGGGAGATCTCCCATCCGATGTCGATCACAGCACGGCCATCCGGTCTCGGCCTGCGTCAGCTCGCCTCACCGCTCAACCACCCTCGGCACCGAGGAACACCGCCCGCACCAGGTCGTCTCGCTCAGCCAGCTCCTGGGCCGGGCCCTCGAAGCGCACCCGGCCCTTCTCCATGAAGACCGCCCGCTCGGCCACGCTCAGGGCCACGTTCAGCGACTGCTCCACGATGATCATGGTGAGCCCGGTCTCCTTCAGTTGTTCCACAACCTCCAACAGCTCCTGCACCACCACCGGGGCCAGGCCCAGCGAGAGTTCGTCGATGAGCAGCACCTCGGGTTCGTGCATCAAGCCCATCCCGAAGGCCAGCATCTGCTGCTGGCCACCGGAGAGGTCTCCCGCGGCTTGATTGCGCTTCTCCCGCAGCGCGCCAAATACGTCGTACACCCGCTCGACTCGCCGGTAGATCTCGGCCTTCTCCTCTTTCGTGCTGAGCATGGTGGCCAGGAGGTTCTCCTCCACCGTCAGGCCGGGAAACACTCCGGCGCCTCCCCGCACCTGCACAATGCCCTGCTTGAAGCGCAGCTCAGCATCGGCGTAGGTGATGGTGCGCCCGTTGAGACGGATGGCCCCCCGATCAGGTACCCCCAAACCGCTGACCGCCCGCAACAGGGTGGACTTGCCCGCGCCGTTGGTGCCCAGCAGGGCCAGCGTCTCGCCGCGGCGCACCTCCAGCCCGCAGTCGAACAGCACCTGCACCGGGCCGTAGCTGTAGTCCAGTCCCCGAACCTGGAGCACCGGGATGTCATCGGGATGCTCCGACATGCGGCGCATCTCCTCTTGCTCTTCAACCAGCTCGCTCACCGCCAGCGAGATGTCGCGTTTGATGTAGCGGGAGCCGTAAGCCACCAGCAGACCGCCGATTATCGAAGCCGGCGGGGCCACGATGCTGATGGCCAGGCGCTCTCCGTGGGCGTCGCTGATGGAACCGGCGATGATGCTTCCCATGAACCCGCCCATCAAGAAAATGAACACCGGCAACAGCGCGAACGCCTGGGCCCTCATCCGGTAAGGGGCTACCGCACCAATGGTGGGGGCGGCGGCCACGAAGGAGGCCGATGTGCAGGCGTTGGCCAGGCTGATGCCGAAGATCATGATGGCGGGCTGGTGGAATCGCATGGCGATGAGCACCAGCACGCCCGACATAATGATGAGCGTGCCCGCGGTACGCACCATCTTGGCCGGATCCTCCCGGAACATACCGTCGAACTTGAAGCCCGAGATGGGGATGGCCACCAGGCTGGCCAGCCACACCAGCGACGTCACCCAGCCCCGCTGGAAGGCCTCGTAGCCGTATTCGTCTTCCAGCATCAGGTTGAGCTGGCTGGGCAGCGTGACCAGCGCGAAGCCGAGGGTTCCCACCCCCACAGCCAGGAAGTAGAAGGTCTTGACCTTCTTGAGTCGGGCGAAGGCCGTGGACATGGAAACCGGAAGATCCGACCCGATGGGGGGCATCTCGTACTGCTCGCCCAAGATGGCCTGCTGCTCGTTGCCCGCTCGAGGGGGTTCCTTCAAAATCAGAGACACCAGCGCCAGGACAATCGGCGGGATGGCGAAGATGTAGAACGCCCAGCGCCACCCGTCATCCCCACCGGCTATCGAGGCGATGGCGCCGGCCAGCACCGGCCCGATCAGCAGGCCAATGGGCCGACCCATGCCCTCGAAGGCAAAAATCCGAGCCCGAGCCGGTATGGGATAGGTATCGGTGAGCAGCGATGAGTGCACCGGCAAGCGGTTGGCCTGGCCCGCCCCGGTGAGAACCCGGGTCCAGAAATACTGGAATGGGTTCCTCACCAAACCAGTGAGAAACACACTCACCGCCCACCCCGCAGTGGCCACTGGCACGATGAGGGTGCGTTTCACCCGGTCGGCCAGCCAGGCCAGCGGCACCGCCCCCAGCACCAGGGCCACACCGCCGAACGAGGAGATGCCCAGAATCACCGTGTCCGACACGCCGAAGGCGTCTTGGAGATCGGGCAGGAGCACGGCGATTGCCACCCGGTCGAACTCGTCGATCACGTTGAGCAAGAAGAGCACCACGAGCATGCTTGCCCCGCCAGCCTGGATTCCCTGCCGCAACGTCATGGGCGCTTCGCCCACACCGGGCAGCAGATCGTCGGGAAGCACCACCACTTCCGATTTGGCCGCCTGCTCGGCGAGGCGCTTGGACTCCTCCTCGAAAACCGCCGAGGCCAAATTGGCTGGATCGTCCAGTTGCGAGCCGTCGACGTCCGGTTCCACCGAGTCGTCCATTTGGTCCCCCATCGGGCCGCGAGACTAGGCCATTGCACCGGGGCAGCGCATCAATCGGTCTCTATACACCCTCAATCACCATCGGCTACTGTTCGTCGCCATACGATGGAGAGGGGTAACCGTGTCTCACAAGATGCTCAAGATCCTGGGGATACTGCTGGCATTGACACTCATCGCCGCGGCATGCGGAGGCGACGACGATGACGACGGCGGTGCACAACCAGCACCCGCAGACGACACCGCGGCTCCGGCCACCGACGAACCGGATGCCCCAGCAGATACCGACGGTGAAGACGAGCCAGCCCCGGCAGAGGACACCGCGGCGCCGGCCACCGACGAAGAAGAGCCTTCTGAGCCATCCGACGATTCAGGCGAGCCATCCGAACCAGCAACGGAAGAGCCGGTGGACATCGGTTTCGACGAGCCCCGGGGCGACTTGTTCATCGATTTCCACAGGACCTTCGACCGCTCCCACCCATTCCAGTCGCTGGACGTGTTCTGCACGGCCACGCCCGATCCGGATTCACCGCCCCAGGCCACCGACGTGGGCATCACCGAAGACTCCATCACCATCGTCCACCTCCGCACCAAGCTGGAGGAACTGGAGGGCATCGGCTTCGCCGTTCCGGTAGGCGACCCCATTGACATGTTCGAGGCATTCACCAAGGCAATCAACGAAGACTGCAACGGGATCTGGGGCCGCCAGATCGATCTCCGCCTTGTGGAGGTATCCGCGCTCGGCGGCGGCGGCGAGGACATCGACACGCTGCGCAACCAGGCCTGTATCGAAGCCACCGAGGATCACAACGCGGTGATCGTGACCAACACCACCGGCTTCCAGGGCAGCGCAATCTTGTGCATCGCGGCCGACCACGACACCTTGTTCCTCACCACCCAGGGCAACCCCCGCGAGTTCCACGAGCAAGCCAACGGCCTGCTGTATTCGCTTAGCCCCGTGGCCGAGGATTCGGTGGTCAACATGACCCAGGCGATCATCGACACCGGCGCCTTGGACGGCAAGACCATCGCGGTGATCTGGCCCGACACCCCCGGGCAACCCGAGACCGTGCAAGCCGGGATCATCGATGTCATAGAGGCCGCGGGCTACGACATTGCCGTGGCCGAGCAGATCGGCTGCGGCGGTGCCACCACCTGCCGTGAGGGCAACGACATCGCGGTGGAGCGGATGCTGGAAGAGGGCGTCGACGTGGTCTTCCCCGGCCTCAACGTGCTCAGCCTGCCCCAGTTCATCAATGAGATGGTCAACCAGGGCTACGCCCCCGGCGACGTGCAGTTCTACAACTCTGACTTCAACAGCCAGGCCGGTGACCTGGTGTCGGGCAAGGTGGCTCAGTTCGGCGGAGACGCCGCCGCGGAGATGTACAACGGCACCATCATCATCGACGATGCCCCCACCGGGAACTTCCGCTCCGACGACCCGGTGCTCAGCTTCAACGCACCGCTGAACATCATGTGCAACGAGACCTATGCGGCCAACAGCGCCATCGGCGCCAGCCACACCCGGGAGATCTATGGGAGCTACGACAGCGCCTATGGCATGACGTCCACTGTGTGTACCGAGATGCGCATGGTGGCCCGGGCCATCTACGACGCCGGGCCCAACCCCACTCGCCAGGACATCTACACAGCCTTCCAAAACCTGGGCTCGGTAGACATCCAGCATCAGCTTCCCGCCACCTTCGGCCCCAACAAGTTTGGGGCTCCCAACGTGGTAACCGAGTTGGTGTTCAACTTCCCATGTCCCGGAGATCCCGACATTCCCACCTGCGTCCAGCAGACTGCTCCCTATCGCAGCCTCGGAGAGTGATTTCAGAGCCTGCCCGATAGCATCGGAAGGGTGAGTATTCGGGCATTGTGCCGCGGTCGGCGAACCAGAGTGTTCGCCGCCGCGGGCATAGCCCTGGTTCTATCCCTGGCCGCTGCTGCCTGCGGGGGTACGGAGACGTCGGAAGAGGGCAGCGGCGAGATCGCGGCCGACCCAACCGCGGCACCAACAGACATCGCGGCCGACCCAACCGCGGCATCCACTGAACCCCCTGACCAGCTTGAGCCAAGTCCGGATCCCGGACTGCCCGAGCCCGATGATGCTCCCGCTGCCGAACCCACTGAGACTGAGGCAACCAGCGCACCCGAGGAGCCAGCGGCAACCTCAGCGCCCGCCACGGAAGCGCCCGCCACCACAACGCCGGCAGCAACTTCGACTTCAGCGCCACCGGCAACCTCCACTTCCCGGCCGACTCCGGCATCGACACCCACTACGGTGTCCACCCCCCAGTCCACCGTCAGGCCCACGCCTCCACCAGAGTCAACACCAGAGCCGACACAACCCCCACCGCCGCCCCCACCGCCGCCACCGCCAACACCAGAGCCGACACCGGTCCCCGATTCAGATTTGCCGTCAGTGAAGATGGTGAACGTGGCTACCGGGGCCTCCGTCAACCTGGCCAGCTTCGCCCCGTCTGACCGGCCCATCGTGCTGTGGTTCTGGGCCCCCCATTGACCCACCTGCCGCCGGGAAGCCCCCGGCCTCGAGCAGTTGGCTCGAGACAACACCGACAAGTTCACCATGATCGGGGTGGGCGCCCGAGACAATCTGAGTCAGGCCGAGGACTTCGTTCGAATCACTGGAACCGGGAATTCACTCCAGATGCTGTGGGATTCGTCCGGCGCCTCATGGAACGGACTCGGGATCACCAGTCAACACCGTGTGATCGTCCTCAACCGGTTCGGCCAGGAAATCGACAAGCGGGCCAGCCCGTCGCACAGCTGGATCCTGGATAAGGTGGCGAGCATTGGAACAGCCTGACGTGAGTGCAACCATGAAGCCGAAGATCAGGGTTCTCGCTCTTGCCGCCTGTTTGGCCCTGGGCACAGCCGCTTGCGCAGACAGCGGCGACGGCCCAGAGGCTGCTCCCACTGGGGCGCCGGTCTCAACCGAGGCGCCGCTGGCAACTCTGGCGCCCGCCCCCGAGATGGCCACAGAGACCGCCGCCCCAGTTCCGGCATCTGATCTGCCCTCGGTCGAGTTGGTGGACGTAGCCACCGGAGCCACTGTGAATCTGGCTAGCTTCGCCCCCGCGGACCGGCCCATCGTGCTGTGGTTCTGGGCCCCCCATTGAACCATCTGTCGCCGGGAAGCCCCCGGCGTCGAGCAGTTCGCTCGAAACAACTCTGACAAGCTCACAGTGGTAGGAGTCGGAACCCAAGACAGCCTCGGGTTGGCTGAGAGCTTCGTGCAGTCCACCGGCACTACGTTCACCATGCTCTGGGATCCCACATTCGAGTCTTGGCGCCAACTAGGAATCTCCGGCCAGCCCGCAGGAATGCTGCTGGATGGCAACGGACAGATTCTCGATAGTTGGCGAGGCGCCATCCCCCAAAACCGGGTTCTGGACGCCATCGCCGCTTAGACACAGCGCCTAAACGAAGGGCAGCTTGACCACCGTGGCCGGTGTGGGGGTGCCCCGCATGTCCACGGCTAGCACATCTCCGATATCGGCGTCGGGAGGCACGAAGGCCATGGCTATACCCGTCTCCAACATGGGTGAGAAGTTGCCCGACGTGACCTCCCCAACAACTTCGCCACCCCGAAGCACCGCCTGACCCTCCCGGGGAGGCCGGCGGCCCTCGACTCGCAGCCCCCGCAGCCGTCGGTGAATGCCCTTCTCCTTTTCAGCGGCCAGTGCCTCTCGGCCTTGAAACGATGGCTTGTCCCACCGCACCACCCAGCCCAATCCGGCTTGCAGCGGGGTGATGCCGGGACCGAGCTCATGGCCGTGCAGCGGCAAACCTGCTTCCAGGCGCAGCGTGTCGCGGGCTCCCAGCCCAGCGGGAGTGATCCCCACGGCGGTCACCGCATCCCATAGCCGCTCAGCCGCCTCCGCGGGCACGGCCATCTCCACGCCGTCTTCTCCGGTGTAGCCGGTGCCGGCCACAGTCAGCGAGACGCCCTCCCACTCCACCGATCCAACGCAGTTGCGGGCCACTTCCGACGCCCCTGGCGACACCGCGGCCAAACGTTTGCGGGCCTCGGGACCCTGCACCGCCAACACTGCTCGGCTTCCGGTCACGTCGACAGCCTGGAAACCATCATCATCACCCGAGGTGCTCAGCGCGTCGCGCACCCGGTCGGTGTTGGATGCGTTGGGCATCACATCGAAACTCTGGTCATCGGTCCACCACACGATGATGTCGTCCAAGACTGAGCCGTCGGCGTCGAGCAGGTGGGTGTACTGGGTGCGACCAGGACCTATTCGAGCCAGATCATTGGTAAAGGCCTGCTGAAGCCGTTCGTAGGCGTCGGTACCGGATACCCGGAGGGTTCCCAAATGGCTCACGTCGAAAATCACTGCGTCGGTTCGACATGCTCGATGTTCAGCCAGCGTGCCCGACGGATAGGACAGCGGCATTTCCCAGCCGCCAAAGGGAACCATCTTGGCCCCCAGCGCCCGGTGGGAAGCCTCCAGCGGAGAAGAACGCACGTCTGGCCTCGTTCGGCTAGTGAGACTCGGCCCCTGCCCCAGTGTGGGTCAGGTCGCCGTCCAGCCCGGAGGCATCGTCAAAGCCGTATTTGCTCAGAAGGTTGCGATAGTCCCGCTGGCAGAGCACGACGATGTCGATGTGGGGAAAGCACTCCCGCAAGCGGCGGACTTTGCCGTTCTTGCGGGTGATGTACTTCTGGCGTGCGGTGGTGATCTCCACGTAGCGATCAAACTGAGGCAAATAGAAGTCTGGGCTGAACGCCTCGGTGACTTCGCCTATCTCATTTCGGGAAAGCACAAAGGTGTCGGGCTCGTAGCGCCACTCGATGCCATAGAAGTCGAGCAATTCAGCGAACTGTCGCTCCGAATCATGGGCGAACACGCGCTTGCCCGCCTCCTCTAGGACCCAGTTCGGGCGGCACCGATCCCGGATTGCGGCTCTGATGTATCCACAGGCAGAGCCTCCTCGATAGGCAACTCCCTCACCGCGGCATCCACCTCTTCGATCAAGCCCTCCATGCGGAGGTAGAGCGCCCCCTGGCCCTGGCGCAGCGCATCCAGAATCTGCTCATCGGTGCGAACCAACAGCGACTTGTTGCCGTTGATCACCAAATCGGCGCTGGCCACCTCTTCGCCGAGTTCGTCGCGCAGGTAATCGAACACCTCGCGCACCCGCTGGAGAGCGATTCCCTCATCCAACAGACGCTTGATCAGCTTTAACTCCAGCAAATCGTTGTAGGAGTACCGGCGGCGGCTGCCGCTTCCCTCCGCTTCCTGGGCGGTGGAAACAACCAAACCAGTCCGGGTCCAGTAATCCAGCTGGCGGTAGGTGATACCGACAATCTCGATGGTCTGAGGAGAACTGAAGTCTTTGGCTATCCGTGCGCGATCGCTCATTTGACTCTCCGGTGCTGGGGCGCGCCCCAGATGCTGCTGCTTACATCGGGGAAACTACGCCAATGGATTTCCACAGGGTAAACCTCTCCCTGTGGATTGTCAAGGAGCGATCTGGCCGGAAAAAGAAGTCAGCCGTTGAAGTCTTCCGGGGTGACTTGATCCAAAAACTCCCGAAATTGGTCTAGAACCTCCTCAGTGGGAGGCTCATCGCCTTCGGGCTCGTCAGGTTCCACCGCATGCCCGGCGGCATCCAGTACCGACTCATCGGCGAAGATCGGCGCCCCAGCGCGAATCGCCAGAGCCACCGCATCTGAGGGACGACTGGAGATGCGACGGGCGCCGTTGCCCCCCCTCAACTCCAACTCGGCGTAAAAGGTCCGATCCCGCAACTCGGTCACCACAATGCGGTCGAGTTGCACGCCCAAGTCGTCCAGCACGTTCTTGAACAGATCATGGGTCATGGGGCGGGGCGTCTCCACCTCCTCCATGGCCAATGCGATGGCTTGAGCCTCTGCCGCTCCGATGAAAATGGGCAGGAGCCGACCCTCACCGTCGGTCTCCCGCAGCAGCACGATGGGGGCGTTGGACGGAAGTTCGATCCGCACCCCGATCAGCTCCATTTCCTTCATCGCACCCACGTTAGTAGAGCGTAGAGACGTAAGCGTCGGGATCGTCGGCCAGTAAGTCGGGATCTCCGATCACCAACCGGTCGAGATTGCGGTAGCGGCCGGCCCAGTCCAGGCCGTAGCCCAAAAAGAACTCGTCCGGTGCCTCGAAGCCGACGTGGTCGGGCTCGAGCGGCAGGATGCGGCGGGCACTTCGGTTGAGCAGCGCAGCCACCGCCACCGATGCCGCCGACCGCCGGTGTAATTCTCCCATCAGGTAAGCGAGGCTCAGCCCGGTGTCCACGATGTCCTCCACCAGCACGACCTGGCGCCCGTTCACATCGCAGTCCAGATCCTTGACCAACCGGACCCGTCCGGAATCTGCGGCAAACCGGGACAACGCCAAGAAGTCCACCTCCACCGTTATGTCCACCGCTCGGACCAGATCGGCCAGAAACGGCAGGCTTCCCTTCAGTACCGACACCAGCACAACCCCATCGGAGTACTGCCGGGAGATCTCCGAAGCCACCCGCCCGACGGCCTGCTCTATGGCCTCCGGGCTTGCGAACAGCTCGGGCGCCTTAAGGCCCACGCTGCTAACGATTCCGAGTGTGGCCGGCCAAGGCGCATCGGAGCAGCGAGAGCCGCAACTCCGAACCGAGATTGATCAGCTCCACCAGCGTGTCCTGGGATTGCTTGCGGGACTGGGCCGTGCGCTGCATCACCATGGGCATAATCCGCTGCTCCATCAGTCCCGCCTCTCGCTCTGCCGCCGACTTGTAGGCCCGCAGGTGGCGAGGCTCCACCCCATGGGCCAAGAAGCCGGCTGCCACTTTGGCCACAATCACTGCTTCGCTGCCGTAGTGCCGCAGCGCACCGTCGTCTAGGGGCTCGATGAGGCCAAACTTCTGAAGCTCCATGATCTTGGACTGGCTTAGCCCGCTCGCCGAGGCCAGCTCGTCCAGGGTCAGCGACACAGACACCGATCCCGGGTCCAGCGGGTTGGGCCGGCGCGCCCCTCGGGGGCTGGCCCCGTCGCTGTTGGATTCGCTGCCTCCTTCGGACCCGCCGAAGTCTTGGTGGTCGATGCGCTCCTTGATGACCTTGAGGGGCAGGAAGTGATCCCGCTGCTGCTCAAGAATCCAGCGGAGCCGGCTGATGTCGATGTCGGTGAACTTCCGGTAGCCAGATTGGTTTCGCTCGGGATCGATGAGACCTTGGCTCTCCAGAAAACGGATCTTGGAGATGCTGATATCGGAGAACTCCTCTTTCAGCAGATCCAGCACCTGCCCGATCGACCGATACTGGGTGCTCATCCGCCGGTCCCGTCGTAGAACACCAGCTTGAATCGCCCTACTTGAAGCTCGTCGCCGTTCTTCAATCCGGCATCCTCCACCCTGCGGCTATTCAGGTAGGTTCCGTTCAGCGAGCCCATGTCTTTGACGTGCTGCACCAAGCCGTCCCGATAAACCTCGGCATGGCGCCGGGAGACGGTGATGTCGTCCAAGAAAATGTCGGAGTCGGGATGACGGCCCACCACTACCCGAGTCTGAGCCAGCTCGAATCGACTGCCCGCGGCCGACCCCTGGGTGACCACCAACACCGCCGGCTGCCGGACCAGACCGGCTTCGATCTCCAACTCAGTGGTCGGCTCGTCCACGGAGCCAGCCCCATCGGAGTCGCCAAGTGGTTTGAGGCGATACCCGCACGAGGCGCAGAAGTTGTCATCAACCCCGCTGACATGACCGCATTGCGGGCAGATGACCCCCTGGGCCTCTCCATCGTCGGGCCGGGAGGTCAATCGATGCTCTCAGTCAGATCGGTGTAAGCCGCCGCATCCAGGAGATTGTCCAGCTCTGACGGGTTGGAGGCTTCGATGATGCAGATCCACCCTTCGCCGTAGGGGTCTTCATTCAGCCGCTCGGGGTGATCGATCAGGTCGGTGTTCACCTCGACCACTGTGCCGGTTACCGGCGAATAGATCTCTGAGACCGATTTGGTGGACTCGACCTCGCTGAACGGCTCGCCACTAGCCACCTCGGTCCCCACCGGGGGGAGGTCGATATAGACCACGTCGCCAAGGGCGTCCTGGGCGTAGTCGGTGATGCCCAGGCAAACCCGGTTGCCTTCTGTCCTCGTCCATTCGTGATCTTCGGAGTAGCGCAGTTCAACCGGTACGTTCATTGGAGACACCGTACCGGCTCTCACCCAAACTCTCAACCTCAGCTTGAGGCTCCGGCTCTCCCTTCGGCGAGAGCCCGGCGAGCACGAGGTATGTATTCCACCGCCGCGTAGTAGCTGAGCGCCAACGACGGAATGCCCAATCCCCATCCGACACCCCGCAGGGCTGCTCCCCCACCCACGCTCGAATCTCCCAGCAGCAGGAACGGCAGGGCGAACATGAGCCCGAACGTGGCTGTTTTGCCGCTCCAGGTCACGTCAATCCGGCGAGCCCCCATTGCGCCCAGCACCACTGTGGCCAGCGACACCACCGCCTCTCTGACCAGCATGGTCATCCCGAATGCCGCATGGAGAGAGCCGTCCACCATCATCGCCACCACCGCAGCCAGAAACATCAGCCGGTCGGCGGTTGGGTCCAGGATCTTCCCCAGTTCCGAGACCTGGTTGAACCGCCGGGCAATATAGCCGTCTACCCAGTCGGTGGCCCCCAGAACGCCGAGCAGGATGGCGGCCCCGGCTCGATTTCCCATGCCCAGCAACAACACGCAGAACACCGGCACACACCCCAGCCGAAGCACCGAGATGAAGTTGGGAACCGTCCAAACCCGCCACTCAGCTTCCCTCGAACTCACGAGGGCCAATGCTACAGAGGCAGGCTGGGGGGTGGCCCGGACTTACAATGGGCAGATGGCCAGCGTCTTTTCCCTAATCATCAACCGAGACCTGCCGGGGCACTTTGTATGGGAAGACGATGACTGCGTGGCCATCCTCTCCATCAACCCCATCCAGACTGGGCATACGCTGGTCGTACCCCGGGCCGAGATCGATCACTGGCTGGACGTCCCGCCGGAACTGGCCGCCCATCTCATGGTGGTGGCCCATACGGTGGGCACCGCTCAGATGGCCGCCTTCAAGCCGTCCCGTGTGGGCCTCATCATCGCCGGCCTCGAGGTTCCCCACACCCATTTGCATGTGATCCCCATGTCAAACATGAACGACTTGAACTTCGCCAACGCCAAGGCCTCGGTTCCCCCCGAGGAGCTGGCCCATACCGCTGAGACCCTGCGCTCGCACCTCCCCGCTTAGCTCTGGATCACGTTGCGGAGTCGGTAGACCCACAGGGTGCGCCCTCCCTCTTCCAGCTCAAGCCGTTCAAAGCCGGTTCGTCGCACGTCCAAATCGAAGCCCTCGATGTCGAGGGGGGTCCAGCCGGGAGCGGATGCGGGGTCGAACACAATCCACTCCACTTTGGGAGTAGCGGCCACCGCAGCGCTGGAAGGGTCTTCTCCGGTGTGGAGCTGATACAGCCGGGTGCGGTCCGACAGCAGGGGAAGGACCTGCTCCGAGGCTCGCACCGACGCATCCGACGGGATCAGATCGGCCGCCTCTTGCCGGGCTATGTCTATCGTGTCGCGTTGGCCCCAGTTCCACGGCCTCTCGTATATGGAGCTGGGAGCATCGCGCACGAAGAACAGACCGGCAGTGAGCACAAGCGCGGTGAGCAGACGACGGTCCACATTCACCCGCTCCACCAGCACCCGACCGGAGCGGGCCAGGGCGAACACCGTGGCCGCGAAGACAAACGGAATCATCGGCACCGTCTGAGAAGCCTCGGCCAATTGGCCGGTGGGCACATCGGCCACCAAGTACACCGCGAACAGGGGCAAAACCGGCAGCACATAGCGGGGCGCCACCAACGGCAGCAGCATCACCGGGGCCAGCAGGAAGACGATCATCTGGAAGTTGACCTGCGAAACCGCATCGGCCACCACCTGATGAGGGCCGGAGATGAAGCCCCAGAGAACCGACCCCGGGTGTCCACTGCCAAAGTCGGAGAACGCCTCGATGTGGGGGAATCGCCCACCGTTGAAGCGAGGCTGAATGGCGGTCATGGCCACCAGCCCGTAGGCCAAGCCCCCAAGGGAGATGTACGTTCCGGGGCGGCGCCGACCCTCCAAGAGCACCAGCAGTCCCAGCCCGGAGAGGGCGAAGGCCAAATCCGACCGGCAGGTCACCACCAGAAGGGCGAACACGGCAAACCAATTCCACCGGCCGGTCAAAGCAGCGAGCACGGCGGCGAACAGCGCGGGCACTGCCAGTGCCTCGGGGTGGAAATCGGACAGGTTGATCGTGTGGACCGCCGGATAGGCGCAGTAGGCGAATACCACGGCAAAGGCCGCCCCCGATTTGAGGCCGCCCACATCGCGGGCAATCCGCCACAGTGGCACTACTGCCAAGCCCAAGGCCGCGGCTTGCAGACAGAGCAGCGTGGGCTGGTCGGGGAACAGGGCGGTCAGCCCCGCCACCGGGTAGAGGATGAAAGCAGCCTGCTCCCACAGCAGGTTGTGGCCGGCCACGCTAGAGCGCGGCTCATAGCCCTCCCCGATGAGCCACAGTCCCTGGAGGTGGGCCGACAGGTCGGCCCCAGCGTCCAGTTGATAGGCCCGGGTCAAGGCCAGACCGGCAAGCGCCGCGCTCAAGAACACGGCGATGATCCATGGAACGGCCTGGTCGAACTGCCTGGTGTCGAGACGAGCCTGCCAACGCAGCGAGAAGATCTCCAGCCGCCGCCGGAACTGGGCCAGCGACACCTTGGTCTGCTCGAAATCCACTACCCGACCAGTACGGTCTCGGTATCGCGCCCCGATCGCAGCAGGGTGCCGGGTCGGGCATCGGTGGCCTGACCGCCGCTCACGATGGGCTGGCCGTTCACCAGCACGTGGTGTACTCCCACTGCGTCGGCGAACAGCCGGGCCGAACCGCCCGGCAGATCGTCCACCATGCGCATGGCACCGGAGTCGATCGTGTCGGGGTCGAATACCACAAGGTCGGCGTGCCAGCCCCGCTCGATGCGGCCCCGCTCCCTCAGGCCGAACAAGCGGGCCGGGGCGTCGGTGAGCATGTGAATGGCCGTCTCCAGTGATGCCAGCCCTCGGCCCCGCAGGCAGTCGCCCAAAAATGCGGTGGTATAGGGGGCACCGCACATCCGATCAAGGTGGGCGCCGGCATCGGAGCCCCCCAGCAGGGTGTGCTCGCTCTGCCAGGCTTCGGCCCGAAGTCGCCAACTCTCGTCGTCGTCATCTGTGGGGGCCGGCCACAGCACGGTGCGCAGCTCGTCGGCGAGCACGATGTCGAGCAGGGTGTTGAAGGGCTCGGATCCCCGTTCAGCGGCAATGTCAGCCACGGTTCGCCCGGTAAGCCCCTGGTTGGCCGAGCTGAAGGTGTCGCCGATCCGGTAGCCGCCCCAGCCGGTGAGGCGGGTGAACACCCCGGCGTCAGGCGAGGCAGCCCGCTCGGCTAGATGGGCCCGGGTTTGGGGATCGGCAAGTTTGGCCATTCGCTCGGACACCGGCAGGCCGAGCACCTCCCCCCAGTCGGGGAGCATGTTGAGAGCGCAGTAGCTGAGAAAGCTCATATTCATGCCCACCAGCACCGGCATAGTCAGCGCCACCACCCGAGCGCCGTGCTCGGCGGCACGCACTGAGGCACCCAGTTGAGCCCGGTAGCGATCGGGATCGGCGGAGTCGATGGTGAGCACGTTCCAATTGAGCGGGCGGCGGGCCGATCGGGACATGGCCACCATGAGATCCAGTTCTTCATCGGTGAAGCCCTGCATGCACCCGTCGGTCACGTATTCCAGGGTGGTCCCCTCGTGCTCCGACACCACCGAGCAAAGCGCAATCACCTCTTCGTCGCTGGCGAAGCGGGAGGCCACCGGGGCGCCATCGCCGTCGTTGTGGGTGTAGGAAAGCGAGGTGGAGAAACCCAGGCCGCCTGCAGCAATGCCGTCGGCCAAGAGACCTTTCATCGCCTCAAGCTGGTCTAAGTCGGCCTCGTTGCCGGTGGCGTCGGCCCCCATGACCGCCCGACGGATAGCGCAGTGGCCTACCAAGAACCCGGCGTTCACGCCGAGAGTGCCGTCCAATCGGGCCAAGTAGTCGGAAAACGTGCGCCACGACCAGTCCAGCCCGGTCTCCAGGGCAGAAAGCGGCATGCCCTCCACCTTGGCCATCATGCGCTGGAGGTAGGGGGCGTCGCCGGGATTGAGGGGCGCCAGGGTGAATCCACAGTTGCCGCCGATCACGGTGGTCACCCCGTGCAGGTTGGACGGAGAGGCGGCGGGATCCCAGAACAGTTGGGCGTCGTAATGAGTGTGGGGATCCACGAAACCGGGGCAAACCACCAGGCCAGAGGCATCGATCTCCGCGCGCCCAGGGTCGGGAACCTCCCCGATAGCGGCAATCCGCCCGTCCCTGATTCCGATATCGCCGGGGAAACCCAAGCTCCCCGAGCCGTCGATAATCGTGCCCCCGCGGACTACCAGGTCCAACACGGCCCCAATCCTACTTATCCGTATGGGGTCCCCCCACCCCGCCCCACTATGCTCACTCCGTTACGGGCTGTGGCGCAGCTTGGTTAGCGCGTCGGTCTGGGGGACCGAAGGTCCCGGGTTCAAATCCCGGCAGCCCGACCACTGGGATTTCAGAAGATCCCCCTCAGAACAGAAGGCCGATGCCTTGGATGGCGCGCCAGGCCAGGTAGATGCCGGCGGCGGTGATGGCGACCCAGAAGTGCCAGGGGACTTTCTGGCGAGTCGAGGAGTCCATGTCGGAGGGGATTTCGACCGGCGATTCCACCGGAGTGCCGCAGGTGGGGCACTCCCCCGCCTCGGTCACCGAGCCGGGGTTCCAGAACCGGTCGCAGGGCTCGCACCAGGGCACGGCTATAGCTTGCCACCACTGGACTTCGCCGCCCGATCCGGCCCATCTGCCTGGCGCGTTGCACCGAACAGATTCTCGGCGGTAGCGTGCTGTTTTCCAGCAAAATCCTTGCTAATCCGGAGGGAATCCCAGAAATGAGAATCAAGTCAAGACTGTTCGCGCTCATCGCCGTGTTGTTCGCGATGGCCCTGGTGGCCGCCGCTTGCGGCAACGACGACGATGACGCACCGGCAGCATCCACGCCTGCCCCGGCGGCGGCTACTGAAGAGCCCATGGCCACGGAAGAGCCTATGGCCCCTGAAGAGCCGATGGAGGAAGAAGACGACATGCCCCTGGCCGGGACTGTGGTCAATATCCTCGGCCCAGAAACCGGCCCGGAAGCCGAGGGCTTTTTGGCGGGCTTCGAGCCGTTCGAGGCTCGCACCGGCATCGAAGTGCAGTATTCCGGCACCCGGGACGCCACCACCGAGCTGAACTTGGCTCTGGAAGGCGGCAACCCGCCCGACATCGTGATCATCCCCCAGCCGGGACGCATCATTCAGTTCGGTGAGTCCGGCGATGCCGTGGCCCTGCCGCAGTCGCTGCTCGACAACATCAGCGGAGCATATGACCCGTTCTGGTTCGACCTGGCCACCACCGGCGGACAGGTGTACGGCGTGCCCAACAAGGGCGACGTGAAGAGCCTGGTGTGGTACAGCCCGCCGCTGTTTGCCGAGAATGGCTACGAGGTTCCCAGCACCTGGGCCGAGCTTGATGCGCTGACCGACCAGATCAAGGCTGACGGTCTCGCCCCCTGGTGCATCGGCATTGGTTCGGGCGACGCCACCGGCTGGGTGTTCACCGACTGGATGGAGGACATGATGCTCCGCCTCCAGGGCCCCGACGTGTATGACCAGTGGGTGTCCCATGACATTCCGTTCAACGATCCGCGAGTGGTCGAAGTGGCTGAGTTCGTGGGCGACATCTGGTTCGAAGAGGGCAACGTGCTCGGCGGACGCGACCTGATTGCGGCCACCGGCTTCAAAGAGGCCTCCCTGCCAATCGTCGACGGCGACTGCGTGCTGCACCGCCAGGCCAGCTTCGCCGGGGCCTTCTACACCGAGGTCGGCGCTTCGCTTGGCCCCAACGGTGACGTCAACGTGTTCTACCTGCCGACCGTCAGCGATGAGTTCGGCACAGTCGTGCTCGGCGCGGGAACCCACGCGGTGGCCTTCACCGACAAGCCCGAGACCCTGGCCGTGATGGAGTACATCGGCACCGCCGAATACGCCAATGCCCGGATCATGGCTGACAAGGGCGGATTCCTGTCGCCCAACCGCGAGCACGACACCTCGCTGTACAGCTCGGACTTTGACCGCGGCCTGGCCGACATCCTGGTGAGCGCCGACCCGTTCCGGTTCGACGCTTCCGACCTCATGCCCGGTGAAGTTGGCGCCGGCGAGTTCTGGCGCTCCGGTACCGACTACGTGTCGGGTTCAAAGACCGCCCAAGAGTTCGCTGACGACACCGAGAACGCGTGGCCGTAGGCGAACGCCGACAGACCAGTCGCTAGCGACTGGCCAACTCTGACCGTGGCCGGGGGCGTTTTAGCCCCCGGCCACGTCGCGTTCACGCGGCGACGAATAGCCAGCGCGTAGGGTAAGGACGTCATGGGCCAGATCGTCACCATGCTCATCAGCGTCGCCGGGGCTCTGGCCGTGACCGCGGTGCTGTTCATCGGCGCCGACCGAACCGTAGATTCGGCCCTCAACCGGTGGGCTGCATTCACGGCCAGCATCGGCGGAGTGCTCGGCCTCATAGCCGGATCTGTGCTTCAGCACAACGGATGGGTGCCCCGAGGTCCCGGCCTCGGAGGCCCGTTTGACGACGGGTGGCTGGCAATCGTCATCGGCGGGCTCGTCGGCGCAGCCCTGGGCTCCGCTGGCGGGCGCGCACTAGTCCCGGTGCTGGATCGGCGCATCCGCATAGAGGCTCGGCTGAGACCCTGGGTCTTCGTGGGCCCGGCCCTGCTGTTTGTCACCGGAGGGCTGGTCATTCCCGGATTTCGGACCATGTGGCTGTCGTTCAAGAATGGGTCGAGAGGCCGCGAACCCGGCTTCACCATCCAGCACTACGAGGAGATCTTCACCGATGACACTTTCTTCTCTATCGACGGATGGGTTTCGATTTTCACCAGCCGCCTGTTCATCATCGGCTTGGCCGCCGCCGCGGTCGCAGTAGTGGCCGCTTGGGCCAGCGCATCACGCATCGTCGGCGGACCGCTACGGGTCAAGGTGGCCCGACGCACCATGAAGGTGCTGGGCCTTGCGGCCGCCATCGTTGGGATGGCCACCCTGGCCGGCTTCGTGGAGTCACTGGTCCGCGAGCCAAACCGGTCGGAGATCGTGGATGTACTCACGGTGATGGTGTCGAGCCGGGTCACTCTGGTGATCGTCGCTGCGGTGGCCGCTGTTGTCGTGGGAGGCTGGCTCTGGGCCCGGTTGCGCAGCGGTGATGTGGAGATGGACTGGGGGTCGCCGACCTCATCCACGATGCTGGTCCTCGCCATCGGTCTAGGCATTTTCGGCGCGCTGTCCACTCTGCAAGGTGTGGTGTGGAACAACATCTGGTGGGTGGTCACCGTGGCCGGGCTGTCCACCGTGCTGGGGCTGTTGCTGGCCATACTGGCTGAGCGGGCTCGGGGCGAGCGGGTGGCCAAGACCTTGATCTTCATGCCCATGGCCATCTCTATGGTGGGCGCCGCGGTGATCTGGGACTTCATCTACGAGGTGCAGCCAACCGGCAACCAGACCGGGCTGCTCAACGCCATCCTCCAGGGAATCGGATTCCAACCCCGCGGATTCTTCATCAACTCGTCGATGATCCCGTGGAACAACTTCTGGATCATGTTCATCATGGTGTGGATCCAGACCGGGTTCGCCATGGTCGTTTTGTCGGCCGCCATCCGAGCGGTTCCCGAGGAACTCACCGAGGCGGCCCGGGTGGACGGGGCCAACGAGGTCCAGGTCTTTTGGCGGGTGATCGTCCCCCAGATCCGTCCCACCATCATCGTCGTGACCACCACGCTGATGGTGATCGTCACCAAGGTCTTCGACCTGGTAAAGGCCACCACCAACGGGGCGAACCGAACCAATGTGCTGGCCAACGAGATGTTCGACCAGCTCCGAGACCGCAACTTCACCTCCAGCAGCGCGTTCGCCGTGGTGCTGCTGGCCCTGGTGTTGCCAGTGATGATCTACAACATCCGCCGACTCCAATCGGAGCTGAAATCATGATCTGCGAGGCCACGCCTTGGCAGGGGGATCTGAAATGAGCTCGGTTGAGACCGCGCTGATGCCCACCGGCCAGCGGCTGCGCCGACTAGCGGCCACCGCCCCCAGCTGGGTGATGTGGCTGATCGTGGTGGTCTGGACCGTGCCCACGTTCGGGCTGTTCATCTCGTCATTCCGAAAGGTGCCCGACATCAACAGCTCAGGCTGGTGGACATCGTGGAACGACCTCGACAACCTGACCCTCCAGAACTACCGCGACATCTTCCGGGAAAGCGCGGCGCAGCCGTCTATGTGGGAGTTCGCCCTGAACTCCCTCGCCATCGTGGTTCCGGCCACCATCATCCCCATCGCCATTGCTGCGTTTGCCGCCTACGGATTCGCCTGGATCGACTTCCGAGGCCGCAACTGGCTCTTCATCGCCCTGGTCTCGATGATCGCCCTGCCCAACCAGATGGCCTTCGTGCCGCTGCTCCAGTTGTTCAATAACGGCGCCCGGCTCACCATCCCCGGACTGGACTGGACCTTCGTGCTGATTCCCGATGTCGGGGTGGCCAACACCGCAGCCGCGGTGTGGCTGACCCACACCGCGTTCGGGCTGCCGCTGGCCGTGCTATTGCTGCACAACTTCGTCAGCCAACTCCCCCGCGAGGTGTTCGAGGCGGCCCGAATCGACGGCGCCAGCCATTTCACCATCTTCTGGCGGCTGGTAGTGCCCCTGGCCCGGCCAGCGCTGGCCGCCTTCGCCGTCTTCCAGTTCCTGTGGACCTGGAACGACTACCTGATCGCCGCGGTGTTCCTCACCGACAACGAGCCGATGACGGTGGCATTGGTCAATCTGGTGGGCGAGCGGGGTTCCAACTTCCAGCTTCGCTTCGCCTCCGCGTTCGTGATCATGATCGTGCCGCTGATCGTGTTCTTCAGCCTTCAGCGCCACTTCGTCCGGGGACTGCTGGCCGGCTCGGTCAAGGGCTGATATCGGCGAGAGCAACCGGCAGCCCGGACGCCATGGACTCTTGTCCGGCAACCCCCATGGCCACACACAGCATGGCGGATTCAAGCGCCTGTAGCGATTGAGACCTTGAATCAGGGTGATCGTCGGTGCCGATCGCCTCCAGAAATCGCTGGTGCTCCACGAAGCTGGACCCGTGATGGAACCCTGCGTACGCGGCCTCAACCGGCGTCGCCACCGCCTGGACTGCTCCGATCGAATGCTCGCCTCGGCGCCCGATCCGCACGATGTGCTCTGGCACGAGCGCTTCCACTTTCCCGGCATCGCCCATCACCGCGAATTCCTGCTGGTTGTGGGTGGCCTCGGCGAACATGCACAAGTCGAGCATGGCCCGGGCACCGTCGTCGTACTCCACCACCACATAGGCATTGTCGTCGATGTCAGGGGTCCGGCCTCCATAGCGCTCATCCCGGTGGTTCACCGCCTGGCCTCCCGACGCGAAGACCCGCACGGGCCGCCCGGGCATCACCAGGTTCATCAAGTCGAAGAAATGGCAGCACTTCTCCACCAGCGTGCCGCCGGTGTTGTCAGAAAACCGGTTCCAGTCGTCCACCTTGGATAGGAACGGGAAGCGGTGCTCGCGCATCGAAACCATTCGCACCCGCCCCACTGCGCCTCCCGCCACCTCTTCGATCAGCCGGGCGAACGGCGCCATGTACCGGTACTCCAATCCCACTCGTATCACCCCGCGGTGGTCTGCGGCTGCGTCGATCACCCGACGACAGTCGGTCACCGTGGTACACAGCGGCTTTTCGACCAGCACATGCAGGTCGGCCCCCAATACGTCGCCGAGCACATCGGCATGGGTCATGTTGGGGGTGGCGATGACCACGGCATCGCAGATCTCAGCCTCCAGCAGACGGCGATGGTCCGCAAACCGCGCTGCTCCCGGCGCCATTCCCTCCGCGGTGTCCAAAGACGCAGGGTGGGGATCGGCCAGTGCAGTCACCTCTGCCCCTGGGAGGTGGGCGATATTGGCAATGTGCTCCCGGCCCATCATGCCGGTCCCAATCACCCCGTAACGGATCACCATTTCCCCTCGAACGACGCTGGCGGCGGGTTCACACGATAGCTTGATCCGGTGCCAAACAGCCTTGTCGACTCTGATTCTGTCACTCTCGGTACCGACTTCCGGGTCGGACGACTGGGGTTCGGATGCTGGCGCCTTGTCGGGCGCTCTGATTCCCAATACCAGGAGCTATTGGAGACGGCTCTAGGGCTCGGCATGAACTTGGTGGACACCGCCGATGTATACGGGCTCGACTGGGGAGGAACCGCCTTCGGCCAAGCCGAGGCCAACCTTGGCCGGGTCCTGGCCGCAGCCCCCGAACTGCGCAACCGCATGGTGCTGGCCACCAAGGGAGGTATCACCCCGCCCACGCCCTACAACTCGGGCGCCTCGGCCATTACTGCGGCCTGCGAGGCGTCGCTCACCCGCCTCGGCATCGATGTCATCGACCTGTACCAGATTCATCGTCCCGACCTGTTCACCCATCCCGCGGAGTTGGCTGAGGCGCTGGCCGCGCTCCGTGATCAGGGCAAGATCCGCGAAGTGGGCATCTCCAATTTCACTCCCCAGCAGCATGAGTCTCTCGCCGCCCATCTGCCGTTCCCGCTGGCCTCCACCCAGCCCGAGTACTCCGCCGCAGAGCTGGGTGCGCTTCGGGACGGCACGCTGGATCTGTGCATGCGCGACGGCGTAGTCCCGTTGGCCTGGAGCCCGCTCGCGGGCGGGCGGCTGGCCACCGGGGCCGATGTGCGCCCCGAGTTGATCGCCGCACTGGACCAACTGGCCGAGCACCACGGCTCCAGCCGAACCGCGGTGGCGCTGGCCTTTGTCCTCGCCCATCCGTCCCGCCCAGTGGCATTGCTCGGCACCCAGAACTCCGAGCGGTTGGCTGATGCCGCCCAGGCCGCCAACGTTCCCCTCGACCGGGCCGACGTCTACACCATCATCGAGGCCTCCGAGGGCGTGCCGCTGCCGTGAGTGGGTCGGCACCGGTCGAAGTGGCCTGGTTCGCCGCCCTGTGCGACGACGATTACGAGTTCTTGGGCGTGGCCGATCCCGCGCTGGCCAGCAGCTGGGAGCACTGCCGCGACATCACACTGGCCGCTGATCGACACGGCTTCGATAACATCCTGCTGCCCTCGGGCTACACGCTGGGCATCGATTCCACCGCGTTCGCTGCCGCAGTGGCCCCGCACACCAGCCAGATCCAACTGCTGTTGGCGGTGCGGATGGGCGAGATGTGGCTTCCCCAGCTCGCTCGCCAACTGGCCACCATCGATCGAATCCTTGATGGCCGCCTCACCATCAACATCATCTCCAGCGACATACCCGGCCAGACACTCGAATCTGAGCCCCGCTATCGGAGAACGCTGGAGTGGATGCAGGTGCTGCGGACGCTGCTCGACGGCCAACCAGTGGACTTCCACGGCGAGTTCGTCGATCTGGCCCTCGACCCTCCTCGAGCCACCACCGTGTCGGGCCGCTGTCCCCCGTTCTACTTCGGCGGCTTCTCGGATGCGGCCAAGGAAACCGCCGCGGCCGCGGCCGATGTGTTCCTCACCTGGCCGGACACGGTGGACGGCGTCGCCGACACTGTGGCCGATATGAGGACTCGCGCCGAACGACAGGGCCGCACCCTGCGGTTCGGACTGCGGAGCCATGTCATCGTGCGTCCCACATCGGCAGAAGCCCGAGCCGCGGCTGCTCGGCTCATCAGCCAGCTCGACGACGAGACAGGAAAGGCCATTCGACAGCGATCACTGGACGCCGCCTCAGCAGGCGTCCGCCGCCAAACCGAACTTCGGGACCTCAGCGATGCCAACGGCTTTGTGGAAGACAATTTGTGGACCGGAATCGGTCGGGCGCGGTCCGGGGCGGGCGCGGCCATCGTGGGATCGCCCGACGAAGTGCTGGCCAAGCTGAACGCCTACCGGCAGGCAGGCATCGACGCCTTCATCCTCTCGGGATACCCGCATCTGCCCGAGTGCGACCGGTTTGGCCAAATGGTGCTGCCCAACCTCGACCACGGGCCGCTGGTCTGGAACTGACCTGAACTCAGCGGCGGATAGCCAGCCCGGTATCCAGATCGAAGAAGTGCGCGTTCTCCACTGACACGGCCACTTCGATCGCGTCGTTGGGCTGTACCGACGTGGTGGGGTGGAACCGGGCGTGAACCCGGGTGGAGTCCTGGGCCGCGTCAGCCATCTGATCCTCGGTCAGCTCCAATGCCTCTTGGGAGATGACCGGCTTGGCGTCCATTTCAAAGTACGCGATCACCTCGTACCCGAGAGCCTCGATGTGCGAGACATGGGCCCTCACCCTCTGATCAGAAGGGTGATCGCTCACGAGGGCGGCGTCCTCAAAGTCCTTGGGCCGCAGGCCGACTGCCACTGTCGAGCCCAAGTAGCGTTCCAGGGCCGGACGCTGTCCGAGCACCGATTCAGGCACCGCCAACCTCTGGCTGCCCAGCTCCATCGACAGTCCGGAGTCATTCCGGTGCAAGACCGCCTCCATGAGGTTCATAGAGGGAGAGCCGATGAAGGCGGCAACGAAGATGTTGTCGGGCTCGTTGAACAGCTTCATCGGGCTGTCCACCTGTTGCAGGATCCCCCGGTTGATCACCGCAACCCGGTCGGCCATGGTCATGGCCTCCACCTGGTCGTGGGTGACATAGAAGGTTGTGACCCCCACCTCGCGTTGCAGCTCGGTGATCTCGGCTCGCATCTGCACCCGGAGCTTGGCGTCGAGATTCGACAACGGCTCGTCGAGGAGGAACACCCGGGGGCGGCGCACGATGGCCCGGCCCATGGCCACCCGCTGGCGCTGGCCACCCGACAACTGGGCCGGTCGCTTGTCGAGCTGATTCTCCAACTCAAGAATGCGTGCCGCCTCGCCGACCCTCTCTCTGATCTCCGCCTTGGGTCGCTGCGCCAGCTTCAGCGAGAAGGCGATGTTGTCGAACACGTTCATATGGGGATACAGCGCATAGTTCTGGAACACCATGGCGATGTCGCGGTCTTTGGGGGCAAGCGTGTTGACCACCCGGTCGCCGATCTTGAGCGTCCCCGAGGTGATGTCCTCCAGACCGGCAATCATCCGCAGGGTGGTCGACTTACCGCACCCCGACGGGCCCACCATCACCAAGAATTCGCCCTCATTGATCTCCAGGTTCAGGTCGGAGACCGCCACAAAGCCGTTGCTGTATTCCTTGTTGATGTCCTCGAGAACGACATCAGCCATTTAGTGCCCCCAAATGTTCTGCGCGGCAGTCCTGCGAACGGTCAGCCTAGCTTCTTGGACTAGGCCCGGCGGACGGCCAGGATGGCCACGTCGTCGGTGATGGTGCCGTCGGCGAAGTCTCGGGCAGCCTCCAACAGCGTTTTGCACAGCACATCGGGGGAAACGGTGGGATCGCGGCGGAGGTGCTGGGCGATGCGGTCCTCGCCGAATTGCGCGTCGCCGTAGCGCACCTCGGCCAGCCCGTCGGTGTACATGAGCACCATGTCCCCTTGATCCAGCGGAATCTCCCGGCTGAAGTAGGTGCTGTCGGGGTCGAGCATCAACAGCGCCCCGGTGGCCCGCAGCGGCTGCACCTCCCGCTCATGCCACAGCCAGGCCGCCGGGTGTCCGGCAGAGGCGTACCGCATGGTCTGGGCCTCGGTGTCGAACAACACGACCACCACAGAGATGAACTCCTCGGCCCTCTCGATGGACGACATCTGGGCATTCAGCTCCTCGAGGGCTTGGGCCGGATCGCGGAACTGGCGCAAGAACACCCGAAGCAGGTACTTGGCCTGGAATGCGGTGATCGACGACTCGATGCCCCGACCGGCCACATCGCCGATTACCGCGGCCACCCGGGTCGGGCCCACTCGGAACACGTCGAAGAAGTCCCCGGCCATCACGCCTTCGCCCGCTTGGTACACCCGGCCCATCTCGTAGCCGGCGAAATCGGGCAAATCGTCGGGGGCCAGTCGCCCGGCCCAGGCCCGGGGGGCGAGATCGCCCTGGCTCAGCGTCTCCTCGGCCCGACGCTCCATCTCGAATCGCTCTTGGGTGAGCCGGGCCTCGGCCACCGATCGCCTTCCCCACCACAGCGGGAACAGGGCGGGCACCACTACCAGAGCCAAGATGGCGGCAACCGCCCGGGACTCCAAAGCTGCGGTCATTGCCGCCACCACGGTCAGGGCCGCGTATAGCAAGGCAGAATGGGCGTCCCGGCGGAAGCTGGACTGGGCCAGCGTGCGGGCCGCCTCGTAGGCGTATTCGCCCTCTTCGTCATACCCCTCGCCCGCGTGGGTTCCCTCAATGCGGAGCAGGAACCGATAGCGATGCCGGGCCGCTCGGGTGAACACGCCCGCAGCCACCGCGCAAACCCCCGCGGTCAGCACGAGGAGAAGGTTCTCCATTGCCGAAGGTTACTCCGCAAGATGGCCGAGTTCTTAGCGCTTTCTTGGCAATTACTCCCCTGAGCGGCGGCGCACCCGCAGCTTGACCGGAACTGATCCGAGGTCGAATGCCTCTCGCAAACGGCGCTCCAGATAGCGAAGATAGGTGCGGGGCAGGGTCCGGTTGGCGAACAGCGTGAAGGTGGGGGGATCGGCCGCCCCCTGGGTGGCGTACAGCACCCGGGCCCCGTCGGGGGCAGGATGGGCAGCCTGGGCGTCACGCAGCACCCGGTTCACCGCCTGGGTGGGAATGCGACGCCGGTACTCGGCGATCACCCCCCGAAGCTCGGGCAAGAGCCGGTTCAGCCCCTTCCCCGACAGGGCGCTGACCCGGAGGACGGCCGCTTCGCCCAAAAAGTGCAACCGGTGGTCGATGTCGAGGGCAATCGCCTCCCGGGCCTCGGTGTCAAGCAAGTCCCACTTGTTGAGCAGTACCACGATTGGGCAGCCCGCGCCGTCTATGCGCTCGACAAGGCGCTGATCCTGGTGCGTTACCCCCACGGTGGCGTCGATCACCAACAGAGCGATGTCGGATCGGTCCACCGCGGCCAAGGCTCGCAGCAGGGAGTAGTACTCGGTGGCCTGGTCGATGCGGGCTCGACGCCGCATGCCCGCGGTGTCCACAAACCGAATCGGCCCCAACTCGGTTTCCACCACGGTGTCGATGGCGTCGCGCGTCGTGCCCGGCTGATCGTGGACCACCGATCGGTCGTCGCCGATGAGGCGGTTGAACAAGGTGGACTTGCCCGCATTGGGCCGACCCACGATGGACACCGAGACCATGGGGTGATCGACCCCTGGCTGGCCAGAAACCGAGACCATGCCGGCATCAGCCTCGGACTCGGTTGCCCCGGCTGGCTCATCGGGCAGCACGGCCATGACCGCATCCAGCAGATCGCCCACTCCCCGCCCGTGAAGCGCGCTCACCGGGAAGGGGTCGCCCAAACCCAGGCGGATGAACTCCCAGATGAGGTCTTCGTGGGCCTCGTCGTCCACCTTGTTGACCGCCACCAGCACCGGCCCAGCCCGGCCCCTCAGCCGTCCCGCCACTCCCTCGTCGTCACCGGTGATGCCCGCATGCGAGTCCACCACCATCACCACGACGTCGGCACCTTCCATGGACTTCTCGCTCTGGGCCGACACTTTGGCGTCCATCGAGGCGTTGTCGCCCGCACCCTGCGGTAGCCAGCCGCCGGTGTCCACCACCGTGAAGTCCCGCCCTTGCCAGCTGGCCGGCATCTCCTTGCGGTCCCTTGTCACGCCGGGCTGCTCGGCCACGATGGCCTCTCGGCGTCCAAGGACCCGGTTCATGAGCGTGGACTTGCCCACGTTGGGCCGTCCGACGATCGCCACCGTGGGCAGAGGGCTAGCCACCGAGCGCCTTTCGCAGCGCGACCCCGTCGGTGGGCACCACCTCCACAGGGCGGGGAAGATCACCAGGCCGGGTGCCGTCCAAGAACATCCCCTGTGACAGACACACGTCGGGCAAAAGATAACGATGGCCCTCCGGCTGGTTGGCCAGTGTGTTGGCGATGTCCTCGCCCACCAGCAGCCCGGCTACTGCGGTGGTACCTCCGAAAAACCGGTTCTCCACCGTCACCACCCTCACATCGTCGCGGCCCAGAGACTTCAGCAGCGGGGCCAGCACCGCCGCCCCGTACTCCCCCGTGACCACCCCTACCGGAGCGCTCTTGCGGGGTCGCATATTGATCGGTGTCGATCCGTCGGACCGGGGGGCTCGGTAGCCAGCGGCCGGAGCTCCCTCCACCCAGGCGAAGAAGCCAGGCCGAGTTCCGGTGGCACCGTCTGTCTGGCCCGTGAACTCCATCTTAAGCGTGGTTGCCATGCCCACCCCATCCTCGTGCATGGGAAACCCCTCGTAGGCCTCCGGATCGGGAAACTCGATCCCAGCCAGCAGGTAGTACTCGTCGGCGGCAAACACCAAGCGGCGACCCAGCATCTGTCGGTTGATCTTCTGCCAATCGTGCACCGCCTCTACCACCGCAATCGCCTCGGCCTTCGTGTGGGGTCTCAACCGGGGCTCGGAGGTGTGGCGAGACACCCCCAAAGGCACCACACACACGCTGGCCAACTCGGGGTACTCGTCGGTGACGCCAGCCAGAGTGTCCTCCAGCACCTCCCCGTCGTTGACATCGGGGCACACCACCACTTGCCCGTGTATTTCGATGCCGTGGTCGAGCAACGCCCGCAGCCAGCGCAGGCTTGTCGCCCCCCGGCGGTTTCGGAGCATGGCGGCCCGCACATCAGGATCGGTGGCGTGGATGCTCACATTCAGCGGTGACAGCCGCTCGGTTACCACCCGCTCCAGGTCGGCTTCGGTGAAGCGGGTCAGAGTGGTGAAGTTCCCGTAGAGGAATGAGAGACGGTAGTCGTCGTCCTTCAGATACAGGCTGGGCCGCAGCCCGGGCGGCAGTTGGTAGATGAAACAGAACTCGCAGTGGTTGTCGCAGGTCTGCACCCGGTCGAACAGCGCCGAGTCCACCTGGGCGCCCAGCGGCTCCCCGGCCCGCTTGAGCACCTCCAACTCCAGCACCACGCCGTCGCGGCGGACGTCGAGGCTCAGCTCAGGCTCGTCCACCAACTGCTGGTACTCGATCACGTCCTTGGGGACGCAGCCGTTGACGGCCAGCAGCTCGTCGCCAGGTCTCAAACCGAATCGCTGAGCCACCGACCCATTGGCGACCGCTGTCACCCGAGGCGCGGACATGATCAAAATGATACGAGCCTGGAGATGCGAGAGCCGACCGCTAAATTGGGCTTGTGGACGTCGAGAGAGTGATCCTGGCGAGTCCCCGGGGGTTCTGCGCCGGGGTGGAGATGGCCATCAAGGCGCTGGCCTGGCTGGTCCGCACGTTTGACGGGCCGGTGTACTGCTACCACGAGATCGTCCACAACAAGCTGGTGGTCCGCCGTTTCGAGCAGCTCGGCGTGGTGTTTGTGGACGACATCTCCGAGGTTCCCCCCGGCCATCCGATCATGCTCTCGGCCCACGGTTCGGCCCCTGAGGTCGTGGCCGCGGCCACCGAGCAGGCCAGCTACATGGTGGACGCGGTGTGCCCGCTGGTCACCAAGGTCCACCACGAGGTCAAAGTGCGGGCCAACAAGGGCTACAGGATCATCTACGTCGGCCACGAGGACCACGAGGAGGCGGTGGGCACCATGGCAGTAGCCCCCAAGGCCATCCATCCGGTGGAGGACATCGCCAGCGTGGAGGCACTGCCCGAATTCGAAGAGCCGGTGGCCCTGTTGGCCCAGACCACCCTGTCGCACCGCGACTGGGAGGGTGTGCTGCACGCGGCCCGAGACCGCTTCCCCGACATGTGGACGCCAGGACGAAGCGACCTGTGCTTTGCCACCACAAACCGACAGGCCGCGCTGACCGCCATGGTCGAGCAATGCGACGCCGTGGTCATCGTCGGTTCGGCCAACTCCTCCAACACCATGGCACTGGAGAAGCTGGCCCGCGAGCTGGGCTGCGGCCGGGTATTCCGGGTGAACCGGGCCTCCGAACTGCCCGACGACATCTCCGGGGTGGTGGGACTCACCGCCGGGGCCTCCGCTCCCGAGGAGCTGATCAACGAGGTGCTCGACCGCCTCGCCCCGCTACAGGGGATCGAAGAGGTCTCGATCACCGATGAGGACGAGTACTTCCCCCCGCCCCGCAACCTCCGCGATCTGATCGAGGCCTCCGGCTCGCTGGCATCCTTCAGCCTGGGAGGACCTCCGTCGCCCACCCCGATGGTGGATCGCAAGGTGGCAGCCAGCGACGTGCTCGACGGGCTTATCGCCAGCCGCTGACCGCGACGGCAGCCCTATCTCGAGCCTCGGCGATCCCAGACGGGGATGCCCAGCTCCTGTTGAACCCCGTCGAACATGTTCTGGAGGGTCTCCCGCAACTCGTCGGAGTACTGGCTCAGGGTCTCCCGGCTCACCCGGCCCCGGTCGTCGACCTCGGGCGGGGCTAACGGCTCGCCCCACACCAACCGCACCGTGCGGGGGCGGGGCATCCGCACGCCGATGCCCATGGCTCGCTCCGTGCCCCCGATGGCCACCGGCACCACGGGCACCTGGGACTTGGCCGCCAGCCAGGCCACCCCGTCCAGCAGGGGGTGGATGCGGGTACCCGACTTGCGCTCCCCTTCAGGGAACACCACCAGCGGCTGCCCGGCCTCCAGCACCGTCAGTGCGGCCTTGAGGGCACTGCGGTCAATGGTGTCGCGCCTCACGGGAAAGGCCCCCATGGCCACCAGCATCCATGTGGTGACCGGGCCGCGGAACAGACCGCTCTTTGCGAAGTACCGCAGCGGGCGACCGGCCGAAGCCCCGATCAGCGGGGTGTCCAGGTTGGAGCGATGGGTGGGGGCGACAATCACCCCTCCCTCGCGGGGCAGGTTGCGCCTTCCTCGGGTGTAGCAGCGGAAATACATCCCGAACACGGCCCGGGCCAGCCGCTGCACGAAGAAGTGGAAAATCACCCCGGCCACTCGCCCCTTGGCCTCCAGCTCTTCGGGGTGAAGCTCGACCCGGTTCATCCCAATCGGGCGATCAGCTCGTCCACAACTTCGTCAACGGTGAGGTCGGTGGTGTCAATGTGCACTGCGTCGGGCGCCTGGGTCAGCGGGTCGTGTTGGCGGGTCGTGTCGGCCGCATCCCGAGCCGCCAAGTCGGCGGCCACCGTCTCGTAGTCGAGCGCGCTCACCTCGCCCGCCCTCCGCTCGGCCCTGACCGCGGCCGACGCGCTCAGATACACCTTGAGCTCGGCGTTGGGAAACACCACGGTGCCGATGTCCCGACCCTCCAAAACCCCTCCGCCCCGTTCCACCACCCAGGCCTGCTGGCGCACTCGCAGCACCTCCCGCACCCCCGAGATAGCCGCCACCGTGCTCACCGATCGAGTCACTTCTGGGCCTCTGATCTGAGTGGTGGCGTCCACTCCGTCGACGATGACCGAGGTGTCGTCTACGTGGATGTCGCTGGTTCGCGCCACCTCGACGATGGCGTCGCTGTCGGCCAGGTCCACCTCCCGAGCCATCGCGGCGAAAGCCACCGAGCGGTACATCGCCCCAGTGTCCAAATACTCCAGCCCCAGTCGCTCGGCCAGCCGGCGGGCCACCGTGGACTTGCCCGACCCGGCCGGCCCGTCGATGGCCACAACCCTCAAACGCTCGGCCGCCTCGCCCATTTGCCCGGCGTCGGTGCTCACGGGGCCCATCCTGTGCTGTGCTCCAGGTTGCGGGCAAAGCTCGGGTAGCTCGTGTTCGTGGCCTCAAACCCCTCGACTGTCATCGAGCCGCGGCCCACTGCTCCGGCGATGGCCGCAGCCATGGCCATCCGGTGGTCTCCACGGGAGTCCACAGTACCGCTGCCCAGGGCTTCGGCGCGACCGACTCCAGTGATCGCCAGCATGTCGTCGTCGATCCGGCATCCTGCGCCGAGGACGGCCAGCATCTCGGCGATGGCCGCCACCCGGTCGGTCTCTTTGACCCGCAGCTCACCGATGCCCTCGAAGACGGTGTCCCCTTCGGCGGCTGCGGCGGCCACGGCTAGAATGGGCACTTCGTCAATACAGCCCGGCAGCTCTTCGGCGGTCACCCGGGTTCCCTCGAGCTCGCTGGATCGAGTCACGATGTTTCCTGTGCTCGATTCCACGGTGATGTCGGCACCCATGCGCCCCAAGACCTCGATGAACCCTCCCCGGGCTGGCCCGAGGTAGACGTTCTCTACGATGAAGTGGCTGCCGGGGGCGACGCAGGCGCCCACCACCCAGAATGCGGCCTGCGACGGGTCGCCGAGTACCTCGACATCGGGGGGTTCCACCTCTCCAGGCCACACGGTCACCGAACAGGCCTCGCGCTCCAGCCTCACTCCGGCGTCGGCCAGCATTTCCTCGGTGTGCGTCCGGGTGGGAACCGTCTCATGAACCGTGGTCGGCCCCTCAGCCCTCAGAGCGGCGAGCAGCACGGCGCTCTTCACCTGGGCCGAGGCCACCGGCAAGGTGTACTCGATACCCCGCAACGGGCGGCCCTCGATGGTCAGAGGTGCCAGCGAGCCGTTTTCGCCGCTGCCTTTGATGGACGCTCCCATCTCAGTGAGCGGGTCGATGATCCGGTCCATGGGCCGCTGGCGAATCGAGGCGTCTCCGTCCAGCGTGGTGGTGAAGTCGAAACCGGCCACCAGCCCGGCCAGAAGCCGGATGCCAGTGCCGGAATTCCCCAGGTCAATGGGGCCGCGGGCGCCGCGCACTCCCCCAGTGACGGTCACCACGCCAGATTCCCCCACCTCCACTTGAGCGCCCAGCGCCTCAACGGCGCGGCGAGTGCGGACGACGTCGTCGCCGTTGGACAGCCCCGTTATGGTGCACGGCCGCCGGCCCAGCGCAGCGATCATCAGCGCCCGGTGGGAGATCGACTTGTCGCCCGGCACTTGGAGCCGTCCAAAGAAATTCCGGCTCCCCTCAACGGTGATGGCGGTCACAACCGGCCCCCCGCGCCCGGACACTCCCGCGGCGCACTCACGACAGGGGTCTCGAAGACGGGGCGTAGCCCTGCTCCCTCAGGGCCTCCAACAGATTCGCCATCGCCTCGTCGTCCACCACCAAGATGGCCACGCCCTGGCCTCCCTCCACTGAGTGGGCGATCTCCAAGTCGTAGATGTTCACCCCGATGTCGGTGGTCAAGCTGGTTATCCGGGCCAGCTCGCCAGGACGATCGAACACCGGCACCCTGACCTCCGCCAGCGACACCTCTCGATCCAAGCCATACGGCAAGTGGGCCCGGGCATTTCGAGCCTCCTCCAACAGCTCCAACAAGCCGCTCCGATTCCCATCGGCCACCAGGGCGCGCACGTCACCCAGTGCGGCGATGAACCGGTCCAACACCGAGCAGATGGCATCGGAGTTCTCCTGGCAGATATCCGGCCATATGCCGGGGTGCCCGGAGGCGATGCGGGTCATGTCTCGAAATCCGCCCGCGGCCAGCCGAAGCATTGCCCGGTGCTCTTCAGAGCGCTCGTTGGCCAGCGCCATGAGGGTGGCCGCGGTGAGATGGGGAACGTGCGATACCACCGCCACCAGCGCGTCATGCCGTTCGGGGGCCAGCGACACTACGTCGGCCCCGAGCGAGGCCACTGTTGAGCGAATCTGGACCAGCGAATCGTCATCGGTCTCATCGTTCGGGGTGAGCACCCACACCGCATTCTGGAACAGGTCGGCCCGGGCGCCAGCCACTCCCTCCTGCTCACTGCCGGCCATGGGGTGACCGCCCACAAAGCGGCGGTCGGCCACTGCGGCCACAATGGGGGCCTTCACGCTGCCCACATCGGTGACCAGCCCATTCCCTGCGGCCAAGGCCTTGCGGGCCTCAGCCGCTGCCGACCCCACCGGGGTGGCCACGAACGTGATGTCGGCATCGGAGGGCGGTCCTACCGCGTCGAGGGCACCTCGGCGCAGCGCCTCGGCGGCCACCGCCTCGTTTTGGTCAGTGCCGGTGACCCACCACCCCCGCTCCCTCAAAGCCAAGCCGATGGAGCCTCCGATGAGGCCGGTGCCGACGATGGCTGCCCGCTGAGGGGCCTCGCCAGCAGCCATCACTCGGGAAGGTCGTCGCGCAGACCTTGTGCGCCTTCCAGGTAGATGTGGTGCAATTCGTCGCGCCCCCGCTCCGTGGTCAGATGGACCAGCACGCGCAGACACAGCGGCGTTCCATCAACGATGTCCAGTTCCTGGGCGCAGAGCAGCGGCACATCGCCGAGGCCGAATTTTCGAGCTGCGGCCGCGGGAAAGGCCGAGTTGATGTCAGAGGTGGCAGTGAAGATGATGCTGATCAGGTCATCGTGATGGATGTCGTTTCGATCGAACAGCTCGGTCAACAGCGCGATAATCCGCTCCTCGATGTGCTCGGGAAGATCGGCTTCAATCGTGGTGGCACCCCGCAGGGCGCGCACGGCATTGCTCACGGCCAGGATTTTACCGACCCCCGCTCCCGTCCCCGAACTCAGTTGACGGTTCAGTCCCGCTGCGTTCCAGTTCTCTGACCTCGCCCTGGGACAGTTCTCGCCACTGGCCTGGTGGAAGCTTGCGATCGACCAGCGGGCCGATCCGGATGCGGACCAGACGGATCACAGGGTGGCCGACCGCCTCGCACATTCGCCGGACCAGCCGATTGCGGCCTTCATGAACCACGAGGCGAATGACCGACGGCTCGGGCCGCGACACCGCCTCTGCCCGGGCCTCGCCGTCCTCCAGATTCACTCCTTCCCGCAGCTGCCTCAGCGCGCCGCGGCTGGGGCGACCCTGCACATGGGCGAGATATTCCTTGTCAACCCCGAAAGACGGGTGGGTCAAGCGGTGGGTCAGCTCCCCATCGTTGGTAAGGAGCAGCAGGCCCTCGCTGTCGGCATCCAGGCGACCCACCGGAAAGACCCGGGGGTTGTCGGGCACCATGGCCACCACAGTGGGCCGCCCCTGGGGGTCGGATGCGGTGGCGACCACGCCCGGCGGCTTGTTCAGCAGGTAGTACACCAGATCTGCTCGTAGCCCCACCGGGTTGCCGTCCACCTCCACCGTGTCGTGTTCAGGGTCGATCCGCTGGCCCAGCCGGGCGGGCTGCCCATTGACCGTGATGCGGCCCTCGGCCACCATCTCCTCTATCGCCCGGCGGCTGGCCACGCCGGCTGCGGCCAAGACCTTTTGGATCCGCTCAGCCTCGCTCACACCGGCGGGGCATCGCCGTTTTCAGAACCCGGCTCCAGGCTGGGGCGGCTGTCGGCCATGAGACTGGTCTCCAAAGCCTCGATGACCTCGGCACCGGGCACGAAATCCACCAGCGGAGGCAGCTCGTCGATGGAGTCCAGACCCAGCCGCTCCAGAAATGCCGGGGTGGTGGCAAACAGCCGGGCCTGGCCGGGACCGGGGTCCCGACCCACCTCTTCCACGAGTCCCCGCTGCTGGAGCGTGCGCATCGCCCCTTCGGCATTCACCCCTCGAATGGCCGAGACCTGGGCTCGTGACAACGGCTGCTTGTAGGCCACGATGGCCAGAGTCTCCAGCGCGGCCGCCGACAGCCGAGCGCTCTGGCCGCTGACCACAAACCTCTTGACGTACGACTCGGCGTCAGGGTGGCTGCGGAAGCGGTAGCCGCCGGCCGCCCGGACCAACTCGAAACCCCGGCCGTCAACTCGGTACTCGTCGGCTAGCTGGGTGCAGATGGCCTCTACCTGCTCGACGGGGATCTCGATGAGCTGAGCCATGAGCCCCGGAGCGACCGGCTCCTCGGCCACCATCACGATGGCCTCAACCGCCCGGCGGGCTTCTCGGTTCTCGTCCCTCACAAGCATTCACTCCCACCAACAGCTCGGTTCTCATCCCTCATAGGCGTCAACTCCCACGAGCGGCTCGGTCAACTCGTTCTCGCCGCTCCACGTAATGGCAATGCGTCCAAACGTGCTGGCCTGCGATACATCCACCAGACCGCGCTTGAAAAGCTCAAGCACGGCGAGGAAATACACCACCACTTCGATACCGGTCTCCAAGTCCTCGGTCAGCTCCCGAAAACCCACGGTGCCGATGTCGGGTAGCCGAGCCATCAGGCCAGTGGTCACTTCATCCACGCTGATGGGGATGTCGGTGATGTGAGCGATGTCTACCTGGGGCGCAGGTCGGGAGGTGGTGGCCCGCAAGAACGCAGCTCGGAGATCGTCAGGGCTCATCCCCTCCAAGAAGTCTGGCACCAGATCGAGATAGCGCTCGTCGGGACCGGCACGGCGGGGATAGCTCCGACCGGCAACCGCAGTCAGCTGCTCCAGAGCCTGAGCCGCCGCCTTGAAGGTCTGGCACTCCAGCAGGCGGGCCAGCAACAGATCGCGCTCCGACCACAGGGCCAGTTCCTCGTCCAGGTCCAGCGACTCGCTGTCGGGCAGCAGGCGGCTGCTCTTCAACTGGATCAGCGTGGCAGCGATAAGCAGAAACTCGGTGGCCACATCCAAGTTGAGCCGTTCCATACGGTCTAGCTCCGCTAGATAGGCGTCCACGATGTCGCCCACCATCACCTCGTAGAGGTCAACCTCGTCGCGCAGAATGAGGTGCAGCAGCAGATCGAGCGGGCCTTCGAATACTTCCGTACGCACCTCGAA
Organism: Acidimicrobiia bacterium; assembly: GCA_022819825.1. Lineage (GTDB taxonomy): Bacteria > Actinomycetota > Acidimicrobiia > Acidimicrobiales > Bin134 > Poriferisocius. The sequence goes on along the minus strand of JAJEGM010000054.1, from coordinate 18,702 downwards.
CGGCGCCTTGAGCACCTCTGTTCTCGCCTCTGCGGTCACCCGCCAAGTGTAGGACTCGCCTTCTGCTAGTTCGGGGTTTTGGGATCAGGGCTGGCACCTAGGGATTTAGGGATCGGGGCGGGTAGTTTGACCGGCGTGGCTCGTGTGTTCTCAGGAATTCAGCCTTCCGGCGGCATGCACCTAGGCAACCTTTTGGGCGCGCTGCGCAACTGGGTGGCCTATCAGCACGAACACGACGCCGTGTACTGCGTAGTGGACCTCCACGCCCTTACCACCGCTCCCGATCCGGCCGAGCTGCGGAGCAACACCGTGGCCGCGGCCACCATGCTCATGTCGGTGGGGATCGACCCCGATCGGTCCACGCTGTTCGTGCAGAGCTCGGTGAGCGAGCATGCCGAGCTGGCCTGGATGATGGAGTGCACTGTGGGCTTCGGGGAGCTGCGCCGCATGACCCAGTTCAAGGACAAGTCCGACCGCTCCGACTTCGTATCGGCCGGCCTGTTCACCTATCCCGCCCTCCAAGCGTCCGACATCTTGCTGTACGACACCGACTTGGTGCCGGTGGGAGACGATCAGCGCCAGCACATCGAGCTGTGCCGGGACATCGCCGAGCGGTTCAACCGCCGCTACGGCGACACCTTCACGGTCCCCGCCCACGTCATCCCTGACACAGGCGCCCGGGTCATGGACCTCCAGAATCCGGACGACAAGATGTCGAAGTCGCTGGAATCGGCTGGCACCGTCGGGGTGCTGGAGGATCCCGAGAGCGTGGTCCGCAAGTTCAAGCGGGCGGTAACCGACAGCGACAACGAGGTGCGCTACGACCCGGTGGCCAAGCCAGGGGTGTCCAACCTGCTCGGCATCCTGGCCGCAGCTACCGGGCAGAACCCGGTGTCGGTGGCCGACGAATACGCCCAATACGGACCGCTGAAGTCCGACACCGCCGATGCGGTGAACGAAATACTCAACCCCATCCGGGATCGATTCGCCGAGCTGTCGTCCGACCCGGGTGAGATCGCCCGAGTACTGGCTACCGGCGCTGACAAGGCCCGCACGGTGGCGGCGGCCACCCTGGAGCGGGCCAGAGTCAACGCGGGGCTGATCCCCCGCTCCCCCGCCTGATACCAAGCACCGACCTGAGGAGTCCCATGTCCGAGATCACCCCGTTCACCGTCGAAATATCCGACGCTGCGCTGGAAGACCTTCAACGCCGCTTGAGGGATGCTCGTTGGCCCGATCAGCTCCCCGACGCCGGCTGGGACTACGGCGCAGAGATGGGCTACATCCAGGAACTGGCCCGCTACTGGGCCGACGAGTACGACTGGCGGGCCGCGGAAGCGGAGTTGAACGAGCTCGACCACTACACCACCGCCATCGACGGCCAGAACATCCACTTCATCCACCAGCGCTCCTCCCATCCCGACGCCTATCCGCTGATCATCAGCCACGGATGGCCCGGAACGATCGTGGAATTCCTCGACATAATCGGACTGCTCACCGAGCCCGATGACCCCGCCGATGCCTTCCATGTGATCGCCCCATCGCTTCCTGGCTACGGCTTTTCGGGGCCAACCGCCGACCGGGGATGGGACACCGTCCGCACTGCCAAGGCATTTTCCGAACTGATGGGACGTTTGGGATACGACCGCTACGGGGCCCAGGGGGGTGATTGGGGCTCGATGGTCTCCCAGAACATTGGGCGCTGTGACCCCGAACACTGCGAGGCCGTCCATGTGAACTTCTTGTTCGCCACGGCACCAGAGGGTGGGCCCGGCGAGCTCACCGAGGCAGAGCAGGCCGGGTTGGGCCGCGCCAACCTCTATTTCACCGAGGGCGCGGGCTACATGCAGATCCAGAGCACCAAGCCCCAGACTCTGGCCTATGGCCTGACCGACTCCGCCGTCGGGCAGCTGGCCTGGATCGCCGAAAAATTCCTGGCCTGGACCGACAACGACGGCACCATCGAATCGGCGGTGAGCCGGGACCGACTCCTCACCAACATCTCCCTGTACTGGTTCACGGCCACCGGAGGATCGTCGGCCCGCATGTACTACGAGACGCTGCGCCCTGGTGCAGCCGGATTGGGCGGCCCTCTCAGCACCCCTCTGGGGATGGCCAGCTTTCCCATGGAGATCATGCAGGCCCCTCGGCGCTGGTTGGAGGACAACTACAACATCGTCCACTGGTCCGACATGGCCGAGGGAGGGCACTTCGCCGCCATGGAGGAACCCGAAGCGCTGGCGCAAGACATCCGCGAGTTCTTCCGACGCTTTCGGTAGTAATACATAACTATGAGGATGCCGTCGCTGCCTCAGGGATTGGCCGCCAGTGCGGCCCGAGGTGCAGGACGGCTGTCCCAGAAGCTTGGACGGGGCGGAGGCACCACCATTCCCGGTCTGCTGCTGAATCGATTGCGACCGGAGGCCACCGCAGAGATGGCCCTGGCCGTCCCCGGCGGCGTGGTCCTCCTTTCGGGAACCAATGGCAAGACCACCACCGCCCGGCTGGTTCGGGCCGCCCTCGATGCTTCGGGAACCCGAGTGGTGGCCAATACCGCCGGCTCCAATCTGGAGCGTGGGGTGGCCACCGCACTGCTCAACTCTGAGGGCGCCGAATTAGCCCTGTTTGAAGTGGACGAAGCCGCTCTGCCGAGGCTGATGGCCCAGACCAGGCCGCGGGTAGTCACCCTGATGAACCTCTTCCGGGACCAGCTCGACCGCTACGGCGAACTCGAACACTTGGTGGATCGCTGGCGGGACGCAGTGGCCGAGCTCGACCCAGCCGCAACCGTGATCTACAACGCCGACGATCCTGCGGTGGCCGAAATTGCCGCCCGGCACCCCAACTCCGTGTCATACGGCATCGAAGACCCCCGGGTGGGCCGTGACCGCCTGCCTCACGCGGCCGATACCACCGAATGCCGCCACTGCGGCGCTTCGCTGCACTACGAAATGGTCACCATCGCCCACCTCGGCCGTTGGTCCTGTTCGGAGTGCGGTTTGGCCCGAGTCCAGCCTGATGTAAGAGCCACCCGGGTGGAGTTGCACGGGTTGGACGGCCAGCGGCTGGCCATCGCCACCCCTCAGGGCCCGATTGAGCTGTCGCTGCGCTTGCCGGGCATGCACAACTCCTACAACGCCCTCGCCGCCACCGCCACCGCGGTCGCCCTCAACCTGGCCCCAGAAACCATCGGCCCCGCGCTGGCCAAACGGGAGGCTGCATTCGGACGGGCCGAGCGCACCCAGATCGGCAAGGTCAAAGTGACCACGCTGCTGGCCAAGAACCCGGCCGGGGCCAACGAGAACATTCGCACCATGTTGCTGGAAGACCACCCCCTGCACCTGTTGGTGCTGCTCAACGATCGCACCGCCGACGGGCAAGACGTTTCGTGGATCTGGGACGTTGACTACGAGCTGCTGCTGGACGGCGGCCGGCTGGCGTCGCTCACGGTGAGCGGTGACCGGGCCTACGACATGGCGCTGCGATTCCGCTACGCCGGGTTGGAACCCGACCGGCTGTCGGTGGTTCCCTCGGTACCCGCCGCTCTCAACGCCGCTTTGCAGTCCAGCAGTCCCACTGGCGATCTCTACGTGCTCCCCACCTACACCGCGCTGCTCGAGTTCCAGGCTGTGCTGGCCGACCGGGGGCTCGTCCCCTCCTTTTGGGAGGATCGATGAGTACCGGCCAGCCCGCCGTCAGGCTCTGCCACCTGTACCCGGATCACCTGAACATCTATGCCGACCGGGGGAACATCGCTGTGTTCCAGCGCCGCCTGGAATGGCGGGTGCTGTCTCTGGAGGTGGTGGAAGTCGGGCTTGGTGATCCCATCCCCAGCGATTGCCATCTCTACTACCTGGGCGGTGGCCAAGACCGCGACCAGATGCTGGTGGCCGAGGACCTAGTCCAAAAGGCCGATCCGCTGCGCCACGCTGCCCACGACGGCGCCGTCGTGCTGGGAGTGTGCGGCGGCTATCAGCTCTTGGGCCACGGCTACTCCGACGCCGACGGCCGGCGAATGCCCGGTATCGGGCTGTTGGATTTGGAGACCACTGCGGGAAGCAGCCGCCTCATCGGCGACGTCGTGCTGGACGTGACTCTGGGCGGTCAGACCCGCACGGTGGTCGGCTATGAGAACCACGCCGGACGCACCCATCTGGGCGGGGGATGTACGCCGCTTGGCCACGTGCGCCGGGGGCACGGCAACAACGGGGACGATGGCTGTGAGGGGGCGGTGGCCGGTCGGTGCCTCGGCACATACCTGCACGGACCGCTCCTGCCCAAGAATCCCTGGATGGCCGATACTCTGCTGGGCTGGGCTCTGGAGCACGCCGGCTTTGGGGTGGACTTGGAGCCTCTGGACGACGAACTTGAAGCGGCGGCCCACGGGGCGGCCGCTACCAGAGCAGGACGAAGGCGATGAGCGACCAATCCACCATTCCCCGCCCGATCATCATCGACACCGACCCTGGCCAAGACGACGCCATCGCCATCCTGGCCGCATTGGCCTCCCCCGAGCTCGAAGTACTGGGCGTCACCGCGGTGGCCGGAAACGTGCCCTTGGACCTGACCGCCCGCAACGCCCTCATCCTGGTGGAGCTGGCCGGACGCACCGACGTCCCCGTGTTCGCCGGCTGCGACCGCCCCCTGCGCCGAGATCTGGTGACCGCTGAGCACGTCCACGGCAAAACCGGCATCGACGGTGCCGACTTGCCCGATCCTGTTACTCCACTGCAACCCCAGCACGCGGTGGACTGGATGATCGAGACGCTCTTGGCCGCTGGGGAGCGGGAGATCACCATCTGCCCGGTGGGGCCGATGACGAATGTGGCCACTGTGCTGGAGACCGCCCCGGAGGCAGCCAAGCACATTCGGGAGATCGTGTGCATGGGCGGCGGGTTCTTCGGCGGGGGCAACACCACCCCTGCCGCGGAGTTCAACGTGTTCGTCGACCCCGACGCCGCTCAGATCGTCCTCCACTGCGGTGCCCCGGTCACCATGCTCCCCCTTGACGTAACCCACAAGGCGCTGATGACCGACGCCTGGATAAACCAAGTACGGGCCCTGGGCAATCGCTCCGGGGCAGCCGCTGCGGGAATGCTGGACTTCTACGAGCGCTTCGACGTGGACAAATACGGCACCTTCGGCGGTCCTCTGCACGATCCCAACGTGATCGCCTACCTCCTGCGCCCCGACCTCTACGGCGGGCGCCACTGCAACGTGGAGGTGGAGACCCAATCCCCCCTTACTACGGGCATGACCGTGGTGGACTGGTGGGACGTCACCGATCGACCCCCCAACTGCCAGTTCATCACCGAAGTGGACCCCGACGGCTTCTACGCCCTGCTCTTGGACCTCCTCGCCCGCCTGCCCTAGCCGCGGACAGGGTCAGTCGGTGCCGACTGTCAGCACATCTATCTCGGCGTCGTCGTAGCCCAGCTCGGCGAGGATCTCCTGCGTGTGGTGACCAGGGTGGACGGGACCGGCGCCCACCGCAGCCGGGGTGTCAGAGAAGGTGAGGGGAAGCCGCAGCACTGCCAGCTCGCCGCCATCGGGGTCGGGAACCATCGAGAAGATGTTCAGGTGCTCCACTTGAGGGTCGGCGAACGTCTCGTCCACCGCCAGCACCGGTCCGCAAGGACACCCCGCGGCGTTGAGCCGCTCCACCCATTCGGCGGTGGTGGCGGTGGCCAAGCGCTGCTCGATTATCTCATCCAATTCGATGCGGTGGGCCGTGCGGGCGTCGCGGTCGGCGAATCGGGGATCGGCCACCAGCTCGGGAGCGCCCAGCGCCTCGGCGAAGGTCTCCCACCGGGACATCGGGGCCACGTTGACGTGCCCGTCGGCAGTGGCGAACATGCCCATCGGCACGATGGTGGGATGGTTGTTGCCCTCTTGGGGTGGGACCTCGCCGTCGGTCAGCCAGCGCACCGCTTGGAAGTCCATGAAGTTGATGGCCGCTTCCAGCAGCGACGTGTGGACCCACTGGCCCCGCCCGGTGCGCTCTCGCGCCAACAGCGCGGCCAATACCCCCTGGGTGAGAAACGTCCCCGCCGCCGTGTCGGAGATGGCAATCCCCACCCGCCAGGGCCCGCTCCCCGGTGGCCCGGTCACGCTCATCAGCCCGCTCAGCCCTTGGGCGATCTGGTCCACTCCTGGGCGGTTGGCATACGGCCCTTCTTGTCCGAACCCCGACAGGCTGGCGTACACCAGTCGGGGGTTGCGGGCCGACAACACCTCGTATCCGATGCCCAGGCGGTCTTTCACCGCCGGCCGATAGTTCTCCACCACCACATCGGCCCGATCAGCCAGCCGGAAAAACGCCTCCCGGGCCCGGTCGTCGGTCAAGTCCAGTCTCATCGACCGCTTGTTGCGCTGAAGGTTGTAGGTGTCGGATCCGCCCAGGGAATAGGGACTGGGCTCGACGACGCGGATCACCTCGGCCCCCATGTCGGCCAGCTGTCGGGTACAAGTCGGGCCAGCCCGGGCCCTGGTGAGATCGACCACCCGCAGGCCAGCTAGCGGCCCATTTCCCGTCTCGGCTCGGTCGTACAGGGCCATCGTGCTACTACTACCCCATGGGCCAGACTGTGGACACAGGAACCGACAAGCTGATTGCCGAGGTCGAAGGCGCGCTCGGCCGCATTGTGTTCAACAATCCTGAGCGGCACAACGCCATCACCACCGACATGTTCGCGGCGCTAGCCGCCGTTGTCGACGCCTACGAGCAAGACCCGGAAATCCGGGTGGTGGTCATCTCCGGTGCGGGGGATCGGGCGTTCGCCTCTGGCGCCGACATCGGAAGCCTGGACTCCGCTCGGGGACCGAGCAGCAACCCCTCACCCGACGATGCCCGCACCAGCCGGGGGCCAGCCGCGCTGGGCCGACTGACCAAGCCACTGATCGCCGCGGTGGACGGGTACTGCCTCGGAGGGGGGCTACTGGTGGCCCTCCACGCCGATCTGCTGGTGGCCACCGACCGCTCGCAGTTCGGCATCCCCGCGGCCCGCCTGGGAGTGGGTTATCCCATCGAGGGCGTCGAGCAGCTTGTGGGCCGGGTGGGCGATGCCAGCGCGGCGCGCATCTTGATGACCGGGGACCGGATCAGCGCTGAGGAGGCGGCCTGCATTGGCCTTGCCCACTCGGTGGTGCCCGCCGACGAACTCGACCGCGAAGTCGACAAGCTCTGCTCCCGCCTGGTGGCCAACGCCCCGCTCACCCTGCGGGCCGTCAAGCTGTCCATCCACGCGGCCACTGGCCGGGGCGATCGCCAGGCAGCCTTGGATGCCATTGCCGATTGCTGGGCCAGCGAGGATTTTGCCGAGGGACGGGCCGCTTTCGCCGAGCACCGCGACCCCCGTTTTCAGGGGCGTTGAGCGTAAAATCCAACCACTAGAGCTATGTCCACAGTTGCCGCCTTCTTTGTCTTTCTGCTGATCATGCTGGCGCTGGCCACCTTGGCCATCATCTTGGACTGGATGGGCAAGCCCATCCGCCGCTCCTTTCGACCCCGCACCACCGGCACGCCCGCCTGGCTGATGGTTGACGCCCCCATACCTCCAGAGGCTCCCGACACCGCTTCAGCGCCGAGTGCTCGCAGTGATCTGCCGGCGCTCCCCGCCGAGTCCACCACCATCCAACAGCCAGAGGTCCCCCTTGGGCCTACCGCAGAACAGCCCACCGAGTACCCCGCTCCCGACCCTGCCCCTCAGCCAGAGGAACCGTCGTCGTCGGGACCTTGGCAGGCGGGTGAATCCATCTTCAAGCTCACCCCTCGGGGTACCCCGCCGTCGATCACCGCGGTGCGCCGCCGCTACTGGAAGAACCTGTCCGAGCGCCGATCCTCAGCGGTGTTCGGCGAGGACAATCGGACCCTGATGGCCGTAGGGCAAGCCCCCCAGCGTTTCAATCCCCGAACCAGCACTATTGAGGAGCTAGACCTGCCCGAGCCGATGCTGCGCTACTGCTGGGCCACCAAGCGCAAGCCCACCCCCACCTGGGGAGACAAGGGGCTCGACCCCTTCGCCCAGCCATGAGCGCCTCCCCCACGCTCAGCGATCAATTTGCCGACGGGGCCGAGACCGTGGTGCACCGCGGGCGAGACGTCCGGCCGCTGCTGCGGTTGGCGGTGTCGGAGGGCACCAGGGTGCGAATAGAGCGGATTGCCGCCCGCCCCGACCGTCGCCAAGCCGTCAAGCTGGCCGCAGTAAACGGTCTCCTCGAGGCCAATGAGGCTGTTTCTGAGGTCATCTCGCTGTGGTCCGACACCAGCCCGACCGAGGTGGAGCTGACCGTGCTCGGGGCTCAGGTCCGGCGCTTGGAAGTGTGGAATGCCTGGGATCTGGGCGGACTGGAAACGGCGTGGCTGGGCAACGCCGGAATGATCGTGGAAACCGATGAGCGGCACTTGGCCCTGCACTGCAGCGATGGCCTCGGCCCGCCCAGCTTCACCGATCTGCAAATCCACCTTTCAGTGGCTCAACCGGGCTGATTCGCGGCAAGCTTAGACATGGCCATCTCGCTCGACGATCTCACTGCTGACACCTCCTTCACCCAGCACGTCAAGGGCCAAGTCACGTTTCTGCCCGAGCCCGAGCGAGCCGACCGGTGGACGCCGATGATCTCGGTGGACGACCACATTGTGGAGCCTCTTGACGCCTTCACCGATCGATTCCCGGCCAAATATGCCGACGACGCTCCGCGGGTGGTCACGCTCGACGACGGATCGGAAACCTGGCTGTATGCCGGGCACTCGCTGCCCAACGTGGGGTTCAACGCGGTGGTGGGCCGCCCGGTCAGCGAGTACAGCTTCGAACCTACCCGCTTCGAGGACATGCGCCGGGGCTCATGGGACATCGACGCCCGGATCGCCGACATGGACCTCAACGGCGTCTACGCCTCGCTGTGCTTCCCGTCGTTCTTGCCCGGCTTCTGCGGACAGCGGTTCCAGCAGCTCACCGACGACCCCGACCTGGCTTTGGCCGCGGTGCGGGCCTGGAACGACTGGAACATCGAGGAGTGGTCCGGGGCCTGTCCCGACCGCATGATCCCCTGCCAGCTCACCTATTTCCTCGACCCCGAGGTGGGCGCGGCCGAGGTGTACCGCAACGCCGAGCGGGGCTACAAGGCCATCAGCTTCTCCGAGGCCCCCCACTCTCTGGGGTTCCCCAGCCTGCACTCCGGCCACTGGGACCCGATCATGGCCGCCTGCGAGGAAACCGAGACCGTGGTGTGCCTGCACGTCGGCTCCTCGGGCACCTCGCCGGCCACCTCCCCCGACGCCCCCTCCGACACCGTGGGGGTGCTGTTCTTCGGCTACGCCATGTTCGCCGCGGTCGACTGGCTTTACTCCAAGATCCCGGTGCGGTTCCCCAACATCAAGATCGCCCTCAGCGAGGGGGGCCTCGGCTGGGTGGCCGGGCTGTTGGACCGCCTGGAGCACGTCCGCAAGTACGACTCCATGTACGGCACCTGGAACGACGTGGAGCTCTCCCCCGCCGACACCCTGCGCCGAAACTTCTGGTTCTGCGCCATCGACGACCCCTCGGCCTTCGACCACCGCCACTACATCGGCCTGGAGAACCTGATGGTGGAGTCCGACTACCCCCACGCCGACTCCACCTGGCCCAACACCCAGGAACTGCTCCGCAAACAGCTTGCCGGCATCCCCGACGACGAGGTGGCCCGCATCTGCTGGGCCAACGCCAGCGACCTCTTCCGCCACCCCGTCCCCGACTCCGTAGTCGCCGACCCCAACAGCTTCTGAGACTGTGCCGATCGCGGCTGACCCTGAGGTGGCTGCCGCCTATATGGCTGCGGGTTGGTGGGGGTATGAGACTCCCACTGACCTGATCCGCCGCAACGCCGCCGAGCAGCCCGACGGCATCGCCTACTTCACGTGGAGCCGCTCGCCGGATCCAGACTCGCCGGGGAGCATCGACCGGACCACTTGGGCGGGATATGACCGGCTGTCCGATCGGATGGCGGCTGCGCTGTTGGCTGCGGGGCTGGAACGGGGCGATCGGGCGGCGGTGATCTTGCCTGATGGCGCTGCGGTTCATGCGGCGTTCACGGGTGCCGACAAGGCCGGGGTTGTGGTAATGGGGATTGGCCACCGAGCCGGGCCGGCGGAGATCGCCCACCTAGTTGAGAAATCCGGGGCTCGGGCTGTCGTCACCGGTGCGGAACTCCGGGGGCAACTGGCGGCCGACGCAGTCACTGAATTACGACGAAGCCTTCCCGATCTCGCACATCACATCACCATCGAAGGCCCCGGCCAGGATGCGGCCATCGCGCTCGACGGCGAGGATGCCCCCAAGCCGGAGTCGGTCTCAGGATTTGCCGAAGCCGTCGAGCAGCGCCGTCTTGGGGCCTCCGAGCTTTGCTTGCTGAACTCCACGTCGGGCACCACTGGGCTGCCCAAGTGCGTGATGCAGACCCACAACCGGTGGTTCTACTTCCATCAGAAGGCGGTGGAGTACAGCGGCCTGGGGACCGACGAGGTGTTCTGCGTGCCGGTGCCGGCCCCGTTCGGTTTCGGGCTGTGGACCGCCCACTACACCCCCACCATCCTGGGCGTTCCCACCGTGGTGATGGCCGACTTCGACGCCGCCGCGCTGATCCGCCTCATCGAGGCGGAGCGGGTCACCGTGCTGTGCGCGGTGACCACCCAGTTCATCATGATGCTGAACTCGCCGGTGTTCGACGACCACGATCTGTCGTCGCTGCGGCTGATGTTCACCGGCGGCGAGGCCATCCCCTATCAACGGGCATCCGAGTTCGAGGATCGCACCGGCTGCACGGTGCTGAATTTCTATGGCTCCAATGAGACCGGCATGCTGAGTGGAACCCGGTTGAGCGATCACCGGTCGGCCCGACTGCGTTCCGGCGGGAAGTGCGAACCCGAGATGGACTGTGCCCTATACGACCCCGACGACGGTTCCCTGCTTCCCGAGCTGCGAGGCCGGGGGCAGCCCGCCTGCCGGGGACCGGCTACCGCCTTGGGCTACTACGACGATGCCAAGGCCAACACCGAGCTGATGACCGACGATGGCCGGATGCTGATGGGCGACATCGTGGAGATCGACGACGACGGCTACCTGCGGGTGGTGGGGCGCACGTCGGACTTCATTATCCGAGGGGGCAAGAACATCAGCGCACCTGCGGTGGAAGACGAGGTGATGACCCACCCGGCTGTGGCCATGGTGGCTGCGGTGGCCGCCCCCGACCCGGTGTTCGGCGAGCGGGTGGCCGCCTACGTGGAGTTGGTGCCCGGAACCAGCCTGGATCTCGACGGACTCCGGGAACACCTGGCCGGCCGCGGGGTTTCCCGGGAGTGGTGGCCCGAGCACCTGTTCGTGGTCGACGCCCTGGCCCGGTCCTCGGGGGGCAAGGTGGCCAAGGGCCAACTCAAAGGGGACGCCGCCGACCGGCTCAGTGCTGAAGAGGATCAGACTTAGCGCTGGGTCAGAACCATTGCCTGCCAGCGGCCGCTTAGCGGAAACTCCACGAGATTGGCCATGGCGTCAACCAGGAACTCCAGTGCCACCCGCGGGTCCTGACCTTCGGGCAGCTCGTACACCAAGCCCCGCTTGATGTGGTCCTGGCGCCGGTTCCAACCGTCGGGCTCGGCCACCCCCCGCTCCTCCAGCAGCTTGGCGGCGTAACGACCACCGGCGTGCTGTAAGCCCACTGAGGCGGGCTGCCATTTGTCCCGGTAGTGGTGGCCCGGCACCCAGGTGCCGAGCGGAACGGCCGGTCCCTTCGCCGTGAACAGCTTGAATATGGGCGACTCGGGAGGCCGATCCTCGTCGGCTACCAGCGGCTGGACGTTGATCCACCCCGACCCGTCGCCCCGGGCCGCCAGGGTCAGCATCTCGTGGACCACTTCCTCCAGAGCCAGCCGCTCAAACCGGATGGGTCGCTTATCGAGCGCCATCTCCACTCCCAGGTTGCGAAGCCGCTTCGGCCCAGACGGGAATCACCCCCGAGGCTCCCCCATCAGCCCTCGGCGGGTGTAGGTGATGTCGGACCGATCCCGGTAGCCGATGGTGAAGTCGTCGTCGTAGGGAAGCGAGTAATTCAGCTCCAGGGTGTAGCGCCATTCGAATGCGCAGATCCGGGTGGCGATCAGCCAGGGACCGCCGTCGCGCCGCTCGAAGCGGTCCACGTAACGCAGCCCCATGCGCATGTCGGAACCAGGACCCTTCTCGGTGGGATGCACCACGTGGTGGGCGTTGCAGTAGGTCTCCACGAAGGCCACATCGCCTTCAAGCTGGATGCGGGACTGACCCAACAAGTGCTGGGTGTAGTCGAAGTGCACCAGCACCTCCAGCACCCAGTCGGCAAACTCTGTCGGGCTGCCCCGGAAGTTGTTGTGGTCGTCAAAGCCGTCGGGGTGATAGCCGGAAATGATCAGCTCCTTGTCAAGCCGGTCGGTACCCCGGGCCACCCGGTGGATGGTGTCGGTGATCTCGTCCTTGTCCAGCAGCGCTTGGAGCCTTGGGTCGAGATCAGCCCCTGATCGATCATTCACCGGCGACCCCGATCATCACCGCCGAGAGGGTGAACGGGCCGTCGCCGGTATTCCGCCAGGCGTGCTCGGTGCCCCGCTGAATCACACAGTCGCCCGCGGTGAGATGCGTAGGAGGCTGGCCAGGCAACTCGAGGTCCACCGTGCCCTGGGCGATCCGCACGAAGTCGATGGTGGGCGTTTGGTGCATCAACGCGGCCTGGTCGGCCATCGACGCCGGAATGGTCACCTGCTTCCAGGTGACTCCTCCGCCCGGGGGGTTCAGCTGCATCTCCGACTGGGGGGCGTCGCCACCCTGGAGCTCGCTGACCACCGGGGCGAAGGTGTGCCACAGCTCGGCGGTGAGCAGTCCGCCGTCGGACTGCGATGCGGTAGCCGGGGGGCCGTCGGCGCACACCCCGTCGCCGTCGGTCACGATCCTGCGAGGGCCGACGGTGCCAACGGATGCCCCCGCGAAGCCGGGATCCGCACCGTCGCCCACCCCCAGCATGGTGGCGCTGAACGTGCAGGGGTCGTCGCCGATCACGATCCACCGATGCCACGTGCCCCGCTGGATGACACAGTCGCCGGCGGCCAACTCCACCCAATGCTCGTTCAACTCCAACCGGATCTGCCCCGAGATGATCTCGATGAAGTCAATGGTGGGAGTGGCGTGAAAGCCGACCCGGTCTTGGTCGAATCGGGGGTCGTCAAGCGGGCCGATCGCCTTGCCGCCTGAAGGCTTCAACGTGAACAGCCGCCACGAGATACCACCAGGCGGGGGAACGAAATCCTTGCGGTCGTCCGGCTCTTCTCCGCCGTCATCCGCCGTGGCGGGACACTGTCCGACGTACCACATGCTGGCCGTGCTCCGCCCCAAGAAGCTCGACGGAGCCTGCCCGTCGGAGATGATGACCGGTGCCCCGCTGTCGTCGTGCCCGGTAACGATTCGCCGTCTCGTAAGTGCCATCCGGCAACCGTAGCGGCCCACGGCGGCCACTTTGGATGCCAGCGCCAATGGCCTCACCGTCCCGCAATCCCTTGCTCGACAGGTTCAAGATCGCCATATACTGAGAATGGTCGTTCTGACCAATATCGTTGAGCCGGAGCGAGGGTGGTAGAACCTCTTGAGGGTGCCTCGCTCCGGCCCATCGAAAACTCTATCCACGGACGCCTTCAATCAGTGCTAGTTCTTTTCAAGGCAAACTGTGGATTTTCGCTCTACCCACCTAGGGGTCTCCAGGGACGTTCACCTCCCAACCCCCTTTTGGGCTACCGCGCTAAGTAGCCTCGGAGCAGATGTTTGACCCGCCCGATGACGTGATTGCGCCGGATCGTCCCCTGCGAGTGGCTGTTTTGGCCAAGCAGATCCCGGTGTTCGAGGACATGGTTCTCGGACCCGATGGCCGTATGGTGCGAGACGGCATCGACATGCACATGAACGACTACTGTCGCCGCGCCGTGGCCAAGGGCACCGAGGTGGCCCGGGCCAGCGGGGGCACGGTGACCGTGTTGACGCTGGGACCGCCATCGGCCGAGAACGTGTGTCGGGAGGCCCTCCTTTTTGGGGTGGACGCCGGGGTCCACATCTGCGACCCGGAGTTCGCCGGGTCCGACACTTGGGCCACCGCCAAGGCGCTGGCCGCCGCCCTGGAGCGGTTCGGACCGTTCGACCTGGTGATGATGGGACGCAACTCGGTGGACTCCGACACCGGCCAGGTACCACCGCAACTCGCCGAGCTGCTCGGGCTGCCGTTCGCCACCGGGGTTCGGCACTTCTCCCTTCATGGCGACCGCCTGGAGCTGCGGTTGGAACACGACGACGAGTGGGTTGACGTGGCGGTGGAGTTGCCCGCGGTGGTGTCGTGCGCGGAGCGATTGTGCGACCCGTGCAAGATCAAGGACCCGGAGGCCTGGGCCACGGTGGACAGCTCCCACATTCAGACGGTGAGCGCCGCCAACTTGGGTCCCGGTCCATGGGGTCAGGAGGCCAGCCCCACCACGGTCGGGCCAGTTCAGATGATCGACGTGGAGCGCGGCCGCCAGATGATGAGCGGCACGCTGGACGAGCAGATCGAACAGGCAGTGGCCATCCTGGCCGAAAAGGGCGCACTGGCTAGCGGTTCTGTGTCCGAGCCGGCCATGGTTGCCAAGCGCTCGGAGGCCGGATCCGGCGGCCCCGCCATTGCAGTACTGGTGGAACTTGGCCGAGACCGAGTGACCCGGGAACTCCTCGGAGCTGCCGCCGAGTTGGCTGCTGAGATTGGCGGATGGGTAGCCGCCCTTGGTCCCAGCTTGGACGATGCCGACGAGGATCTGGGCCCATGGGGAGCCGATGAGCAGATCGACATCTCAGGCGGCGATAGCAGCGCTTCGCTGGTCGAGGAAGACCTGGCGGCGGCCATGGCAGGCTGGGCAACCGAGACCCAGCCATGGGCCGTTCTGGCACCGGGCACCGCTTGGGGCCGTGAGGTGGCCTCCCGAATGGCCGCGACGCTGGGCGCGGGGCTCACCGGCGACGCAGTTGGGCTCAAGGTGGATGACCACGGGAAGCTGATCGCCATGAAGCCGGCATTCGGGGGATGGCTGGTGGCCGAGATCCTCTGCGCTTCTCCCATTCAAATGGCCACAGTGCGCCCTGGGGTGCTGCCCTTCCCCCGTCCTAATCCCGACCGCCCCCCAGCCCTCCAATCGTCGCTTGACTCTCCCGGCCACAGCCGCCTCGAGATCATCAGGCGCTACCGAGACGACGACAGCGATGAGCTGGCCAACGCCTCGGTGGTGATCGGCGTGGGCCAAGGGGTCGACCCAACCGACTACCCCAAGCTGGAGAAGCACCAGGCCGCCATCGGGGCCGCCCTGTGCGCCACTCGCAAGGTCACCGACTACGGCTGGATGCCCCGGGCCCGCCAAGTGGGCATCACCGGCCACAGCATCAGCCCGCGGCTCTACTTCGCTATCGGCATGAGCGGAAAATTCAACCACACCGTGGGCGTCCGCAACGCCGGCACAGTGGTGGGTATCAACCCCGACCCCGACGCTCCCCTATGGGAGATCGTGGACATCGGCTTCGTGGGTGACTGGGCGGAGGTTTTCGACGCGCTCATCCCCCGCCTCGCCGAAGCCCAGGCCGGCTGACTCGCTCGCTGATGGGCGCTGATGAGGCACCGTCGGCTGCTGCTGAGAGTTGGTTCACGAGGGCCGTTTCCCTGGCCAAGCAGTCCGTTTCGTGCTGGCGGGAGGGCGAAGGCGGCACCGGAGCGGCGGAGATCGCCTTCTGGTCGGCGGTATCCCTGTTTCCGGCCGCGGTGGCCGCCGCAGCCATCGCCTCCACAGTTCGGGCGGTGTCGGACCGGATCGCCGACCGGTTCAACGAGTGGCTGGCCGACGCAGGCCAGACCGCGCTGAGCGATGTTGACAGCACCATCGGCGAGGAGTTCGCCGACGTGGTCTCCGCTCCCCCGGCAGCCACGTCCATCGCCGCAGTGGTCGCAGTATGGGGCACCATGCGAGCCGCTGCTGCTGCCTGCCGGGCCGTCCGCCGGGTGCGGGGCGCCCCCCGCCGGTCGTGGTGGCTGGAACGGTTCACCGGATTTTGGCTGCTGATAGGCGCGCTTCCCCTGATCGCCGGTCCCACCGCCATTGCGGTTTGGGTTGACCCCCGACTGGCCCCGGTGGTCGGCTTCATATCTGCATTGGCCGTGTTCTCCCTGGTGCAGAAAATGTCCTGCCCCCACCAGCCATGGCGCCATCACTTGATTGGCGGCTTGGTGTCGGCCCTCTGGTTCTCAGTGGTATCGGCCATAGCCGCAGTAGCTGTGAACTGGACCGTAGGAGGCACCGCCATCACCGTGGCCACCGCCGGAACCCTGGCCGCCCTCAGCTGGCTATGGGCCGCCGCCTGCGGCGTAACCGCCGGCGCCGCAGTCGCCGGCGCCCTCGACCAGCGGAACGCCTAGTCGCCGCCTAGAAGAGAGACCTCTCGATCAGGTTCCCTCCTGTCAGGCAACTCAAGATCGATACCGCGCGGCATGTTGTCGACAAGCCATCGGCCCACATGCTCACGCTCCTGTCGTTGGGCAAAATCAGCCGGAGTCGCCCCCGACGCGGCAACTAGTTGAGCCGGAGCGATGGGAAAGCAGGAATCGGGAGTGCCAGCCGCGGCCCACACAATGTCATACGCCAGCAAGTCCTCGTCGATCCAGGTAGCCAACGGATTGAGATGCCCGAACGGCAGGGTTCCCCCTATGGCAAACCCGGTGGCTCCTCGCACCGTCTCAGGATCGGCCAAGCTGACCTCTTCGCCCGCCAACTCGCCCAAGCGATCGGTGTCCACCTGGTTGGCCCCCGAAGTCAACGCCACCACCAGCTTCGCCGGAGTGGCAAAAACCAGCGATTTCACGATCTGCCCCACTTCGCACCCCACCGCCGCGGCGGCATCAGCCGCCGTCCGAGTGCCCGCCGGATACCGCACTGGCTCCACCGAAACCCCGAGCTCTCGTGCCGAATCTCGAAACCGCTCAAACCCGCTAGCCATGGCAGTCCAGCCTTACATTCTCGCTGTGGCTCCCTCCAACCGACTCATGACCTCTGTAAACAGTCCTCCATTCCATTTCATGCATATGCGCCAGCTTTCTCCACCAAGCGCCTCATGGCCTTATGATGAGCCTTGTCTTCAGCTCTGATTAACGCCATGATGTCCTTCATTACCTGCCTTCCTTCGCTTAACATTGACAAATTGTGTTCCGATTCCCCAACAAAATCCCCATGGGAATGGCTATGGACGAACTTCACGATTCGACCAATCTGTGGGGAGCTCAATTTGGCCGAATTCAACTGATTTGGCAAGTCACCTGTAGCACCTGGACTTCTAAAGGCTAGAAACATCTCAAGCAGCCTTCGTGCAACATTAGCCAAGCTATAGTATTCCGCTAAGTCAACGTCACGGTTATCTTTTGATGCACGATAGATTTGAGAAAACAAGAAATGGTACTCAGACTCGAATTTTTCCAATAATGGATCCAGAGGTTTCATTTTTGCGGTTCGCGTCCCATCAACATACTCCCAATCCAACATATAAAAGCGTGCTGGTTTAGCGGCAGTGCCGTCACCATCTCTATCCCACTCTGAATTCATATTTATGAACCATCTCTTTGCCAACTTGAACAATGTGAAATTATGTGTCAAGAGAATCAATTGAGCAGCGCGCTTGGTACGTTCTTGGATAAAAGCAACAGCAAGGTAAAGAGCGTTGGAATCAAGGCTAGATACCGGATCATCCAAGACCACCACTCCATTCTCAAGTTCAAACCTCTCATCTTCTAGACTCTTCAAGAAGTAGAGTAAGGCGATCGCCGTCTTCTCCCCTTCACTCAATGCCTTGGCAAGAATACCATTCCTGACAATTTTATATCCATAATCCAGAATTTCCAATTGAATTGCGTCGTGCCCCAAATATTTGGCTAAGTCTTCGTTCAATTCCTCTGCGGGTTTACGATGTTCGGAAATTTGTCGTTCCAGATCTGCGATTTCGCCATCCAACTCAGCATTCTTGGACTCGCTCGATTTAATGGCTTCATTACTTGACTTCAAATCCTCTTCGTACTTCCGAAATTCTGAAAATACAGTAGCCACTGAGTCTTTTTCTAGCGCTTCTCTTGATTGAGCAACTTGCTCCGAGAATTCCTCGGTCAATCTGTTGTGTTCTTGTATCAATAGATTTACTTCAGAAATTGCTGTTGACTTCATTGTTGGAAGGCCACCAGACAATTGTTGACTTTCAAATGGTTTATCTTCCTTTGCCTTCAGGTCACACAACAAAGACTCCGCTGTTTGTCGAACGGCATCGGTCGTTTTAGAAAACGATTCCTTCATTTGAGCATACTTGTCCGTCAAATGCTCGTAGAACTGCGCAGAGTTAGGAAGAGAGATCCTTTCTGCTTCTTCTTGAATCAAGTTGAGTGAGGTAACTTGCATATCGATTTCCTCCTTCAACCTGATGTAAGCATCATTAAAGTGTTGCTCTAGCCTTTCCTGTCTATCTGCAGGAAGAGTTTGGCGGCTCTTCGCGTCGAAGCTGGGACCAGGGTGATTTGGGGGTCCACCACTGAGGGTGGGGGCCTCGCCGATTCTTGTGACTGACACATAGTCCAAGAGACGGGAGGCCCCCGGTGGTTGAAGGTAGTGCAGCGGCG